>JBGPTW010000012.1:0-66835 GCA_041490825.1 Methylomirabilia bacterium | reverse complement strand
GGGGCTTCGTAGCCGACCTCGGCCAGGGCGGCGAGGAGTTTGGGAGTGAGGCCGAGGTCGGAGAAGGTGGGCATTGGAGTCATCGTATCAGGGCCGCTTCGCCAATCTAGTCCGCCAGGATCGCGACGGTGAGCGGGGTGGCTCAGCTAGACGGAGAGCGGACGACCCGACACGAGCGCGTAGAGAGCAGGTCGAGCTCTCCCTGGACCCCATCGTCGAACTTCAGGAAGACGCGGTATCCCGCGAGCAGCCTGACCTCGACCACGTCTCTCAGCATGCTCGACTTACTTCGGGACCGATGACAGAGCGCGTCTGACGGCCGGCGGTACCGGCAGATCGACGAAGTAGCGGCGCGGGAAGAGGTAATCCTCGCCGGATTCGTCAATCACACGCCCGCTGGCCGTGTTTGGCTCCGTCGAGGTCCGTGAGCACCTTGCGACCAACAGCCCGGCAGCCGGGGACCGACACGCTGTCACCTTCGTCAGTCTTCCGCAGCGCGATCTTGTACCTCATCGGCCACCTTCTGCCTTAGTGGGCGTCGCCCAGTGGAGCGGGCGACCGGAGACCTTGGAGTACAGGACCTCCGGAGCGATATCGGCGCCGTTCGGCCACGATGCGGTGTGACAGTCAACGAAAACCTCGTGGAAACGCGCGAGGTCACGGAGCGGCGCGAATACACCTTTGAACGGCATGAGAAGGGCTTCGAGGTCCAGCTCGCCTTCCAGGCCGTCATCGAATCTCAAGAAGACCCGGTAGCCATCCAGTGGCTTGACCTCGACGACGGTTCTCAACCAGTCACTCATCAGGCTCGATCCAGAGTGGCGGCTCGTGCGCGACGACGCGCCGCCAGTTTTCTCGTAGCTGCGCACGGCGGCGGCGGCCCCACTCGATGACCAGCCGATGTATGCGCGGTGACAATCGCCCTCCCATGATTCGCACCGTCTCAAGCTCGATTATCGCGCTCTCGTCCGCGTAGTACACGTGAAAATGGGGCGGAGGGTGATCGTCGTGGTACATCTCCACGCTGATTCCACGGAAGCGGCTCACCTGCGGCATGGCCGTGGGAGACGGTAGCGCACCGCGCGTTCGCTGAGAATGTCCAATCATCGATACAGCCAGAAGTTCCGGTCGCTAGCTAGTTTCCGGCGCCAAAATCGGTTGGGCCGATGAGGTCTGAACCCGCGTGACCGCCGCTCACATGCCGAGAGTTGGGTTCAGCGTCGGCAGCGCCACGAAGAGTCTAGGATCGGTGCTCGGCTCGCGCCAGCGCAATTCCGAGGTTGATGAGTTCTGGGGAGTGTCAAGAGTAGGTATCAGGCGGGTTGTGTCCTGCGCTCCCGGCCGCGCCCGGGCTTCAGCTGCCTGCGTTGGTGATGGCAGCCGGATCTTGCCTGGGTCAATCAGTTCTTTTTGGCGGCCTGCTCGCGACAGAGTGCTCGGAAGCCCGGGGAGGGCGAGTCCGTTTCACAGGAGAAGCGTTCCGCGACGCTGATCTGTTCCATGATGGACCATCCAGTGCCTGATCCAGGAGGCAAGAAACATTAGGCTCTGTACCTATCCGCTGGGTGCAGTACCCTAGGAGCATGACTGGATCACCGATAAGGGAGGAGGCGCCAGACGTCCCAACGCAGGTCTTCGAGAAGTTTCTCGAGGCCCTCACTGGCGCGAACATCCCGGCCGAAGTGGTCGCTCGGCTTAAGAAGGCACTCGTGGAGGACAAGACCTTTACCGACCGCGCGTTGAAGGCGGCCGTCCTCTCCGACGAGCCCCTCCTGTGATTCGACTCGAGTCCATCACGATCAAAGAGTTCCGCGGCATCCGAGACATGACCCTCGACTTCAAAGGGAAGAACTTCGCCATTTGCGGACCGAACGGAACCGGCAAGAGCGGCATCGTTGACGCCCTGGAGTTTGCGCTTACCGGCACCGTGTCGCGGCTCTCCGGCGAGGGAAGCGGGGAAGTCTCCCTCAAGGCTCACGGGCCACATGTGGACAGTCGCGCCGCCCCCGACAAGGCCCGCGTAGCGGTGAAGTTAACTATTCCCAGCTTGGGCAAGACGATCACCGTTGAGCGGAGCGTGAAGGCACCCGGTTCGCCACGAGTCACCCCAAGCGACGCCGGCGTGCTCGACGTTCTCAGGCAAGTAGAGTCGCATCCAGAGATCGTCCTTTCACGCCGGGAATTGATCCGATACGTACTCGCCACGCCCGGCAAGCGCGCCGAAGAGGTGCAAGCGCTACTCCATCTCGATCAGGTGGATCGGGTGCGCGCCGGTCTTCAGAAGATCGCCAACGCATGCGAGAGGCCGCTGTCCGGCCTCGGCACATCCGCCGCCGATGCCCGAGCGAACCTTTTGCGTGCGCTTGGCATCGCGGAACTCACGAAGGACAAAGTGCTTGCCGCCACGAACGCCCAAAGAGCCACCCTCGGGCTTCTGGCGCTGACGGAGCTAACCGATACGACATCGCTTAGGGACGGGTTGGCGACCGCGAGAGCGGCGGAGCCCCAGCGTATCTCGAAGATCCAGGCGCTCGCCGACATCCGAGCCGCTCGCGAAGTGCTGGCCGAGATCGTCAGCATCACGATCACGGCTCGGGTCGTGGACGCGGAGGCTGACGTTCGTGCCCTGGCCACAGACCCCGAGGTCGCGACCGGCGTCGCCCAAGAGAGCTTCTATGTCACAGGGATGGGGCTGATTGCCAACCACGCGTGTCCGTTTTGTGACAGCGCCTGGGACCTGGACGATCTCAGAAGGCACGTTCAGATCAAGATCGACCACTTGAAGGAGGTCTCCCGCAGACGCCAGGCAGCGGAGGCCAAGGCCGAGCCGCTAGTCGCACTCCTACGGAAGATCCAGTCTGCGCTCGACTTCCTCGTCCGCTATGGGGACTTGGCGAGGCCGCCGCTGACCATTCAGACGGTACGAGACCACAGTGTCTCCTGCGCCATCACTGCGACAACCCTCGCCGCCTTTCTGCCCCTGGCCGACACGATCGCAGCCCTTGCCACTGTGTCGACCGTGCCGCCGGCAGTCTTGGATGCGGTCGCAGAACTAGAGAAGGTGGTCTCCGAGCTTCCGGAGCCGACGAAGCAGGACTCTGCCCGAGAGTGGCTCTCCGTCGCGCAGGAGCGGCTTGAGGTCTACCGCAGCGCGATGAGGCAGCACAAGACGGCCAAGGAACAAGCTCAGCGGGCGCGGCAGGTGTCAGACATCTATTCCATCACCAGCGACAAAGTCTTGGTGGGCATCTATGCGGATGTTCAGAGGGACTTCGCCAGCCTCTATGGCTTTGTGAATCGAGACGACGAGGACAAGTTCAAGGCCCAGCTTGTGCCCTCGATGGGGAAGCTCGGGTTCGATGTCGATTTCTACGGCCGCGGCTTTTTTCCGCCTGGCGCGTACCATAGCGAAGGCCATCAAGACAGCATGGGCATATGTTTGTACCTCGCGCTCATGAGGCACCTCCAGGGAGGCGGGTTTAGTTTCGCGGTTCTCGATGATGTCCTCATGTCCGTCGACGCGGGCCACCGTCGCGAGGTCTGCACCCTCCTCAAGACGGAGTTTTCGAACACGCAGTTCATCATGACCACACATGACCCGATCTGGCTGCGGCATATGAAAACTGAGGCTCTCATCGGAAATCGCGCGGCTATCCAGTTCAAGGGCTGGAGCATCGACCAGGGGCCAGCCCAATGGGACGAGCGAGACGTGTGGGCCGAGATCGGAGATTACCTGAAGCAGAACGACGTCCGGGCTTCTGCAGGCCTCCTCCGCCACTACCTTGAGTACGTCGCGGCGGAACTGTGTCATCGCTTGCGAGCACAACCGGAGTACCGCGGCGACGCTCAGTATCAGCTGGGAGAACTCCTGCCCGCCGCGATTAGGCAAATGCGGAGGCTGTACAGCCTTGCGAAGGATTCGGCAAACTCGTGGAACCAAAAGGAGGTCATTGTCGACCTCTCGGTTCGGGAATCTAGCTTCGCGGCGCTCGCGGACGGTTCGAAGGCAGAGGAGTGGCAAGTCAACGTCGCCGTACACTTCAACTCGTGGGAAAATCTCGGGAGCAGCGACTTCGCCCCAGTTGCGGAGGCGTTTCGTAACCTGCTTGGGGGCTTCTGTTGTGCACACTGCGAGGAATTCCTCCGTGTGACGCCCGACCGTGAGACTTGCGAATCGCTCCGCTGCGATTGCGGCAAGACGAACATCAACCTGGTCAGGAAGAAGTAGAGCACCGTGACGGACTAATGTCTCCGCGAGCGACATGAGAGAGGGCAGGATACACACCCCACGAGGGCTCGGACTAGTTGGAACACGGTGATTTGTCGATGACTGGCTCAGGGCACAGGATGATGAGGTCAAGACGCCAAACCCGCGCTTCGGGGGAGTCCAAGCTCCAGGCGGGGAACCGGTCGTCGTACTTAAGGGGGGCGGCCCCAAGTCGTTGTATCAAGGTGCCGTAGGAGGAGTTCAGCGGCTGATGGACGTCAGACTCTGTACGTCATTGCCTGGGTAGGATAGAAGATGCCACCCTTGTACAGGCTATTTCTCGATGAGACGATGGTGAAGTCCAATGGCGTACAAGAGCGAGTGTGGTTTGCCGTAGTTGGAGCGTAGGAATTCCAAAAGCCCTTTCGGAGTCGCCAACCCCTCCTCCTTCCCCCCTGTCCCGAGCCAAGATCGCGCCCCCGGAGCCAGAGTCAAGCTCCGAGGAGGAGTGATGCCCCTCGGCGGCGCTCAGACCGGGGCCGAGCCGTCTTCGTATCAAGCTGCTCCTCCGCACCATGCTGACGACTTCCTACGACGCCGATGCGTGGCGGATCGTGAAGCCCGACATTCGGAAGACGCTTGCCAAGAGCCGAAACATCGACCGGGCTGGCTGGCTCAATTGAGAACAACCGTGCGGACTTGGCGACCCTTCATTGTCGGGAACGAGACAGATCATGATGTGTCGCTCGCGAGTCTCGGGGTCATCTGATTCGGAGGCGGTTCTGATGTGCAAGCGGATGAGCGGATTCGATCTGACGCAGCTAACGCTGCGAGTCTCGAAATCCTGAAGAGATTTTGGGCTCCTCTCCCAAAAGTGCCAGAGCGTAGGAATTCCAAAAGCCCTTTCGGAGTCGCCAACCTCCCCTCCTTCCCCCCTGTCCCGAGCCAAGATCGCGCCCTCCGGAGCCAGCGTCAAGCTCCGAGGAGGAGTGATGCCCCTCGGCGGCGCTCAGACCGGGGCCGAGCCGTCGGCCACCCTGCCCTCGTTGAGAAGAAGCCGGGCGCGGCCAAAGCCCGAACGCAGACGGGGGCAGACGACGGCGAGAGAGGTCCAGTGCGGAGCCGTCGGGCCGAGGGAAGCCGATCGCGAGGGTCTGGCGCGGTTACGCCTCCGCTCGCGGCGGCGAGCGCGACGGCGTCGCGGATGGCGACGCGCTGTCGAGCCCGAGCCGCTCGAGCAAGACTCGCAGGCTCTCGCCCCCGGTGTGCACGCCCACGATCCGCCGCCGGCCGCCGCAGCGCGGGCACTGAAAGACGTTAAGGGCGAACACCCGGCGAGGCGGCCACGCGGGATTCCTCGGCTCAGCGGTGATGCGAAGCACGTCCGCTCACCGTCGTCTGATCGGCGTGCTACCGTAGCGTCATGACGACGCGCGCGCGGACCACCAGCCCGAAGCTCCGCGCCTGGTGGCACAACCCGCCGGCGACGCCGCGGGTGACGCTAGCGCGCCAGGTGAGCGGCCGCACGCTCGAGCGCGAAGTCGGCCCTGCGGGCGTCCTCACGCTCGCGGAGGCCGCCGCCGTGCTGGACCGGCCGGTGGCCGATGTCCGGCGCGCGATCCGTACCCGCTTTCTGCCGGCGCGGCGCCGGCAGGGCCAGCTCGTGGTAACGGTTCGTGCGTGTTACCGCTTCCGCGAGGAGGAGCGCGCGGACGGCGAGAGCGCGATGGCCGCGGTCGCGCGCGCGCGCCAGACGGGCGCGCGGCCGATCCCGTGGGCGCGCGCGCGACGGGAGCTGGGCCTCGAGTAAACGCCGGCCTTGCCCAGTGACGGAATAGATGACCTTCAATTACCACGAGCCAACGTCGATTCGCGACGCCATCGACCTCGGCGCACGCTTCCGCAGGGAGAGTCGGTTCCTCGCGGGCGGCACGGATCTCATCATCCAGATCCATCGCGGTCGGTGCGCGCCGCGGCAGGTCGTCAGCCTGCATCGCGTCCCTGGACTCGATGCGATCGACGTCAACGGCACGATCACGCTCGGCTCGCTGGTGACGCATCGCCGCCTCGAGCGCGCGCCCGAATTCCAGGGTGCGTTGCGCGCCCTCGTCGAGAGCGCGGAGGTCATCGGCGGCCACCAGATCAGGAACGTCGCGACGGTCGGCGGCAACATCGTCAACGCCTCGCCTGCTGCGGACGTGGTTCCAGTTCTCATAACGCTCGATGCGACCGTGACGTGCCTCGGCCCCGAGGGTGAGCGCACGATGCCGCTGGATGGGTTCGCGTCTGCGCCGGGAGTCACGGCCCTGCACCCCGACGAGCTGTTGACGCGCGCGACCTTTCCGCGCCTCGCGCCGCACTCGGCGACAGCGTTCCTCAAAGCCGGCCGGCGGCGCGCCATGGAGATCTCGGTCGTGTGCGTGGCCGCGCGCCTCACGCTCGACGCGAGCTTCGAGCGCTGCGTGGACGTCCGCATCGCCCTCGGCGCCGTCGCGCCCACCACGATCCGGGCGCGGGCAGCGGAGCGAAGCCTCGAAGGCCGCCTGCTCACCGACGAGACGATGCGCGAGGCGGGACGGATCGCCGCGACCGAGTGCCAGCCGATCAGCGACGTCCGTGCCTCGGCACGCTACCGATCGCTGCTCGTGACGGCGCTGGTGCCTCGCGCGCTGGCGCGGTGCGCCGAGCGAATCCGCGGCGGTGCGTCGTGACGAAGATGCCACTCACGCTCACCGTGAACGGCGACGCCCACCAGGTGCTCGCCGAGCCGCATCGCACGCTGCTCGAGGTGCTGAGAACGGATCTCGGCCTGACCGGCACGAAGGAGAACTGCCTCGAAGCCGAGTGCGGCGTCTGCACGGTTCTCCTCGACGGTGCCGCCGTCAATGCCTGCATCCTGCTGGCGGCACAGTGTCAGGGACGATCGATCGTCACGATCGAAGGCCTCGCCGCTCCCGGCGACATGCATCCGCTCCAGCGCGCGTTCATCGATCACGGCGCCGTGCAGTGCGGGTATTGCATCCCGGGGATGATCCTCTCCGCCAAGGCGTACCTCGACGACAATCCGGAGCCGAGCGAGGATCAGGTTCGTCAAGCGCTGGCCGGTAATCTCTGCCGCTGCACCGGCTACCAGAAGATCACGGAGGCGGTGATGAGCGCGGCGCGCACGTGTCGAGGCGCGCCACGGGTTCCCCGGGGCGCGCTGAGCGTTGGGGGCCTGGGGGCCATTACAGGCGCGTCCGCGCGCCTCTCGGGGCCCCCAGCATGAAGGTCATGAAAACCCTCGGTCAGTCGCTGCCGCGCATGGACGCGCCGGGGAAAGTGACGGGCACGGCCGTCTACGCCGCGGATTTTGTGCTGCCGGGCATGCTGTACGCCAAGGTGCTCAGGAGCCGCGAGCCGCACGCGCGGCTCGTGCGCATCGACGCCAGCCGCGCCGCCAAGATCCCCGGCGTGCGCGCTGTCATCACCGCAGAGGATGTTCCGGATGTCCGTTACGGCGGCAGCGTGAAGGACGAGACGGTGTTCGCGAGAGATCGCATCCGGTTCGCGGGCCAGCCGCTCGCCGCCGTCGCGGCGACGACACTCGACGCTGCCGCCGAGGCGCTCGCCGCGATCGACGTCGTCTACGAACCGCTGCCGCCCATCCTCGACGTCGCTGCCGCGCTTGCACCGGGCGCGCCGCTCGTCCACGAGGACTGGGCCAGTTACACGGCGCTCCCCATCCTCCATCGCGACGGCAACGTCTGTAACCGCGCGCGCATCGTCCTCGGCGACATCGAGCGGGGCTTCGAGGAGGCCGACCGCATCTTCGAGCACCGCTTCACCACGGCCAGCGTGCACCAGGGCTACACCGAGCCGCGCGCGGCGGTCGCGCAGTGGGACAGCTCGGGCCAGGTGACGGTGTGGTCGAACACGCAGCTTCCGTTCGAGATCCAGACGACGCTGTCCGAGATCCTCCAGATTGCATCGTCGAAGGTGCGCGTGATCGTGCCGGGCATCGGCGGCGGCTTCGGCGGCAAGCTGCGTGTCGGCGTCGAGCACTTCGCCGCGCTCCTCGCGCGGAAGACCGGACGCCCGGTGAAGGTGATGACGACGAGCGAGGACGAGCTGACGGCGGCCTACGCGCGGCAGCCCGCGATCGTCGAGCTGAAGACCGGCGTCACGAAGGACGGACGCCTCACCGCGCGGGAAGGCCGCCTGTGGTTCGACACCGGCGCGTTCGCGGGATCGGGCCCCGGCGTGGCGTCCGTGGCCACGCTGATGCTCGCCGGGCCGTACCGGATCCCGAATTTGTTGTTGGAAGGCCGCGCCGTCTACACGAACAAGACGAACTTCGGCTCGTTCCGCGCGCCCTCGGGACCGCAGGCGAACTTCGCGGTGGAATCGCAGATGGACGCGATCGCCGATGCGCTCGGCATCGACCCGCTCGACTTCCGGTTGAAGAACATCGTGCGCGAGGGCGAGGAAGGACCGACGGGACAGGTGCTCACCGCCGTCGGTCTCGAGGAGTGTCTTCTCAAAGCTGCCGATGCGATCGGATGGCGGGATCGGCGACCCTCTCCGGGGCGCGGCAAGGGCCTCGCGTGCGGGTGGTGGACCACGACGGGCGGGTCGTCCGGCGTCTACGTGAAGGTGAATTCGGACGGGACGGTGGCGCTCAACACGGGCGCGGCGGAGATCGGCACCGGCGCGTTGACCGGCGCCGCGCAGGTGCTCGCCGAGGATCTCGGCGTGCGGCTCGCCGACATCAACGTCGTCTCCGCCGACACGCTGTCGACGCCGTTCGACTTCGGCGCGCAGGGCAGTCGCACCGCGTTCGCCGTCGGCAACGCGTGCCGCGCCGCCGTCGCCGAGCTGAAACGGCAGCTCTTCACGCTCGCGGCGAAGCACCTCGATGTGGACGAGAGCGCACTGGAGCTCCGCGACGCCAGCGTCATCGCTACAGCCGAGGACAAGCGCGCCACGCTCGCGGAGCTCGCGCGGCTGTCGCAAGCCTCGGGGGGCGGGCTGATCGCGCACGGGACGTTCGTCGCTCCGCCGACGGCGTACGATGCCAAGCGCGTCGAGGGCCACATGTATCCGGCGTTCCATTCCCCGAGCTTCCACGCACACGCCGTCGATCTCTCGGTCGACGCCGAGACGGGTGAGATCACGGTGCACCGCTACGTCGTCGCGCAGGACGTCGGGTTCGCGATGAACCCGAAGTACATCGAGGGCCAGATCGAGGGCGGCGTCGCCCAAGGTCTCGGGCAGGCGCTGTCGGAAGAGATCGTGTACGAGCGGGGCCACGTGCTCAACGCGAATCTCACCGACTACAAGATGCCGACCACGCTCGACTTGCCGCGGATCGAGTCCATCCTGGTGCAGCATCCAAGCCTCGTGGGGCCATACGGCGCGAAGGGCGTCGGCGAGCCGCCGAACATCGAGCCGCCCGCCGCGGTGGCCAACGCGGTCGCGAGCGCCGTCGGGATCCGCATGACGACGCTTCCGATCACCGCCGAGAAGGTCGCGCTCGCGCTCCGCGAGCGCGCGAAGTGACGCTGCAGACCGGACTCCTGATCCTCCCCTCGCGGCCCGCGCACGAGCTGGCGGACCTTGCCGCGCGCGCGGAGGCGCTCGGTTACGACGACTTCTGGGTCGCCGACGAACGGTTCTTCCGAGAGGTCTACGGCGTGCTCGCGCTCGCTGCTGCTCGAACGACGCGCATCCGTCTCGGTCCCTGCGTCACCGATCCGTACTCGCGCCATCCCGCGCTGACGGCGATGGCCATCGCCACGCTCGACGACATCTCGCGCGGCCGCGCGGTCCTCGGCATCGGCGCGGGCGTGTCCGGATTCAAGGAGCTCGGCGTGAAGCCCGACCGCTCCGCCGTCGCGATCCGCGAGTCCGTCGAGCTGATCCGCCGGCTCCTCGCGGGAGACACGGTGACGGTCAAGGGCGAGGAAGTGAGCTTCGACGACGGCCGGCTCGACTTCACGCCGCCGCGCGCGAACGTGCCGATCTACGTCGCGTCGCAGCGCGAGGCCGGGTGCCGCGTGGCCGGGCGCGTCGCGGACGGCGCGATCATGCAGGGCTGCGTCGCCGATCCACTGGTGCAGTTCTTCAAGGGGGCCGTCGCCGAAGGCGCACGGCGCGCAGGTCGAGATCCGCGAAGCGTCGAGCTGATCGCGCGACTCAACGTCTGCGTGTCCGACGACTGGAAGGCCGCGCGCGACGCGATGCGCCCGACGATCGTGCGGAGCCTCGCCGCGCAGCGAAGAGATTTCTTCACCTTCCGGACGGCGGGGCTCGAGATTCCCGACGCGCTCCGCGACGCGGTCGCTCGGCTCACCTACACGCACGACACGGCGCCGCTGATGAAGGTGGCGCCGCTCGTTCCCGACGCGTTCGTCGACGCCGTCGCGTTGACCGGGCCGCCGGCCGAAATCGCGCGCAATGTCGTCCGGCTCGCGCGGAGCGGCATCGCCCAGCTCATGGTCTATCCCATGGCGACGGACGGAAACAGCGCCAGTACCGTCGAGCGATTCCAGACCGAGGTCATGCCCGCCGTCCGGAAGGACCTCCAGAGGAGCTGAGCCATGCCGATCCGCTACGTGATCACCACGCTCAGGCCGGGCGTCAAGCCCGAGGACTACGAGCGCTGGCTGCGCGAGTACGACTACCGCGTGGCCAGGACGCTGCCGTCGATCATCAGCTACCGGACGCACCGGATCGAAGGGCCGATCAACGGCGCCGAGCAGGCAGGCTGGAACTACATCGAGCGCATCGAGGTGCGTGACAAGGAGCAGTACGCGAAGGATCTCGCCTCGCCGGCGGGGCAGGAGCTGCTCCGCCAGCTCTACGACAATTACCTGGTGCGGCCGAAGAACATCTTCTTCTGGTCGGAGCCGATCGAGGACTGAAAGGAGAACCCCGCGCATGGATCGCAGATCGTTCCTGAAGGTGAGCGCCACCGGCGCCGTCGTCGGCGCCGCCGCGACGGCCGCGCTGCCGCGACGGTCCCAGGCCCAGGATCCAAAGACGCTCGTGGTCGCGTGGGACACCGACATCGACACGCTCGATCCCGCCTTCTTCAAGGCGGTCGGCGGGTACGTCACCGTCGCCAACTGCTACGACACGGTCATCGGCTGGAAGGTCCGACCGATCCCGGGCAAGCCAGGATTCTTCCGCTCGCAGCCGGCGGAGTGGGAGCCGATGATCGCGGAGTCGTGGTCGAAAGAGAAGGACGGCGCGACGCTCGTCTTCAAGATTCGCCGGAACGTGAAGTTCCCGAGCGGCCGGCCCGTGAACGCGCACGCCGTCAAGTACTGCTTCGACCGCGGACTGCAGTCGCCGGGGTACATGCGCCTCGTCATCCCGAGCCTGATCCAGGTCAGCTCGCCTGACCAGTTCGAGGTGCGCGACGACTACACCTTCGCCATCAACATGAAGGCGCCGAGCCCGATGGCGATGGACGTGGTGACGCTGTCGAACAACGCGATCATCGACCCCGACGAGGCGAAGGCGCACGCGACGAAGGACGATCCGTGGGCGAGCGAGTGGCTCAAGCGCAACATCGGCGGCGTCGGTCCCTATCGCCTCGTGAAGAACGAGCCGGGCGTCGAGATCGTGCTGGAGTCGACCAAGGGTTACTGGCGGCCCGCGCCGTACTTCGAGCGCATCGTGCTGAAGTTCGTTCCGAACGAGACCGACCGCGTGCTCCTGCTGAAGAAGAAAGCGATCGACATGGTCGTCGGCCGTCCCGGGCTCTCGCCGAAGAACGTCAAGAGCCTCGAAGGCGAGCCCGGCCTGAAGGTCTTCAACGTGCCGGACACGACGTGCCACTGGCTCTGCATGAACGCGAGCAAGCCGCCGTTCGACAACGTGAAGGTCCGCCAGGCCGTCAACTACGCGATTCCTCTTCAGGCGATCATGCCGAACGTGCTCTACGGCTACGGGACGCCGATGAAGTCGCCGGTGCCGCACCTGACGCCGGGCTACAGCGGGACGCTGTCGCCCTACAAGTACGACATCGAGAAGGCGAAGCAGCTCGTCCGTGAATCGGGTGCGACCCCGGGGCCGGTGGAGCTGGCGGTACGTGTCGGCTACACGACGCACGAGCAGGCCTCGGTGTGGATCCAGCGCGAGCTCGAGAAGCTCGGCTTCAAGGTGGCGATCGTGAAGGAGACGGACGCGGCCTTCCGCCAGACCGCGATCAAGGGCGGTCACGCGCTGTCGCTCGAGTCGTTCCAGTCGTGGGTGAACGACCCCTGGTATCACCTCGTCTTCAACTTCCACACGAAGTCGAAGTTCACGAACGCGTCGTTCTACTCGAACCCCGTGCTCGACAAGCTCATCGACGAGGCCATGCACGAGACCGATCTGAAGAAGCGGGCCGGCAACGCGCTCGTCGCCCAGAAGATCCTGATCGACGACGCCGTGTGGGGCTTCCTCTGGTACGACAGCTGGACGCGCGTGATGAAGGCTGACCTCACCGGCCTCGAGAAGCGCTGGGACACGTTCGAGCGGTACTACGCCGCGCGCCGCGGGTAACCCCAGGCGGAGGAGGTCCGCGGGTGGGTTTCGAGCGCTACCTCCTCCGCCGGATCGCGCTCGTCGTTCCCACGCTGGTCGGCGTGACGCTCATCACGTTCGTCCTGACGTATCTCCTGCCGGGCAATCCCGCGCTCGTGAAAGCCGGCTCCCTCGCGACACCCGAGCACATCGCGGAGATGGAGCACAAGATGGGGCTCGACCAGCCCATCTACGTGCAGTACGGACGATACGTTCGCGGGCTCCTCTCCGGCGATCTCGGAGAATCGACGTCGACCGGCCGGCCCGTGCTCGAGGATTTCCGGCAGCGCGTGCCCGCGACGCTGGAGCTGACGCTCGCGAGCCTTCTCATCGCCGTGGGCGTCGGCATCCCGCTCGGCGTGCTCTCCGCGGTCCACCGTGACACGCTCGTCGACCACGTCAGCCGGCTCATCGGTGTCGGCGGCGTCGCGATGCCGAGCTTCTGGACCGGGCTGCTCCTGATCTACGTGTTCTTCTACGCGCTCGGCGTCGCGCCGGCGCCGCTCGGGCGCCTCGGGCCCGAGATCACGCCGCCCACGCGCATCACCGGCCTCTACGTCGTCGACGCGCTCGTCACCGGCAACGGTCGCGCGCTCGCGTCCAGCCTGCACCATCTGATGCTGCCGGCCATCACGCTCGGCTTCGCCGTCATGGCGCCGCTCACGCGGATGGTGCGCGCCACGATGCTCGAGATCCTCGAGTCGGATTTCGTGAAGGCCGCGTGGGCGGCCGGGCTGACGCCGCGCCAGGTGATCTACGGCGACGCGCTCCGCAACGCGCTCATTCCGGTCATCACCGTGCTCGGCGTCATCTTCGGCTTTCTCATGGCGGGCAACGTGGTGGTCGAGATCGTCTACGCGTGGCCCGGCCTCGGCAACTACGCGGTCACGTCGCTGATGACCAAGGACTCCGGCCCCATCCAGTCGTTCGTGCTGTTCGTCGCGGTGGTCTACGTGCTCGTCAATCTCGCGGTGGACCTGCTCTACGGGCTCGTCGATCCGCGGATCCGCCTGCGATGACCGCGTGGCGCCGTCTCGCGCACGACCGCCTCTCGTTCGTCGGGCTCGTCGCGCTCGGGCTCGTGGCGCTCGCGGCGGGGAGCGCGCCGTGGATCACGCCGTACGATCCCGACGCGCCGGACGCCGAGGCCACGCTCAGCTCCGTGTCGGCGCATCACTGGATGGGGACCGACGTCTACGGCCGCGACCAGCTCTCGCGCATCGTGCACGCATCTCGCGTCGATCTGCTCGTCGCGCTCGGCGCCACCGCCATGGCGCTGACCGCCGGCACGCTCATCGGCGCGCTCTCCGGGTATCGCGGCGGCTGGACGGATCAGATCGTCATGCGCGCCATCGACGCGGTCATGGCGTTTCCCGCGTTCATCCTCGCGATGGGGATCACGGCCGCGCTCGGCAACACGATCACCAACGTGGTGGTCGCGATCGCGATCACACACGTCCCGATCTACACGCGCGTGATCCGCGGCGAGATGCTGAAGGTGCGCGAGATGGAGTACGCGGAGGCGGCGCGCACGGTCGGGAACCCCGTGCGCCGGATCGTGCTACGCCACTTGCTGCCGAACTGCGTCCCCCCGCTGATCGTGCAGGCGACGCTCGCGATGGGGTTCGCCATCCTCACCGTGGCCGCGCTCTCGTTCATCGGGCTCGGCATCCTGCCGCCGCAGAGCGAGTGGGGCGCGATGACCGCCGAGGGCGCCGGCAACATCGTGTCCGGCGAGTGGTGGCTCTTCGTCTTTCCCGGCCTCGCGATCATGGTGACCGTGCTGGCGTTCAACCTCGTCGGCGACACGTTGCGCGATGTCCTCGACCCCCGGATGCGAGGCGTGCGATGACGCCGCTGCTCGAGATCCGGGATCTCACCGTGCAGTTCCGGACGCCCGACGGCGTCGTGCACGCGGTCGACCGCGCGAGCCTCTCGGTCGGCCGCGGCGAGATCGTCGGCCTCGTCGGTGAGTCCGGATCGGGGAAATCGGTGACGGCGCTTGCCGTGCTGCGTCTCATCCGCCCGCCCGGCCGCATCGTCGACGGCTCAATCCGCTTCGACGGGCGCGATCTTCTCACCATCTCCGAAGACGAGATGCGGCACGTGCGCGGCGGGCAGATCTCGATGGTGTTCCAGAGTCCTCGCACCGCGCTCAATCCCGTCGTCTCCGTGGGCCGGCAGATCGCGCGGCTCTACGAGCTGCATCAGGGCTGCACGTCGACCGAGGCGCGGCGCCGTACCCTTGACATGCTGGGGCTCGTCGGCCTCTCGGAGTCCGGGCGGCTCGGGAGCCAGTATGCGCATCAGCTCTCGGGCGGGATGTGCCAGCGGGTGATGATCGCGATGGCGCTCGCAACGTCGCCGCGTCTCTTGCTCGCGGACGAGCCGACGACAGGACTCGACGTCTCGATCGCCGCGCAGATCCTGGATCTGCTGCGCGACCTCGGCCGGCAGACCGGCGCGGCGATCTTGCTCATCACGCACGACCTCGGCGTCGTCGCCGAAACGTGCGACCGGGTCGCGATCATGCACGCCGGTCAGATCGTCGAATGCGGGGACGTGCGGTCGATCTTCGGCCGCCCCGCGCATCCGTACACGCAGGCGCTGATCCGCGCGATTCCTCGCATCGATACCGACGTCGCGATGGAGCCGATTCCGGGCACCGTGCCGTCGCTGCTCGCGCCGCCGCCGGGCTGTCGCTACAGCGGTCGCTGTCCGCTCGTCATGGAAGCGTGCGTGCTCACGCCCGAGCGGCGCCAACTCGGCGGTGGCCACGAAGTCGCGTGTCACGCCGTGCAGGTGGCGGATGTCGCCGCTGCTCGCGACTGAGAACCTCACCAAGCACTTCCCGCTCGGCGGCGGGTGGCGCGCCGCGCTCGGCGGCGGCGGAGTTTCGGCGGTGCGCGCGGTCGATGGCGTCACGCTCACGGTCGAGACGGGAGAAACGCTGGCGCTCGTCGGTGAATCCGGCTGCGGGAAATCGACGGTCGCGCGGTGCATCCTTCGCTTGATCGAGCCGACGTCCGGCCGCGTCAGCTTCGACGGCGTCGACCTGGCGACGCTCGACCCGGAGGCGCTGCGGCGCCGGCGCCGCGATCTGCAGATGGTCTTCCAGGATCCGACGGCGTCGCTCAACCCGCGCCTCACCGTGCGTGCCACGGTCGAAGAGCCGCTCCTGCTGCACACGGCAGGCACGGCGAGCGAGCGGCGAGACAGAGCGCGTGACGTCCTCCTCACGGTCGGGCTCGGCGCCGAGCTGCTCGACCGCTATCCGCACGAGCTGTCGGGCGGCCAGCGACAGCGGGTCAACATCGCGCGGGCGATCGCGACGACCCCGCGCTGCGTGGTCCTCGACGAGCCGACGTCCGCGCTCGACGTCTCGCTGCGCGCGCGCATCATCCTGCTCCTCGATGATCTGCGCGCCCGCCTCGGCCTCACCTATCTCTTCATCTCGCACGATCTCGCGACGGTGAAGTATCTCGCCAGGCGCGTGGCGGTGATGTATCTCGGGACGCTCGTCGAGCAGTCGCCGACCGCCGAGCTGTTCGCGCATCCCCTCCATCCGTACACGCGCGCGCTGCTGTCCGCGGTCCCGGTCCCGGTGCCCGGCGCGCGCCGCGAACGCATCAGATTGATCGGCGAGCCGCCGAGCGCCGTGGACATTCCGCCGGGCTGTCGGCTCCGCGGGCGCTGCCCACTCGCGGAGGCCGTGTGCGCGGAGCCCGTCGCGCTGCGCGAAGTGGCCAAGGATCATTTCGTCGCCTGTCACCTCGTCTGAAGAAGGAGTCGGTCATGCTCGACGACAAGACTGCGCTCGTCACGGGCTCGTCGTCCGGAACGGGCGCGGAGATCGCGAAGGCGCTGGCTCGCTCCGGTGCGCACATCGCCGTCCACTACCGCCGATCGCGCGCCGATGCCGAGACCGTTGTCGACGCCATTCGACGAGACGGCGGGAAGGCGCGCGCGTTTCAGGCGGACGTCTCCCTCGGTGACGACGTGCGCCGCCTCGTCGACGAGGTTGGCGCCACGCTGGGACCGATCGCCGTACTCGTGAACAACGCGGGGCCGTTCGACGGTACGCCGTTTCGCTCGCTTCCCGAGGCGAGCTGGGACTATGTCATGTCCGCGAATCTCAAAGCCGTGTATCTCGCGTCGCAGCGCGCGGCGGAGGGAATGGAGCGGCTCGGCTGGGGGCGCATCGTCAACGTCGGCGCGACGTCCAGCCTGGTCCGCTCGCACTCCGTGTACGGTCTCGCGAAGGCGGCGCTGCTCCATCTCACCGAGAGTCTCGCGGTCGAGCTGGCGCCGGCGATCACGGTGAATGCCGTCGTTCCCAGTCAGATCGCGAGCACGCGCACGGACGGCATGCCGGCCTACCGCGATGCCGCGATCGCGGCGACGCCGCTCGGCCGCCTCGTCACCGAGCGCGAGATTGCGGACATGGTTGTGCTCGTCTGCTCGCCGGCGTTCGATTTCGTCACGGGCCGGGCCATCGTGATGGATGGCGGCCGCACGATCCCGAGGTTTCCGAGCCTTCCGCTGACTCCCTAGTTCGATGCCCTTGAGACAAGGGTCCGACGGAGGGTAAGGTAAGTCCATGGCACAGCACATCGTAACGTCGTCGCCGGACATCCTGAGCGGCACTCCCGTGTTCGCGGGAACGCGCGTGCCAGTCCAAGCGCTCATCGACTACCTCGAGGGTGGCGAGACGATCGATGACTTCTTGGCGGGGTTTCCGACCGTCAAGCGGGAGCAGGTCGTGGCCTTCCTTGAAGAGGCCACCGCGCGGATGATCGCAAAAGCGTCGTGAGGTCCTCCTCGACGAGTGCGTCGATCGACGCCTCGCGGGCGATATCCAAGGACACGACGTGAAAACGGTGCCAGAAGTTGGGTGGGCTTCGCTCAAGAATGGTGACTTGCTGGCCCGAGCAGAACGCGACTTCGAAGCCTTCGTCACCGTTGACCGTCGCCTTCCCTTCCTGCAAGACCTGTCGCGCTTCTCCATTGCGGTCATCGTGCTGCGTGCTGCATCGAACCGAGTCACCGATCTGCGCGGCCTCATTCCGCAGTTGCTCGCAGCGCTGCCTGTCGCCAAGCGCGGTGAGGTCACATGGATCGGCATCGAACAACGCGCCTGAGCGGGCGCGCTTCGCGCGGATGCTTACCCTCGGCCTGGAGCTCAATGAGATGTCCTTTAGCAGATGACCGCGTAACTGCCGGCCTGCAGCGGGCAGCGCAGACCGCTGCCGCTGAGGCCGAGCGATAGACGGCGACTCGTACCTTTGCCAATACTGCGCCTAGTCTGACTGACGTGATGTGAGGCTGCTACACTACCGAGCCTCATGACAGCTCGCGCGCGCGTCGTCGGCCTGGAGTGCCTTCGCTGTCACGCTGTCTTCGAGAGCGGATGGCTTCGCGAGCTGAGCAGCGTCGAGCTGCGAGGCGAGTCTACGATCAGGCTTCGCGAGCCGAGCAGCGTCGAGCGGCGAGGCGAGTCCACGATCAGGCTTCGCGAGCTGAGCAGCGTCGAGCTGCGAGGCGAGTCTACGATCACATCGCCGTTCACCGGCTGCCCTCGGTGCCGCGAGCAAGGCGTGCCTGTCAACCTCACGGTCAAGCTCGATCTCTCGCCGCTTCAGGGACTCACGCCCGACCGCTTGCCGGCAACGCCGCGCGGGCTTTGGCGATTTGCCGCCATGCTCCCGGTCGATGGCTCGCGCCCGATCTCGCTCGGTGAAGGCGCCACGCCCTTGATCCATCTCGAACGCCTCGGCCGCCGGCTCGGGCTCCCGCGGCTCTACGCGAAGGACGAGAGCCAGAATCCGACGTGGTCGTACAAGGACCGGCTCTGCTCGGTCGCGGTGACGCACGCCGTCGAGACCGGCGCGCGCGTGATCACGATCGCCTCGACCGGCAACCACGGCGCGTCGACGGCGGCGTACGCCGCGCGGGCGGGCCTTCCCTGCGTGATCTTCACGCTCGCGTCGGTGCCCGACACGATGAAGACCTTGATGCAAGCCTACGGCGCCGCCGTCGTCGCGTGTCCCACGTCCGAGTCGCGCTGGGCGCTGATGCGTGCCGGGGTCGAGCGATGCGGATGGTATCCGACCAGCGGGTTCGTCCTGCCGCCGATCGGCTCGAACCCGTACGGCGTCGAGGGCTACAAGACGATCGCGTACGAGATCGCGGAAGACCTCGACTGGACCTCTCCCGACGTCGTCGTGGTGCCGAGCGCGTACAGCGACGGCCTCTTCGGGATCTGGAAGGGATGGACGGAGCTCCACACGCTCGGGCTCGTGAAGACCCTCCCGCGCATGGTCGCCGCCGAACCGTTCGGCCCCCTCGCCCACGCGCTCGCGGAGAACCTCGACGTGCCGGAACGCGTGCCCTCGGGTTCCTCCGTCGCGTTCTCGATCGCGTCGCCGTACGGGACGTACCAGGGCTTGACGGCGCTCAAGGAGTCTCACGGCGCCGGCGTGCAGATCACCGACGAAGGGATCTTCGAAGCGCAGCGGGCGCTCGCGCGTGACGAGGGCATCTTCGCCGAGCCGTCGTCGATCGCCTCGCTCACCGCGGTGATGCAGCTCTCGTCGCAGCGAAAGCTCGATCCCGAGCAGACGATCGTGATCGTGCTGACGTCCAGCGGACTGAAAGACCCCGGCGCGACTCGCGCCTGGCTGCCGCCGCTGCCGGCCGCGCCGGATGACTTCGACGGCCTGCTCACAATTCTCCGCAACAGCTATGGCCTCGATCTTCACTGAGAGCATCGGACTGGCGCTCCTCGGGCACGACGTGCCCGCGCACGCCGTCGCGTGGGCGCGCTCTGCCGAGCGCGCGGATCTCGGAAGCCTCTGGATCATCGAGGACTACTACCACCCCGGCGCCTTCACGCTCGCCGGGGCCGTGGCCGCCGCGACCGAGCGCATCACCGTCGGTCTCGGCGTGGTGAACCCGTACACGCGCCACCCGGTGCTCCTCGCGATGGAGGCCGCCGCGCTTGCCGGTGTCGCGCCCGGCCGCGTGGTCCTCGGGCTCGGCACCAGCAATCGGAACTGGATCGAGAACGAGATGCGAATCCCGTTCAAGACGCCGCTCCAGGCGCTGCGCGAGTCGGTCGAGATCGTGCGGCGCTTGCTCGCCGGCGAGCGTCTTGGCTTTCACGGCGAGTGCTTCGATCTCGACAACGTCCGGCTCGAGTACGTTCCCGGCCCTCGCGAGGTGCCGATCCTCCTCGGCGTCAAGGGTCCGAAGGCGTTGCACCTCGCCGGCGACATTGCCGACGGTGTGCACGGCGCTGTCCTCACGTCGCCGAATCACGTGCGTCGTATCCGCGCGACCGCGGGCGAGACGCGCGGGAGCGGGCGAGCCAACCTCGTCGTCGTCGCGTACGTTCCAGTCGCCGTGAGCGCTGACGGCCGGACCGCGCGCGAGTCCGTGAAGCCGCTCCTCGCGCGGTATCTCGGGGCGCTTCACGGCCAGTCGATCCTGCGTGATGCGGGCTACGGGCCGGAGGTGACGCAGCCGTTGGCCGACGCGCTTCGACGAGGAACTCCCGACGCGAGCCTCGT
Source organism: Methylomirabilia bacterium (assembly GCA_041490825.1). Taxonomy (GTDB): domain Bacteria; phylum Methylomirabilota; class Methylomirabilia; order Rokubacteriales; family CSP1-6; genus JBGPTW01. Next base: position 46,501 of record JBGPTW010000012.1, on the reverse strand, counting down.
CACGGATGCGATGGTCGAGACGCTCGCGGTCGCCGGTACGGCTGACGACTGCCGCGCCGCGCTCCGGCGCCTGGCCGATGCGGGGCTCGACGCGCCGATCGCGGTCCTGCCGCGCGACGCCGACGTCGCCGGACAGATCGCGCTGATCGGGGAGCTCCTCGTGCCGTTCTGGAAGGAGATTCGATGCCGCTGAAGTTCGGCGTGCACATCCCGACCTGCATCGAAGGCATGATGTACCCGGTCCCGTTCGCGAAGCCGGCGGACATCCTGCCCACGGCGCTGCTCTGCGAGCGGCTCGGGTACGACTCCGTCTGGGGCAACGACCACATGACGACCCAGCGCTACGTGCAGCGCGAGTTTCCCGAGCCGCCGAACTTCTACGAGCCGTTGATCACCTTCGCGTACGTCGCCGCGCGCACGACGAAGCTCAGAGTCGCGACCGGCATCATCGTGCTGCCGATGCGCGGGATACCCGTGCTGGCCAAGCAGGTGGCGACACTCGACCAGCTCTCTGGCGGCCGCGTGATCCTCGGCGTCGGCGCCGGCGCCTATCGCGAGGAGTACGAGGCGCTCTTCCCCGACGCGAAGAACGTGCACCGCGGGACGATCGTCGACGAAGGTATGCGCGCGCTACGGCTCCTGTTCACCGAACGCAACGCCACCTTCCGCGGCAAGCACGTCCACTTCGAGGACGTCCAGTGCTTCCCGAAGCCGGCCCAGACGCCTCTGCCGATGTACGCGGGCGGCAACCACGCCGAGGTGAAGCGGCGCGCGGGCGAATATGCCGAAGGCTGGATGCCCGCGGTGCTCGCGCCGGAGGAGATCAAGCGCGGCGTCGACGAGATTCATCGCCACGCGGCGAAGGCCGGACGCGACGGCGCGCGCATCGACATCGCGCCCCAGTTCGCGGTCTCGATCGGACGCACGCACGACGAGGCGATCACGCGCTTCCACGCCTCGCAGCTCTACAAACACCTCGAATCGCTGAAGCGCTCCACGCTTCGCGAGCAGACCGGCGGCTTCGAGCAGCGCAACCTGATCGGCAGCCCCGAGGAGATCTCGGAACGCATTCGCGTCTACGTCGAGGCCGGTGTCACGACGCTGTCAGGCATGCTCTTCGTCGCGAACACGGTCCCCGAGATGCAGGCGGCGATCGAGCTCTTCGGGCGCGAAGTCATCCCGAACTTCAAGTGAGGACCGCGTTCATGGATTCGCACGTCAAGACTCGCCTGACCCAGGTGCTCGACGCCGAGAACCTCGACGCGATCATCGCGACGTCGACGGAGAACCTCTACTACGTGACGGGCTTCCGGTCGATCGCGCACGCCCTCTTCCACGGGCTCGAGCTGTACGGCTTCTTCACACGCGCCGGCACCGGGCTCGTCATCCCGTTCAGCGACACCACCGGCGTTGCGGCGGACGAGATCCACGCCGACCAGCTCGCCTGCTACGGCAAGTTCTTCTTCGATTACGCCGCCGATCCCGGCGAGGTCGGCAAGAAGGTGCGCGCGTGGACCGCCTCTCCGATGCCGAGCCCCGTCGACGCGCTCCTGAAAGTGCTCGGCGACCTCGGCGTCCTCGGCAAGCGGATCGGCATCGACGAGAGCGGTCTCTTTCCAGCGGCGTGGCGCACGCTCGAGGAACGCCTCAAGGGCTCGACGCTGGTGCCGGCGTACCAGCTCTTCCGGCGCGCACGTATGATAAAGAGCCGCGACGAGATCACGCGGCTGGAACGCGCCGCGCAGATCGCCGAGGACGGCGTCGCCGCCGTGCTCTCCATGCTGAAGGCCGGCGTCACCGAGCGCCAGGCGGCATACGTCTACGAAGCCAAGGTCCTCGAGCGCGGCGCGCAGCCATTTTTCACCGTCGTGACGTTCGGGGATCGCGCGGCGCTCGCCGACGTCTATCCGAGCGAGCGTGCCCTCGCGCCGGGCGAGATGGTACGGTTCGATCTCGGCTGCATCTACCAGAGCTACCGCTCGGACATCTCGCGCACCGCGGTGCTGGGCAAGCCGAGTGAGAAGCTGGCGCGCTACTATGCGGCGATTCTCGCCGGCGAGAACGCCGAGATGGCGGCGATGAAGCCCGGCGTGCCGGCGGGCCGGATCTTCGAGGCCGCCATGAAGGCGACGCGCGAGAACGGGATGCCGCATTATCAGCGTCACCACGTCGGCCACGGGATCGGGCTCGAGCCGTACGATCCGCCGACGCTGAACGCGGCGACCGAGATGCCGCTCGAGCCGGGCATGGTGTTCTGCGTCGAGACGCCGTACTACGAGCACGGCTGGGGCGGCGTGCAGGTGGAAGACGCCGTCGAGGTCACCGCTACCGGAATCCGACGACTGACGAGATCGAGCCAGGATCTGCACATCATCGGCTGACGAGACTATCCCAAGGAGGAGATCATGAAGACCGTGGCCGCACTATTGTTGACCGTGCTCGCCGTCGGGCCGGCGTGGGCCCAGGGCGGGCCGCCCATCCGCGTGGGCTTCGGCTCCGCGATGAGCGGGCCGTCGGCGATCACCGGCGAGGGCGTGACGTGGGCGGCGACGATGGTCGTCGAGGAAATCAACGCGAAGGGCGGCATCATGGGCCGCAAGGTCGAGGCGTTCTTCGCCGACAACAAGGGCACGCCGGGCGAGGCGGTGAGCGCGGTCCGCAAGCTCGTCGACGTCGACAAGGTTGACGTCATCATCGGCCAGACGCACAGCGGCGCCTGTCTCGGCGCCATGCCGATCGTCAAGGAGCTCGCGGTGCCGATGGTCATCGAGTCGTGCAGCAATCCGAAGATCCGCGAAATGATGGGCAAGGGCGGCAACGAGTGGACGTTCCGCGTCGCGACCGACGACGAGATCATGGCGTACACGTTCGCCAAGTACATGGCGAAGTCCATCAAGTCGGCGACCGTCATCGCGCAGAACGACGACTTCGGGCGCGGGGGCGCGGCGGCGTACGAGGCCGCGTTTAAGAAGCTCGGCATCAAGCTGGCGTCGACGGAGTTCTTCGATCGTGGGCAGTCCGATTACCGGCCGCTGCTCACCCGTCTCAAGCGCGCGAACCCCGACGGCGTGCTGCTGATCATGCTGGCGACCGACGGCAGCGTCTTCATGCGGCAATTCCGCGAGCTCGGGCTCACGCAGAAGCTCTACGCTCGCGGCAGCATGGCAACGCCCGAGTTCTTGAACCAGGTCAAGGACAACCCGAAGATCGGTGACGGCCTCGTCGAGGCGACGTACTGGGCAGCCTCACTCGAGCCCGAGTGGGAGAAGAAGTGGCTCGAGCGCTGGAAGACGCCCGTGCGAATCCACGGCAGCCTGGCCGCGATCACGCTCAAGTACGCGGTCGTCCCGGCCGTCGAGCAAGCGATCAAGAAGACGGGCAAGGCGGATCGCCAGTCGATCCGCGACGCGCTGGAGCAGATCGACGTGAAGGACACGCCGATCGGACCGATCAAGTTCGACGACCACCATCAAGCCTGGATCAACATGATCCTGATCGAGATGCGGGACGGCCAGCTCAAGATTCTGGAGAAGCTGCCGACGAGTCCCGCGCTCCTCAAGTAGGCGCTAGACCTCACAAGGAGCCACTATGCCGTTAAAGGATGGCGACAGGGTCAAGCATCCTGGTCAACGGCGAGCGCGATGCAACTGAGATCGACATGCGGATCGGGTCCGCTATCTTCGAGGCGAAGCTCACCGAGCAAAACTTCACTAGCCAGTCGAAGTCTCACGTTGAGAGGTATGCTCGCTTTTCAGAGGTCTTCGAGGTTAGCGCCCTGCCGCAAACTTCCGGCAAGTATCACGGGTATCAGCTCATTCGGAACGTTCTCGCTGCCAACGAGCATAGCTGGGCCTTCTACGTCATTTCTGATGGTCGTCGACCAGATCTCCTGCATGAGTGGTGGACCGTGAACTCGGCAATCCGAAACGCGACGCTTCGAACTCGCTGTGGGTTCCTGTTGTGGCAGGAAGTGGCGCGTGCGTGTCCGGCACCGCTGGCCGCCTTCCGGGCTCAGAAGTACGGGCTCGGTGATGGAGCCAGCTGACGAACCACGTCAGCGGATCGGACGCTCGCATTGCTCGCACCCGGCTGCCCTGGCAATGGGCAGGCGACCAAGCGCGGGAGTTGTGATTGCGCTTCGCATGGGACCCTGAGAAGGCGGCGGAGAATCTTGTTAAACACGGCGTCTCGTTCGAGGAAGCGGCCACGGTGTTTCGCGATGCCCTGTCAGCGACGGGCTCAGACCCCGATCATTCAACCGACGAGGAGCGGTTCGTCACCTTCGGGATGTCGAACAGCGGCCGCGTTCTGGTCGTCGCTCACACCGACCGTGACGATACAATCCGGATAATCAGTGCACGACCAGTGGCACCAAGAGAGAGGAAACTCTATGAGGAAGGCTAGCCGCAAACCGACGGACGAACTGCGACCCGAGTACAAGCGCTCTGATTTTGGGATGCTCGTGCGTGGCAAGTACGCACAGCGGGTCCTTGAAGCCACGAATGTGGTCGTCCTCGATCCACAGGTCGCCAAGGCGTTCCCGAATGACCGGGCCGTCAATAAGGCACTTCGAGGGCTGCTTCGAAATCGCAAGTCCTCCACCCGCCCCACTACCCGTTCAACACGGACGCGCCGCGAGCAGCGCGCCGGTTAACGGTGCGTTGCGCCCCTGAAGACGCTGCGCGGCCCTTCGCGGCCCGCCCTGACCCTGTCTGCGAGCCTGAGCGGCGAGCGTAAATGGAAGACCTCGTCGAGCAGGTGGTGCACGGGCTCACGCTCGGCTCCATGTACGCCATGGTGGCGACGGGCCTCGCCCTCATGTTCGGCGTCGTCAGACTGATCAACTTCGCGCACGGTGAGTTCTTCATGCTGGGCGCGTACGCGTTCTGGTTTTCGTTCTCCGTGCTCGGTCTGCCCTACGCGGTCGCGGTCGTGCTCGCCGCCGCCACGATGGCCGGGGTCGGGGTGATCTACGAGCGCACGATCATCCGCGCGATCCTCGATCGCTCGTGGCACGTGCAGCTCATCGCCACGCTGGCGACGTCGATCGTCCTGACGAACCTGGCGATCATCGTCTTCGGCGCGCAGGCGAAGGAGGTGCCGACGCGGCTGTCCTCGACGGTCCTCCAGATCGGCCAGCTTCGCATCGCGTGGCATCGCCTGCTCGTGCTGGGCAGCGCTCTCGTCATCTTCGCGGCTCTCCACTGGTTCGTGCGACGGACCAAGATGGGCAAGGCGATGCGCGCGATGTCGCAGAACCGCGAAGCGTGCACGGTGGTCGGCATCGACGTCCAGCGCGTGGCGCGCGCGACGTTCGCGCTCTCGGCGCTGCTCGCCGGCGCCGCCGCCGCGCTGGTGACGCCGCTGTTCAACATCTATCCCGACATGGGCGCCTTGCTGACCATCAAGGCCTTCGCCGCCGTCGTCGTCGGCGGCTTCGGCTCCGTGCCGGGCGCGATCGCCGCGAGCTTCATCATCGGCGTGAGCGAGTCGCTGGCGGCGGGCTACGTCGCCTACGCCTACAAGGACGCGATCGCCTTCGTCATCATGATCGCGGTGCTTCTCTGGCGGCCGCACGGCCTGTTCGGCCGCCGCATCGGAATCTGACGTCGTGCGGCGCGCGGGGGCCTGGTGCACGGGCAGCGCCGGGATGGTCGCAATGCCCTGGCTCATCGGCGTCGTCTTCCCGGGTGCTCAGCGCTACCTCCTGCACATTCTCGTCTTCACGGCGCTGTTCGCGTCACTGGCGCTGTCCTACGACCTCACCGTGGGGCACGTCGGCAGTCTCTCGCTCGCACATCCCGCGTTCTTCGGCATCGGCGCCTACACGGCAGCATTGCTCGCCACGCAAGCGGGCTGGCCGTTCCTCGCCGACTCGGGCGCGGCCATGGTTCTCGCCGGGCTCGTCGCGCTGCTGATCGGTGTGCCCATGTTCCGGCTGGCCGAGCATGCCTTCGCCATCGGCACGCTCGGCTTCGCGATGGTGACGCATATCGTCGCGACGAACTGGGTGGAGGTGACGCGCGGCCCGCTCTGCGTGACGGGAATTCCGAGACCCGAGATCGCCATGGGCGCCATGAGGCTCAAGCTGACCACGGTGCCGCACTACTACTGGCTCGCGCTTGCGATCCTGGCGCTCGCCGCGCTCCTCTATCACGGTCTCACCACCTTTCGACTCGGCCGCGCGTTCCACGCAGTCCGCGACAACGAAGTGCTGGCCTCGTCGGCAGGCATCGATCCGCGCCGCTACCGGATGCTCGCCTTCGTGATCGGCGCCGGGATGGCGGGTGGCATCGGCGCGGTGTACGCGCACTACATCACCGTGCTCTGCCCCGAGGAGATGACGGTCGCGTTGACGATCAATCTCCTGGTGATCGTGTTCATCGGCGGCGTGGGCCGCCTGCGCGGCGTGGTGATCGGCGCGGTGCTCTTCACCGTGTTGCCCGAGATTCTTCGCATCGCGCCGACGTGGCGCCTCGTGATCTACGGGGCCCTGCTGCTCGCGATCGTGATCAAGTGGCCCGACGGGCTCGAGTCAGCATTTCACCGGACGCCGCGACTCCGCCGCGGGGGCGCGTGATGGCGTTCTTCGAGATCCACGGGCTCGTGAAGCGGTTTCTCGGCGTGACCGCTGTCGACCACGTCGATCTCACCGTCGAGCGTGGGGAGCTCGTCGCGCTGATCGGCCCGAATGGCTCGGGCAAGACGACGCTGTTCAACTGCGTCACGGGCTTCATGCCAGTCGACGCAGGACGCGTCATGTTCCGGGGCAGCGATGTGACCAGCGCCGCGCCCCACCGCATCACGCGGCTCGGCGTCGGGCGCACGTTTCAGCTCGTGAGCGTGTTTCCGCGTCTCACCGTCCTGGAAAATCTGCTCGTGTTCCTGCAGCAGCACCAGGAGGACAACGTCGTCGGACGCCTGTTCCGCACCCGCCGGCTTCGTCGCTTCGAGGCCGAAGCGCTCGACCGCGCCCACTCGATGCTCGAGCGGGTCGAGCTCACGCGCCACGCCGACGCGCTGGCGGGCACGCTCTCGTACGGTCAGCGGAAGCTCCTGGCGTTCGTCGCGGCGCTCATGCCCGACCCGGACTTGATCCTCCTCGACGAGCCTGCCGCCGCGGTCAACCCGACCATGATCAACCAGATGAAGCAGCACATCCTGGCGCTCAACGCCCAGGGCAAGACCGTGCTGCTCGTCGAGCACAACATGGACGTCGTCATGGACGTCGCCCAGCGTGTCGTGGTGCTCGACCACGGCCAGAAGATCGCGGAAGGCCCGCCGGAAGCGATCCGTCGCGATCCTCAGGTGATCGAGGCGTACTTTGGCCGATAGCGTGCTCCTCGAGCTCGACGACGTGCGCGCCGGCTACGCGGAGGTCGAGGTGCTTCGCGGCGTGTCGCTGCTCGTTCGAGACGGCGAGATCGTCTCGATCATCGGCGCCAACGGCGCGGGCAAGTCGACGTTGCTGAAGACAGTGTTCGGGATGATTCAGCCACACGGCGGCAGCATTCGCCTGGGGGGTGAAGAGATCGCCGGTCACCGCCCCATCGACGTCCTCGCGCGCGGCGTCTCGTACGTGCCGCAAGGCCGCTGCAACTTCCCGGCGATGACCGTCGAGGAAAATCTCGAGATGGGCGCGTACACGCGCGACGATCCAAACGTGACGCGCGACATCGAGTCGATGATGGCGCGCTTCCCGATGCTCGCGGGCAAGCGCGCGGCGCTGGCCGGAACGCTGTCAGGAGGCCAGCAACAGGTCCTCGAGATGGCGATGGCGCTCCTGCTGCACCCGCGGCTCTTGCTCGTCGACGAGCCGTCGCTCGGCCTCGATCCCCGCATGGCCGAGCTGGTGTTCGAAACGATCACCGCGATCAATCGCGAAGGCACGACGGTGCTGATGGTCGAGCAGAACGCGAAGACGGCGCTCTCGATCTCGCATCGCGGCTTCGTGCTGGAGCTCGGGCGCAACCGCTTCGAAGGCACCGGGCAGGAGCTCCTCGATGACCCGGAGGTGCGCACGCACTATCTCGGCCGGTGACATCGCGGCGCCGGGCGTCGGTCGTGCTGTCGCCAGCAGGATACATACCGTCTTTTGGTTGCTGACGGTGCAGTCACCGGGTTATCGTGCGAACCACGGAACGCCCGATGCTCACGGTCAAGTCCGGCGCTCTCCTCATGTATCCCGTCGTGGGCGACCACCCGACGTAAAGAGTGTCCGCGTCCTGCGTTCTAACTTCAAGTGGAACGGACGGGCCGGAAGCGCCGTGCCACACTTCTGGCCTGTAGCGGCCCGCCGTTCACTACGACGTTCGCCAGAGCGACGCGGCTCCGATCGAGAAGCCGTACCATAGAGGGAAACGCGGGAGGAAGCATGCGGAACGAGTTCACGGCGGTAGTGGAGCGGGACGGACGCTGGCACGTCGCGTATTGCCCCGAGATTCCCGGCGCGAATGGTCAAGGGCGGACCAAGGCGGCAGCCCTGAAGAGCCTGGCCAATGCAATCGCGCTCATTCTTGAGGACAGGCGCAAGGACGGTCTGCGCGGTGTACCTGCGTCAGCGACGCGAGAGAAGGTCGTCGTCGGGTCAAGCGGGGCGACCTGCTTCGCCATCTGAGAAAACACGGATGTCACTTGAAGCGCGAAGGCCAGTCGCATTCCCTTTGGACCAATCCGACAACGGGAGCCGTCGAGGCGGTGCCGCGACACACGGAGATCGCTGACGTCCTGGCACGAAAGATCTGTCGTGGACTCTCGGTGCCCGGGATTGGTCGATGAGCCTGTCGAACTTCGCGCTGGAGCGGACCGCTGGCTCTGTGCAACCGGGAACATCGGTAACAGAGTCGACCGGGAAGACAGGTAACACATTGCCCCGGGCTCTCTCGTGGTAGGGGTAGATCCGAAAGTCCTGCGCGTCGTACAGTGATTGGCTTCCCTCGATTTTTGACACTCGGCCGAATTTCTGCCCGAGACCGGAGATGAACAAGTCCCGCAACTGATTACTCACAGAATAGCCCGTCGCCAGTTCTGCATGGGTCCCGGCGCCATCATATCCTGAGTCCTGGATTTAGCGGCGCGATCGTAAACCAGAACGGCCGGGATCAACCGACATGAGCTCGTCCCACCGGCTAGGCGCGTCGCAGCGCGAGCATCGCGGTAAGCGTTACCAACATGAACTACGCCTCGCGCCGCAGCCAGCCATCCTCGCTCGCGTGCGCCGCGGTGTGGGCAACCGTTGGGGAATCCCCTACCCCTTCACCAGTTTCGCGACCGCGTCGTCCACCACCGTGCCCTTGAAGAAATCCGGATTCAGCGCCGTGTGCAGGCGCGCCGGGTTCACGAACACGAATTCCCGGAAGTCCTCCTCCGTGATCAACCCGTGCTCCACCAGCTCCCACGCCTCCTCCAGCACCTCCGACATGTCCGTGACGTCGAAGTGACCGATGTCCGAGCTGAAGATCGGATTCAGCCGATGGTTGCCGTGGCGGTCGAACGCCCACGCCGTCGTCGGATCGTCGGCCTCGCAGCCGAAGAAGAACCGCTCGGCGAAGTGCTGTCGTAGCTCCTCGCCGGATCGCACAGGCACAGCTCCGAAGTCGTCGAACCGCTGCTGATACGCGCGCGCCGTCAGCTCCTCCGGCGTCTTGAACGCTTCCGCGAGATTGATCGAGCCGATGATCTCGTCCGCCTTCTCCTCGTACACCCGGCCGCCGTACTCGCGGAACAGCTCCTTGAGCCGCTGCTGGTCGAGATTTGTCGGCCGCGTCTGGCTCTCCATCGCGTCGCGGCGGCGCCGTTCCCAGTGGCCGACGAGATCCGTCACCAGGTTGCACGCCCAGCCCACGCCGCCCTCGAGCATCGCGAAGCGAAGCTGCGGGAAGCGGTGCGTGACGCCGCCGAGGATCAACGCCTTCGCGAAAGCGTGGCTCGCGTTGGCGAAGTGGCCGATGTGGTTGTAGGTGAAGCTCCACACCGACTCCCGCCAGTGCGTGCCCATGCTCCCCGAATGCGCGGTCACCGCCACCTTCAGGTCGACACATCGCTGCCAGAACGGGTCGTAGTCGTACGCACTCTCGAAGGCGAGCGAATCGATGTACGTCCGCACCTGGTTGAGCTCGGCGCCCTCGCGCATGAATGCCGGGACCCGACGGCGCACGTGGTTCGCGATCATGAGCACCTTGAGCCCCAGCTCACGAACGGCGTACGTCGCTTCCTCGATCGCTTCCTCCGGCGTGTGGACCGGGATCACCGCCGCCGGCGTGATCCGGTGCGCGTACGGCTTGAACATCTCCGCGTTCATCCGGTTCACGGCACGGGAGACGGCGCGCCGGATCTCCTCGTGGGCGTTTCCGATCCAGAAGAGCCCGAGCGACGTGTAGAGGACGCAGAAGTCGATGCCGAAGTCGTCGAGCCGCTCGTAGAAGAGCCGTGGCACCATCGCGGTCGCGCGATCGAGCGTGTTCGCGGGCTCGCCCCACCACGTGGGCCGGTGAATCCGCCGTCGCGTTCGCTCCTCGGGCGGCAGGTCGTACCACGTCGTGTCCTTGGCCTTCTTGACGAACGTGTCGACGACCGACGGGCCGGCGACGTCCTTCAAGTAGTCGAGGAAGATCGGGATCGGTTCGAGCCAGTGCCCGTCGCCGTCGATCACCGGGTGGCCGAGCCGAGCACGAACGGCTGCGGACTTCGAGTCCTTGGAGTACGCCATCGTGGGCCTCCGTGGGCCGCGGGTTCGAATCCTGCCCGCGAGGCTACCATCGTCGTTGCCCTCAGCCGGAGCGTCGCAGTGGCTCGGTGTCGACGAGGACCGGCTCGTCCCTTCGTTGGTCTGCTGGTCTCGATCCCATTTGGGCGGTGGCTCGAGCTCGTGAAATAGAGCCGCCCACTGCGATCCTCCGACGACCGCTGATCTCCGGTAGGTTCGCGAGGCTCCCGGTCACGGTGTCCGTCTTCATCGCGCGAGCAATGCATCGGCCGACCACGAGCCCGCCCCACCAATGATCAGGGCGATGGCAATGCCCAGCGCGAGCAGGTGGTACTCGAACCCTTCGCCTTTCTGATTGCCGAACCAGTTCATGAAAAAGCCGTGCTGCCGGTGCACCGTCAGGATGGCCACGACCATCACGCTCGCGATGCCGAGCGTCGCCACCCGGGTCAGCAGACCGACGACCAGCCCGAGCGGGCCCAGAAACTCTGCCGCGATTGCCAGCAACGCCAAAGGCGCGGGGATGCCGGACTTCGTGAAGTAGCCCATGGTCCCCTTGAAGCCGTGACCGCCGAACCAGCCGAGCGTCTTCTGGGCGCCGTGGGGGAAAATGACCGCGGCCAGTGTTAGCCGCAGCACCAGCGGAACCAGGCCGCCATCGGTCGAGAATAGCCATTCGAGCATGCGGGTCTCCTCGGACGCGATATTCATGCGACGCCATGCGACGCGCGCTCCTGCACCTCGGGCCGCTTCGCCAGCGCGTGCTCGGCGGCGGCGATCGTCGCCTTTATCGCTTGAGCGGCGCGTCAATTGCGGTACGCAGGGTCATCGGGATGCAGCGTCGGCGTCCAACGCAACCCGAGCTTCGAGACGTCGGGCGCGAGCACATCGTCACCTGCCGGCACGACGCCTGGCTCGATCCACGCGACGAGGTCCTCGAAGGCGCGTTCGCGCACCTCACCGTCGAACCCGCAGTGCCCCGCCCAGCGCACCGCGCGCTGGACGAGCAGGCCAGGTCAGCCCGTCAATCGTCACCCGGGGTATCAGCCCACGGTCGTCGCCCGGCTTGACGTCTCCGCCAGCACCGCTCCGGCCGCCTTCGCGACGGCCGTGCCCTCGAAGAACTTCGGATTCCCGGTGCCCCAGAGCCGCACGGCGTTGGCGAAGGTGAAGTCGCGGAAGTCGCCAGTGGTGATCAGGCCGTCGTCGACGAGCTCCCAGGCCTCCGGCAGCACCTCCATCATGTCCGGCACGTCGAAGTGGCCGATGTCGGAGCCGAAGATCGCGTTGAGCCGTGCGTTGAACGGGTTCGCGCCGCGCTTGAACGCCCAGGCGTTCGCGCGGTCGTCGGCCTCGCAGCCGAAGTAGAACGGCGTCACGAACAGGTCGTGCCAGTCGTCCTTCTTCGTGATCTTGCACGCCGAGTAATCGTCGAGATCCGCGAGACTGCCGGTCAGGTTGACAGCGTCCGGATCGGGCCAGCCATCGCGCGCGCGCAGGGCCGCGATGTGGTCTTCATACCCGTACTTCTGCGCCAGCTCCTGGAGCAGCGCGCGATCGAGCGTGCGCGGATCGGTGTGCTCGAGCGCCTTGCGATTGCGCTTGTCCCAGTGGCCGATCAGATCGCCGAACAGCATGCAGCCCCAGCCGGCGCCACCCTCCAGGAAGCCGAACCGGAGCTGCGGGAACCGGCGGGTGACGCCGCCGAGGAAGATCCCCTTGCAGGCAGCGTGGCCGGAGGCGGCGAAGTGACCGATGTGGTTGTATGTGAAGTTCACGGCGGAATTTCTGAGCCCCTGCCGGCTCGCGCCCGTGTGGAAGGTCGGCGCGATCCCGAGCTCCACGCACTTCTTCCAGAGCGGATCGTAGTCGTACGCGCTGTCGGCGAGCCCGATCGCGTCGTACCAGACCGCGAAGCGCGCGACGTCGCCCTCGCGATTGGTGATCGACGGCACGGGCCGCGGGACCGGACTCGTGAACATCGCGACCTTGGTGCCGAGCTGACGGACGCAGAACTCGATCTCCTCGATCGCCTCGTCCGGCGTGTGCGTCGGGATGGCCGCCGCCGGCGTCATGCGGTCACCGAAGTCACGGAAATAGTCGGCGGTGACGATGTTGAACGCGTGACAGACTGCCCGGCGCGCCTCGTCGTCGGCGATCCGGCCGATGCGGAGCCCTGCCGTGGGATAGATGGCCGCGAAGTCGATGCCCAGCTCCTCGAGCCGCTCGTAGAGAAACCGCGGGAACATCCCGGTCGCGCGGTCGCGGGTGTTCCTCGCCGCTCTCGACCAGAACCCTTCCTGGCCGATCCGACGCCGGCGCCGCTCGTCCACGGGCGTCATCAGGTTGTCGCGCGTCGTTCTCTGGGACGCGAGGAAGGCGTCGGCCGCCTTGTCGCCGCCGACCTTGCGCATCTGTTCGCTGAAGACCGGCCCGTACTCGAGCCAATGGCCATCGGCATCGATGACGGGATGGTTCAGCCGGGAACGTATCTGGGTCGGGCTGGGATGGCCGTTGGCGCTCATCGGGCACCTCCTGGCTGAGATCGTGTCTTATGGACGGCTATTGCGGTCGGACTATACGCCTGTCGGTGCGCCTCCGCGACCGAGCACGTCCTCGCACCACGCCGCGGCCCCGAGCAGCCGAGCTTCGGTGAACATGCCGATCACGAGCTGAAAGCCGAGCGGCAGACCGGATGCTGCGAGGCCGCACGGCACCGTGATCGACGGCAATCCGGAGAGCGACCACGGCACCTGGAACTGCGGGTCGCCCGTCGCCGTGCCCTCGGGTGCGGGTGCTGGCGTCATCGGCGTCAGCAGCACGTCGTAGCGCTCGAGCAGCGGAAGCATCTCGCGGCGGAACTGGCTGCGGATCCTGAGCGCGCGCACGTAGAAGTCGCCGGGAATCAGCATGCCCAGCTCGATCGAGGCGCGGATGCCCGGGCGATAGAGATCGGCCTTCTGCGCGTAACGCTCGGCGTGGATGCTCGCGGTGTCGGGGCGCGTGATCAGGTACGCTGCCGCGTGCACCGCGCGGAAGCTCGCCGGCATCTTCACCTCGTCCACGACTGCGCCCGCGCGCGCCAGGCGCTCGACGGCGTCCGACGTGACGCGGACGACGTCGGCGGTGGCGCGCGCGAAGAATTCGCGCAAGAGCCCGATGCGCGGGGCCGAGCGGCGCGTGATCGCCGCGACATAGTCGGTCACCGGCGCGCGCGACGAGCTCGGGTCGCCGGGATCGTGGCCGGCCGCGATCTGGAGTCCGAGCGCAACGTCCTCGACGCTCCGGGCCATGAGCCCGACGTGATCCTGCGTGTAGCTCAACGCCATCACGCCGTGCGTGCTGATCCGCCCGAACGTCGGCTTCAACCCGACGAGCCCGCAGTACGACGCCGGACGCACGTTCGAGCCGATCGTCTGGCTACCGAGCGCGAGCGGGATCATGCACGCGGCGACCGCAGCCGCCGAGCCCGACGACGATCCGCCCGGGGTGCACGCGAGATTCCACGGGTTGCGCGTGGGCGCCGGGTCCGTCGTTGCGAACTCGGTCGTGTGCAGCTTGCCGAGGAGGATCGCGCCCGCGTCCTTGATCCGCGCCACCGACCTCGCGTCGTACGTAGGGACGAAGTCGGCCATCACCTTCGAGCCCGCCTCGGTGCGCAGTCCCGCGCTGTAGAAGATGTCCTTCGCGCCGAACGGCACTCCGTGCAGCGGGCCGCGGAGCACGCCGCGCGCGATTTCTTCGGCCGCCCGTTGCGCGGCGGCGTGCGCGCCGTCGCGATCGACGAGCGCCCACGCCTGGACGCGCGCGTCGACCTTGTCGATGCGCTCGATCAGCGCGTCGACCAGATCGACCGGCGACAACTCCTTGCGACGGAGCGCTCGTGCCGCATCGGCGGCGCCGAGCTCGTGCGGGCTCACGGCGCGGGCTCCGCGTAGAAGGCTGGCGGCTCGTCGAGATCGACGGGAAAGGTTGCGACCTCGGCCATCCAGCGCGCTGCGTCCTCGATGTTCGGCTCGAGCGCTTTCGCCCGCGCCGCTCCGAGCCGCCGTTCGGCGGCGGCTCGGAGCTCCGTCGCGTATTTCGCGCGAAGCTCGTCCCGGCCCATCGCGTGACCTCCGAACGCCGTCACCGATCGCTCACGCCGCTCGGCAGAATATCCGTTTCGCCGAGGTAGTCGCGGCGGTAGAGCTCGGTGATCGAGGCCCAGCGCAGCATGCAGGCCTCTTGCGCCACCTCGAGCGCGCGTCCTCTCACCGCGTCGGTATCGAGATACCGGGCGCACAGCGCCGCCTGGCGCTGGCTGTGCTCGACGTCCGCTTCGGCGTGCTCGGTGAAGAACTCGATCGCGGGCGAGCCCGCCGGATAGCCGTAGTGCTGGGCGAAGGCGGGGAGCACCACCTCCGAGTTGAGCGCAGGCTGCTGGCCCTCCTGCGTGCTCTGCATCGCGAGGACGACGCCGATCGGCTCCTGCAGCACGGTCTGGTAGTAGTGGAGCGATCGTCCCCACCACGCCGGCGTCATCTTCATGGCGCGCACGTCGCCCTCGGAGAAGCCCGCGGCCTTGCAGAAGCGGAAGATCAGCTCAGTGTGATCGTGCGGGACGTGGCCCTCCCGCGGGATCGCCTTCAGGCCTTCCTCCTCGGCGAGGTTCTCGAGGATCATCCTGCGCACGTCCTCGTGGGCGAAGGTCCGCGTGAAAAAGATCCCGAAGCTCGCGAGCGCGCGCTGGACGAACTGCCAGTGCAGCGCCATGTAGACGCCCATCGCGGACAACGGCAGCTTGCCCTCGGCGAAGGCCCGGAAGAAGGGATGGTTCTTCGTGTGCCAGCGCTCACGGACCGCGAGGATGTCGTCGACGACCATCGTTGCCTCCTCTCGTCGGCTCACTCGCCAGCCGGGGTGAGGTGATACAGCGGCATTCTGGCCTTGATCTGCTCGTCCCAGCCCCGGGCTCGGAGATCAGCGAGCGGTTCAAGCACTGCCGCCAACACTTCTTCAACTCCGGCCGCGCCAGACGTTTGGTATGCCTCATGGACTTCTTGTGCTAACAGCATTCCGAGCGCGAGGCCCACGTGTTGCCGTCGCACACGATACCGATCAGATACCGGATCAAGAGGCTCGAAAAGCTGGCCCTCGATGATTTCGTCGAAGTCTTTCTCAAGGTCGCGACCAGGACTGCGCAGTGCCAAGCTTGAGTAGCTACTAAGCTGATGCCGCCCGAACAGCATCGCACCATGACGAAGGTCGCGCGCCAGCGCGATAACAATATTGTTGAACTCCGGCTCAGAATGACGAAATCCTGGTTTCAATTCGCGGCGGTCCTGCCAGTCCACTATCAACAGTCGCTCGACGGTGAGATCCCCGCTTTCAATTAGGCGACCAACATGATTCCCGGCGAGACGACAGATGCGCGGTGTGCGAATGAAATCACGCACGTGCGAGGGCATATCGCTGAGTGACGGTTGCCGATTCGCCCATGCACGCGCCAGTTCGGCGTCATTGAACGCAGACACCTGAATCTGGGTAACGCGCCAGCCCATCGGCAAATAACGCGCGACGCGCTCGGACCAGAATGCCGGGCGGCAAGTGACCGCAACGGCCAGATGGCCTGCCCAACGGGATTCGGCCAGCGATGCGAAAAGGCAATCCCACTTCTGGCCAGGTCGCTCATTCAGACCATCCAGGATGAGTAGGAGAGCCGGCGTTCCTGAAGCTGAGCGGTGCAGCCACGAGTCGACTCGCCGCCGCCAAAACTCCAGGTTGCGCAGCCTAGTTTGCGACGCGAGCGCAGAAGCAATCAGTATCTCCGCATCGTCCGGGATTTCTTTATTGCTCGTGATAATGAGAGTCAGCGGCTTAGTGCCGAGCGCCGTC
The DNA here is from genome assembly GCA_041490825.1 of Methylomirabilia bacterium. GTDB lineage: Bacteria > Methylomirabilota > Methylomirabilia > Rokubacteriales > CSP1-6 > JBGPTW01. The sequence goes on along the minus strand of JBGPTW010000012.1, from coordinate 29,919 downwards.
CACCACGCCATCGTGGACCAACTTTTCCCGCTCCCCTCCTGGCCCAGAACCGCAGCGACGCTGGGATTGGCGGGCCACGCGCTATACCACGCGTCTAAAGCACCTTGTGGAGCCGCGCGCTCAACGTAGGGATGAAACGACGAGTCGCCGATGCAAAGACTCTGATTGAAAGCAGCTCTCGCATCGTTGTTTCTCGCGAGACGGGTCTCGATCCATGCGTTCGCCGCGGTACGCGCATGGTCCAGCCCGAGGTCGCCGGCACTGAATCGAAGCTTGAGATCAATGAGCTGCCCTGAGAAGCGAGGATCGTTTTTCAGCGTCGCGAGATCTCTGGCCACTACGGTGAGGTCCCCTGCGGCACCGCGTGGTCTGAGTTCTGCGAGAGTTTCGTCCGGGTATGCCGCACACAACAGCGCCAATTGGGGAAGTTCAGCTTCCTGCCAATCGAGGATCCCCACCGCCACAGATTCCCGATCCGCCGTCTGGCGCAGCGCCTCAGCTTCGGTGCTGCCAATCGCACCTGTACTGACCACTAGCCACAGGTCGAGACAATCCCCACTTGCTCTGATCGCTTCGATTAGTCCCCCGCTTAGATCACGCGTCGTTGGAGATTTGCCGCGGCCGTATCGTTTGCACTCAATGTCGATGTAGGTACCTCCGTACCCGGCAGTGCTTGCGTCCTTCCCTCCTTGAGAGCCGGTCTTAGCAAGAAAGAATCGTTGGCCCGTGAGGCGACTGATATGTGCTTGGACCAAACCTTCGAACCCTTCAGGACCAACCGCTTGAAGGCTATGTAAGGCATCATGAAGGGCTTCGTACATCCCAAGAGCTCCTTTTTAAAGGATCTCGCCGTAGAGACCGTTGATCGTCACAACTACTGACGTCGTGCAGCCAAGGTTTCATGCCAGGCGCGGAGCACCTCGCCGACAGACCAGGCCTGCGCGATGCAGCCGCACGGTGTGTGCGGCGCGTCGCCGTCGAAGATCTCCGCGATCGTGCCGATGCCGTACTGCTCGACGTGATGGGCCATCGGCTCGAGGAATCCGAGCGCCGTCTCCGGATCGCGATGGACGCGCAGATGGGCGAGGACGAATGGTCCAAGGAGCCACGGCCAGACCGTTCCCTGGTGATAGCACGCGTCGCGCTCGGCTTGCGCTCCGCTGTAGCGTCCCCGATAGTGCGGGTCGCCCGGGTCGAGTGTCCGAAGACCGAACGACGTGAGCAGTCGCCGACTGCAGATGTCGACCACGCTGCGCTGGCGCTCGAGACCGAGCGGACTTTCGGGAAGCGAGACGGCAAGAAGCTGATTGGGGCGGAGTGAGGCGTCAGGGCCGTCGGGGCCGTCGATCACGTCGTAGCAATGACCGGATTCGGCGTTCCAGAACCGATCGAATCCGGCGCGCGCCCGATCGGCCAGCGCGGCCCATCGCTCGTGGGGGCGCCGGAGCGTTTGCGCGAGCAGCGCGGCGGCGCGAAGCGCGTTGTACCAGAGCGCGTTGATCTCGACTGGCTTCCCGGCGCGCGGCGTGATGACGTGGTCGCCGACCTTGGCGTCCATCCACGTGAGCTGCACGCCCGCCGCGCCCGCGCTGATCAAGCCGTCGAGCGGATCCATCGCGATGCCGAAGCGTGTGCCGTCGCGATAGCGTGAAAGGATCTGCTCCACCGCCGGGAAGAGATCGTTCACGAACGCGGCGTCCTTCGTCACCGCATGCGTCGCGCGAACGGCTTCGACGAACCACAGCGCGGCGTCCACCGTGTTGTACTCCGCGGCGCCGGTCGGGCCGAACCGGTTCGGGAGCATGCCTTCGCTCACCGCTCGCGCCCAGCGGGACAGCACGCGCTTCGCCAGATCTGTGCGGCCGGTGACGAGCGCAATACCCGGGAGGCTCAGCATCGTGTCCCGCCCCCACTCGTCGAACCACGGGTAACCGGCGAGCAGCGACGGCGCGCCCTCGTACTCGACCACGAACTGCTCGGCCGCGAGCACCAGCTGCGCGACCCACGCGGGCGCTTCGCGCGCGAGCGGCTGCGCCGCCTCCCACCGCGCGATGAGGTCGGCCTCGTGGCGCTGGCGACGTTGCCAGGCCGCGTTGCCGTCGAGTGACGGCTCTGCCTCGGCGGACAGGACCACGGTGATCGATTCGCCAGGAGCGAGGGTGGCACGGATTGAGCCGGCGTGGAGCAGGTCCTCGGTCGCATCGAGACCGCGCGCTGCCTCGCGGGCCAAATACACCGAGCGATACCAAACGTGCGCAGGGATGACATCACCGTCCCTTGCCTGCACCGTGAACGGGCGCGCGCCGTCGAAGGCGAGCACGCGGAGACCGCCCGGCACCGGATCGACCGCCATTCGCCAATCCCCGCCGCGCGTCAGAGCGTGATGGTCGCGGTAGTTCACCAGCACGGACAGCTCCAGCGACGCCGGCCCTCCTCCGCGAACCAGGCCATAGGTGACGTACGTCGTGTTGGCGCCACGCTCCATCCACACGCGCTTTTCGATCAGCGCATCGGCGACGGCATAGGTCCAGACCGGAGTCGTCCCATCGAACCGGAAGCGCTCGATCAGCCGGAAGCCTGGCGGATCGACGGCACCATCGGCCCAGCGGTTGGCGGACAGGGCGTAGAGCCCGCCGTCGTACCCCACCGTCTCCTCGAGCTTGGCGACCAGCAGCGTCCGCGCGCGCGGCGGATCGAGCGCCGCGATGAGCAAGCCGTGGTGACGGCGGGTAGGTAAGCCCGCGACGGTGCCGGAGGCATAGCCCCCGAGGCCATTCGTGCACAGCCACTCGCGCCGCTCGGCGACCGACAGATCTCCGCAGATCTCCCGGCCCCAGTCGCAATGGCCCTTGCGCACCGTCATGGGTTCGAGGATAACGGGAGAGCACGTATGACGCCTGAAGAACTACGGCTGAAGGAGGCGGCGCATCGGACCGTCCACTGGAAGCGCTGGGGCCCGTACCTGTCCGAGCGTCAATGGGGGACGGTCCGCGAAGACTACAGCCCGTCCGGGACGGCCTGGGACTATCTGCCTCACGATCACGCCCGCTCTCGTGCGTACCGCTGGGGCGAAGACGGCCTGGCGGGAATCTCGGACAACCACCAGCGACTCTGCCTGGCGCTGGCGCTCTGGAACGGTCGCGACCCGATTCTGAAGGAGCGCCTCTTCGGCCTCACCAACGCGGAAGGCAACCACGGCGAGGACGTCAAGGAGTACTACTTCTATCTCGACTCGTCCCCGACGCACTCGTACATGAAGTTCCTCTACAAGTACCCGCAGCGGGCGTTCCCCTACGTGCAGCTCGTCGAAGAAAACCGTCGCCGCAACCGTCATGCCCTGGAGTACGAGCTGATCGATACGGGAATCTTCGACGACGACCGCTACTTCGACGTGATCGTCGAGTATGCCAAGGCGGCTCCCGACGACATCCAGGTCCGGGTCACCGCAATCAACCGCGGGCCGGAGGCCGCCGACCTGCATCTGCTGCCCACGTTGTGGTTCAGGAACACGTGGTCGTGGAGGCCGGACCAGCCGCGGCCCGAGCTTCGCGCCGACCGCTCCGCCCGAGGTCACGCGGTCGTCCGCGCCGACCATCCGTCGCTCGGAAGCCGCTGGCTGTTCTGCGAGGGGCTGCCGGAGCTGCTCTTCACCGAGAACGAGACGAACCATCTCCGGCTCTTCGGCGTACCGAACGCCACGCCGTACGTGAAGGACGGGATCAACGACTATCTCGTGCACGGCAAGAAGGACGCCGTGAACTACGCCGAGGTGGGAAGCAAGGCGGCCGCGCACTATCACCTCGAGATCGGTCCCGGGCAAAGCGCCGTGGTCGAGCTCCGGTTGACCGACGCGGCGACCACGCCTCGGCCGTTCGGGAAAGATTTTGCGCGAGTCTTCGCCGAGCGGATCCGCGAGACCGACGAGTTCTACGCGGCCGTCATCCCCGGCAGGCTGTCCGACGACGCCAAGAGCGTCATGCGCACCGCGTTCGCGGGATTGCTCTGGACCAAGCAGTTCTACCACTACGACGTGAAGCAGTGGCTCGACGGCGACCCCGCCTGTCCGGCGCCTCCGCCAGAGCGCAAGCGCGGGCGTAATCGCGGGTGGACGCATCTCTACAACGAGGACGTCCTGTCGATGCCGGACAAGTGGGAGTATCCCTGGTACGCGGCGTGGGATCTCGCGTTCCACGCGATCCCGCTCGCGCTGCTCGATCCCGACTTCGCGAAGTCGCAGTTGATCCTCCTGCTTCGCGAGTGGTACATGCACCCGAACGGCCAGCTCCCCGCCTACGAATGGGCGTTCGACGACGTGAACCCGCCGGTGCATGCCTGGGCGGCCTGGCGCGTGTACAAGATCGACGGGCGGCGCACGGGCAAGCCCGATCGCGGGTTTCTCGAGCACGTCTTCCACAAGCTGCTCCTGAACTTCACGTGGTGGGTGAACCGCAAGGACGTCGACGGCCTGAACGTCTTCGAGGGCGGCTTTCTCGGGCTTGACAACATCGGCGTGTTCGACCGCTCGAAGCCGCTGCCGACCGGCGGCCACATCCAGCAGTCCGACGGCACGGCCTGGATGGGAATGTTCTGCCTCAACATGCTCGCGATCGCACTCGAGCTCGCTCGCGACGATCCGGCGTACGAGAACGTGGCGTCGAAGTTCTTCGAGCATTTCGTCTACATCGCCCACGCCATCGACACGCGCGGCGGTGAGGCGATCGGCCTGTGGGACGACGAGGACGGCTTCTACTACGACGTGCTCGATCTCCCGAACGGTGAGAACTCCCGCATGAAAGTCCGCTCCATGGTCGGCCTCATTCCGCTCTTCGCCGTGGAGACGCTCGAGCCCGAGATCGTCGACACGCTGCCGGGGTTCAAGCGGCGGATGCAGTGGTTCATCGACAACCGGCCGGAGTTTCGCGAGCACGTCGAGATGGTCGAGAAGCCCGGCGGAAAGATGCGGCGGCTGCTGTCGATCGTCAGCCGCGACAAGCTTCCCCGCGTCCTGGGCTTCATGCTCGACGAGGCGGAGTTCCTGTCACCGCACGGGATCCGCGCGATCTCGAAGTACCACCACGACCACCCGTACGTCCTGCGCGTCAACGGGGACGAGCATCGCGTGGACTACGAGCCCGCCGAGTCGGCCACCGGACTGTTCGGAGGCAATTCCAACTGGCGAGGGCCAGTGTGGTTCCCGGTCAACTACCTCTTGATCGAGTCGCTCCAGAAGTACCACCACTTCTACCGCGACGCGATGAAGGTCGAGTTCCCGACCGGCTCGGGCAGACGGCTGACGCTGTGGGAGGTCGCGACACAGATCTCCCGCCGGCTCACCCGGATCTTCCTGCGCGACGGGAAGGGCCGCCGCGCGGTCTACGGCGGGACCGAGAAGTTCCAGACCGACCCGCACTGGCGCGATCACATCCTGTTCTACGAGTACTTCCACGGGGACAACGGCGCGGGCCTCGGCGCCAGTCATCAGACGGGCTGGACGGGTCTCGTCGCGAAGCTGCTGCAACAGAGCGGCGAATAAGACTCGGAGGGGGGCTATGCCCCCCTTCCGACGGTCGTCGCACGCCTGACGACGCACTCCTCCCTGCCTCCCCCCGGACCCGGATTGCGCGGGCCAAGCCCGCGCTCGAATCACTGCGTTCTCGCTCCGCGCCGCCGACGCTCGGCCACAAGGACCCGCTACAATATCGCGTCGTGAAGCTCGTCGTCGCTCGCGACGCTGCTGACCTCGCCCGGCTCGCCGCCGATCTGTTCCGAGCCCGTCTGCGCGACAAGCCCGACCTGACGATGGCGGTGCCCGCGGGTCGCACACCCCGACGAATGTACGCGGTGATGCAGGAGCTGCAGCGCAGCATGCCTGCCGATTTCTCGTCGATGCACGTCGTCTCGGTCGATGAGCTCTGCCCGCCGGCGCCGCCGGACGGTTACTTCTGGCGCCAGGTGCGCCGCGAGCTCCTGGCATGGGCCGACGTGAATGAAGCGCGCTGCCATCCGTTCCGTGTCGACGAGCCGGACCTCGCGCGGATGTGCGAGGACTACGAGAAGACGATCGCGGACCTTGGCGGTCTCGATCTGGTCATGCTCGGGCTCGGGCCCAACGGCCACATGGCATCGAACGAACCGGGGACGGATTTCGCCACGCTCACGCGGCCGGTGCGTCTCCTGCCCTCGACCGTGAAGTACATCCTCACGGACGACGTGATTCAGGGCGAGGTGTGCGATCAAGCGGTCACACTCGGGATGACGACGATTCTGCGCGCGCGCGAAGTCGTGCTGCTCGTCAGCGGGCCACTCAAGCGCGAGCCGCTGCGCCGCGTCCTCGAAGGCCCGGAGTCGCGCGACGTCCCGGCCTCGATTCTCCGCCGTCATCCGAAGTGCACGATTCTCGCCGACCGCGACGCGGCGCCGTGAGCGCCATCGCTGCTGTACCGAATGCTGGCTGATGCCGCCGTGAACAAAAAGACGGAAAGCTCGGAGGCGGGACCGGTGCTCCGCCTCCGAGCTTCATCTTGATTGCGCAGGCTCTGCTGCGCGTCCCGGCGTGCGCCGGGATCTCAGTGTTCCAAACTGTCTGCGATGCGCGTCACCGGCGTTACCAGCCCAGCGACGCGCCTGACGAGCCGGGTGGAGTATCCATGAATGCCCTCCACTGTGGTCCCTGTCACGACTAGGGGTCGGCGCCACCTCCCCCGTCAGGCCTGAGTAGAAAACCAGGCAGGGTCGATGTCAAGCCTCAGCGTGGAGTGAGGATCCGGCCGCGCCCCGAGGTGCTCAGATGGCCGCGGTCGACGACGACGGCGCCGTTGACCACGACGTACGGAATGCCGGTCGGATACCGGTGCGGATCGGGATACGTGGACTCGTCCTTCACGGTCGCCGGATCGAAGATCGCGAGATCGGCGAAGTAGCCTTCGCGCACGTGGCCGCGGTCGCGAAGCTGCAGTCGTGCCGCTGGCATTCCGGTCATCTTGTGGACGGCGGTCTCCACCGAAAAGAGCCGGCGTTCTCGCGCATACTCGCCGAGGACGCGCGGGAAGGTACCGTACGTCCGCGGATGTGGTTTACCCGGCCGGTCGCCGTCGCCCTCGAAGAGCGGAATGGAATCCGAGCCGATCATGAGATTCGGGTGCGCCAGCACCTTGGCGACGTTGTCGAGACTCTGCGAGAAGCTCACCATCCCGACCGTGCACCGCTGCTCGAGCAGCAGGTCCATCAGTGTCTCGGCGGGCGTCTTGCCCGTCTGGCGCGCGAGCTGCGCGAGGTTCAGGCCCTCGAGCTCCCGTCGAGCGCACGACGCGACGAAGATCTGGTCGAAGCCGATGCCGCCCTGCGACACCGTCCCCCAGCGTTCGCCGTCGACCAGGCATTGTTCGACGATACGGCGCCGCGCCGCGCGATCCGCCAGGCGCTCGAGGAGCCGCGCGAGGCCGCCTTCGTGCGCCCATGCGGGCATGAGGTTGTCCATCTTCGTGCTGCCCGCGTTGTACGGGTACACGTCGCCGGCCACATCGACGCCGCGGGCCCGCGCGTCCTCGATCATGCGGAGCGCGGCATCGATTTTCGACCAGTTCTCACGCCCGGACGCCTTCACGTGCGACACCTGGACGCCGACGCCGGCCTCGTCGCCGATGCGGATGGCCTCGCCGATCGAGTCGAGCAGCATCGAGGATTCGCCCCGGATATGCGAGAAATAGAGACCGCCACGCCTGGCCATCGTCTTTGCCAGCGCGACGAGCTCGGTGGTCTCGGAGTACGAGCTCGGCGGGTAGACGAGGCCGGTCGAGAATCCGAACGCGCCAGCGTCGAGCGCTTCGCCGAGAAGTTTTTCCATGAGTCGAAGATCGTCGCCGCCCGCGGGACGGTTCTCGAATCCCATGGCGGCGATGCGCAGGGCGCCGTGACCGACGAAGTGCGCGACGTTGACGGACGGCTTCACGGCACGGAGCGCGTCGAGATACTCCCCGAACGTCTGCCATGACAGATCGGGCGTACGCCCGATGCCGCCGATCCACCCCTGCACCATCTCGTTCCGAGCGGGATCGAGCGGCGCCTGGGAGAACGAGCACATCCCGACGACCTCGGTCGTGACGCCCTGGCGCACCTTCGATTCCGCCGACGGACACGCGAAGTAGAAGAGGTCGGAGTGCGAGTGAGCGTCGATGAAGCCCGGAGCCACGACGTGTCCGGAGACATCGATCACACGGGCCGCCCCGCCCTCGAGACCCGGACCGATGGCGGCGATGCGATCGCCCTCCACGGCCACGTCGGCCGGCCGGGCCGGCGCGCCCGTACCGTCGACCACCGACCCGCCGCGCAGGAGCAGCGACCAGGCCACCCTCACTCCTCGACGATGCTGACGGACTTCATCTTGTCACCCTGCTTGATCTTGTCCACGTGTTCCATGCCGGAAACGACCTGAGCAAACACCGTGTAGTTGCTGTCCAGATGCGGCTGTGGCCCGTACGTGACGTAGAACTGGCTGCCCGCGGAATCCGGATGCTGGCTCCGCGCCATCGCGACGCTGCCGCGGACGTGCTTTTGCTTGTTGAGCTCGGCCGGAATCATGTAGCCCGGACCACCGGTGCCATTCCCCTTGGGGTCGCCGCCCTGGACGACGAAGTCGGGCACGACGCGGTGGAACGTCAGACCGTTGTAGAAACCCTTCTTGGCGAGCGTGACGAAGTTCTCGACGGTCTTGGGCGCGTCCTGGGGATAGAACTCGATCCGGATCTCTCCGCCCTTGTCGAGCTCGATGACGGCGGTTTGCTTCACAAGGGTGACCTCACTTGGTGACGATCTTGATGGACTTCATGCGGTCGCCGGGGCGGATCTTGTCGACCACGTCCATGCCCTTCACGACCTTGCCGAACACCGTGTACTGACCGTCGAGGAAGTTCGCCGGCGCCAGCGTGATGTAGAACTGGCTGCCCGCGGAATCGGGGTCGTCGCCCCGCGCCATCGACAGCACGCCACGCTCGTGCTTCTGCTTGTTGAACTCGGCCTTGACGGAGTAGCCGGGTCCGCCGGTCCCGATCTTCGGATCCCCGACCGGGAGCTTCTTCGACAGCGGGTCGCCTCCCTGCGCGACGAAGTTCGCCTCGACTCGATGGAACGTCGTCCCGTCGTAGAAACCCTGGTTCGCGAGCTTCACGAAGTTCTGGACGGTCTTCGGCGCGTCAGCCGGGAAAAACTCCAGGACGATCTCGCCGCCCTTCTCCATCGTGATGACGGCGGCCGGGGCCTTTCCCTGGGCGTCCACACGCGCGGCGAGGCAGACCACGATTGTTGCGACAGCCAGCCAGCGAGCGATCATGACGGGGACCTCCCGCGAATCGACGTATTAGAAGCGGAGTGAGAAACCGTAGAACAGGTCGGCGCCGCCATGGTCACCGGCCGGACGACCGGGCAGCCCGAGACGATCCTGAACGACGCGGTACTCCCCGAACAGCGACGCGTCCTTCGACATCTGCCACGTCAGACCGAGCGCGCTCTTCATGCCGAGGGACATCGACGCATCCGAGCGGAACGGCGACCGGTTGAGCAACCGGGTGTTGACCAGGCCAGTATCGTCGCCGCGCACGACGACGAGCGCGGGTCCCAGCGAGACGTACGGCTGGAGCGGGCTGCTCGCGGCGTCGCTGGCGCTGAGCGACGGCCACCGTAGCTTGAGGTCGAAGCCGATCGCCGTCGTCCGGAGATCGGTGTCGGCCAGACGATAAATCGACGTCGCGGACGCCCGGTCGGAATTGTCGACGTTGAGGCCGAGTGGCGCGACGTTCACGCCAACGCCAACCGATCCCCGGTCCAGCTTCTCGCCAAGACTTCCCAGCGACGATCCCGGCCTCGTCGGGTACCCCATTTGCTCTACGCCAGCGCCGAGCAGGTTCGACGTGAGCCCGGGATCGGGCTGGAGGAGCGGACCACCCAACGGCTGAGCAATGGCCACCGTGGCAAGCAGCAGAACCGCTGCCGCCGCCAGAGCCGAGGATCGCTTCGCCGTGCTTTTCATCATCGTCGGCAACCAGCCCTCCAACCTATGGAGTTTAGCATGGTACCAGCGGTTGGACGGACCCCGGGCGCGAGCCATTCGTTGCAGGGTCGGACCAGCCCGGTCGGACGTCGGGACTCGAATTGCCATGGTAGGATGAAACAAATGCAGCACCGCGAATCGATCCGCAACATCGCAATCATCGCCCACGTCGATCATGGCAAGACCACTCTCGTCGATGCCATGCTCTGGCAATCGGGGCTCTTCCGCGTCAACGAGTCCGTTCCCGAGCGGATGATGGACTCGATCGATCTCGAGCGCGAGAAGGGCATCACGATCATGGCGAAGAACACCGCCATCAGCTACCGGGACGTGCACATCAACATCGTGGACACGCCGGGTCACGCCGACTTCGGCTCGGAGGTCGAGCGCACGCTGACGCTCGTCGACGGCGTGCTGCTGCTGGTCGACGCGGCCGAGGGCCCGCTCCCCCAGACGCGCTTCGTGCTGAAGAAGGCGCTCGAGGCGGGGCTGCCGCCCATCGTGGTCGTGAACAAGATCGACCGGAGCGATGCGCGGCCGGCGGAAGTGCTGGACGAGATCTACGATCTCTTCATCGATCTCGAGGCCACCGAGGACCAGCTCGACTTCCCGGTCCTCTACACGAACGCGAAGCTCGGCACCGCGACGTCGAGCCTCAAGGAACCGGGCCAATCACTGGAGCCGCTGTTCGAGACCATCTTGAAGACAGTCCCGCCGCCGCGCTTCGACCCGGCGATGGGGCTCCAGTTCCGCGGCGCCATGCTCGATTGGGACGATTACGTCGGCCGCCTCGTGATTGGTCGAATGTTCAACGGCACGGTGCATCAGGCCGACCGCGTGGCGGTCGTCCACCGCGACGGAGCGATCGAGATCGCGAAGGTGACGGTGCTGTACGGGTACCAAGGTCTGAAACGTATCGAGATCGCCGAGGCCGGACCCGGCGACCTCGTCGCGATCGCCGGGATCGACGCGATCGAGATCGGCGAAACCGTCGCCGACGTCGAGAATCCCGTCGCGCTGCCGCTGATCCGCATCGACGAGCCGACCGTGTCGATACTCTTCTCGGCCAACATCTCGCCGTTCGCCGGCAAGGAAGGCCGCTTCGTCACGTCGCCGCAGCTCCGCGAGCGGCTCATGAAGGAACGCAAGATCAACGTCGGCATCCGGGTCGACGAGACCGATTCGCCCGATACCCTGCGCGTCTCCGGACGCGGCGAGCTGCAGCTGGCCATTCTGATCGAGATGATGCGGCGCGAAGGCTTCGAGATGGAAGTCGGCAAGCCGGAGATCATCACGCGGCAGGAGAACGGCCGGACGCTGGAGCCGATGGAATATCTCGTGATCGACATCCCCGAGGAGCACATCGGCGCGGTCACGCAGAAGATCGGCCCGCGCCGTGGGTCGATGATGAAGATGGTCAATCACGGCACGGGCCGCGTGCGACTCGAGTATCGGATCCCGTCTCGCGGTCTCATCGGCTACCGCACGGAATTCCTGACGGACACACGGGGCACCGGGCTCTTGAACCATCTCTTCGACGGGTGGGACGAGTGGCAGGGCGACATCGCGCATCGCCAGAACGGCGCGCTCGTGGCCGATCGACCCGGCCGCACCACCGCGTATGCGATCGACCATCTGCAGGCGCGAGGGACGATGTTCATCGGTCCCGGCGAGCAGGTATACGAAGGCCAGATCGCCGGCGAGAATACGCGCGACAGCGACATGGACGTCAACATCACGAAGGAAAAGAAGCTGACGAACATGCGGTCGTCGACGGCCGACGAGGGCGTCAAGCTCACGCCGCCCCACATCATGAACCTCGAGCAGTGCCTCGAGTGGATCCGCGAGGACGAGCTGCTCGAGGTGACGCCGAAGTCGCTCCGCCTCCGCAAGCGCTCGATCAGCGGGCGCCGGCGGTTTTAGAGCGATCATCTGGGTTCGGGGGAGAGCAGTCGGCCACATAGAGCCCGAAAGACCCCCAGCCCACCGACCGCTCTCCTGCGGCTCCTGCTGAGCCAACAGAGCCAGTTCCAACAAAATACCAACGCTTGGCCGGGGGGACATCACAGCCCTCATCCTGGGACCGGCCGTGGTAACGCTGCACGGCAGCGGCAACAGCAGTTGTAGATCGCCTGGGTGTCCCCCGAATACGGTCAGAGAAGCCGGTGGACTTCGTACCCCGCCCGAATTGATGTACTTCGGATGTGACTAGTGAGCTGGGGGCCTCGAAGGCCCCCAGACCCCCATACGCTCGCCGGTCGCCGGGAAACCCGGCGCCCGCCTCGATACTCCGACAGGCTCCTAGAGCGAAGCCGAGACCGTCATCGCTGACACGGGCCTGATCCTCGCGTGCGTCGGGTGCTGCTGCGGCCATCCCGAGCGCGGCGGCCCCGAAGACTCCTCCTCGTGTCCTCAAGCGCGAGCTTCGCCGCGCATATCGTGCCTCAGGGCTCGACGGCCGCGTCCGCTTCGCGTTCACCGAATGCCTCGGCCCGTGCAGCGAGGCGAACGTCGTGATGCTCTACCTGCACGGTCGGCCGTTGTGGTTTCGGCGCATCAACTCGGTCGAGCGCTTCAAGGAGGTGCTGAGCTACGCGGCAACCGCCGCGGCCGGCGTTGGCGCAACGCCGCCCGCACCGCTTGCCTCACGCTCGTTCTCGTGGACGGGCGGCGGCCTCGGTCCACACCCGCCAATCCTCGACTGACTCGACCGGCGTCTCGTCACGCAGATCGAACTGGCGGTATGGTAGAGTATGGTATGGGTATGGTAAAGGTCACGTTCACTCTCGATGACGAGACCGTCGCGCGCATCCGCCGCCTCGCGAAGCAACTCGGGACACCCAAAAGCCAGGTGGTCCGCGAATCCGTCAAGCAATACGAACCGCGCAGCGGCAAGCTCTCAGACCAAGAGCGCCGGCGCATGCTGGCGGTGATCGACCGTATGATGCGACGACCGCCGACCCGTCCTCAGTCCGAGGTCGATGCCGAGCTTCGCGAGATCCGCTACGCGCGCCGTAACTGGGGCCGGCGTCACCCTGCGCCTGGCGCACGGTGATCCATCTCGACACCTCGGTACTGATCGACGCCTTCACGGGCGCCCGGGCGTCCGCAGGTACGTTGAAACGCACGATCGAGCAAGGCGAGCCCATGACAGTCTCCTCGCTCGTCCTCTACGAATGGTTGCGGGGACCGAGGCTCGAAGGTGAAGTTGCGGATCAGGAGGCGTTATTTCCAAGCGCGCGGTCCGTTCGGTTCGGTGCCAAGGAAGCCGACGTCGCTGCGGTGCTCTACCGGGCCGTGTCGCACCCTCGAGGACGTGATATCGATCTGGCCATCGCCGCCTGCGCCCTCACGCACGGCGCGATGCTCTGGACTTCGAACCCCGACGACTTTCGCGACATTCCGGGTCTCATGCTGTTCGCGCCGCCAGGCGCCTGACGACAACGCTCGCAGTCGTCTCACACCGGGAGTGCCAATCGCTTGCTCGAGTCAAGCGGGGCGGCTATCCTTCGCGCGATCCGTCCTGCATCGACGAACGATTGAAAGGATCCTGCCAATGGCGACGACTCCTCGACTCATGGGCGCCGAGGTCAAGCGCAAGGAAGATCCGCGGCTGATCACCGGCACGGCGAGCTACGTCGGCGACATCGGGTTGCCCGGCATGCACTACGTGGCATTCGTTCGTAGCCCTCACGCTCACGCCAGGATCCGAAAGATCGATACCTCGACCGCCCTGCGCCGGGCGGGCGTCCGTGCCGTCGTCACGGGCGCCGACATTCGACCGCACTGCGGGGCGCTGCCCGCCGGCGGCGCCGGTGAAGGCGGCAGCGCCGACGGCACGGCGAACGTCGGCCGCAAGCACTATCCGCTCTCGCTCGACCGCGTGCGCCACGTCGGCGAAGCGGTCGCCGCGGTCGTGGCCACGTCGGAAGAGATCGCGGTGGATGCCGTAAATGACGTCATGGTGGACTGGGAGCCATTGCCGGCCGTGATCGATCCGTTCGCCGCGATGGCGGATGGCGCGCCGCTCCTGTTCGACGATGCTCCTCGCAACGTGGAGCACACCAACGCGATCACCGCGGGCGACGCCGACGCCGCCTTCAAGCGCGCGCGCCACGTCGTGAAGCAGCGCATGGTCAGCCAGCGCCTCTGCGGTGTGCCGATGGAAGGTCGCGCGACGCTGGCCGCGCCGGATCCGGCCACGGGCGGTCTCACCGTCTGGACCACGACGCAGGCGCCACACGGCTTCCGCAACGAGCTGGCCGGCCTGCTGAAAATGCCGCAGAACATGATCCGCGTCATCGCGCCGGATGTCGGCGGCGGCTTCGGCGTGAAGTTCAACGTCTATCCGGAAGACGCGGTCCTCGCCGTGCTCGCGCGCGTGCACCGCATCCCCGTGCGCTGGGTCGAGACACGACTCGAACACATGATGGCCACCACCCAGGGGCGCGCGCAGGTCACCGACATCGAGGCGGCCGTCGAGGATGACGGCACGGTCACGGCGCTCCGCATGCACGTGACCGCGAACATCGGCGCCTACCCGATCTTCACGTTCATTCCCGACCTCACGCTGATGATGGGCGTCGGGGTCTACCGGATCGCGAACATCGATCTCAAATCGACGTGCGTCTTCACCAACACGACGCCCGTTGCCGCATATCGGGGCGCCGGCCGGCCCGAAGCGGCGTACTACATCGAACGGCTCATGGATCTGATTGCGCTCGAGCTCGGAAAGACACCGGAAGAGGTGCGCCGGCGCAACTTCATCCCGCCCGACGCGTTCCCCTACCAGGCGCCGACGGGCCAGCGCTACGACAGCGGCGAGTACGATCGCGCGCTCACGAAGGCTTTCGACATCGCGCGCGTCGCGGCCGTCCGTACCGAACAGCGCCAGCGCGTCGAACGGGGTGAACGCCGTCTGCTCGGCATCGGCACGTCGTGCTACGTCGAGATGTGCGGCTTCGGTCCGTTCGAGAGCGCGATCGTACGCGTGGATCCCGCGGGAACCGTGACCGCGTACACGGGGACGTCCGCCCACGGCCAGGGCCACGAGACGACCTTCGCGCAGATCATCGCCGATCACCTCGGCGCCGACTTCGACACGATCGTGGTCCGTCACGGCGACACGTCCAGCGTCCCGATGGGGAATGGCACGGGCGGTAGCCGCAGCCTCGCGGTCGGCGGGACCGCGATCCTGCGCGCGACGCTGAAGGTCCAGGAGCACGCGCGCCGGATCGCGGCACACATGCTGGAGGCGGCGGCCGACGACGTCGTGCTGACCGACGGCCGCTATCAGGTCAAGGGTGCGCCCCAGAGCAGCGTGACGCTCGCGCAGATCGCCGGGCGCGCCTACGGCGAGGGCTTGCCTGACGGCGTGGACAGCGGCCTCGAAGCCACCGACTTCGCCCGCCCGCCCCAACTCGTCTATCCCTTCGGCGCGCACGTCGCCATCGTGGAAGTCGACCGCGAGACCGGCGAGGTCCGCATCCGCGATTTCATATCGGTCGACGATTGCGGCGTGAGGATCAGTCCGACCCTGGTGGCCGGACAGGTTCACGGGGGACTGGCGCAAGGGATCGCGCAAGCGCTGATCGAGGAGATCGTTCACGGCGACGACGGCCAGCTCCTGACGGGCTCGCTCATGGACTACGCGGTGCCGCGCGCCGAGGATCTGCCGTCGTTCACGCTCGATCAGACCGTGACGCCAACGCCGTTCAACCCGCTGGGCGCCAAGGGCATCGGCGAGGCGGCGACGATCGGATCGACGCCGGCGGTCGTCAACGCGGTGGTCGACGCGCTCCGGCCTTTCGGTGTCAAGCACCTCGACATGCCGCTCCGTCCCGAGCGCGTCTGGCGCGCGATCCACGAGCGGCGTGGCTCGGCGCATTGAAACAAGTTGTCATCGGGCGCGACGCCACTGACGGCGATCACGACGAGGACGTGGTACGATGCCGGCCGGGATCGCGCCGAATCGGTTCGGTCCAAGGAGAGAACCATGCGTCGCATTCGGAACGTGGTCGTGATCTCGCTCGCTGTAGTCGCTATCGTCGCCACCGGGTGCGCCAGGCGTCCGTCGGTGATGCAGGCAGCGGCGCCGCCGCCAGCAGGCCAGGTCGAAGCGAAGCCCTCGGAGGCGCCCGCCCAGCCCCGTCAGCCCTCGCGAGCGGCCGAGCGCTCCACCTCCGGTGGACGCATGGAGAACGCCAGGCCGGCGCCGTCGGAGTTCGTGGACGTCGCGGACCTCAAGGAGATCCACTTCGACTTCGACAAGTACGACATCCGCAAAACGGACGCCCAGGTCCTCAATGGCAATGCCGAGTGGCTGAAGTCCCACGAGGACCAGCTGCTGCTGATCGAAGGACATTGCGACGAGCGCGGCACCAACGAGTACAACCTGGCGCTCGGCGAGCGGCGCGCCAAGTCGACGATGGATTACCTGGTCTCGCGGGGCATCCAGTCGAACCGCACCTCCATCGTGAGCTACGGTGAAGAGCGGCCGGCCTGCCGGGACCACAACGAGCCGTGCTGGGCGAAGAACCGCCGCGCGCACTTCCTAGTCAAACCTCGCTGAGACGATAGCGCGCGAGGCGGTAAGCCCCGCGGCCGGTGGGAGAAGGAGCCGGCCGGGGGCAGACCCAGGGGCGAGTGAGACTTTCGAGCCATCGGGTCGGTCCCCGGCCGGCTCCTTCTCCCACCGGCTGCGGGGCTTTTCGGAGCCGCCGCCCCCAACCCATAGCGCCGCGACGCATCGTGGGAAGGCGCGACGCCCTCGTGGTAACGTGACCGTCGCGCGACTGTGCGCCCCAGGAAGGAAGCGAGCGATGCCCCCACATCCCGTCGGCCCCGGCACCATTTCGTTCGGCCTGGTGTCCATTCCCGTGAAGCTCTACACCGCGGCGGCGTCGGGCAATGTCTCGTTCAATCTGTTGCACGCCAAGTGCGGCTCGCGGATCCGCCAGCAGCAGTTCTGCCCGACCTGTAACGAGATCGTCGAGCGCTCGGCGCTGGTCCGGGGCTACGAGTTGACCAAGGACCAGTACGTGCGCGTCACCGACGACGAGCTGAAGGCGCTCGAAGGCGAGGCGTCCCGCAGCATCGACATCGCGGAATTCGTGCCCCTGCCCAAGGTCGATCCGATCTTCTTCGAGAAGACGTACTACCTCGGCCCGGACAAGGGCGGGGAGAAGCCGTACCGGCTCCTGGCCGACGCGATGGCCAAGAGTGAGCGCGTGGCTCTGGCGAAGTTCGTGATGCGCGGCAAGGAAAGCCTCGTGCTGATCCGGCCGGCCCAGGGCGGCTTGATGCTCCACACGATGTACTTCGCCGACGAGGTCCGGGAGTTCGGCGAGATCGACAAGGGGCAGTCCGCGCAGATCAAGCCCGGCGAGCTCGAGCTGGCGCTCAAGCTCATCGATGGACTCTCGGAAGAGGAATTCACGCCGGAGCGCTACGAGGACGAGTACCGTGCGCGCGTGCTCGAGATGATCAACAAGAAGGCCGAGGGGCAGCAGATCACCGCCCCCGGTGCGCCGCGCCCGCGACCGCAAGTCGTCGACCTGATGGAAGCGCTGAAAGCCAGCCTGGCCAAGAAGGCGCCCGCAGAGAAGAAGCCGCTCGCGAAGGCCAAGCGTCCCGAAGCAGCGCCTGCGGCGAAGAGGGCCCAGGGCGGCCGGAAGTAGCCCGTATCTGCAGCCCGACCAGGCACCCAACCCGGCGCGCTGACCGATCGCTGGAGGAACCCGCCCGATGAGCTGGACGCCGCCACCAACCCGCCCCGGTCATCCGTACTTCATGCACGATGCGATCTATGCACAGCCCGGCGCGCTTCGACTCGTCACCCGCGGCAACGAAGCCGCGCTCGACGGCGCGAGCGAGCGGCTTGGCGGCATGGAGCGGGTGCTTCTCTCGGGAATCGGCACCTCCTGGCACGCAACGCTGGTCGGCGAGCTGCTCTTCGCTCACGTGGGGCGACTCGGCTACCGGGCCCGCGCGTTTCATTCGTTCGAGCTGAAGAGCTACTGGCCCGATTTCGACACGAAGACCGGCGTCGTGGTGGTCAGCCATCGGGGCACCAAGCGCTATTCACGCGAAGCGCTCGAGAAGGCCAAGGCGACCGGAGGTGTCGGCGTCGTCATCACCGGCAAGGGCCACGATCATCTGGCTGCGGCCGACTACACGCTCCGGACGGTGGAACAGGAACACTCTGCGGCGCACACGATCAGTTTCACGTGCGCGATGACGTTGCTCGCATCGCTGGCGGCGCGCATCGGACGCGATGATGGGATCCGTCAGGAGCTGGACGCCTTGCCCGATCAGCTTGCATTGCTCCTCGGGCAAGAGTCGTGGGACGACCTCGCGGCCAAGTTCGCCGATCGCCGCTGCTACTATTTCGTCGGCGGTGGACCGAACACGGCCACCGCCTACGAGGCCGCGCTGAAGATGAACGAGGCAAATCACACCGTGGCGCTCGGCTACAACTGCGAGCAGCTCCTCCACGGGCCATGGGCGGCGCTCGACCCGCGCGACGCGGTCTTCGTGATCGCGCCGCCGGGACCCTCGTACGAGCGCTGTCTCACGGTCGCGCGCGCCGCGAAGGAGGTCGGGGCACCGGTCATCGCGCTCGTGCGGGAGGGCGACAAGGACATTACTCCGCTGGCCGCCGAGACCATCGCGCTTCCCGTCGTCCACGAGCTGCTGTCGCCGATCCTCTCGGTGGTTCCGCTGCAGCTCTTCACGTACCACACCGCGCTCATGCGGGGCGTGAATCCCGACACGATGCGGGGCGACGAGCCCGCGCACGGCCGCGCGCGCTCGACGATGTCGCTGTAGCTGGGGGCCTCGAAGGCCCCCAGACCCCCAGACGCTCGCCGGTCGCCGGGGAGCCCGGCGCCCGCCTCGATACTCCGACTCGTAAACTGGGGGCCTCGCAGGCCCCCAGACCCCCAGACGCTCGCCGGTCGCCGGGGAGCCCGGCGCCCGCCTCGATACTCCGCCACGTTCCTAGTAAACTCGGGCCCTCGACATGGCCCCAGGGAATCGAGGAGCGCCACGGCTTGGCCGGGCGCTCCGAACGTTTGCGGGGTCTGGGGGCTTCTTGGTGATCGAGGAGCGCCCCGGCTCCGCAGGGGCGCGACGAGCGTTGGGGGTCTGGGGGCCATTTCGGGGCCCCCAGTACTACAAGGAGAACCCGACATGGACTACAAGGACTATCAGCATCTCGAGTTCGAGCACCGGGGGAACGGCGTGCTGCTGATCACGTTCAACCGGCCGGAAGTCCTGAACGCCACGAATGACCGGCTCCACTGGGAGCTGACGCAGATCTGGCTCACCATCGGCGCCGACCCCAAGACGAAGGTGGCGGTTGTCACGGGGAAGGGCCGCGCGTTCTCGGCCGGCGGGGACATGGACATGGTCGAGAAGAACGCGACCGATCCCCGGCGGCTCGCGCGGACGGTGCACGAGGCATCCGACATCGTCTACAACATGATCAATCTCGACAAGCCGATCATCTCGGCGATCAATGGCGTCGCCGTCGGCGCCGGCCTCGTGGTCGCGCTGCTGGCCGACATCAGCATCATCTCCGAAACAGCGCGCTTCACGGATGGTCATACGAAGCTGGGTGTCGTCGCCGGCGACCACGCCGCGATCATCTGGCCGCTCCTGTGCGGGATGGCCAAGGCAAAGTACTACCTGTTGACGTCCGACTTCATCGACGGGAAAGAAGCCGAGCGGATCGGGCTCGTGAGCCTTTGCGTGCCCGCCGATCAGCTCATGGCCAAGGCGTTCGAGGTCGCTGACAAGCTGGCGAACGGCAGCCAGCAGGCCATCCGGTGGACCAAGCGGTCGCTCAACAACTGGCTGCGGCAGGCTGGTCCGATCTTCGATCAGTCGGTCGCGCTCGAGATGCTGACGTTCATGGACCCGGACGTGCTCGAGGGGATGAAGGCCATCAAGGAAAAGCGGGCGCCCAACTTTCCCTCGGCGCGCATGCCGTCGTGACGACGCCGCAGCCCTTCACCGTTCGCGTCGGCGACGACGTGCTCGCCGATCTTCGCGCGCGTCTCGACCGCGCGCGCTGGCCCGACGAGATTCCGGACACCGCGTGGAAGTACGGGAGCGATCTCGCGTACATGAAGCAGCTCGTCGCCTACTGGCGCGACAAGTACGACTGGCGCGCGCACGAGGCGACGCTGAACACGTTCCGGCAATTCACCGCTCCCGTCTCCGGTATCGACCTGCACTTCATCCACGAGGAAGGCCGCGGGCCGAACCCGTTGCCGCTCCTGATCTCGCATGGCTGGCCGGGCTCGGTCTGGGAATTCCACAAGATCATCCCGATGCTGACGGATCCGGGGCGCTTCGGCGGCGATCCGGCTGACAGCTTCACGGTCGTCGCGCCGTCGCTGCCGGGGTATGGCTTCTCCTATCGCCCGAACCAGCTGCGCCTCGGCATCGCGGCAATCGCTGACGCATTTGCCATCCTGATGACCGACGTCCTCGGCTATCGCCGCTTCGCCGCGCAGGGCGGCGACTGGGGCGCGTTCATCACGTCGCGGCTCGGGTACGCGTATCCGGACCGCCTCGCCGGCATCCACGTGAACCTGCTCGCGGTACGCCGCGATCCCGCGCGATCCGCCATGCCGACGCCCGAAGAGATCCGGTACCTCGAAGAGCTCGGGCAGTGGATGAACGAGGAGACCGGCTATCAGTGGATCCAGGGCACCAAGCCACAGACGCTCGCGTACGGGTTGACCGATTCGCCGGTCGGGCTCGCGGCGTGGATCGTCGAGAAGTTCCGGAGCTGGAGCGACTGCAGCGGCGACGTCGAGCGCCGGTTCAGCAAGGACGAGCTGCTGACGAACGTCACGATCTACTGGGCGACCGGAGCCATCAACTCGTCGTTCTGGCCGTACTACGACCGCCGTCACAACCCGTGGCCGATTCCCGACGGCACGCGGATCGACGTGCCAACCGGCTACGCCGCGTTCCCGCGCGAGATCGTCCGTCCGCCACGCTCGTTCGCCGAGCGCATGTACAACATCCGTCGCTGGACTGCGATGCCGGCGGGCGGCCACTTCGCCGCGCTCGAGGAGCCGGAAGCGCTGGCCACAGAGCTGCGCGCCTTCTTCCGGGATCTGCGATAGCGCAGTCATGAAGCCGTTCCGCTTCGGTGCGAACGTCCTGACGGCGGGATCCGCAGCAGAGTGGGCCGGCAAGGCCCGCAAGCTCGAAGACCTCGGCTACTCGACGATGACCGTCCCGGATCACCTCGCCGACTTCGTGTCCCCGATGCCCGCGCTGATCAGCGCCGCGGCGGCGACACACCGTCTCCGCGGCGGCACGAACGTGCTCAACAACGATTTCCGGCACCCGGTACTCGTCGCTCGAGAAGCTGCGACGGTCGATTTCCTCACCGACGGCCGGCTGCAGCTTGGCCTGGGCGCCGGACACATGAAGTCCGAGTACGACCAGGCCGGGCTGCCGTACGATCCAGGCGCGACGAGGGTCGAGCGACTCGCGGAATCCGTGACCATCATCAAGCGACTGCTCGAAGGCGAGTCGGTGACCGTCACGGGCCGGCACTATCGAGTGACCGACCACAAGATCCATCCGCGTCCCACCCAGCGCCCCCATCCACCGATCCTCATCGGTGGCAATGGTCCGCGGCTCCTCACGCTTGCCGCACGAGAAGCCGACATCGTCGGCCTGACGGGAATCACGTTCCGCGCCGGCGGTACGGAGCCGGATGTCTCGAGCTGGAGCGTCGATGCCGTCGACGAGCGGATCAAACTCGTTCGAGAGGTCGCGGGCGATCGATACGAGCGGATCGAGGTGAACGCGCTGCTCCAGAGAGTCATCGTGACGGACAACCGCCGGCAGGTGGCGCAGGAGCTCGCCGGTCGGTGGAAGCAACTGAGTGCCGACGACATTCTGGACTCGCCGTACGTGCTCGTCGGCACCGTCGACCAGATGGTCGAAGATCTCGAGGCGCGCCGGAAGCGCTGGGACATCTCGTACTACGTGACGCTCGAGCCGTACCTGGACGCCCTGGCGCCCGTCGTGGCTCGCCTCGCCGGAAAGTAGCCTGATTCTGCCGACTCCGTCGTTTCCGCCGCCGAGGCAACCGTGAGCGAGGCCCGACTCGACGAGCGGCTGCGCCGGCTGTTTCCGGACGCGTCGCGGACGTCCGTGAAGCACTGGCTCGCGGCCGGGCGCGTCACCGTCAACGGTCGCGTCGTGCGCCGGGGCGACACGCCGATCGCCTTGCGTGATCGTGTCGAGCTCGGGGCGCCACCACCCCCGCCGTTTCCATCGCTGTTGCGCAAGATCCACGAGGACGAAGACATCCTCGTGGTCGAGAAACCCCCTGGCCTGCTGACGATCGCGACGGAACATGAGCGAGAACGGACGGCGTATCGGTTGCTGGCCGATTGGCTCGCCGGCCAGCCGGTGCGCGGCCCGTACCGCCCCCGACTCTTCGTGGTTCACCGGATCGATCGCGAGACGTCGGGAGTGGTCGTCTTCGCGAAGCATGCGACGGCGAAGAACAAGCTCCAGGAGCAGTTCAAGTTCCGGCGAGTCGAGCGGGTCTACGTCGCGGTGGTCGAAGGCAACGTGCGCGACGAAGAGGGAGCGCTCACCGGAAGGGTTCATGAAGATGCGTCGCTCCGCGTCCGGGCGACGCGTGATGCAGGCGACCCGCGCGGGAAGGAAGCGATCACACGTTATCGCGTGCTCGATCGCCGGCCGGATTCGACGCTGCTCGAGCTGTCCCTCGAGACCGGGCGGCGCGGTCAGATCCGTGCGCAGCTCGCCGCCTTCGGTCATCCGGTCGTCGGCGACGTCGCGTACGGCAGCCGGCGCAACCCGATCCGTCGTCTGTGCCTGCACGCCACGCGTCTCGGCTTCGTTCATCCGCGCACCGGGCGCGTGAGCTTCGAGAGCGCACCCCCGCCAGGCTTCCGCCGGGCGTAAGAGGGTCCCGCGGGGCGCTCCGAGCGTTATGGGGGTCTGGGGGCCATGTCGAGGCCCCCAGGGAATCGAGGAGCGTCACGGCTGTGCCGGGGCGCTCCGAGCGTATGGGGGTCTGGGGGCCTTCCAGGCCCCCAGGGAATCAATGGGCCATTTCGGGGCCCCCAGTTGAATCAATCGAAGATCAGACCGCCGTCGACGTTGAAGGACTGTCCGGTGATGTTCCGGGCACCCGGCGACGCGAGGAACACCGCGAGCGCAGCGATGTCCTCAGGCTCGTTCGGACGCCCGAGCGGAATGGCGGAGTTTCGCCGGCGCTCCATCTCCTCGACGCTGACGCCTTCCTCGCGAGCCCGGGACTTCAGATTTCCCTCTGACAGCGCGGTCACCGTGGTGCCAGGGCAGATGGCGTTGACGTTGATGTTGTGGCGCGCGAGCTGGAGCGCCGCGAGCCGTGTGAGGCCGATCACGCCGCCCTTGCTGAAGGCGTAGATCGCGTTGGAGGCGCCCACGTAGCCCTTGCCGGCGATGGACGCGATGTTGACGATCACGCCGCTTCGCCGAGAGATCATCTCGCGCGCCACGCGCTGCAGGCAGAAGAAGACACCCTTGCCGTTGACACGCAGGATGCGCTCCCAGTCGTCCTCGGTGAGATCCATGATGTAGGCGCGGCGCGTGACGCCCGCGTTGTTCACGAGGACGTCGATGCGACCGAACGTCTCGACGACGCGGCCGGCCATCCGGTCGACGCTGCCGAGATCGCCGATGTCGGTGTCGAGCGCGAGGCTCCGACGCCCGAGCGCGGTGATGGCGTCCGCCGTCGCCTTCGCGGCCGCGGCGTCCACGTCGACCACCGCGACGTGAGCGCCCGCGCGGGCCAGCGCGACGGCCGTCGCCTGCCCGATGCCATGTCCCGCTCCAGTGACGATTGCCACACGATCATCGAGAGTCATGATTCGGTAAGGTACCATCGAGCCGTTTGATCATGCACACGTTGCTGTTTCTCGACCCTGGACACTTTCACGCGGCGCTGACGCTGCGGGTGCCGCATCCGCGCGTCGCCGACGAGGTGTTCGTCTACGCACCGGAGGGGTCTTCCGCCGGGAGGCCCGAGGAACGTGAGCTTCCGGATTTCCTCGCGCTCATCGAGCGGTTCAACCGGCGCGCCGAGCAACCCACGCACTGGCGTCCCGTGGTCACGACCTGTGCCGATCCCTTCGCGCGCCTGGTTACCGAGCGACGTGGCGACGTCGTCGTGCTCGCCGGTCGCAACGGTGGCAAGGCGCGCACGATCCGCCGGCTGCACGAGGCCCGCTTCCACGTCCTCGCCGACAAGCCGTGGCTCGTGAATCCCGAGGACATTGACCACGTGCGGCCGAGCCTCGCGGACTGGCCGCTGGTGATGGAGATCATGACGGGTCGCCATGACGTCGCCGCCCGGCTGTTCAAGCGCCTGGTCGACACACCGGATATCTTCGGCATCTTTCGCGGCGAGCCAGCGATCGAGCTCGAGAGCGTGCACCATCTGGAGAAGCTCGTCGACGGCGCACCGCTCCACCGACCGTGGTGGTTCTTCGACGTGCGCATGCAGGGCAGCGGCGCCGTCGACATTCCCACGCACCTCGTCGATCAGACACAATGGCTCGTGGACGGCACCGGAGTCACTCCGGCGGAGCACGCGCAGCTCCTATCAGCGCGCGCGTGGTCGACACGCGTGCCCGGGAGCGCATTCCACCGGATCACGGGACACACTGACTTCCCGCCCGAGCTCCGGCCGTTCATGGACGGCGACGCGCTGAGCTACCTGTGCAATGCCGAGATCAACTATAGGGTGGGCCGGGTCACGGCGCGCGCCGCGGCACGCTGGGATCTTTCAGCGCCACCCGGCGGCGGAGACGCCTCACGCGTGGTGGCCCACGGGACGCGCGCGGACATCGTGCGCGAGCAGGGACCGCACACCGGAAACCGCCGACGACTCTTCGTCGAGATCACGAACGGCTCGGATCGCGTGGCCCACGTGCTGGCTGACACGGTGGCCTCCTGGAACACCGATCTCACCGGTGTTGGTGTCGAGGCCGCTGGGTCGGCTCGGTACGAGGTGACGATTCCAGCCGCGCTCGACGGCGGCCACGAGACGCACTTCGCTCGAGTGCTCGACGACTTTCTGCAGACGATCGACGAGCATCGCTGGCCGGCGGCACTGGTCGAGCGAACGCTCGCGAAGTACACGCTGCTGGCCGAGGCCGCCGCCCGGACGAGCGCCGATCACGCCACGCTGATGATGCGAGAGGAGAACCGATGACGTCCCCGGAACAAGCCGAGCCCTTCACGAAAGCGCTGGAGCGCATGAATCGATTCCAGGAGCCCGAGGCGCGTACGCTGATCACAGACCTCGGCCTGCCGGCAGGCTCGCAGGGTCTCGACGTCGGCTGCGGCGTCGGGCTCTACGCGCTCTGGCTCGCGGAGGCGGTGGGGTCGCGCGGCCGCGTCGCCGGCATCGAGCCGTCGGCCGAGCGCGTCGAGGCGGCCCGCGCGCTCGTCGGCCACGTGCTTCCGTCTTCTCGCCTGGAATTCCGCGAAGGCGACGCGACCAAGATCGACGCGCCGGACGCGACGTTCGACTGGCTATGGTGCGGCGACGTGCTTCATCACATCCAGGAGACGGGCCGCGCGCTCGCCGAGTTCGCGCGCGTCGTCCGGCCGGGCGGCCGGATCATCGTGAAAGAGTCACAGCTTCTGCACGGGCTCTTCCTGCCCGGCCATCCCGTGCTCGAGCGGCACATTCGCGCGGCCGAGGCAGAGCACAGCCGCCACGAGGGCGGCGAGTTCTCGTTCGAGGAGCGCCGCCAGCGCACGCTCGCGTGGCTGCGTGCGGCTGGATGTTCCGTGGAGAGCTTCCGGACCTATCTGCTGGAGCGCCGCGCACCGCTGCCGGAGGCGGCCCGCGACTACATCCAGCGCGTGGTCTTCGACCGCAACTGGGGCCCGCGGCTCCGTGATCTGCTGGCGCCGGCAAACTGGGAGCAGCGCCTGGCGCTCTGCGACGCGGACTCGCCGACGTGCATCCTCACCGACCCGGACTACTACTGCCTGTATCCGATCACCGTGCTCGTCGCACGGCGGTGACGCGCAGCTCGACCTGTTCCGAGGGACATCGCGTTGACCAGACGTTCGAGGCAAGCGTAACTTCACGGCCGTTCAGCCACCTCGTCGAGTCTTTCGAAGTCGCTCGGCGTCCGCGATGTCCTTCGGCCGGCCGGTCGCTTCCTTGTTCTTGAGAAGCGCGACCCGACCGATCACGCTGACAGTCCGGCCCGCCACCTCGGCGGTGACGCGTGACACCCATGCTTCGTCGAACGACACTCCGGAGATTTCCGTGAGGATGTCGATGCGGCGGGGAGGAAGCCCGATCTGATAGATAGACCCGGGCCGGGAAAAATCACGGGCCGTCACGCCGGCGGATTCGAGCGGCGCGCCGAACCGAGTCAAGGCATCGAAAACACGTTGAGCATTTTCCGCCGAGGGATGAATGAACAGATCGATGTCGCCGCTCGTTCGTGGAGCACCGTGCAATGCGAGCGCGTATGCTCCCACGATGACGAACTCGACACCGGTGTCCGCGAACAGGACGAGAAGATCTCGGAAGTCCTCGTTGAGACCCTCAAGGGTCATCGTCGTCTGGAGGCCGTTCGCCAGGACGGAACAGACGCGCCGGGATATTCCTGCGGTCATAGTCGGGTAACGGTCGGCCGGCCAGCTTCCAGGCTTCCACCGCGAGCGGCCACATCATCGCGATGCGTTCTTCGGGCGTGGTCACTTCTGAAAGATCGTCCGGCGGCTCTTCGCCGAGCCGGAATCGGGCGATCGGCCACGAGGCTCTTGCAGCGCGTCTGGCCTCTTTGGGCTCAGGTGAATCGGAGCTCACGACCTGATTCTAGCCGAGCGCGCGAACGAAATGTGCGGAACGAAATCACCGCGGTACGGACCGTGACGCGCCGCATTCAGCACGACCTATCCCGCCGGCCGCTCCCGCCGGCGCGACTTCCACCACGCCATGACCACGATCACCGAGACGAGACCGAGCCCGCCGCTCGCGATGAACGCCGCCCGCGGACCGAGGTGCTCGGCGATCGTTCCGACCAGGAACGACCCGGCCGGCGTGACGCCGACGAAGACGAAGGTGTAGAGACTCATCATGCGGCCTCGGAGCTGATCGGGAACGGTGAGCTGGACCGTCGTGTTGCAACCCGTCATGAAGAGGATCCCCGCGTAGCCCATCACCAGCAACATCGCCGCGGCCACCCAGAAATGGTTGACGAATCCGACCGCCAGCATCGCCACGGAGACGACAACGCCCGGCGCGACGAGCAGCCACACGGGAGGCCGCGGAAGTCCGAGCAAGGCGAGCGTGATGGCGCCAAGCAAGGCGCCGCCGCCGAGCATCGCCATGAGGACCCCGAACCCGCCCGCATCCTGGTGGAGCACGCCGCGGGCCAGCAGTGGGACCACGATGTTGTAGTTGAAGACGAAGAGCCCGACGCCTAAGAGGAGGCTCAGCACGAAGAGCACTCGCGGGGTGCGCGTGGCGTAGCTGACGCCTTCGAGGATGTCGGCGAGCAGCGAGCCTCGGCTCCGAGGCTGGGGAAGGCCTTCGGCTCGCATGATCAGCAGCGCGACGATGACGGCGACGAAGCTCAGCGCGTTCAAGGCGAACGCCGGCGCCACGCCGAAGCGCGCGATCAGGAGCCCCGCGGCCGCCGGGCCGAGGACGCGCGCGGCGTTGAACGCAGCCGAGTTCAGCGTGATCGCGTTCATTAGATCGGCCTTGCCCACCAGCTCGACGATGAACGCCTGCCGCGCCGGCATGTCGAGCGTATTGGCCAGGCCGTAGACGGACGCCAGCACCGCGACGTGCCAGTACTGGACGTGGCCGCTCCACACGAGCACGGTCAGCGTCGCGGATTGCGCCAGCAGCAGGGTCTGCGTGGCCATGATGACCCGCCGCTTGACCAGCCGGTCGACCAGCGCGCCGGCGAAGAACGAGAAGACGAGGAAGGGACCGAACTGGAGCGTGCTGACGAGGCCGAGCTTGAACGGCGAGTTGGTCAGCTCGAGCACCAGCCAGGCCTGGCCGACCGACTGCATCCAGGTCCCGACGAGCGACACGAGCTGTCCCACCCAGAAGGCGCGGAAGTCGCGGTGCTGAAGCGCGCGCAGCGAAGCCGGAAGCGTGGTCTTGGCCATGAGGAAGCCGGCGGTCGAGGAGCGCCACGGGCTCCCCGGGGCGCTCCGAACGTTGGGGGTGTGGGGGCCATGACAGGCGCGGCCGCGCGCCTCTCGGGGCCCCCACGTTGAATTATGGACGCGGCATGCGCTGACCCAGATGCCTCTCGATCGCGCGGAGCTGGTCGGACTCTTCCGGCGACGCGAAGCTGGACGCGCGGCCGCTCGCCTGGGCCCGTGCCGTCCGTCCGATGCGGTGGATGTAGTCCTCCGGCGTGTGCGGCAAGTCGAAGTTCACGACGTGCGCGATGTCGGGCACGTCGATCCCGCGAGCCGCGATGTCGGTGGCGATGAGCACGCGATAGCGCCCCGCGCGGAAGCCGTCGAGCGCTTCGCGCCGCTGCGCCATCGTGCGGTCGGCGTGGATGCGGTTGACTCGATGCCCGGCTGACATGACGGCTCGGGCGAGACGATCGGCGCGATGCTTCGTGCGCGTGAACACGAGCGTACGGCCGCCGTCCGTCTTGAGCAGGTTGAGCAGCAACGGGACCTTCTCCGAGGCGCCGGCCGGATAGAGTGTCTGGCTCACTGCCGCGACCGGCTTGGCCACGGCCCCCGCATCGATCCGGACCGGTCGCGACAGGTGTCGGCGCACCAGTTGCTCGACACCCGGCGGCATCGTGGCCGAGAAGCACAGCGTCTGGCGATCGATCGGCGCGACGCCGAGGATGCGCTCGACCTGCGGCGCGAAGCCCATGTCGAGCATCCGGTCGGCCTCGTCGAGCACCACGACGCGCAGGCCGCCCAGCGTCAGCGTTCGCCGCTCGAGATGATCATTGAGGCGGCCGGGCGTCGCGACGATCACGTCGGGACGTTCCTTGAGCGCCGAAACCTGTGGCCCCATCGGGTCGCCCCCGACGAGAACGACCGATCGGATGCCCTGGTTGCGACCGAGGAGGTCGAAGCTGTCCGCAATCTGGCGAGCCAGCTCGCGTGTCGGCGCGAGCACGAGCACGCGGGCAAGCGAACCGGTCGCGCGCCCCGCGGCTGCAACGAGACGCTCGATCGTTGGGATGGCAAACGCGGCTGTCTTGCCTGTCCCGGTCTGGGCGCAGCCAATGACGTCGCGGCCCTCGAGAATCGGGCCGATAGCCTGGGCCTGGATCGGGGTCGGTGTCTGGTAGCCGGCGCACTCGATTGCCTCGAGCATTGCCGGCGTGAGTGGAAGATCGGTGAACGTACTGATCATAGAGAAATGAACCTTTCCGGGGCGCTGCCCCGCGTGTTCCGCGTGTTGGCGGGGTCCCGTACTCGGAGGGGCAAACAAAGGCGCCGCGCGAACTGGAGTCGCGCGGCGTGTGTCGATCCGTCTGAACCAGAACCGTTGTAAGAGTCGCACAAAGTCGAGCCGCATGCAAGAAAATGGAGATCCTCCGCTGGGGCTTCACGGTGGCGCCGATCCTCGCGGCCCTCGACATCGTCGCGGGCGTGCTCGTCGCCGCCAAGCCGAGCGTCGGCGGCCACGTCGTGAGTCGCGTGGCTAGCCCGGATTATTCACGAACGATCGCGCGCGAGCCGCCGAAACCGAGCGCCGGGCTGGGGATCGCCCCGGAATTCCGCGAGCTGATGGCGCAAGCGCCGAAACGCTGGGGAACGCGGTCAGGGGCGTGGGTGTCCAGTCG
>JBGPTW010000011.1:0-67186 GCA_041490825.1 Methylomirabilia bacterium | reverse complement strand
TTCCTCGAAGGCATCCGAGATGTACTTGAGGAAGATGAGGCCGAGGACGACGTGCTTGTACTCGGCGGCGTCCATGCTGCCGCGCAGGGCGTCGGCCATCTGCCACAGCTCGGCTTCGTAGCCGACGTTGGCGGCGGTGGCGTTCGCGGAGGTGGAGTTCTTCTTCACTTTGGCCACGTGTTACCTCTTGGAGGCTCTCACTACGCGGCGGTTCTGGGTGCGCCGAACGCGCGTTTGTTAGGCGCGGACTCGGTCAACAGGGCACTGAGTTGCTTCGTAATTGGAATCCGGCCCTGGTTTTTGTGGGCCGTGTCAATCGGCCGGATTTCCTATCGCAAGCGTTCAACCCCGCACTGCACCCGGAGGGCGCCGAGTCTCTCCAGGTCCTCGACACCCGTCGACACAGTCGCCATCTCGAACGGGTGGTCGTACGTCAGCTTAGCGTGCGCGTGCTCGAAGTCGTAGTCGAGCTGGACGCTGGAACGCCAGTGCTGCAGGTGCACGCCGACCAGTTGCTTCGGCAGCGCGTAGATCTTGAGGTTTTTGGCCTGCGCCAGCTGACTCAGGTAGGCGTCTATCTGCACCCTCATGGGCAGCGCGCTGTTCGCAAAGATCTTGCGCACCGCCGCCTTGCTGATCAGGTACGCGTGTGTGCCCTGGAACAGCCCTATGTTCACGTGCGTCGTGTGCTTGGTGACCATGCTGGGCTGGGGGGTGCGGCAGCCCAGCAGTAGGATGTCCCAGCCGGTCGGCATGCCCTCCAGCGCGTTCTGCACGGAGGCCACCAGGCGCCTGGGCACGCGCGCGTCGTCTTCCATCACCAAGTATTGCTGGCTTTCGGGGGCAGCCGCGTCGGACAGGATGTCGAGCCAGGTGCACAGGTGGCTGAGCGCACACCCCACGCCACCCTTCGACGGCATCTCGGCGTGCTTCTGGCGGAACCCGCGGCGTTCGACGGCGGCGAGCCTGGCCAGCGCCGGCGCGTACACGAAGGCCCGGGCCTGCGGCCAGACGCTCGCGGCGTCGACCGCTCGGAACCGCCGCAGCTCTGCGGCGCTCAGATCGCTGCTGTCGAACTGCTGCAGGAACGACTGCAGGCGAGTGGGGTGGCGTTCCAGGTTGATTATGTAGCAGATCATGCGTCGGTCGGTCCCTTCCAGGGTCCACTGGCCCGGAGGAGCCGCCCCCGGGGCCCTCGCTCCCAGCCCTCTCTGGACCCCCAGAGAAAGATCTATAGTCACCCACGGAAGACCCCGAAAAGGCACAAAGGGCAAGGAATGTCTTGTCCATTCAAACGCTCTTGTATCACAGCGCGGTCAGGAGTACACCCCCGGAGCAGCTGGGAGAGACACCATGTGATCCTGCGTGATGAGGAACGAGTGCGTCCGAGGCAGATACCCGATCTTGCCCTCCTTTTGTTCCTCTCGCGCAAAGCATAGGCGCTCTTCACTCGGCCGACAATCCTGAACAGGGACGCACTCAGGACGCCAGCGTCGACGACGCGCGCGGTTCAGCCCGCACCCGCCAGATCGCGAACACCCCACCCGCGAGCGCGACGATCACGAACGCGAACGCCGGCAGATAGCTGCCCGCGCCGTCGTAGATCCGGCCGCCCACCCACGCGCCGAACGCTTCACCCGGACCGATGGCCAGCGCGACCCAGCCGAAGATCGAGCCGAAGGTCGGGCCCGCGAAGATGTCCGCCGTACGCGCCGAGCCGATGATGCCCGTCGAGCCCTGCGCCAGTCCGTACCAGACGACGTAGAGCACGAGCCACCACCCCGCGCCGTGAAGTGACAGCATCGAGAGACATCCGATGCCCAGCGCCGCGCTCGCGTACGCCAGCGTCAGCGTCGGCGCGCGACCGATGCGATCGGATAGCGCGCCGGTGCTGAATCTCCCGACCAGACTCACGAGACTCACGGCGCCCAGCGCCGTGGCCGCGCGTTCCGGCGCAATCCCCTGCCCGATCGCGTACGCGACCATGTGCGTGTTCATCACCGGGAACGCGCACGCGCCGCAGAACCGCATCGCCGCCAGCCACCAGAACGCCGGCGAGCGAAGCGCGGTGCCGAGCGTCC
Source organism: Methylomirabilia bacterium (assembly GCA_041490825.1). Taxonomy (GTDB): domain Bacteria; phylum Methylomirabilota; class Methylomirabilia; order Rokubacteriales; family CSP1-6; genus JBGPTW01. The sequence continues at coordinate 65,105 of JBGPTW010000011.1, read as the reverse complement.
AGCGCGCGGGAGACGAGACGTTGCTCACGTCAACAGGCGATCGTGGCGGCAGCCGTTGCAACACGTTGAGCGGTACGACGACCGCGAGCAGCAGCGCCACCCACACCAGCAGCGTGCCGCGCCAGCCTACGCGGTCCACCAGCGCCTGCGCGAGCGGCAAGAACGCGAACGCGCCAGCGCCCGTGCCCAGATCCACGAGCGCGATGGCGCGCCCGCGCGTCGCCGGATACCAGAGCGCGGCGACGATCATGTTGGCCTGGCTGCCGAGCATCGCCAGACCGAAGCCGCCGACGATCCCGTACGTCAGCACGAGCTCCGGCAGCGAGTGCGCGCGACTGGCGAGGAGAAAGCCGATCGCAGCCACGACCGCGCCGTACTGGAACAATCGGCGTGGTCCCAGACGATCGAAAGCCCAGCCGATCATCGGCGAGCCGAGGCCGCCGAGCAGCAGCACGGCGGAGTGCACCGTCGCGACCTCGGCCCGCGTGCCGCGGAATTCGTCGATGAGCGGCAAGTACAGGACGGCGAACGACATGTAGACGCCGTTCTGGACCGCGAGCGTCAGCGCCGCGATCGTCACGCTGCGCCCGGCAAGACGACGATCGAGCGGGCTCACAGACGGCCTCGCAGCAGGCAGCCCACCCGCGACGCGCTCAGGTCAGGCGCTTTCGAAGCAGCGCGGAGACGGCTTCGGATGCAACGACGACGGCGAGGATCACGACGAGCACCAGACCGACGCGGCTCCACTCGAGCCCGAGAATCGCCTCGTTCAGGACGAAGCCGATCCCGCCGGCGCCGACGATGCCGAGCACGGTCGACTCGCGGATGTTGATGTCCCAACGATAGATCGAGACGCCCGCGAAGACCGGCCGGACCTGCGGCGCGACAGCATAGAGGAGGACTTTCCAGCGGCTCGCGCCCGTCGCGACGATGGCCTCGACCTGGCCCCGGTTGACCTCCTCGATGCCCTCGGCGAAGAGCTTGGAGACGAACCCGATCGAGCGCATCGAGACGGCGAGCACGCCGGCCAGCGAGCCCGGCCCGACGACGATGATGAAGATCAGCGCCCAGATCAGCGTGTCCACCGAGCGGCTCACGACCATCAGCACCCGGCCGAGACCGTACGTGACGATGTTCGGTGTCGTGTTCCGGGCCGCCAGGACCGCGACGGGAATGGACAGCACGACCGACACCGCGGTGCCGAGCGTCGCGATGTTGACGGTCTGGATCAGCGGGCGCACGAGCGTGCCCGCGAACTGCCACTCCGGTGGAAACATCCGGTGGAGGAGATCGCCAACTTGCGCCGGCGCGTCGGCCACGTAATCCCAGCGGATGCCGAGCCGCGCGATCATCCAGGCGGCGAGGACCGCCACGGCGAGCTGGCCGAGCGTCCGTGCGATCGTTTGCGCCGGCGTGAAGCGGCGCCAGGCGCGAGCCACGGATTCGCTCACTGCACCGCCGCGCGCGCCAGCGCGCTCAGCGCCTCGCCGACCAGCACGATCGCCACGATGACGATGAGGATGGCCAGCACGAAGTCGAAGTCGTAGCGCGCGAAGGCGTTGTAGAGCGTGGCGCCGATGCCGCCGGCGCCGACGATGCCGATGATGGTCGACTGCCGGAGGTGGATGTCCCACTGGTAGACGGTGAGTCCGACGATGCGCGGCAGCACCTGCGGCAGCACGGCGTAGATCAGCACCTGGCCGCGTGAGGCGCCCGTCGCGCGGATCGCCTCGATCTGTCCGCGGTCGATCGTCTCGATCTCTTCGGCCAGCAATTTCGAGAAGAATCCGACGGAGTTGACCGTGAGCGTCAGCACGCCGGCGAAGACGCCGAAGCCGAGCGCCTTCACGAAGAGAATCGCGACGATCAGCTCGTGGAACGTGCGGCCGATCGTGATCGTGCCCCGACCACCGAGGTACACGAGCAGCGGGACGACGTTGCGCGCGCCGAGCACCGCCACCGGAATGCCGAGCAGCACGCCGAGGAGCGTGGACAGCGTTGCCATCTCGACGCTCTCGAGCACGCCCGTCGTGATGAGCCCGGCGCGGTGGAAGTCGGGCGGAAACGCGCGCGCGAGCACGGTGCTGAAGCGCGCGACGCCACGGGCCACACGCACCGGATCGATCTCGAGCTCGAAGACGTTCCAGACGAGAAACCCGGCAATGATGATCCAGAGCGTCGGGCCGATCCACGGTCGCGGCCAGATCGACGGCGGTCGCCAGGCGCGCGCCGCCGCCATCATGACTCGGCGGCGAGCGAGGTGCCCCCGTACACGCGCTCGAGGGCCGCGGGCGTCAGCTCGCTGGCCGTGCCGTCGTAGACGACAACGCCGTTCCGCAACCCGACGATGCGTTTGGCGAACGCGCGCGCCAGCGGCACGTCGTGGATGTTGACCAGCGCGGGGATGCCGGCCTCGGCGGCCAGCTCGACGATGAGCCGCATCACCGCGTCGGAGGTCCGCGGGTCGAGGCTCGAGGTCGGCTCGTCCACCAGGAGAATCTTCGGGCGCTGGACGAGCGCGCGCGCGATGCCGACGCGCTGGCGCTGGCCCCCCGATAATGCATCGGCGCGCTTGTTCTCGAAGCCCTCGAGACCGACTCGCTGCAACGTGCGGAACGCGGTCTCGACGTCGTCGGGCGGGAATCGGCGCCGCCACGCCTGCCACGTCGAGACGTAACCGAGGCGGCCCGACAGCACGTTCTCCATCACCGTGAGCCGCTCGACGAGGTTGAACTCCTGGAAGATCATCGCCATCTTGCGGCGGGCGGCGCGCAGCTCGGATCCGGTCAGCGTGGTGATCTCCAGTCCGTCGAGACGGACGGAGCCGGCGTCGGGCTCGACGAGCCGATTGATGCAGCGGAGCAGCGTGGATTTGCCGGCGCCCGACGGCCCGATGATGAAGACGGCGTCGCTGCCGTCGATGGTGAGCGAGACGCCGCGGAGGGCGTGGTCGCCCGTCGGATACCGCTTGGCGAGATCCTTGACCTCGAGCAAGCCGGCGCCGATCAGTCCTTCGTCGGCTTGTGCAGCTTCTTGTAGTCTTCCGAGTCCTTGCTGTAGACGACGCCGTTCGCGTCCTGGATGCCGATCACCGGCTCCCAGTCCTTCGCGTAGTTGATCGGCAGGAAGGCCGTGTACCTGCTCACGCCGAATTCCTTCGCCATGCTCGTCCCGTCGAACTTGAAGGTCAGGAAGGCTTGCTTGATCTTGTCGACGAGCTTGGGATCGAGATTGTGGGCGTAGGTATAGCCGGTCGTCGGGAACAGCGGCGACGTGTAGATGATCTTGTAGTCGCTGGCCTTGATCACGCCGCGCGCCACCATCCGCCTGACCACCTCGTCGGCCACGGCCGCCGCGTCGTAGTCGCCGTTGACGACGCCGAGCGCGCTCGTGTCGTGCTTGCCCGAGAAGACGATCTGGTAGTCCTTGCCCGGCACGACGCCCATCTTGGAGAAGAGGTACACGGGCGCCTGATGACCGGAGTTAGATGTCTGCGACACGTGGGCCACGCGCTTGCCCTTCAGATCGGCGATCGAGTTGATCTTGTCGTTCTTGGCCTGGACCATCACGACCAGGTGGTAGCCCGACTTGACCGCGCCCCTGCTCATGATCGCGAACGGCACGGCGCCTGCGACGTTGACGGCGAACGGCACGCTGCCGCTCGAAAAGCCGGCGACGTGCAGCCGACCCGAGCGCATGGCCTCGATCTCGGCCGCGTAGTTCTGCAGTCCGAAGTACTTCGTCTTCTTGCCGGTGACGTGGCCGAGATGCTCGAGGAAGTCGATCCACACGCCTTCGTACACGGCGGGGTCCTCGACCGGCACGTACGAGAACACCAGCGTGTCGGGATTGATGAGCTTCGAGGGGTCCTTCGGCGGATCGGCGACGAGATCACGGTTCTCGTCACAGTACAGCGCGTCCAGCTTTCCTCGATGCGGGCACGGGTCGGCCGCGAAGACCGTGGCGACCAGCGACACCAGAACGACAAACGCGATCCCAGGCATTCGCCAGTAGCTGTTCGGCGTCATCTCACTCTCTCCCTCACCGGTTTCACCGATTCCCGTGTCATGACGTCTGGCATCGTAGCGTATCTGATCACTCCTCTTCCACTTCACCGTCCCACTCGATCTTGATCCCGCGCGGGGCCGACCGCGACACCGGGCAGCCCTTCGTGAAGCTTACTCGACACCGAGCGCCTTCAGCACGGCGCGCTGCACGTCGACGACGTACGGATCCTCGAGCTCGCGGCTGCGCGGGCTGTCGACCGCGAACGTCGCCGTGATGCGCGCCGGACACGGGGCGAGCACGTACACGGAGTCGGCGAGGTACGTCGCCTCGAGGGCGTTGTGGGTCACGAAGACGACCGTCGCGTTGATCTTCTCGCGATAGCGGAGCAGCTCGCGCCGCTGCGCCCGCGCCGTCAGCTCGTCCAGATGGCTGAACGGCTCGTCCATCAAGAGCAGTTGCGGCTCGATCGCGAGCGCGCGCGCAATGGCCACGCGCTGCTGCATTCCGCCCGAGAGCACCAGTGGATACTCGTCGGCGAACGTGTCGAGCCCGACGAGCGCCAGCGCGGCTCGCGCGCGATCGCTCGCTTCACGGCCCGCGACGCCGGCGGCCCGCAGCCCGAACTCGACGTTCTGCCGCACCGTGCGCCAGTTGAGGAGCCGGGGCTTCTGAAACACGTACCCGATGCGATGGCTGACCCGACTGAGCGGTTCATGGCCGATCAGGACGTGTCCCACGTCCGGCGCGAGGAGTCCTGCCAGCAGATTCAGGATGGTGGACTTGCCACAACCCGACGGGCCGACGAGGCACACGAAGCCGCGCGGCTCGACCTGAAAGCTCAGATGATCCAGCACGACGAGCTGCCGGCCGTCGCTTCGACGGAACGTCTTGCGGACGCCGGCCACCTCGAGGCCAGCGGCATCGCGCTCGGTCAAAACGCCACCACCGGGCGCCAGCGCAGCAGCCGGCGCTCGATCGGAAGCATGACGGCGTACTCGAACGCGAACATGACCGTCGTGAACCCGACGGTCCAGGCGAGCACGTCGTCCATGGAATACGACGAGAAGCTACGGTTGATCATGTATCCGACACCGCTCGACAGCCCGAACATCTCGGACAGCACCACGATTTTCCAGCCGAGCGCGAAGCCGAGGCGCGCGCCGGCCAGGCAGAACGGCAGCAGCTGCGGCAACACGACGTCGCGCAGCATCGTCCAGCGGGAGGCGTGGAACACCGCGGCCATCTCGATCAGGTCGCGATCGACGCTCTTCGTGCCCTGCCAGATGTTCAGCGTCAGCATCGGCAGCACCACGACGACGATCGCGAAGACCGGCGCGATCTCCGTGATGCCGAACCACATGACGGCGAGCACGGCCCAGCAGAGACCGGGCACCGTGAGTCCGACGAGGACCCACGACTCGAAAACGCTCTCCGCGATCCGCCGCGCGCCCATCAGCATGCCGGCGGCCACGCTGACGACGAAGGCGATCGCGAATCCGGCCACGACCCGCCGCAGCGTGGCCGCGAGGTGGACCCCGAACTCGCCGTCTCGGATCAATTCGAGGAGACGCCGGCCGACGATGGCCGGGTTCGGCAGGAGCGTCGGCGGAAAGAACGCCGCGATGCCGCTCCACACCAGAAGGATGGCGCCCACCGACAGCACCCACGCGACCCGGCTCCCGAGGCGGCGCCGCGGCTCGGCCATTGGCGCTCAGCGCAGCAGCGCGACGAGCTCCGGTCCCGGCGCCTGCTTGATCTGCCCCAGACGCGCGGCCTCGCGCACGCTCTCGAAGACACCGGCGACGACCGCCTCGTTCCACTCGCCTGGATAGAACTGCGGCATCCGCTCGCGCGCCAGGTCGATCTCCGTCTTGGTCTTCAATCCGAGGAACGCGGCCTCGGCCTCGATCAGATCGGGATTCTTGTTGATCTGTCGCGCAGCGTCGACCAGCATGTCGCAGAGCCGCTTGGCCGCCGCGCGATTCCGGTCGAGCCAGTCGCGATACGCCGCCGCGCAGAGGAACAGCCAGTTCTGCCTGGACGTCTTCCGCCACTCGTCGTTCAATCCCATCACCACGCGGAACTTGCCTTCAGCCAGCAGCTTGCTGACCAGTGGCTCGTGGATGACGATCGCGTCGGCCTGTTTGCGCTGGAGGAATACGATGACCGCCGGCGGCGGAGCCGTCACGACCTGGAAATCCTTCTCGAAGCTCATCCCCGCTCGCCCAGCGAGCACCTCCATGCCGCGATAGGCGCCCGACACCTTGTCGAGCAGCGCGATCCGCTTGCCCCGGAGATCGGCGAACTTCTGGTACGGCGAGTCCTGCCACACCACCATGAACGTGTGCATGTAGAGCAGCGGCGCATAGAGGACGAGCGCCTGGCCCTTCAGGCTGACGTCGGCGGCCGTGATCACCGGGAAGAGCCCGGTGTCGGCCTGACGGAGCAGCACGGTCTTCTCCGCCGCCGCCGGGTCGAGCAGCTTCACGTCGAGCTTGAGGTCGTACTTCTTCTCGAGATCGAGTCGGCGGATCACTTGCGTCGTGAGGCCGAGCGCGCTGGAGGTGCTCGCGAACGAGAATGACGCCGGCTCCGCCGCGCGGGCGCGCCGAGGCCTCGCCAGCGCCGCCGTCGCCGTGACGAGGAACGCTCGGCGACTGATCATCGTTCGCCTCGGACGGCGGAGCCCCAGCCCCGCGACGTTCTGTGGCTCACACGTCCACTCGATAGAGTCCCAGCGCCTTCAGCAACGGGACGTCCTGGAACGAGAAGAGAATCGCGGGCTCGCCGCCGCGCGTCTCGTGATGGTGAGACGCCGATGGCGGGATCGCGAAGAAGTCGCCCGTGCCCCATTCGAAACGCTCGTTGTCGATCATCGTCACCCCGCTGCCTTCGACGACGTGATACACGGCGCTGCTCGATTCGCGGTGAGCGCGCGTCTTCACGCCGGGCCTGAGCAGCTGGATGTAGCAGCCGAGCACCGGCGTCACCGAGCGACCCGTCACCGGATCGACGTATTCCATGATCACGTCGTCGAACGGACTCGAGTCGACGTCGGCCAGCCGGAAGAGCGCCGCGCGCGTCGGCTCCCAGCGATAGTGAATGAGATGACTTCGATGCGGCGGGGTGTCCGCCGATCGCCACGCCGGGCGTAGCCCCGGCGCGCCGAACTTCCGCTCCGAGATCCCGGCGACGCGGCCGGGTGTCTGAGCGTCGTCCGGATAGCCCTCGCCGTGGAGATTTTCGAGGTAGCGCACGAGCGGCGAATCGAGACCGTCGATCCACATGACCGGGTCGCCGCCGGCGTTGCCGTGATCGTGCCACGTCATGCTCGGCGTCAAGACCAGATCGCCGCGGCGCATGAGGCAGCGGTCGCCTTCCACGGTGGTGTACGCCCCCTCACCCGACAGCATGAAGCGAATCGCATTCGGGGTATGGCGGTGAGCCGGCGCCACTTCACCGGGCAGCAGATACTGCACCGCGACGGAGATCGTGTGCGTCGTGGTTCGCTCCGGCACGCCGGGATTGTCGAGCCGGACGACGCGACGCTCGGCCCCTCGACCCGGCTTCATGAACGCGGCGCTGCGCGGGACCAGCGCCTCCACGTCGCTCCAGCGCCACAGACGCGGCTGCACCGCGGTCGCCTTCGGCTGGATGAGCGGCCCCGGGCGCGTCCACGGGGCATCGAGTCCCGCGGCTCTCAGGCTGGCAATGTACTGCTCGAGCGCTTGATCGATCCGTGGGGCGTCAACGGCCATGGCCGATCTCCTTGCGATCCCTGACGAACGCCTCGTACATTCCCTCGACGCAGATGCGCCTGGCGGTGATCGCTCGCCGCAAGGCCAGGAGCCCGCGCTTCTGCTCTTCGCCGGTCACGGCCACCTTCGACAGGATGTGCACCGCGCGGTCACTGTGGTCGCCTTCGACCTCCATGTGCTCACGGTAGAAGTCGAGCGCGTTCCCGGGCACGCCGTAGTGCTTCTCCATTGCCGCGGCGAGGCGCTGGCACACGCCGGCGTTGATCGACTCGGTCGCGATGTTACCGCCGCAGAGCGCCTCGACCGTGGAGGACCGCTGCAACAGGAACAGCTCGTTCTTCTCGATGATCGTGGTCGGCAGGTACTCCGTGTTGAACACCTGATCGCGCGTGAGCCCGATTCCCTCGCACAGCCGGACGAACAAGAAGGCGTGGGCCGTCTGCGTGCCGCCGATCGTGTCGTGGCCGCCTTCTTCGACCACGAGCGGAATGAGCGCGCGCTGGCGCTCGAGGTCCTCGTACGTCGGCGTGTAGCCGCCGACCGAGATGATCTTCCAGGCGGCGTGCCGGAGCGTGTCGAGGAAGAAGCAGCCTTGCTGGAGGAGGATCTGCTGGACCTGGCCGCGGCTGAGCTCGCCGTCGGCGATCATCCGGAAGAGCGGGTGATGGAGCCAGGGGTGGGTCTCCTGGGCCTCCTTCAGGAGCGTGGCGGCGAATTCGGCGACCGGGAGCGGCATGGCTCTCCTCCGTGAGACTGGTGAGGCCCGATCTTATCACCGCCGATACCGGCGGCGTTTCTCGGCGACGCGTGGAGTTCCCGGGCCGGCCGGCAACAGGGGATTGACGACGTCGATCTCGTCGAAGCGAGCGAAGTCCCGAACATTGGCCGTATACAGGACCTCGACGCCGTGGCTCAGCATGGTCCCCACGATCTGGGCGTCGAAAATCTCGACGCCCCGCAGCCCATGCTTTCCGGCCAGCGCCAGTGTGAGCTTCATCGCGATATCGTCGATCGGCAGTCTCACCAACTGCGTCGCCTGGAGCATGCGCAGCGCTTCCCGCGCGGCGACCGTGGGGCTCAGCGGACGGGCAGCCCGCTTGGTGACGGCCGAGAAGAACTCACCGAGCACCTGGTTCGAGTAGTGCGGTTCGAGGTTGCGCTCCGCCACCGATTCGAAGAACGATCCCGCGTCGTGATGGAAGGGACTCAGAGCGTCGACGGCATATACGAAGAGATTGGTATCAACGAAGATCTTCATAGAGCTCGCGGCGCGACAGCGTCCCGATCGTGCCGAGCTTGTGCACTCCGAGCCGCAATCGTCGTCGCTTGGCGGCCGTATCCCCGGCCTCCACCCAGTGGGTGAGGAGCTCTTCGATCACCTGCGTGAGGGGCCGCTGCTCCTGCGCAGCTTTCACTTTTGCCCGGCGCTTCAGGTCGTCGTCTATTTCGAGATTGATCCGTGCCATTCGTGGGGCCTCCCCGGACGATCTCGGCTGGATGACGATTTCATCATATCATCACGCCGCCCCCCCGATGAATTCGGCGAGCCGATCGTACCAGGCGGCCTGATCGGCCGGCGTGAAGTGCGCGTTCGCAGGGCTCGGGTTCGGGACGACGAAGATCCGCGTGACGCCGATCACATCGAGCTGCGGACCGAGCGCTGGCTCGGTGTCAACGCGTCGCAGCGCAAGACGAACGAACGGCCGGTACCCGGTGAGTCCGTGGAAGCATGCGACTCGCGGCCGATACCGGCGCAGCTTCGCCAGGAGCTTCGGCGCCCAGAGCTCGAAGTCTGCCGGCGTCAGCTCGGCCGCATTGGCAGTCGTGCGCTTGACGACGTCGGTGAAACCGATACCAGCCCGTAAGAGCTCGGCATCGCATTCGGGCCCGAGCGTGGCGCGGCCCAGGACGAGTCGGGCACGCTCGCTCAGTCGGGACCTGGAAAACGCCGGCCAGAAGCGGCTGGTCGGCCGCGCGAAGTAGTGGCCGCGCGCGACCGAGTACGCGCCGGGATTGATTCCGACGAACACGAGGCCGAGTCCCGGCGCGAGGTAATCGGGCAGCGTACGCGCCCGAGACCGTGGGGGAGGGTCGAGGGGCGTCGCGGGTGTCCCGGGGCGCCCCGAGCGTGGGGGAGTGTCGAGGGGCGTCGCGGGTGTCCCGGGGCGTCCCGACCGTGGGGAAAGGTCGAGGGGCGTCGCGGGTGTCCCGCGACGCCCCGAGCGTGGGGGGTCGAGGGGCGCCACGGGTGTCCCGGGGCGTCCCGAGCGTGGGGGAGTCTGAGGGGCCATTTCGTGGCCCCTCAGCTAATTGAAAACGCGTCGAGCCCCGTGATGTCCCGGCCGATGATCAGCGTGTGGATGTCGTGCGTGCCCTCGTAAGTGTTGACGGTCTCGAGGTTCAGCAGATGGCGGATGATCGGGTGCTCGTCCACGATGCCGGCGGCGCCCATGATGTCACGCGCCAGGCGCGCCGTGTCGAGGGCCATCTGCACGTTGTTACGTTTCGCCATCGAGACCTGCTGGGGACGCAGCTTGCCGGCGTCCTTCAATCGGCCGAGCTGGAGGCACAGGAGCTGCGCCTTCGTGATCTCGGTGATCATCCACACGAGCTTCTGCTGCACGAGCTGGAACGAGGCGATCGGCTTGCCGAACTGGATGCGCTGCTGGGCGTACTGCAGCGACCAGTCGTAGCACGCCATGGCGGCCCCGATGGCGCCCCACGCGATCCCGTACCTCGCCTGATTGAGACAGCCGAGCGGACCGCGCAGGCCCTTGACGTTGGGCAACTTGTTCTCGAGCGGGATCTTGCAGTCCTGGAACGCCAGCTCGGAGGTGATCGAGGCGCGCATCGAGAACTTGCCGTGGATGTCGAGCGTCGAGAATCCTGGTGTGCCCCGCTCGACGAGGAACCCGTAGATCTCGCCGTCGTCTTCCTTGGCCCAGACCACCGCGACGTCGGCGATCGACCCGTTGGTGATCCAGAGCTTGGTGCCGTTCAGCACGTAGGCGTCGCCCTTCTTGCTCGCGCGCGTCTTCATCCCGCCCGGATCGGAGCCGTAATCGGGCTCGGTGAGACCGAAGCACCCGAGCTGCTCACCGGTCGCGAGGCGCGGAAGCCAGCGGTCCTTCTGCGCGTCGGACCCGTAGGCGTGGATGGGATGCATGACGAGCCCGCTCTGCACGGACGCGAAGGAGCGCAGCCCGGAGTCCCCGCGCTCCAGCTCCTGCATGATGAGACCGTAGGCGACGTTGTTGAGCCCGGCGCACCCGTAGCCTTTCAGCGTGGCACCGAAGATGCCGAGCTCGCCGAGCTTTGGCGTCAGCTCGGTCGGAAACGTGCCGGCCCGATGGTGCTCGATGACGACCGGCAAGAACTCCACTTCGACCCAGTCGCGCACGGCGTCACGCACCATGCGCTCCTCCTCGGAGAGGAGGTCTTCGATCCCGTAGTAATCGACGCCGCGGAATTTCTCCATGCTGAGTCCCTCATGTCGGACCGCCAGTCCTCCCGGACCGCCGGCTCCGAATTCGCACGACGTCCGATTCTAGTCCTGGCGGTGACGGCGCGCAGCTATTCCGCCGGCGCGCAGGTCTCTTCCGGTGCATCCTGACTCCATGCCGCTCCCCCATCGTGGCTGGCTTGCGGTTCTCATCGTACCCGCGCTGCTTGCCGCGGCCGCCACCGATCCGGTTCCGTCGTGGCGCACGACGCTCGGCCGTGATCACGTCCTCGCGGGCCGCATCTGGGACGTCGCGGCGGCGAGCTTCGTCTCACCGTCCGCGCTGGTCGACCGACTCGCGCGCGGCCGGTTCGTGCTGCTGGGAGAGAAGCACGACAATCCTGACCATCACCAGCTTCAGGCGTGGCTTCTGGTCGGGATGGTGGCGGCGGGCCGGCGGCCGGCAATCGGCTTCGAGATGCTGACCGTCGCGCAGGCACCGGCGCTCGCGCGGTACCTGGCGACGGCGCCCGGAGATGCCGCAGGCCTCGCCGACGCCGTGGACTGGAAGCATTCGGGCTGGCCGGACTGGTCGCTCTATCAGCCCATCGCGGACACGGCGCTCAAGGCGCGGCTGCGCATCATCGTGACGAACCTGGCGCAATCGACGGTCACGGCCGTGCGGCGCGACGGCGTGGCGGCGCTCGATCCAGCGCTCGTCGCGCGCTACGGACTCGAACGACCGCTTGCGGCGGACACGCAGGCCGAGATGGCCGAGGAGATCAAGGCCGCGCACTGTGGTCATGGGAGCGACGCGACGATCGCCAGCCTGGTGACGACACAGCGCGTGCGGGACGCGCACATCGCGGACAGCCTGGCCACGGGGTCGGAGCCCGACGGCGCCGTGCTGATCGCCGGCTTCGGTCACGTGCGCAAGGACCGTGGCGTTCCGGTGTATCTGCGGATCGCGCGACCGGGAGCGATCGTGGTGACGATGGCATTCCTCGAAGTCGAGCGCGAGACGAGGAAGCCTGAGGACTACGCGGCCGGCTTCGGACGGCCGGCGTTGCCGGTGGACTACGTCTGGTTCACCCCGCGCGTCGACGACGCGGACCCCTGCGAGGACTTCAAAGCATCGCTGGAGAAGCTGCGCGAGAAGCGGTGAGACTGCTGTGAGCTCATCGGCCGCTCAGCCGACGAGCCCACAGTCCGTGACCTACTTCAGCTTGTCGAGTTCCGCGAGAAGCTCGTCATCCGTCACGAGATCACGCGGAGTCGCCAGGATCTTTTTGTAGCGAACGACGCCCGTCTTGTCGACGATGACGTACGCACGTTTCGCGTAGCGGTAGAGGCGGCTCTTCGGGTCGGTGTCGAGAAACCCGTACGCGTCGAGCGTGGTGCGCGCCATGTCACTCACGAGCGGGAACGTGAGTCCCATCTTCTCGCTCCACGCGGCGCTGGCGGGCTGGAAATCCGAGCTGATGCCCACGACCTGGGCGTTACGGCTTTCGAACTTGGGGAGATCAAGCTGGAAAGCCGCGACCTCGCGCGTTCACGTCGGGGTAAACGCTCCGATGAAGCCGAAGAGCACGACGTTCTTCTTTCCGGCGAATTCGGACAGCGTCAGCTCCGGCTTCGTCGTCGCCGGCAGCTTGAAGTCGGGCGCCTTGTCACCGACCTCGAGCGCCGCGGCCGGGAGCGCCGAGGCAAGCGCCAGCGCGAACATGATGCTCACCACGAGCAGGGTCATCGCGAACCGCATAGGTCTCATGCGCATCCTCCTGTGACGGATCGAATCCTCATCGCTTGATCAGCGGCTGGATGAAGTCGAGCGCTTCTTTGCCGTCCCATTCACGCGGGCCGATCGCCCGGCCGACGATCACGCCGGTACGGTCGAGCACCACGGTGACCGGGATCCAGCGGATCCCGTGCTCGCGCGCCACCGCCATCTTCGGGTCGATCAGCGTCGGGATCCTGTGCCCGTTCTTTTCCATGTACGGCTTGACGTCCTTGTCGCCGCGACCGTCCAGCGCCACGAAGTAGACCACGAGATCTTTCGGAAACTTCGCCTGGAGATTCTCGAGGCTCTTGAGCTCGCTGGTGCAGGTGGGGCACCAGGTCGCGCCGAAGCTCAGCACCGCGACCTTCCCGGCGAATGCCGTGGACTTGACGGTCTGGCCCGAGAGGTCGGGGAGCGAGAACGCGGGTGCCGGCGTCTTCTCCTTCAAGATGAAGACGTCGGAGTCTTGCGCCACGGCACGCTGGCCGGTGAAGGCGAAGGCGCATGCCGCGAGGACGAGCACGAGTCGCGAGAGTGGCAACCTCATGAGTGAGGCATTGTCCCCGGGGGTGTCACGCCTGTCAATCTGGGTCGAGGCACTCTTACACATTCGTGACGATCGACGCCGGCTCTTCGGTCAGCGCGCGCTCGAGCGCCCGCGCCAGCTGGGCATCGTGCTCGTGACTGGCGGCGAAGATCCGGCACTGCGCGACCTTGCCGGGGAGATATTTCAAGATCTCGGTCAGGGGCTCTTTCGCGACGATGCCGGCCGCGGAGTCGTAGACGTAGATCTGACGATCGCCCATCTGCAACGGATTGAGCGGCCGCGGGTCCTGCAACGCCATGTCGATCTTGAAGGGGAAGGCCTTGAGGTGGGCCGGCAGGAAGGTCCGCACCCTCCGCTCGACGGTGTCGGCGTCGAGGAAACTGTGGCCGCGCCGCGGCTCGAACAGATCGAGCACGACCTCGTGCGACATCCGCCACCGAAGCTTGCGGTCCAGGATCTGCCGCCACTCGCTTCCGAGCGCCTTCTTCTCGGGGTCGTCGCTGTCGTGCCAGCGGCCGACCTCTTCCAGCAGCGTCCATTCGGTCAGATGGAGGTACGGGTGCAGGTCCTTGCGGAGGTCGTACGGGAACACGAGCCGCATCGTGTCGCGGAAGATCTCCTTCAGGTGCATGTCGATCCCGCGCGTCGTGCGGTGATAGTAGACGTTCGTGTACATGTAGAAGCGGGCATTCAGGAACATGATGAACGCCTGCAGCCCGCCCCGGTCGAGCGTTAACCCGTGCTCGGAGAAGAACGAATAATAGATGATGCGCTCGACGTCGATCGGTCCCACCGCCACCCCGCACATGTAGGCGTCACGCAGCACGTAGTCCATGTTGTCAGCGGTGAAGACGCCCGAGAGCAGTGGCTTGAGGAACGGCAGCCACCGCGGGTGTGACTCGAGCGGCTGCGTGTAGCTCTTGCCCATCAGGTAGCAGATCCACTCGGGATCGACCGCCTCGCCTGCAGCGAACGCGCCGCTCGGGCTGCGTCGCAGCTCGCGCAGGATGTCCGCGAGCTCTTCGCGGATGATGCGCTGCCCCACCAGCTCGTGCGTCAGGTCGTAGTCGACGAGAAAGTTGTCGTCGAAGAAATGGCCGAACGGCCCGTGGCCGACGTCGTGGAGCAGGCCAGACACGCGCAGCAGCTCCTCGATCAGCGCCGGCGACGGCGCGTCGTCGAAGTGCGCGCGCAACGACGGATACAACTGCTGGCCAAACCGCCCGGCGAGGTGCATGGCGCCGAGCGAGTGCTGGAAACGGCTGTGCTCGGCCGCCGGAAACACCCAGCGCGCCGACTGGAGCTGCGGGATGCGCCGCAGCCGCTGCACCCACGACGTATCGATCAGGTCCTGCTCGGTCGCCTCCCCGGCCATCCCCCCGGGGCGCGTGTAGAGGATGTACCGATGGATCGGGTCGGCGATGAGCCCGCGGCCCTGATACGTGTCGGCGGCGCCCTTCATGAGATGGAGGATACCTCAGCGCCTCGATGTTCACCTCGTATGAATGCGATCGGTGACGTTGACAGCCTATCGACCAGATGGGACGATCCCGACGAGGTGAAGTCGGCAGATCATCTGCGGCGCGTGTCGAGCGCCGCCGGGTCCGAGAGGGTGTTCGATCGCCCCGTATTCACGGCCACTCGATAATGGATCCCGCTACCGGAGCGATCGCATGCTCGCGCCAACGCGCTTCAAAGGCTTCCAGATATGCGGCTTCACGGGCCTGAGGGATCGTCACCACAACAACCGCCAGGTCGGGCAACCGCATCAAGACGCTTCCCGCTGTGCCTCCGAAGTCACGATCCCGCGTGAGAATGACCCGGAAGCCCCCTTCGTATGCCGCCCTCCCGAGCTCCCCGTTGGTCAGCCCGCGCCAGCCGCGTCGGATCGTCGTGTCACACGAAATCCCAAGGCTCTGGAGCAGGGGCAGCAAACCATTCGGGAGGTTGACATCAAGCAGCCACATCACGCCGGTCGGTCACTTCGGCCGCATAGCGAAGCGCCTCGGCGAGGCTCTCACGCGGAAATTCTGAGTAGTCACGCACGATGTCGTCGTACGACATTCCCTCGGCGAGGCAAGCAAGAATGAAGGAGACGGAAAAGCGCGTTCCCTTGATCGCTGGTTTTCCGCCTAGGCGTTCGGGATTCGTGACGAGATATTCATAGCCCTGAATTGGTGAATCACCCATTTCGGTCTCCCTATGGGAGCGTACGCGATGAGAACCGCGCTGAAAAGGCGTTCTCGCGACTCACGCGCCGTGCTCGAGCCAGAACTCCGCGAGCTCCAGCGGTTGCGCGAACCAGACGTCCTTCTTGCCCAGGATGTGCTGGATCAGCCGCTCGACCATCCGCATGCGCGACGGCCGGCCGATGACTTGCGGGTGACCCATCAGATTGAAGAAGCCGCCCTCCTCGTACGCGCCCTCGAACTCTTCCTTCCAGATCTCGAAGACGTCCTCCTGACTCCAGATGCCGTTGCCCGCCGGCGGGTTGGCGCTGAAGCCGAAGTACATCCAGTCGTCGTTGACCCACGTGGTCGGGAGCTCGATCAGCTCGCCATGCGCGGTCTTCACCCGGTACGGCAGATCGGCGTCCATCATGTTGCTGTGATAGATCATGCCGTGCTTCCGCAAGAGATCCATCGTGTGCTTGCTCGGGTCAGCGGACGGCGTGCGCGATCCCCTGGGCGCGACGCCCGCGATCTTCTTGAAGATGTCGAGCGTCTTGACGATCAGCGCTTCCTCTTCCTTCGGTCCCGGCAGGAAGAACGGCTTCTCGTGCAGGTAGCCGTGGTGTCCGAGCTCGTGACCGCGACGCACGATCTCCTTCGTCATCTCGGGATAGTGCTCCATCGTCCAGCCCGGGATGAAGAAGCCCGCCTTGATGCCGTAGCGGTCGAGCAGCTTCAAGATGCGAGGCACGCCGGTCTTCGGCCCGTACGCGCCCATCGACATGTGGATGGGCCGCTCGGCCAGCGCCGGATCGCGCGCCATCCAGAGGGTCTCGCCGTCGACGTCGAACGACAGCATCACGGCGCACCGCGCGCCGTTCTTCCACTTCACCGGAGCCGCCATGGGATTGATCTCCTGCGGTCAGGTTAACCGCATGCTGGGATCCAGCACGTCCCGCCAGCCGTCGCCGAGCAGATTCAGTCCGAGCACCGTCACCATGATCGTGACCGCCACGCGGCGATGTCACATCACGCGAGTCTCCTCTCCCGCGTGCGCTCGAAGCCGGGACGGCCACGGCTCACGTCCGCCTCGCTGTCGCGCAGCGCAGCCAACCGATCAGGCCCGGCGCAGCCGCTCGGCGGTCTCGAGCGCGGCCTGCACGCGCGGCCAGTTCATGAAGGAGTCGCGGAGCGCCGGCTCGGGCGCGCGTGCCGCGGTGGCCTCGATCGCGCTGACGGCCACTCGAGAAGCCTCGAACGCGTCCTGCATCCGTCCCTGGGCGGCGAGCGCGCGCGCCAGACCGTCGGCGGCTTGCCAGAGGAGCTTCGGATAGCCGATGCGCTGAGCGATCTCGAGCGCTTCGCGCAAGCCGCCCTCGGCGTCGCTCCACTGCCGTCCCGTCATCTGCAGCTCGCCGCGAAGCGCGTGGCACATTCCCACGTACTTCATCGACCCCGTCCGACGAGCCTCGAGCAGCGCCGGCTCCACCTGCACGAGAGCCCGCTCCGGCTCGTCGAGCGCTCGGAGCACTTCGGCGAGATAGACGGCCGTGTGGATGGACCAGCGCCAGCGATGGGCCCCGAACGCCAGCTTGTCGACGCGGGTCTGGGTCGCTTCGAGCAACGCCAGGGCTTTGCGCGGCTCGCCAAGGTTCAAATAATCCAGACCCAGATTGATCGTTGCGCTCACCTCGACGTTCGCGTTCTTGATCCGCTGGCCGAGGTCGACGCTCTCGCGGTCGTGCTCGTGCGCCCGCCGGAAATCCCCGAGCTCCTGGTACACCCACCCGAGGCTGTTGCCGAGCCGGCCCTGGAAGAACGCGGCATTCCGGTCACGGGCCTTCGTCAAGCCGTCGTTGATCAGCTCGAGCGCCTCGGCGTAATGTCCGGCACCTCCCTCCGCCAGGCAGCCGAAGGCGATCGCCATGAGCTCGAAGAAGCCGTCGTGGATTTCCGCCGCCGCCGCCGAGGCTTTCTGCGCGAGCTGGATCGCCCTCGGAAAGTCTCCACGCCACTCGGCGTGCGCGCTCAGCCACATCACGTTCTGCGCGATCGATTCCTTCAGCCCCTCCGCCTCGCTGATCCTGAGCGATTCCTCCAGGAATCGGTCCGCGCTGACGAGATTTCCCTCGACCTGATCGAGGAAGGCCAGATAGGTGCGCGCCTTCGCCAGCACGGGATGGTCGCCGGTCTGCTCGGCGATCGCGAGCGCTTCCTCCGCCAGGCGCTTCGTGAGCGGCATGTTCTCGGACGCGAACGTCATGTAATGCTCGAGCGCCAGGTCCACCAGCGCTTCGCCCTCACCGTGCCGATCGCCGGCGGCGCGGGCGACCTCGAGCATCCGCTGGGACTCGGCGATCGCCTCCTGGTACTTTGCGAGCAACAGCCAGACGCGCCCGCGCCGCTGATGGACGTCCATCACTTGCCAGGGCGTCAGCGCGGGCGAGGTGCGCGACGCGACGTCGAGGGCGCGGGCGTAGAAGTCGAGCGCCAGCTGGTTGGCGTAGGCGTCCTTGGCGCGGTCGCCCGATTTCACGAGGTAGTCGAAGGCCTTGGCCCACTGCTCGCCGTTGACGTAGTGGTGGGCCAGCTCCTCGTGGTGCTCGGAGAGCCGGTCGGCGTACAGCTCCTCGATCGCGTCACCGACGGCGCGATGCAGCTCACGCCGTCGCTCCTTCAGGAGGCTGTTGTACGCGACGTCTTGAATGACGGCGTGCTTGAAGATGTACGCGGGCTCGGGCAGGAGCCCCTGCTCGTAGATGATCTCCAGCGCCTTCAGCTCGGCCAGCAGGCCGTGGAGCTGCTCGCGCATGCCGCCGATGCGGTCGAGCAGGCGCACGAGGAATCGCCGGCCGATCACCGACGCGAGCTGCACGGTGCGCTTGCCGGCGTCGCCGAGGCGATCGAGCCGCGCCATGATGATGCCCTGCATCGTGTCGGGCACGCTCACCTCGCTGAGTCCCTTCGCGACGGCCAGCCCCGCGCCCTCTCGCCGGAGCACGCCGAGATCGAGAAGCGTCTTGGTCACTTCCTCGACGAACAGCGGGACGCCCTCGGCCTTGTCCATCAGCGCAGCCTTGACCTGCTCGGGGAACTGGTCCGTCCCGAGGATCCGCCCCGCCATCGCGAGCGTCTCCTCCGCGGTGAGGTTCTGCAGGGTCAGCGTCGTGTGGAAGCTGCGGCCACCGAACGGGGGCGCGTAACCGACGCGATACGTCATCACCAGCACGATCGCCGCCCCCGCGACGGAGTCCATCAGCGCACCGAGATACTCCTCGCTGCTCGTGTCCACCCAGTGCAGATCCTCGAACACGAAGACGACGGGCTTGAGAGTAGCGCCTCTTACGGCCAGCGCGCGGACCGCATCGAACACCTTGCGCCGGCGCGCGAGCGGATCCATCGCCGCGATGGCCGGGTCGCCCGGGTCCACCGACAGAAGAAACCGCACGTACGGAATGTGCGGCTCGAGCTGCCCCATGCGCCGCATCCCGTGCTCGATCTTCGCGATGATCTCGGGCTCGCCGTCGAGCTCCTCGATCGCAAAGTTCCTGCGCAGCTGATCGACGACGGGCAGGAAGGGGATGGACTGGCCGAACGACACGCACTGGCCTTCGAGCCACGTGACGCTTTCACCGGCCTCCGCCAGGCGGCGACGGAACTCCAGCAGCAGCCGCGACTTGCCGATCCCGGCCTCGCCGGCGAGAAACACGACCTGGCCGCGGCCGGCCTTCGCGTCGCGGAAACGGTCGAGCAGCGTCGAGACTTCACGGTCGCGACCGATGAGCGGCGTAAGTCCACGCTCGGCGGCGATGTCGAGGCGCGAGCGCATGCCGCGCGCCCGCAACACTTCCCAGGCGCGCACGGGCGTGTGCCCCTTGATCGGGACTTCGCCGAGATCGAGCGTCTCGAAGAACCCGCCGATCACCCGGTGCGTCGCGTCGCTCACCAGCACGCTGCCCGGCCGCGCGATCTGCTGCATCCGGGCCGCGAGGTTCGTGGTGTCACCGACCGCGGTGTAGTCCATGCGCAAGTCGTCGCCGATCCTGCCGACGACCACGGGCCCGGTGTTGAGTCCGATGCGCATCTGCACTGTCAGCCCGCGCTCCGCCTCGAGCTCCTTGGCGTAGTCGCGCAGCGCGCGCTGGATTCCCAGCGCGGCGTGGACGGCGCGCCGCGGGCTGTCCTCGTGGGCGATCGGCGCTCCGAACAGCGCCATGATCCCGTCGCCCGTGTACTGATTGATCGTGCCCTCGAAGCGATGCACCTCGGCGGTGATCAGCTCGAAGCAATGGTTGATGATCCGGTGGACCTCTTCGGGATCGAGCTTCTCGGCGAGCGTGGTGAAGCCGGCGACGTCGCCGAAGAGCACGGTCACCTGCCGCCGTTCCCCTTCGAGCGCCGATCGCGATTTGAGAATCTTGTCGGCCAGGTGCTTCGGCGTATAGCTGGCGATGCCGGGCGACGGAGCGACCGCCGTGACGGCCGGGCGTGACGCCGGTGACACGGTCGGGACGGTCGCCGCCGTTGCGGCTGGCGCCGGCGCGGCTGGCGCCGGCGCGGCTGGCGCCGGCGCGGGCGCGAGACTCGCGCCACACTGCCCGCAGAATTTGAACTGAGGCGGGACCTCTCCTCCGCACTGCGGGCAACGGAGCGCGAGCGGGGCGCCGCACTGCCCGCAAAAGCGCATCCCGGCGGGATTCTCGAACCGGCACTGCTGGCACGTCATGAGAAGTTCCTTCTCCTCCCGGGGCGCCGGCGCCTGAGCATGACGATAGACGCCTGGACCTGGGGGAGGCCCCGTCAGCGCTTGGGCCGCACGATCACATCGTACCGATCGACAGAACGTACTCGGATCACGTGGAGCGCGTTGGCCCGCTCGACCGCAACCTCGACCAGGTCTCCGGCCCGAGCACGCCAGAGCTGTTCGTAGAAGTCCTCCTGTGACGTGACCGCAACGCCATTCACGCGCACGATGCGATCACCGCGCTTGAATCCAGCGACCCGCGCGGGCCCGCTCGCCGCGAAGCCGTCCACGACCACGCTGTCGTCACCGCCGATCGTGTAGAGACCGAGCCACGGGCGCGGTGGATGGCTGACGACGCGACCGGCCGCGATCAACTCGTCCTTCACCGCCTGCAGCCTTTCGACCGGGATGGCGACATTGACGTATGGCGGCTCGCCGAGCCGGAGCGAGGCGAGGCCGATGACCCGTCCCGACGCGTCCACGACGGCGCTGCCGCCCCACGACGGGCTCGACGGAGACACGAAGAGCGCGCGATCGAGCATGTACTCCCAGTACGCGGAGAAGCGCCGGACGGCCCGCAGCTCCCCCGTCACGTACACCAGGTCGTTCTCCTCGTCGACACCGACCGTGCCCGTGAGCTCGCCGAGCTTGACGTCGCGTGAGTAACCGAGCGTCGCCGCGGGCCACGGCCCGTCGGCGTCCAGCTTCACCACCGCGAGACCTGTGTCGAAATCGATGGCGACGAGACGGGCCGGCACCGTCCCGCGGTCGCTTGTCTCGGCTTCGAGGGCGACGGCGTCCATGACGGCGTAGCTCACGGTCACCACATACCCGCGCGCGTCGAACAGCACGCCGCTGGCGAACCGATGCACGCCGAGCCGCGCCGACGACGGCGCATCGTCGGCCGCTCGCACCTTCAGCCCCACGATCGAGGGCCTCACGCGGCCGACGTAGGACGGCGCTTCCGAGATCTTGTTCGGGTCGAGCCGCCGCGCCGGCGGCCGCGGAACGGCAGCCGTGAGCGCGGGAAGCAGAAGGAGGACGGCGACGGCCCCGAAGACAGCTCGTTTCATGACCCCTCCAGGCGTGGGCGTTCGGTTCAGACGGCCCGGGTGGCCGAGCCGTATTGCCGCTCGTAATACGTCCGGAACTCGCCGGACTTCAGCGGTCGCCACCAGGCCTCGTGATCGCGGTACCACTGGACGGTCGCGGCGAGCGCCGCGCCGAACGCGTGACGTGGCTTCCAGCCGAGCTGGTGGACCTTCATGGAGTCGACCGAGTACCGCCGGTCATGGCCGGGGCGATCCTTGACGGGCTGAATCAGCGTTTCCCGCTTGCCCGCCAGTCGCAAGATCTCACGCGTGAGCACGATGTTCTCGACCTCGTGGCTGCCGCCGATGTTGTACACCTGCCCGTCGCGGCCCGCGCGCAGGACGAGATCGATTGCCGCACAGTTGTCGAGGACGTAGAGCCAGTCGCGCACGTTCTTGCCGTCGCCGTAGAGCGGGAGCGGTCGCTCCTCGAGCGCGTTGGTGATGAAGAGCGGAATCACTTTTTCCGGGTACTGGTACGGCCCGAAGTTGTTCGACGACCGGGTGATCACCACTGGCACACGGTGCGTGTGCCAGTAGGCCAGCGCCATCAGATCGCCGCTCGCCTTCGACGCGGAGTACGGATTGCTCGGCGCCAGCGGATCCGTCTCGCGGGACGACCCGCGCGCGACGCTCCCGTACACCTCGTCGGTGCTGACGTGGAGCAGCCTCGGGATGCGCAGCTCACGTACGACTTCGAGCAGCGTGAAGACGCCGAACACGTCGGTGCGGAGGAACTCATCCGGCTCCATGAGGGAACGGTCGACATGAGTGGACGCGGCGAAATTCACGACCGCGTCCACCCCGGGCGCGACGTC
Source organism: Methylomirabilia bacterium (assembly GCA_041490825.1). Taxonomy (GTDB): domain Bacteria; phylum Methylomirabilota; class Methylomirabilia; order Rokubacteriales; family CSP1-6; genus JBGPTW01. The sequence goes on along the minus strand of JBGPTW010000011.1, from coordinate 42,746 downwards.
GCGCACCAGCTTGCCGTCGCAAATGTCGCCCTGGATGAAGCTGTACCGCGCGTCGCCGGCGATGTCAGCCAGGTTTGCCGGATTGCCGGCGTAGGTCAGCTTGTCGAGGTTGATGACGGAGTCGTCGGAATGCGTCGTCAGCACGTGCCGGATGAAGTTGGAGCCGATGAATCCCGCACCGCCGGTGACGAGCAGCTTCACGACGGCATCAGCCTCGCGAGACTTCCCAGATCCCCGGGCCCGCGTAGTCCCACGGCAGCCGGCCCTCGTCGCACGTCGCCGGCTCGGGCGAGAAGTGGAGATCGGTGAAGTAAATGATCCGGCCGGTGGCGGCGGCAAGATTGCGCGCGCCGTGAGCAACGCCGGGCGGGATGCGGAGCAGGCGCGACGTCCCGCCGCCGAGCAGCACGCGGCGGCGCGCGCCTTCAGTCCGCAAGCCCTTCCGTACGTCGAGCAAGACCACCAGCATGCGGTCGGACGGCGGCACGTACCAGACGTCGGTCTGTCGCAGGTGAACGTGGAACGCCTTGATCGCGCCCGGCTCGACCTCGCTGTAGTTGATCTGCCGGACCGTGAATCCCTGGAGCGCCTGCGGGCAGCCGTCCACCAGCCGCGCCAGCTCGGTCATCGCGCCGCCATCGTCGTGAAACCTCTTCAGCTCGATGAGCTCGACGCCGTCGATGTCCGCCGGCGGACCGTAGGACTGCAGATCGAACCGGAGCTTGGCGTCGGGGCTCAGGTCCATGAGCAATCTCCGCGAGATTGCGGGATGTGGGGGATCATCTCGGAGTCCCCCATGACAACCCTCGGACTATCGAGGCGGGGGGCCATCTCGGGGTCCCTCATGACGACTCTCGGAACATCGAGGCGCGGCACGGCTTGGCCGGGACGCGACGAGCGCTGGGGGGTGTGGGGGCCATCTCGGGGTCCCCCACCTTTAAATAAGCCCGATATCCGAGCGGTCGCCGATCATGAGCTTGTAGGACTTCGGCTTCGCGTCGGATCGGTAGATGGTGACGTTGCGACCGATCAAGCTCGACTCGATGCGCGCGTCGATGTCCGTGAGGCTCGAGCCTTCCAGCACGATCGAGTGCTCGATCTCGCTTCCGCGCACGACGACACCGTCGCCGATCGACGTGAACGGCCCGATGTAGGCGTGCTCGATCGTGGCGCCGCGGCCGATGATCGCGGGGCCCCGGATCGTGCTCTCGACGACCTTGGCGCCGCTTTCGATCGTCACCTTGCCGACGATCTCGGACGCGACCACGTCGCCGTCGATGCGACGCTCCATGGCGTCGAGGATGATCCGGTTCGCCTCGAGCATGTCTTCGAGCTTCCCGGTGTCCTTCCACCAGCCGCTGATCACGAACGGGCGCACGGTCTTGCCGTGATCGATCAGCCACTGGATGGCGTCGGTGATCTCGAGCTCACCGCGAGCCGACGGCTTGATGGCCTTGACGGCGTCGAAGACGCTTCGATCGAACATGTACACGCCGACGAGCGCCAGATCCGACGGTGGCTTGGCCGGCTTCTCGACGAGCCTGACGATGCGATCGTCGGGACCGAGCTCGGCGACACCGAACTGCTGGGGATTCGGCACGCGCGCCAGGAAGATCTGGGCGTTCGGCGCCTCGCGGCTGAAGCGCTCGACCAGCGGACCGAGGGATTCCCGGATCACGTTGTCGCCGAGGTACATGACGAACGGTTCGCCCGCCATGAACGCTTCGGAGATGAGCACCGCGTGCGCCAGGCCGAGCGGCGCTTCCTGCTGCAGATAGGTCGCGCGGATCCCGAAGCGAGAGCCGTCCCCGACCGCATCACGGATCTCCTGATGCGTATCGCCGACCACGATGCCGATGTCCCGAATGCCCGACGCTGCCAGCGCCTCGATCCCGTAGAAGAGGATGGGCTTGTTCGCGACCGGGACGAGCTGCTTCGCGGAGGTGAACGTGATCGGTCTGAGGCGGGTGCCGCGCCCTCCGGATAGAATCAAGCCTTTCACTGAGACAATCCCCTCACGAGTATGCGAACGAGTCGGCGGAAGTTTCGCCAGTATAGCAAGCCCCTCCGAGCCGCGGAAGGCTGCTGAACTGGGCGGCGTCTCGTTTGACTCGACCGGGAATGGGGGTAATATCGGCCGCATGAAAACGTTGAAGGAAATGCTGGCGGAAGCTCGCCAGGTCGTGCCCGAGGAAGGCCCGGCGGATCTGCAGCGGCGCCTCCAGTCGGGCGAGCCGGTCACCGTGATCGATGTCCGCGACCCGGACGAGTACCGGGACGGCCACATCGAGGCCGCGTCCAACATCAGTCGCGGATTCCTCGAGTTCAGGATCGGCACGGCCGTCAGCGATCCTGCGACGACCATCGTTCTCTACTGCCAGACGGGCTTGCGGTCAGTGCTGGCGGCCACGCAGTTGAAGGAGCTCGGCTACCAGAACGTCATCAACCTCCGGGGCGGTTACCAGAAGTGGCTGCAGTCGGGGCTCCCGGTCGTTCGCGAGATCCCGATGACGCCGGACCAGATCCAGCGCTACAGCCGGCACTTCCTGCTGCCGCAAGTCGGCGACAAGGGCCAGCGCAAGCTCCTGCGCTCGAAGGTCTTGCTGATCGGCGCCGGGGGGCTCGGCTCGCCGACGGCCCTCTATCTCGCCGCGGCCGGTGTCGGCACGCTGGGGCTCATGGACGGCGACGTCGTCGACATCACGAATCTGCAGCGACAGGTCCTCCACACGACGGCCGACGTCGGCAAACCGAAGGTGGAGTCGGGCGCGCGGACGATTCGCGCGCTGAACCCGGACGTGACGGTGATTCCGCTGCCGATGCGCATCGACGTCGACAACGTGATGGACGTCATCCGTGACTACGATCTCATCGTCGACGGCTCGGACAACTTCGAGACGCGCTACCTCGTCAACGACGCGTGCTACCTGGCGGGCAAGACGAACGTCCACGGCTCGATCTTCCAGTTCGAAGGCATGGCGACGGTCTTTGCGCCGAACCAGGGTCCCTGCTATCGCTGCCTCTATCCCACGCCACCGCCGCCGGGGCTCGTCCCCAGCTGAAGCGAGGCTGGCGTCCTGGGCGTGCTCCCAGGAGTGGTCGGGATGGTGCAGGCGACGGAAACCGTGAAGCTGGTGCTCGGCATCGGTGACCCGTTGATCGGACGTCTGCTGACCTACGACGCCCTCGGCATGCGGTTCCGCGAAGTGAAGCTGCGCCGCGATCCGAACTGCCCGCTCTGCGGCAAGTCCCCGACGATCACAGATCTGTCGATCCACCGCCAGGGCGCCGGCGGCGCCTGCGAGACAGGATCGAACGGTCACGGCGAGCGCCAGGAGCCCGCGACAGCGGGGACGCCGGCGACGCCGGTGCTCGCGACCACGCCCGCCCGGAGCTGACCGAACGGCTACCGTCCTGCTCTGGACCGACGAGCCGGGGCCGTACATCGACGCCGTGAAGGCTGCCGGCCTCGCCGGAGACGTCGAGCTCATCACCGCCTCGCTCAAGACCCATCCGCCCGCTGATGCCCTCGCGCGCTGCGAAGGACTGCTGGCGTGGCGCCCGCCTGCCGGACTGGCAGCGGGAGCGCCGCGCCTTCGCTGGATCCAGTCGCTCACCGGCGGCTGCGATCAGTGGCTGGCCTCGCCCGATCTGCCCCCGGGCGTGACGCTCACGTGCGCGCGCGGCACCCATCGGCTCCAGATGCCGGAGCACATCCTGGCCACGCTCTTCATGATCGCCAAGCAGATCCCCGCGATCGTCCTCGATCAGCGCGAGCGTCGCTGGCGCCGGCGCGTGAATCCCACGCTCGCGGGCACGACACTCGGTATCCTCGGGCTCGGCGCCGTCGGCGCTGAAGTCGCGCGCAAAGCCGCCGCGCTCGAGATGCGGGTGATCGGCACCCGGTGGAACCCGCGTCCGGTGCCGGGCGTGGAGCGCGTCTTCGGACCTGACGGGACCGACGCGGTGCTCGGCGAATCCGATTTCGTGCTGCTCTTGCTTCCTTCGACGACTGCGACGCGCGGCCTGCTGAACGCGCGAACCCTCGCGCGCATGAAGCCGAGCGCACACGTGCTGAACTTCGCGCGCGGCGATCTCGTGGTCGACGACGACCTCGTCGACGCCGTGAAGACGGGCCGCATCGCGGGCGCGGTGCTCGACGTGTTTCGCGTCGAACCGCTGCCGCAAGACCACGCGTTCTGGACGACCGAGGGCATCGTGGTGCTGCCGCACGTCGGCGGTCTCCATCCCGAGCGCGACGTGTTCGTCGCCGAGCTGTTCGTGGACAATCTCCGCCGATTCGTCGGCGGCCGGCCGCTCGTGCAGGTGGTGGACCGAGCGCGCGGCTACTGAGCCGTCGCGGACGTCAGGACATGTTCGGCTCCCTCGTGCTCGCTGCCGTCGTGGCGCTCGTTGTCGTCACGCCAGTCTCCGTCTCGGCTCAGCTCGCGGTGCTGTGCCCGCGCGCGACGCAGACGCCGGTCAGCGCGCTCGCCGCCGAGTTCAAGCGCGAGACCGGCACTGACGTGAAGCTGACGTTCGGAACCGCGGGCGGGCTGCGCGCGAAGGCCGCTGCCGGAGAGCCGGGCGATCTGATCATTGGAGGCGCCAGCGGCATCGACCAGCTTGCGCGCGCCGGCACGGTGACGCAGGAGAGCCGAGTGGAGCTCGGAACGGTCATGATCGGCGTCGCGGTCCGGGCCGGCGCGGTACTGCCCGACGTCGGCACGCCGGCGTCATTGCGGCAGGCCATTCTTGCGGCACGCTCGCTCGGGTATGCCGATCCCGCGCGCGGTGGCCAGGGCGGCACCCACTTCGCTCGCGTCCTCGAACAGCTCGGTCTCGCGGACACGATGAAGGCGAAGACCACGCTCTTTCCCGAGGGGCTCGCGGCGCTGGAACGCGTCGCCGCGGGTGAAATCGAGCTCGCCGTGTCGCCGATCAGCGAGATCGTATCGGTGCCGGGCGTCGCGCTTGCGGGGCCCTTGCCAGATCCGCTCCAGGCCCGTCTCACCTACTCGGCGGCGATCCTGACCCGCGCGCAGTCGCCCGAAGCGGCGGGCGCGTTCCTGCGGCTCCTCACGTCTCCGACAGGTCGAGCGCGGTTCCGCGCCGCCGGGTTCGAGACTCCGAAGTGAGCGGCCGGCGCAACGCGACGGTATGATCTATTCGATGTCTCTAGGAGCGGCACGCCATTTCGGGGGATCGAGGCGCGCCACGGCTGTGCCGGGGCGTGACGAGCGTTGGGGGATATCGAGGCGCGCCACGGCTGTGCCGGGGCGTGACGAGCGTTGGGGGATATCGAGGCGCGCCACGGCTGTGCCGGGGCGTGACGAGCGTTGGGGGTCTGGGGGCCATGTCGGGGCCCCCAGTTAGAATGACACGCCAGGTCGGTACCGCTCTTCCCCCGCTTCTCGTCGAGCGACTGTCGCAGCGCGACCTTCGCCGGCGCCTCGGCGTCGCCGTACCGTTCGTCACCGTCGATCACGAGGGGCGGCCGCATCCGATGCTGCTCTCGTATCTCGAGTTGAAGGCCTACGACTCCGGCACGCTCGGCCTCGTGATCCAGGCGCGGAGTCAGAGCGCGCGCAATCTCGTGGAGCGCGGCACCGGAACGCTTCTCATCGTGGAGCCCGACACGACGGTCTATGTGAAAACGCGGATCGTCGACGGTCCCTTGCCCGTGGCCGGTGGCAGCGAACACGGACTCGGGTACTTCCTGCTGGAGGTCGACGAAGTCCTGGAGGACTCCGCGGCCGAATGGGAAGCGGGCATGCGAATCACCGAACCGATCCGGTACGAGCCCCCGCCGACGCTCGATGAGCCCTGGGCGCGCGCGACCTTCGCGGCGCTGGCGCAGTCGCGCGCCCGGGCGTGACGGACACCGGTCGATGAGACTCCTCGCGTCGCTCCTCGTCGTCTCGCTCGGGGTCGTATCGGCGTGCGCCACCACGACAGTCAAGCACGAGACCATCCGGTTCGTGAACGAAGCGGAAGCGGTACGTCTCCAGCCCGTGGTCACGATCCTCACCGCCCCGACCCAGGCCGACGACGAGCTGACGCTACGGCTGACGCGCAAGGTGCACGGGCCGCTCTACGAAGTCGACGTGACCGAGGAGCAAGCGCGCGCGGTGGACGTCCGCCGCATCGCGGTCATCGCTCTGGCCACCGTCAGTGGCGGCATCATCAATTTCACGACGACGGAGGGCAAGACGATCGTCCGCAGCCTGCCACGCAAGATCAAGGACGTGGAGGAGGTCGAGGAAGCGTGGCCCTCGGCCAGAGCGACCCTCGACATCGACGGTGTAGGGCAGAGTCAGCTCGCTTCCGATCGCGATGGCCGGATCTCTGTCAGGATCGCGCCGCTCTTGAGACTGCTGAACCGCCGGCCGGCGGGCGCGTTGCGGATGACGCTGTCGGCCTCGAACGGCGTGGAGACCGACACGAAGGTGGTTGAGCTCGCTGCGGACATCTTCCAGGGCTGGCTCGATCAGGGTCCGCGCTGATGGAACCGACGTGCTGATCTTTCCCGGCTTCCTCGTTGGCGTGCTCCTCGGCGTCGTCGTGCACCGCGGCGACTTCTGCATGCACTCCGCGCTCCGAGAAATCGTGGCGCGGCGACCGGGCGCGTCGCTCCGCGCCTACCTGGTCGCCCTTGGCGTGCAGCTCGCCATCGTGAACACGCTCGGCGAGCTCGGATGGCTCGAGATCCCGATGCCACCGGTCGCGGTCGCCGCGGCATTCATCGGGGGCCTCGTGTTCGGAATCGGGATGGTCCTCGCGAAAGGCTGCGCGACGTCCATATGGTCCCGCGTCGGAACCGGAAGCGGCGGAGCGACGGTCGCCGCGGTGGGCTTTGCGGCAGGCGCTACGCTCACGGCGCGATGGCCGCTTGCCGCGGTGAATGAGTGGCTGAGTCCATCCGAAGGCGCGCCGGACATCAGCGCGTCGCTCCCCGAGTTGTTCGGGGTCTCGACCTGGATCGCCGTCGCCGCCGGCGTGGCGTTGATCATCGCGCTCCTGACGCTCCTGCGCCGGCCGAGTGAGCAGACGACGCACTGGCCATGGGCAGTGACCGGCCTGGCGCTCGGCGCCGTTGGCGTTCTCGCCTGGCTCACGGGTGCTTTTGCGGGGTGGAACTGGGGCCTCTCCATCACCGGTCCCGCCCGGTCGCTGGTCAACGTCGTCATCTTCGCCCGCCCCACTGCATTGAACTGGGGGACGGTCATGCTGATCGGGTTGCCGGTCGGGACGTTTCTGAGCGCGCGTGTGCGAGGCCCGGTGTCCTGGCGCCTGCCGTCCCGGACGGAAGGTGCGCGCAGACTCGGCGGCGGCCTGCTCATGGGCGTGGGCGGCACCTTCGCACTCGGCTGCAACATAGGAAACGCCCTGACGGGACTATCAGTCCTTGCCGTGAACAGTGGCATCGCGACGATCGGAATCGTCGTCGGCGGCGTGCTCTCCATTGCGATCGGGGCGTTACGGATCAGATCCGACCAACCGGAAGCGTCCCCGATGGCCTCTCCTCCCGCTCGTTGAATTAGCTACAACGCCTGGCTGGCTGGCATACGCATTGCCGTACGAATGAGAAACCCGAGTCGGCCAGGAGGAGTCCACATGATGCTCGAACGTCGATGGACCTGCCTGCTCTTCGCAGCGCTCGCGTTGCTGCTCGTGGCGCCTCGCGACGCGCGCGCGGGAGCTCCGAGCAATCAACTGCGACAGCAGGTCGACGAAGTGATCCGGATCCTCGATCGTCCCGACCGCGGCAGCCCCGCCGAACGGCAAGCCATCCGCGAAGTGGTCGGCAAGATCTTCGATTTTCAGGAGACCGCCAAGCGCAGCCTCGGGCCGCACTGGCAGCAGCGCACGCCCGCGCAGCGCGAAGAGTTCACGCGGCTCTTCGCCGATCTCCTCGAGCAGAGCTACATCTCGAGGATCGAGCAGTACACCGGTGAGAAGGTCGCGTACACGGGCGATGCGCTCGAAGGCGAGCAGGCCACCGTGCACACGAAGATCCTCACGAAGAAGGGCACGGAGGTCCCGATCGATTACCGCATGGAGCACAAGGGCGACCGCTGGGTCGTCTACGACGTCGTGATCGAGGGCATGAGCCTCATCTCGAACTACCGGACCCAGTTCAACAAGATCATCCGCACGTCCTCGTATGACGACTTGGTCGCGAAGATGCGCGCCAAGGAGTTCGCGCCCCCGCCGGTGGGCTCGACATCGAAGCGTCCCTCCTGAAGTACGACGCGATCGTGATCGGCTCGGGCCAGGGCGGCAACCCGCTGTCGCACGCCCTGGCGGATCGGGGCGGGCGGGTCGCCCTGATCGAGCGTGAACACCTCGGCGGCACCTGCATCAACACCGGCTGCACGCCGACGAAGACGATGGTCGCCTCGGCGCAGGTCGCGCACTACGCCCGCGCCGCCCGTCGATGGGGCGTGGTGACCGGGCGGGTCGCGGTCGACCTCGGCCGTGTCGTCGAGCGCAAGCGGGCGATCGTCGAGCAGTTTCGCTCGGGCCAGCAGCAGAAAATCGATCAGCGCCCGAGTCTCGAGCTCCACCGCGGTCATGCGCGCTTCGTCGCACCGCACGCGATCGAAGTGAACGGCCAGACGCTCGAGAGCGAGACGATCGTCATCGACACCGGCACGCGGCCCCAGGTCCCGTCGATCGAGGGACTCGAGGGAGCCCGCTATCTCACGAACGCAACCATCATGGAGCTGACCGAGGTGCCGCGGCACCTCGTCGTTCTCGGCGGCGGCTACATCGGGCTGGAATTCGGACAGATGTTCCGTCGCTTCGGGAGCCGCGTCACCGTCGTGCACCGTGGCTCGCAGATCCTTCCGCTCGAAGATCCCGACGTCGCCGGCGCGCTGCAGAAGGCGCTCGAGGCCGAGGACATCGCCTTCGTCCTCGATGCGACCACGACGCGCGTGGAGCCCCGCACGGGCGGCATCGCGCTGCGGGTGAAGAGTCCCCGCGGGACCCGGACGATCTCCGGAACCCACCTCCTCGTCGCGACGGGACGACGACCGAATACCGACGACCTCGGACTCGACAAGGCCGGCGTCGCCGTCGACGACCGCGGGTTCATCAAGGTGAACGGTCGCCTGGAGACGAGCGTGCCAGGAATCTGGGCGATCGGCGACGTGAAGGGCGGACCCGCCTTCACGCACATCTCGTACAACGACTACCAGATCCTCCACGCCAACCTCGACGGTGCGAACCTCACGACCGAGGACCGCATCGTTCCGTATGCCGTCTTCACCGACCCGCAAGTCGGCCGCGTCGGAATGACGGAGAAGCAGGCGCGCGCGGCGGGCCACCGGCTGAAGATCGGTACGATCCCGATGTCGTGGGTGGCGCGGGCCATCGAGCGCGACGAGACGATGGGGCTGATGAAAGTCGTCGTCGATGCGGCCAGCGACAAGATCCTCGGAGCCGGTATCGTCGCCGTCGAGGGCGGTGAGCTCATCCAGGCGCTCGCGATCGTCATGCGCGCCGGCTTGCCGTACACGGTGCTCGAGGGCGCCGTCTACATTCACCCGACGCTGGCCGAGGGCTTCTACGCGCTGATGGACGCCGTGAAGCCGGCTTGAACCCGAGGAGCGCCACGGCTTCGCCGGGGCGCTCCGAACGTTGGGGAGTTTGAGGGGCCAATTTGGGGCCCCTCATGAGATCAATTCGCGCAGCGGATGCCGACCATCGAGAGACCGATGTCCGGAGGATTGGCGTGGCGTAGCGTCGACCGCAGTCCCCGGGCATCGTTGCCCCACCCACCGCCCCTGATGACTTTGCGTCCGCTCGGTGTCCGGTTCACGGGGTTCTCCGTCGCCGAGCGAGCATAGAAGCCGGCGTCGAACCAGTCCTCGACCCACTCCCACACGTTGCCCGCCATGTCGTCGGCGCCGAACGGCGACCGACCGAGCGGGAAGCTGCCCACCGGCGCGGTGAACCGATGACCATCGCCCGCATCGGCGCGACAGCAATCGTCGCTCCCGTACGAGGCGCGATAGCGGGCGCCGATCCGCGGCAGCTCGTCGCCCCACGGATACACGCCGGCCCCGTCGCCGCGCGCCGCACGCTCCCACTCCGCCTCGGTCGGCAAGCGCGCGCCACGCCAGCGGCAATACGCGACGGCGTCGTTCCAGCTGACCTGGACGACCGGATGGCGATCGAGGGAGGCAATCGACGAGCCCGGACCGTGAGGATGACGCCAGTCGGCGCCACGGATCTCACGCCATTCGCCATCCCAGTGCCAGCCGACACCCGATCGCTCCGGATCGGTGCGATGACCGGTCGCCGCGACGAACGCAGCGAACTCGGCGTTCGTGGTTTCGAGCCGGTCGATCGCGAACCCGGATACGACGACACGGTGGATCGGGCGCTCGGCAGGCTCACCCCGGTCGGAACCCATCAGCACGCTGCCGCTCGAGACCCACGTCATGTCGGCGGCTTCGCCCGCGACCACGACGGTGGCGAGGAGGACGGCGACTAGCGCCGATCGCACGCGCGCTGGTCTCGCCGGCAGTGCCAGGCCCGCCAGGCCGAGATGTCGTACCCAAAGCGCTTGCCGGTGACCGCGCTGAGCGCGCCGACGAGATCGCCGTCGAGCCATCGCGGCTGATCTCGGGCCCCGAGCCGGCTGATGAGCGCGCCGAGAGTTTCATCATCGGCTTGACCCAGCTGCGCGATGGCCCACGCGGCGGCTGGCGCCGGCTCGAGATATTTCTCGGCGCGATTGGGTTGGGCCTGCCACGCCACGGCGAGCAGCCGCGGCGGCACTCGACCATGACCATTCAGCGCGAGCGCCCAGAGGAGATACCAGCGGGCAAGCTTCGCGGCCGGGATGCGGAGCGCGCCGCCAAACATGCTGACGGACGACTCCGGAAACGGGCCATCGAGCCGCCGAGCGAGCTGGAGCCCGACGTCGGGATCGCGACCCAGTGCGAGCGGCTCGAGCACGTCACGCAGCCGAGCACCATGCGCGGCGTAGCTCGCGCTCTCTGCCAGCACCCGATCGAGCGTGGCAAGCGCCGCATCGGTTGCACGGCGTTCAAGCGGCGCGCGAGCTGGCGGTTGCGGAACCGACGCGTCGACCGCCGGCTCCGCGGCAGCCGGTGCCGGTGGTCCCCAGAGCGTTCCGCGGTCGCGGGGACCGATCGTTCCGACGTAGACGTGGCCGCCATACACGGCAACATCCACGGGCTCGGCACCCCTGAAGAACTGCACCGCGATCCAGGAGATACCGTCTCCGCTCCGCCAGAGTGTTCCCCGGTCGTCGCTCGCGCTCACGGCCCAGATCGTGTCGGCGCCTGCCGCGAACGCGCGAACCGGCTCACGGTCGAGATCTTTCACGCGCTCGACGCGTTCTCCGTTCGTACGCCACACGGCCGAGCCGGCGCCGCCGCGGTTGACGCCGTAGAGCCAACCGCGATACGTCTTCACGGTCCAGACGCTCCGGCCCCGCGGCCAGCCAGGCACCGGGGTCATCGTCTCGCCGACCAGCCGCCGGAGCTTCACGCCGTCTTCGCTGGACGTCAGCCCCGCATACAACGCCCCATCGAGCACGGCCAGCGTGGTCAGCCGACTGACGGAGCCTGGAGCCGACGGATACTCGGAGACCACGCGCCACGTCAGCCCGCCGTCGTCCGATCGCTGAATGAGCCCGCGCCACGCCGACGTCGCGGCGTAGAGCAAGCCGCGATCGGCCACCATCGCGTGGACGTGAAACACGTCAGTCTGTGACGAGCAGGGCGAGCCGCAGAACGTCGGCGGAGCCGCAGGCGGAGCCCGTTCGAGGCGAGTCTGTGACATCCTCCGCCACTGCCACTCACGACCGTTCGTGACCATGAACTCGCCGTGCCCCACGGAGAACCGCGCGTCTTCGAACGGCCAGTAGAGCAGTCCATCGCTTTGGGCCGGATCGCCGGCATCCTGACTGAACAGATGGCGCTCGTAGCGAGCGTGACCCGTCACGGGATCGTAGCTGTAGACATCGGCGGAGTTGTGATCGACGAACTTCACGCTGTTGACGAACCAGAGACGATCGCCGTAGCCGATGAGGCCGGAGACCGCCGACCACGGCCCCGGACGCGCGAGCGGCACGAGCGGCTCGGCGGCTCGCGCGGGCGGACTCGCCGCCAGCAGAGCGGCGAGAGCGAGCAAGACGGCGTGACCACCCCAGCCGCCACGACGGCGCGTGATACGGTCCTGAAGCTCCTCCTGACCTACTTCGTGCCGTTCTCGGTTGCGACCTGCAGCGCGCTCATGAACAATCGCGTCGGCCAACATCCCAGGCACTGAACGTGGCCGCCGCGGATCTGGCCCCCGGTGTTATTTCTCGGCCGGGGGCTCCTTGTAGGCGCCAACCGTCACGTCGACCTCGTGCTCCTGGCCCTCGCGCACGACGACCAGCCGCACGCGCTTGCCAACCGGGGCCGATGACACGACGCGCTGCAGATCGCGCGGCGTGGCCATCGGCGTGCCGTCCACCTTCACGACGACGTCGTCGGCCTTGACTCCACCCTTGTCCGCGGGCTCGCCGGGCATGACGGACCGGATGAGGACGCCCTTGGCCTCGTTGAGCTTCAATCGGCCGAGATCGTCGTCGGTGACCTCCGCGATGCTGACGCCGAGCCAGCCCCACTCGACCTTGCCTTTCGCGGCGAGCTGCGGCACGAGGAGCTTCACGAGGTTCGCCGGAATCGCGAACCCGATCGAGCCGTTCCGCGCCGCCATGCTGTTCACGCCGACGACCTGACCCGCCATGTTGACGAGCGGCCCGCCGGAGTTTCCGGGATTGATCGCGGCGTCGGTCTGGATGAAATCGAATCCCGGAGCGGCCACGGTCAGCGGCGCGCCCTTGCGACTGACGATGCCGAACGACACGCTGTGCTCGAGCCCGAAGGGATGCCCGAGCGCCATCACGAACTCCCCCACGCGCAGCCGGTTCGAATCGCCGATCGGCAGCGCGCTGAGGTTCGCGGCGCCCTCGATCTTGAGCAGCGCCAGGTCGACGCGGTTGTCCTTGCCGATGACCTTCCCGGGAAAGCGCCGGCCGTCGGCCAGCCGGACCTCGATGGTCTCGGCACTGTCGACGACGTGGGCGTTCGTGACGATCAACCCGCTCTCGTCGATGACGAAGCCTGACCCGGTGCTGCGCCGGCCTTCCACGGGCTCGTCAGCGTCGCCCTTGGCCGCTGTCCGGCGCACGCGGATGTTGACGAGACCCGGCTTCAAGCTATCGGCGAGTCCGGCGAGCAGCTCGTTGAATCGAGCCAGCTCCGGCGCCGGCTCACTGGTCGGGCTTTCCTTCCAGTGAACGGCATCGGCTTGCTGAGCCCCGCCGTTCTGGGCCCGAACGGGGCCGGCGCAACCGATGACCGAAACGCCGAAAATGGCGAGAGCGACGAGCACGCGGAAGGGCGAGCGGATCATCGAGACCTCCTTGGAAGTCGCGCCGACCAGTATAGCGCCGCCGTCTATCGGCTCACTTCGCGCACCAGGTGCGGCAGCTCGGGGATGAGGAGCTTCTCGAGCGCCAGCCGGCACGCGTTCGGTGAGCCCGGGAGCGACACGACGATGCGGCGCTGGTGGATTCCCATCTGGGCCCGCGACAACATCGCGGCCGCGCCGATCTCCTGGTAGGAGAGCATGCGGAACAGCTCACCGAACCCGGGCAGCCGCTTGTCGAGCAAGCCTTCGACCGCTTCGAACGTGGAGTCGCGCGACGTGATGCCGGTGCCTCCCGTCAGGATGATCGCCTGGATCTCGGCCCGGGCACACGCCTCTGCGATCACGCGGCGGACCGCGTCCGGCTCGTCACGGACGATCGTCGACCCGAGGACAGGGTGACCGGCGGCGGTGAGGAGCTCGCGAATCGCGGCGCCGCTCGTATCGGTGTCGGGGGTCTTCGAATCGGAGATCGTGAGGACGTAACAGCCGATCGCTTGTGGCGCGTGCGCCTTGTGCTCGCGTGGGGTGGACGCTGGATCCGTCATCGCTGGGGGAGGAGTCGAGGAGCGCTACGGGTTCCCCGGAGCGCTCCGAGGGTTGGGGGTCTGGGGGCCATTTCGGGGCCCCCAGCACGACGATAAGCCCGATCGAGAATCTCGACGATGTGCAGCACGCGGACGGACGAGCCGTGCGCTTGCAACCCTTGCTGGATCTGCAAGATGCAGCCGGGGTTGGCGGTGACGACGGCCTCGGCTCCGGTCTCGAGCACGTGGCCGATCTTTCGGTGCAGCAGCCGGCCCGCCATCTCGGGCTGCGTGAGGTTGTAGATGCCCGCCGAGCCGCAACACCAGTCCGATTCCGGAAGATCGACGACACACAGTCCCGGAATCTGTGCGAGGAGCTGCCGTGGCTGCGTCTGGATCTTCTGACCATGCACGACGTGGCAGGGATCGTGATACGTCACGGTCATGGGCACGGGCTGGAGTGGGCCACGTAACGGTTCGCGCGCGAGGAACTCCGCGACGTCCTTGACCGACGCTGCGAAGCGCTGGGCCCGCGCGGCATAACGCGGGTCGTCCGCCAGCAGCGTGCCATACGCTTTCATGTGCGCGCCGCAACCGGACGTGTTCACGATGACCGCCTCGGCGCCCGTGTTTTCGAACGCGTCGATGAGGCGCCGCGCCATGTCGACCGCGCGCGCGTGATCGCCGCCGTGCGCGTTGAGCGCGCCGCAGCAGCCCTGGCTCTGTGGCACCACCACCTCGAGGCCGTTCTTCGCGAGCACTCGCGCGGTCGCGCGGTTGTGATCGCCGAAGACGATGGACTGCACGCAGCCGGTCAGCATCGCGACGCGAGAGCGTCGGGGCCCGTCGGCAGGCATCACGGGCGGCAGCGGCGCGCGCTCGGCGCGTGACGGCATGCGCGGCAGCAGCGCCTCCCACGCGGGCAGTGTTCCCGGGAGCAGGCGCGTGAGGCCGGTCCGACGCGCGACGCTCTGCAACCCGCTCGCCTGATACAGGCGCAGCGCGGTCGCGGCAACACGCAGCATCGCGGGATGCTCGAGCAGCAGCCCAAAATTCAGCCAGCGGAACACACGACGCACCATCGATCCGGGGCGCTGCGTCTCGATCTCCGCCTTCGCGGCCTCGATCAGCCGGCCGTACGGCACGCCGGCCGGGCACACGGTCTCGCACGCGCGGCAGTCGAGGCAGAGCGAGAGATGGTCGACGGTCGAGTCCGTCAGCGCGATGCGCCCCTCGGCCAGCGACTTGATGAGGAAGATCCGGCCGCGCGGCGAGTCCATCTCCGTGCCCAGCTCGGAAAAGGTCGGACAGTACGCCAGGCACAGCCCGCAGTGCACGCACTGATTGACGCCCTCGACCGAGAGACCGTGAAGCTGGAGCGGGCGTGGCGTCGTGGTCGAGCGTTCAGAGATGGTCTGCGTCATCTGCTCTCAGATTCCTGCCACGAAGCGACCAGGATTCAAGATGTTGGTGGGATCGAGCTGCGCCTTGATGCGCTGCATGACGCGCGCGACTGCCCCCATGTCGTCCCACACCGGGACCGCCGCCTTCACCGCGAGTGGGGCCGATTCCAGCGTGGCGAAACCGCTGTTGGCGTGCGCGATCGTGCGCCAGTCATCGAGCGCGGAGACGACAGGGCCCGTCGCCTGCGTGCGCGTGGACGCCAGTGCGCCGGTCACGACGCCGACGCCGGCATGCGCGGCCCATGCCGAGACGAGCCCGCGGGAGCGCGCGGCGCTCGTCGCCTGCTCGATCGTGTCGGCCACGTGCGTCGGCAGCACGGAAAAGTGCATCACCGATGCCGGCTGCGGGAACGCGTCGCGCGCCGCCGTCCCGAGGCGAGCGGCGACCTCGGGTGTGAGCGGCCCCGCGTCGCGGCCACTGAAACCGGATGCTATACGCACGAGCTCACGACATTGCCAGTCGACCTGCTCGGCAAGCCCATCGAAGCCCACCACGAGCGCCGGCCCCCTGAGCGCGAGCGCCCGCATGGCCTCGCTGTCAAGAAGGTCGATCACCGCCGGAATGAGATCCGAGGCCATGATCGCGCGGACACAGCCGCCCGCTTCCTTCATGCGCTCGAAGCTGACCGCCACGAATCGTTCGTGATCCGGCACCGGCCGGAGCTTGAGCGTCATCTCGGTGATCACGCCGAGCGTGCCGTACGAGCCGATGAAGAGCTTTGGGAGATCATAGCCGGCGACGTTCTTCACGACCTTGCCGCCGCCACGGACGACGGCGCCATTCCCGGTGACGACCGTCACCCCGATCAAGAGGTCACGAGCGGTCCCGTACAGATGGCGCCGCGGGCCTGCCGCGTTCACGGCGATGATGCCGCCCAGCGTGGCGCGGTCCGGCTCCGGCGGATCCAGCGACAGCCACTGGCCTCGCGCGTGCAGCGCCGCCTGCAGCGCGCCGAGCGTGAGGCCGGCTTCCACCGTCACCGTCAAATCGCCAGGCTCGTGCTCGACGATCCGGTTGAGCCGCGTGAGGCCCAGCACGAGCCCGGACCACGCGACGGGCAGCCCGACCGCTGCCGCCGTTCCTCCGCCCCAGGGCATGATCGGTACGGCATGCTCGGCGGCGAGCGCGACGACGGCGCGCGCTTCCTCGGTCGATCCGGGAAACACCGCGGCGTCCGGCGTTCGTCCTTCGATGACGAACGGCGAGAGATCGACACCGGTCAGCACGTGATCGGCGCCGACGACAGAGCGAACCTTGTCGAGCAGTGCGGCTTCCATGCCGTCCGTCCCGGCCCGGCGCCTAGAAGCGCTGGGCCAGACCCTTCGCTTCGATGGCGTGCGGGCGATACGCGACGGGACCGACCTCGACGCAGGACTTCTTGGTCGGGAAGATCTTGCCTGGATTGCAAAGGTTCGTCGGATTGAACGCGGCCTTGAGTCGGGTCATCAGCTCGAGATCGGCGGCGGAGAAGATGAACGGCATGAAATCGGCCTTCTCGAGCCCGATCCCATGCTCGCCCGAGATCGATCCGCCCACCTCGGCACAGACCTTCATGATCTCGGCACCGGCGGCGACGACCCGCGCTTCTTCGCCTTCGATGCGCGGATCGTACAGGATGTTCGGATGCAGGTTGCCGTCGCCGGCGTGGAAGACGTTGCCGACCCGGAGCCCATGAGCGCCGACGATCTCGTTCACGCGCCCGAGCACGTACGGCAACTTGGTCCTCGGGATCACGCCGTCCATCACCATGTACGCTGGGGAGATGCGGCCGTAGGCACCGAACGCGGACTTGCGTCCTTTCCAGAGAAGTTGCCGCTCGGTCTCGTCCCGCGCGGTTCGCACGTCGCGCGCGCCGCATTCGCGGCACGCCTCGACGATCCGATCGGCTAGCGTCTCCATGCCGACCGCCAGCCCGTCGATCTCGATCAGCAGCGCGGCCGCCGCGTCCCGGGGATAGCCGCACCCGAACGCGTCCTCGACGGCCTGCATCGTGAGCTGATCGATCATCTCCACCGCCGCCGGCACCAGGCCCCGCGCGATGATCGCCGACACCGCGGCGGACGCCCGATTCACCTCGTTGAAGACAGCGAGCACCGTCTTCACGGCCTGCGGCTTCTTCAAGATCCTGACGACGATCTTCGTGGCGATCCCGAACGTCCCCTCCGACCCGACGAACACGCCGACGACGTCGTAGCCCGGGGTCTCGCGCGTTTTGCCGCCGAGCCACACGATCTCACCGTCGGGCATGACGACTTCCAGCCCGAGGACGTGGTTCGTCGTCACCCCGTACTTCAGCGTGTGCGGGCCACCGGAGTTGTTGGCGATGTTGCCGCCGATCGTGCACGCCTGCTGGCTGGACGGATCGGGCGCGTAGTAGTAGCCGCGCGGGCCGACCTTCCACGACAGATGGAGATTCACGAGACCGGGCTCGACCACCGCGATCTGGTTGTCGTAATCGACCTCCAGGACGCGATTCATGCGCATCAACGAGATCACGATGCCGCCCTCGGACGGCAGGCAGCCGCCCGAGAGCCCGGTGCCGGCGCCGCGCGCGACGAACGGCAGATTCTCGCGATTGGCCAGCTTCACGATCGCGGCCACCTGCTCGGTCGAGGTCGGAAACACCACGAAGTCCGCGAGCGCCCGGAAGAGCGTCAGCCCGTCGGATTCGTAGACGAGCAGCTCGTCGGGATCGCTCAGCACGCCACCGCGGCCGAGCATGGAGTCCAGCTCGCGGCGCACCTGCTGCTTCCGCGTGTCAGTCAAGGTCGCCATCGTCGGTAAAGTATACCGTTTTCCGTGAGTCCCGGCTCAGCCCGACCGCGCATCGCAGCTTGCTCCGGAGCGTGTCGGGGCTCATCATCGACGCGCCTCGACAATGGGCATGCAGGAGGACGCATGGAGATCGAGCACCGCTTCGTCGAGACCAATGGCATCCGCATGCACGTGGCCGAGGCGGGCGACGGCCCGCTCGTCATCCTCTGCCACGGGTTCCCCGAATCCTGGTACTCCTGGCGGCATCAGCTCGTCGTGCTCGCCGAGGCTGGCTTTCACGCCGTCGCACCCGATCAGCGCGGCTATGGACAGACGGATCGTCCGGACGCTATCGACCAGTACACGCTTTTTCATCTCGTCGGCGACATGGTCGGCCTGCTGGACGCGCTCGGGGCCGAGACCGCGGTGATCGCGGGACACGACTGGGGCGCGCCGGTCGCCTGGCACGCCGCGCTGCTCCGTCCCGATCGCTTCCGCGGCGTGATCGGTCTCAGCGTCCCGTACCATCTCCGCCGCGCGGCACGGCCCACGACCGTCATGCCGCGGACCGAGGACGCGATCTTCTATCAGCTCTACTTCCAGGAGCCGGGCGTCGCAGAAGCGGAGTTCGAGCGCGACCCGCGTGCCACCATCCGCAGCATGCTGTTCTGGGGCTCCGGCGATGCGCCTCGTGGCGGCCGCACGGAGCCACCCGTATCGGTCGTCCCGAGCACGGGAACCACGGAGCCACGCGCATCTGGATACAGCCCACCTGCGCCGGTGCCGGCCGCGGGAACCACGGAGCCACGCGCATCTCGATCCAGCCCACCTGCGCCGGTCCCGAGCACGCGGCCCCCGCTACCAATGGTCCCCCGCGGCGGCGGCTTCCTCAGGGGCGGCGCCGGTCCGGCCACGCTTCCCGCGTGGCTCACCGAGGCGGACGTCGACTTCTACGCGGGCGAGTTCACGCGCTCGGGATTTCGCGGTGGGCTCAACTGGTACCGCAACATCGACCGGAACTGGGAGCTGATGGCCCCGTGGGCGGACGCCAACGTGACCGTGCCCGCGCTCTACGTCGCCGGCGACCGCGACCTCGTGCTCGCGTTCCGCGGAATGGACAAGCTCCTCCCGACTCTGAAGCAGTTCATCCCCAATCTCCGGCGGACGATCATCCTTCCGGGATGCGGACACTGGACGCAGCAGGAACGGCCCGCCGACGTCAATGCCGCGATGCTGGAGTTTCTCGGAACACTTTAGCCGTGATGTCCTGTCGAGACTCGAGCTAACTGAGACGCGATGATCACGCTCGAAGGCGTCGTGCGACCCGTGGCGACGTTCGACGCGGTGGCGCTCGGACGCAGAATCGGGCTCGCGGTGCTCCTCGCAACCCTTCTGGTCCTGACCGCGTATCCGATGGCGATGCTGCTGTACGGGAGCCTTCACACGACGCCGC
This sequence comes from Methylomirabilia bacterium, assembly GCA_041490825.1. Classification (GTDB taxonomy): domain Bacteria; phylum Methylomirabilota; class Methylomirabilia; order Rokubacteriales; family CSP1-6; genus JBGPTW01. The sequence continues at coordinate 23,084 of JBGPTW010000011.1, read as the reverse complement.
CCGGAGAGCCCGGGACGTTCAGCCTCGATGGCTACCGCGCGATGCTCGGGCGCGAGAACACGATCGTGCTGCTCAACACGATCGGCATCTCGCTCGTGAAAACCGTCCTGGCGATGACGCTGGCGCTCTTCCTCGCGTGGATCGTGGCGCGCACGGACACGCCGTACCGCGACACGCTGGAGGTCCTGATCACGCTGCCGTTCTACATCCCGCCGATTCTCACCGCGATGGCGTGGGGCATGCTCGCCACCCCGAAAGGCGGCCTCATCAACCTGGCGTGGACCGGGCTCACCGGAATCCGCGCGCCGCTCGTCAACGTCTATTCCTACGGCGGCGTGGTGTGGCACATGATGCAGTACTCGACGCCGTTCCTCTTCCTGCTGATCGTCGGCGCCTTCAAGTCGATGGACCCGTCGCTCGAGGAATCGAGCCGCATGTCCGGCGCCTCTGCGTGGACGACGTTCCGACGGGTGACGCTCGGTCTCATGCTCCCGGTCACGACCAGCGCGTTCATCTTGTCGTTCATCCGCGGCGTGGAGAGCTTCGAGTCGGCGCTGATCTTCGGGGCGCCCGTCGGCATCGACGTGATCACCACGCAGATCTACAGCCTGATCAACCACAGGAACCGGCCGGACTACCAGCAGGCCACCGCGCTGGCCTTCGGCATCATGGTGCTCATGTTCGGCCTCGTCATCTGGCAATGGCGGCTCCTCGGCGGGCGAAGCTTCTTCACGGTGACGGGGAAGGGCTACACGCCACGCGTGGCGCGGCTCGGCCGCTGGCGCTGGGTCACGTTCGCCGTCTGCGTCCTCTTCTGCGCGGTGACTGTCGGCCTGCCCGTCGGCCAGCTCTTGATCGGCTCGTTCTTCAAGTACGTCGGCTTCTACCGGGTCAGCATGCTCACGATGGAGCACTACCAGGCCGTCTGGCAGAACCGTCTCGTCTGGCGCGCGCTCGGCAATACGCTGCTCCTCGGCCTTCTCGGCGCGACGGCCACGATGCTGCTCGGCGGCATCGTCGCCTACGTGATCATCCGCACCCGTTCCCGGATACGGCGCGCACTGGAGCTTCTGGCGTGGCTCCCGTGGATGATGCCGGGCATGGTGCTGGGAATCGGGTTCCTGTGGGCCTATGCGCTCCTGCCCGGTCCGATCCAGCTCTACGGCACGCTGTGGGCGCTCCTCGTCGCGTACGTCACGCTGGGCACGCCGCTCGCGGTGCGAACCATGTCGGGCGCGTTCGCGCAGCTCGCCCACGACCTCGAGGAGTGCTCGCGCGTCCACGGCGCTCCCTGGTGGACGACGTTCCGGCGCATCCTGATGGCGCTGGCCTGGCCGTCGTTCGCCGTGGGCTGGATCCTCATCTTCTTCATCATCCTGCGCGAGCTGTCCGCCTCCGTGCTGCTCTACACCGTCGGCAACGAGGTGCTGCCGGTCGTCGTGATGCAGCTCTGGAGCGAGGGCAAAGCGGAGCAAGTGAGCGTGATCGCGCTCGGGATGCTGGCGCTCGTGTTCCTCTTCCGATTCGTCGAGCGCCGGCTCGTGCGCACGCATCTGAACTGGTCCTGACATCCGGCCGTCCGGGAGGAGAAACATGCTGACACGTCGATCGGTCCTCCGTCTCGCTGCGCTGACGCCGCTCGCCTTCGCCGCCGGCCCGGCGGCGGCCCAGGCGCCCATGGACGCCGAATGGAAGAAGCTCGTCGATGCGGCGAAGAAGGAAGGCAAGGTCGTGGTGTACAACGGCGCCGTCGGTACGCCGACGCTTCCGAAGATCGCCGCGGCGTTCGAGGCGCGGTACGGCATCCGCATGGAGCTTCTCGAGGCGCGCGCCAGCGAGCTCAGGGAGCGTATCCGGACCGAGCAGGCTTCAGGCAAAGTCCTCGGCGACGTCTCGCACAACGGCTCGACGACCACGGCGCTCCAGCTCGCCGACGGCACGTTCCAGCCCCACGGGCCGCTCCCGAACGCGGGGAAGCCGGCCGCACCGTTCCGTGTCGACGAGATCCGTGTGCCGATCTACGTCATTCCGTACGGCATCCTCGTCAACTCCGAGATGGTGAAGCCGGCCGAGGAGCCGAAGAGCTGGAAAGACGTGCTCGATCCCCGATGGAAGGGGCAGATCCTCGCCGACGACATGCGGGCGCTCGGCGGCGGCGCCGTGTTCTTCATGGTCACCTACCAGAAGTTCGGCCGCGAGTTCCACGAGAAGCTCGCGCAGCAGCAACCGCACATGAACCGCGAGCTCCGCGGGAACTATCGACGCATCGCGCGCGGCGAGTATCCGGTCTACCTGCCATTCGGCCTCGCCGACATCCTCGAGCTGAAGGGGCTGCCCGTGAAAGTCGTCATCGCGGCCGAAGGCGCGCCGTACGTGCGCTTCGACGGCGCCGTCTTCAAGAACGCGCCGCATCCGAACGCGGCCCGGCTGCTCCTCGACTTCTTCATGAGCGACGAGGTCCAGACGATCTTTGCGAACCTGGGTTTCCCGCCGGTGATCGGTGGACTGGACGCGAAAATGACCGCCGAGGCGCGGCCACTCGCGCAGGCGAAGCTCCTGGGCACCACGGACCCCAAGCTCCAGGAAGAGATGCTGAAGCTCGCCAAGCAGATCTACAAGTAGATCGGTCCGGCGACGTCATGCCGGCCGTCGAGGAGCGCTGAGATGTCCATCCAACTCGAGCGGAGTGAGGCGGTGGCGACGATCGTGATCGATCGCCCCGAAGCACGCAATGCCGTCGACGGCCCCGCCGCGCGCGCGCTGGCCGATGCGTTCCGCGAATTCGAGCAGGACGACGAGCTGCGCGTGGCGGTGCTCTGGGGAAGCGGAGGTGTGTTCTGCGCCGGCGCGGACCTGAAGGCCAGAGGGACCGAGCGCGGACTCCGTCTCGCTCCCGACGGCGACGGACCGATGGGACCGACGCGCATGGCATTCACCAAACCGACGATCGCCGCCGTCGAGGGTTACGCGGTGGCAGGCGGTCTCGAGCTGGCGCTGATGTGTGATCTTCGAATCGCCGGGGAGACCGCGGTCTTCGGCGTCTTCTGCCGGCGCTGGGGCGTCCCGCTCGTCGACGGAGGGACGGTTCGGCTGCCGCGTCTGATCGGCCTCTCCCGAGCGCTCGACATGGTGCTGACGGGCCGCCCGGTCGGCGCCCACGAAGCGCTCGCGTTCGGGCTCGCCAACCGCGTGGTCCCGGCGGGCCGGACGCGCGAAGAGGCGGAGGCGCTGGCGCGGACCATCGCGAACTTTCCTCCGCGCTGCGTCCGCAGCGACCGCCGCTCGGCGTGGGAGAGCCTCGGGGTTCCGCTCCCGGATGCGCTCGGCAACGAGTTCGCGCTCGGCAAGGCGACCCACGATTCGGGCGAGAGCCAGGACGGCGCCCGTCGTTTCGCGGCCGGCGCCGGCCGGCACGGACAATTCTGAGTCTGGAACGCGTCGCACAACACGATCAGTAGGGGGTCTCGAGGTGGGCGCCGGGTGTCCCGGCGACCGGCGAGCGGCTGGGGGTCTGGGGGCCTTCGAGGCCCCCAGCTAATAAGTAGACCCAGCGGAGGAAACGACGATGCCGGGCGTGATCGTCCAGGGCGTCAGCAAGCGCTTCGGCGGCGTGCGCGCCGTCGAGGATGTGACTCTCGCCGTTGCTGACGGCCGCCTCATGACGCTGCTCGGTCCGTCGGGCTGCGGCAAGACGACGACGCTCCGCATGATCGCCGGCCTCGAGCAGAACGACACCGGCTACATCGAGATCGGCGACCGGGTGGTGAGCGACGCCGCGGCGGGCCTGTTCGTGCCGCCGGAGCGCCGCGAGATCGGCATGGTCTTCCAGTCGTACGCGATCTGGCCGCACATGACGGTCTTCGAGAACGTCGCCTACCCGCTCGAGGTCCGCCGGCGCCCCTCCGCCGAGGTGCGCGAACGCGTCCTCGCATCGCTTCAGCTCATGGAGATGGAGCACCTCGCCACCCGCCCGGCGACGGCGCTTTCCGGCGGTCAGCAGCAGCGGGTCGCGATCGCCCGCGCCCTCGTGTTCCACCCCCGCGTGCTCCTGATGGACGAGCCTCTGTCGAACCTCGACGCGAAATTACGCGAGCAGATGCGGGTGGAGATCCGCGCGCTCCAGCAGCGGCTCGGCATCACGACCGTCTACGTCACGCACGACCAGGAAGAAGCGATGGTCCTCTCCGACGAGATCGCCGTCATGCACGACGGGCGGGTGCTGCAGATCGCGGCGCCGGAGGCCATCTACGCCCGCCCCGCCAACAGGACGGTCGCCGCGTTCTTCGGCACGCCGAATCTCCTGGATGCGAAGGTGCGGGAGGTCGCCCGAGAGGGCGAGACGCCGCTCGCCCGAGAGGGCGAGACGCCGCTCGCCCGAGAGGGCGAGGCGACGCTGGCGCGCGTCGAGGGCGAGGGCTGGGACGGCTGGTGCTCGGTGCCCGTCGATATTCAGGCGGGTGAGGCCGTTACGGTGATCGTCAGGCCTGAAGTGATCCAGCTCGGCCGTGCCGCCAGCCGCGGATCAGCGCCGGGGATCGCGTGGACCGGCGTCGTGCGCCAGCGATTCTTCCGCGGAACGCGCAATCTCTATACGGTCGACGTCGGCTCGCTACGTTTCAACGTCGATGCGCCACCTGACCAGCCGCTGGCCCCAGGCGCCGAGATCGTGCTCGGCGTCGATGCTTCGCACACGTGGGTGGTGCGCTCGCTCACGGATTGAAGAACGCGAAGCACTTGTTCGAGTTGAAGATGTAGCTCTCGACGAACTCCGTGTCCGTCGGCCGCCGTCCCAGTTCCGCCATCGCGCCCACCAGGCACATCCAGTTCAGCATCTCCTGCTGGCCACTCTCCTCCAGCGCCGCGAGCGGCGTTTGACGCCACGCCGGGTAGTCAGCGGCCCGCAGCGTCTCGTACAGCGCCCGGTCGGCGGCCACGTCGGGATAGAGCAGATGATTTTTCGGCGTAAGAAACGCGTGGGACCAGCTCGATGAAGCGATTAGCGCGACCCGCCACGGGCTGCGCGACGTCACTCGCGCGCACGCCTTGCCGAGATCGAAGCAACGCCACGGCGCGGGCGACGGCGGGTCGAGCCGCTCCTCCGTCGGTGCGTCCGCCACGGTGCTGGCACCGCCGTGCTGTGAGATCACGCGGCGACCGTAGCAGTTGACCTGGAACGGCAGGACCGGATACGGAAAGCCCTGGCGGTCGTAGTCGAGGAAGAGCAGCGTGTTCATGAACGCGTGACCGAGCGGGTGATGCAACGGCTGGTACGCATACGACAGGTCGAACCCCTCTTCGAGGAGCCCGGTGACGAGCGACTTGGCGGCGCCGCGATGCCCCTTGTACACGAAGGTCGTGTCCTTGGTTTCGTCCCACACGTTCCGCCGCTGCAACTCCGCCCACGGCCGGTGCTCGATCGACTCGTAGGCCAGCGCGCAGAACGGCGGGATGATGTCTTCCTTGAAATTCTCGTACTGGTCGTCGCCCCAGATCAAGACGAAGTCCGGCGCGAAGTCGTCCAGCAGCCGTCGCGCCTTCCGGAAGCCAGCCACGAGGGTTTCACGATGGCGGCGGGCTGCGCCGAGCCCTTCGTCGGTGCCCCACTGTCGCCGCATCGGCTCCGGCCATCCATCCGGTTGACGGTATTGCTGCGGGAGATCCGGATCTTGGAGAACGCGCCGGAGAATGCGCGCCATGTCTTCGTCGGGCCCAGTCAGAGGCGGGAAGTGCGTCAGGCCGAGACCGAGAATTGCTCCCATGACTTCTCCTCCTCGCCGCGTGTCGGTGATGCATCGTGTACTCGCCCACAGACCAAGTCAACAGCTTCGCCCGCCGACCTTCTTGATTTATCCTCCCCCGCATGTCGATCTCCGTTCGCGTCGCCGGCCCGGCAGATCGCGAGACCTGCATTCGCCTCCTGATCGCGCAACTCGTCGAGCACACCCTCCCCGCCGATCCGGCCGGCATCGCCGGCGGCGTGGACCTCGCGTTCGCGCCGCATTCGCCCGCCTGGCTACTGCTGGCGGAGCTGGATGGCGTGCCCGTCGGAATCGTCCTTGCCAACCAGATCGTCAGCGTCGAAAAATGCGGCTACACGCTGTGGGTCGAGGAGCTCTACGTCGTCCCAGAGGCGCGGCGCCGCCGTGTCGCCACCGCCTTCCTCGACTACATCGCCGCAGAAGGGCGGCGCCGCGGCGTGCGCGCGGTCGAGCTCGAGGTCGCGCCCACGCAGACCGCCGCTTTCGCCCTCTATCGCAGGCGCGGCTTCCGCAACGTGCATCGCCAGCGGATGACCTGGGACTTGTAGCCAGCCGAGACAAGACCGGCCTTCGTCGGCTGCAGCCTCGACCATGGCCCTTGACTCTCCCGGCCGGCCCACGCGACCATCGCCCTGGCGTCGACAGTCACCACAGGACGCATCGTGAATGTGAGGATGCGACCTCGCGGCGCGAGCCAGGAGAACCATCATGGCGACCTCTCAGCTTCCTCCATTGCTCTCCAGCGACGGCCATCTCGAAGTCCGCCCCGAGCGCTGGACGGGACGGATGCCGGCGCAGTATCGCGACACGGCGCCGCGCACGATCAAGCTCCCTGACGGCGGCGACGCGATCCTGATCGAGGGACAGGCGCCATACCCGGTGCCATTTCTCGATCTCCGGGCCGGCCGGACCAACGAGAGCTGGCAACCGTTCGGCGTCACGGTCGAGGGCACCGCCGGCGTCGGCCCGCCGGAGCAGCGCATCAAGGAGCAGGACGTCGACGGCATCGACGCCGAGGTGCTCTTCCCGAACATGCAGGTCGGTCCGCGGCTCTGGCGCTCGATGGCCGACGACGCCGCGTACCGCGCCGCGGTCCGCGCGTACAACGACTGGCTGGGCGAGGAGTACTGCGCGGTCTCGCGCGATCGTCTCGTCGGTCTCGGCGTCATCCCGTGGACCAATCTGGACGACGCCATCGCCGAGCTCCATCACTGCGCGAAGCTCGGCCTGAAGGGCGCCGTGCTCGGCGTGTTCCCCAGCGGCAAGTCCTATCCGACACCCGTAGACGATCGCTTCTGGACGACTGCGATCGACATGAAGATGCCGCTCACCGTGCACGTCGGGTTCGATCGCCTGGGGCCGCGCGCGGCCCAGCCCACGTTCGAGTACCCGGGCGCGGATCCGCAAGTGCTGGCGAAGCTCGGGCCGCGAAAGCTCGTCGAGTGGGTGGCGCTGCCGTTCATGAACACGCAGGCATCGCTGAGCCTGGCCCAGATGATCCTGTCCGGCGTCTTCGATCGCCTTCCGGATCTGAAGATCTTCTTCGCCGAGACGCGCCTCGGCTGGGTGCCGTTCTGGATGGAGGAAGCGGACTACTGGTACGAGCGGCATCGCCACTGGGCCGAGCGTCTGCTCAACTTCAAGCCGCTGAAGCAGCGACCCAGCGACTACGTCCGGCAGCACATCTACTTCAGCGTGCAGCACGTGGAACGCGTGGCGATCGAGCTGCGTCACCACATGGGCGTCGATCACGTCATGTTCGCGACGGACTTTCCGCACATCGAGTGCGACTGGCCGAACACCCGGCCGTTCGCCGAACGGCTGTTCGCCGGCGTGCCGGCGGACGAGACCTTCAAGATCGCGGCGGGCAACATGCTGTCGTACTTCGGTCTCGAGAACACGCCGGTAGGGCGGAAGGTGCGGAGGGCGCCATGAAGCGGAGCACCGAGCGGATCCTCACGACGCACACAGGCAGCTTGCCTCGCCCCCACGATTTGACCGCGATGCTCGAAGCGCTCGACGCCGGGACCGTGTCTGACACAGCGGGCTTCGAAGCCCGCGTGCGCCGCGCCGTCGCCGACGTCGTCCGGCAGCAGGTGGAAGCCGGCGTGGATATCGTCAACGACGGCGAGCAAGGCAAAGTCGGCTACTCCACGTACGTGCGACATCGACTCACCGGGTTCGGCGGACAGAGCGCGGTGCCGATGAGAGCGGACTGGGCGGACTTTCCCGAGGCGGCGGCCCGCGCCGAACGGCGCTCGGCGGTCGCACGGCCGTCGTGCAACGGCGCCATCGACTGGAAGGACAGGACGGCGGTGCAGAAGGACGTCGCGAACCTTCGCGCAGCGCTCGAGGGAGTCCAGGCGACGGAAGCGTTCATGACGGCCGCCTCGCCGGGCGTGATCGCGCACTTCTTGCGCAACGAGCATTACCCGAGCCGCGAGGCCTATCTCGCGCGCCTCGTCGACGTCATGAAGGACGAGTACGACGCCATTCACCGGGCGGGGTTCGTGCTCCAGGTCGATTGCCCGGACCTGGCCATGGGGCGGCACCTTGCGTTTCCGACGTTGAGCAACGCCGAATTCGTGAAGATCGCCGAGGCCAACGTCGAGGCGCTCAATCACGCGCTGCGCGACATTCCGGCCGACCGTCTCCGCATGCACCTCTGCTGGGGCAACTACGAAGGTCCGCATCACCGCGACATTCCGCTGAGGGAGATCATCGGCGTCGCGCTCAAGGCTCGACCGCAGGCAATCTCGTTCGAAGGCGCCAATCCGCGCCACGAGCACGAATGGGCCGTGTTCCGGGAGGTGCGTCTACCGGACGACAAGGTGATCATCCCCGGCGTGCTCGACTCCACGACGAACTTCATCGAGCATCCGGAGCTGGTGGCGCAGCGCCTCGTGCGCTACGCCGAGGTGGTGGGGCGCGAGCGCGTGATCGCGGGCACCGACTGCGGCTTCGCAACGTTCGCCCGGTCCAATCTTCAGGTCGAGCCGGAGATCGCGTGGGCCAAGTTCAAGTCGATGGCCGAGGGCGCAAGGCTGGCATCCGCGCAGCTCTGGCGGTAAAAGTTCGGAATACCGAGGGGCGTCACGGGTTTCCCGGTACGCCCCGAGCGTCGGGGGTATGGGGGCCATGTCGAGGCCCCCATGTCGATCACTCAGGCAGCTGCACAAAAAGTCAGATGCGGCGGCCTAGAGATCCTGTGCTGAAGGTTTCGACGACAAAAAGGCGTGCGGTGCCAGCCTAAATGCTCGAAACGGCGCGATGTTCGCTAACCCGGGAAGGTTGACACATGGCAACATGGAGCGATAGCGTGATGTCACCGTGCTCCATTGCACGTCCAACGGATGACGGAGTTGGCCGTGCCCGAAGCCGGTCTCCGGAAGCAGGATGAAGAAACGCCGCTCGAGGCGGCAGAAAGGACGGAAGGCGACGCGCGTGAGCACCATTAAGTCTTTGCGAGCTGTCGTCTTTCAGGAGGGAGAGTGGCTTTCGGCTCAATTCCTGGAGTACGATATTGCGGCTCAGGCTAGAAGCGTGCCTGAACTCGCATACGAACTCCAGAGGATCCTCGTTGGGCACTTCGCGACGAGCAAGAAACTCGGTAAGCGCCCCTTTGAGGGAATACCGAAAGCGCCGCAGAAATTCTGGGACATGTTTGAGCGATCGAAGATCCCTCTCGTCCCACCGAAGGCAGCTACCTTTCGTAGGATCAAGATGCCCGAATTGCGAGTAGCCGCCGACAAGGCTGCCTAGAGAAGGTTCTTCGCCTCGCTTATCCGAGTGGCCACCGGGGACCTATACCGCTGGAAAATTGGCACCACTCCTGGCGTACGTGGTCCACGAGGCATCGCAAAAATCAGGTACCTGTTTCGCGGTGACGAATTTGTCGACCTCTCGGGAGCTAAAGACGGAGACCGTTTGACTAGGATCACCTTTGTGGTATCTCTGCCGTCGCCTCGGGATCGCGCTGGAAGAATTCGGTCTTTCCGAAGACGCCATGTTTTAACGCGCGGAATTTCTAGAGCACTACCACAAGCGATCGAACGTGGAGAGCGCGTTCAGCATGATCAAGCGGAAATTTGGCGACTCGCTGCGGAGCAAGCGCGACACCGCAATGGTGAATGAGACGCTCTGCAAGGTCCTGTGCCATTTTCTCGGCAGGATCGGCGGCTGCACAACAAAGCCCGGCGTGACCGGCCTTGTTGTGCAAAGCCGTCGGGGGTATGTCAAGGCCCCCATGTCGATCACTTTCGAGGGGCGTCACGGGTTTCCCGGGACGCCCCGAGCGTCGGGGGGTATGGGGGCCATGTCGGGGCCCCCATGTCCACAAACTCGTGAGAATCGCCACGGAGAGCACGCCGCCCGCGCCGCCAAGCGCACACGCCCCCGAAACTCCGAATTTCTCGGCGATCGAGCCGACCGCCAGAGAACCCAGCGGCGTCGCCCCGGCAAAAACGAGAGCATAGAAGCTCATGATGCGTCCCCGGAGCGCATCGGGGACGGTCACCTGAAGCATCGTGTTGCAGCTCGCCTGGAACACGATCTGCGAGAACCCGATCACGATGAGCAGGCCGACCGCAGTCGGAAACCGCTCCACGGCCGCCAGGACGATGGTCCCGGCCGAGACGGCGAGCCCCGCGGCGACCGGCAGTGCGATCGGCGGCCGCCCCTGGATCAGGTACGCCAGCGACAGGGCACCAGCGATCGCTCCACCGCCGAGTGACGCCATCAGCCACCCGAACTCCCTCGCGCCCGCGTGAAGCACCTGCTTCGTGATCAGCGGGACCAGCACGTTGAAGTTGATCACGAAGAATCCGACCGACAGCAACAGGGCGAGGACGAACCCGATGACGGGCGTCGCACCCACGTACTGCAAGCCGCCCCGGATCTTCTCGAACATCGTCGTGCCGGGAGATGGATGAGGCGCGCCGTCGGCCCGGAGGAAGGACAGGGCCACGATGACCGCGATGAAGCTCACGGCATTGAGCAAGAAGGCTTGGGCCAGCCCGTACCGGGCGATGAGCAGGCCGGCCACGGCGGGACCGATGAGTCGCGCCGCGTTGAACATCGCAGAATTGAGCGCGATCGCGTTCATGAGATCCCGCTTCGTCACCATGTCGGCCACGAACGCTTGCCGCGTCGGAATGTCGAAGGCATTGGCCAGCCCGTAGACGGTCGCCAGGACCGCGACATGCCAGTAGCGCACACGGGCCGTCCAGACCAGAGCCGTCAACACGAACGCCTGCAGCATGAGAACGCTTTGCGTGGCGACGAGAAGCCGGCGCTTGGGCACGCGATCCACGATGGCTCCCGCGGGGACGGAGAAGAGCAGCACGGGCGCGAACTGGAGCGCGCTGATGATGCCAAGCTTGAACGCCGAATTCGTGAGCTCCAGGACCAGCCACGCTTGTCCCACGCGCTGCATCCACGTTCCGACCAGCGACACGATCTGCCCGCTCCAGAAAACGCGGAAATCGCGATGGCTCAACGCCCTGAGGCCGGCCGGCAAGGGCATCGCGGTTCATCGCCTCGCGAGTGCGATGACGCCGCCGATCGTCACCAGAGCGCCCAGCGCGCCGGCGACGACGACGAGCGGCAGCGGCACGCCCGTCAGCGCGAGCCGGACCGCCGGCGCGCCGATGGTCAGCACGATCGTGACCGCGGAAGCGATACCCACGATCGCCAGCCAGTGGCGGATCTGCGAGGCGATGACGGCGGAGCCGATCGTAGCGCCGTGAACGCGGCCGGCGAAGTGAACGAGCTGGAGGAGAAGGAAGACCGCCGCGCCGAATCCGGCTGCGGTGACGACGTCAACGGGGGTTTTGGTGATCGTGAGCGCGAGCGTGTATTCGATCAACGCGAGCGCGGCGCCCGCCGTCACCAGGGGCACGGACAGCGCAATCACTCCCACGACGCCGATGATGAACCCCGGAACGGCGAGCCAGGCGAGCGGCAGCGACGGCAGAACGGCCAGCGGAAGCGCGACGAGCGCAAGGAGAAGGGCGAACGCGACGAAGCGCATCAGCCGGCGACCACCGAGCGAAACCGCGGCCGGCGCAGCGCGCCGAGGGCCGTCTCGAGCGGGTCGGCGCCGTTCCACTCGACGATCGTGAGCCCTCGGCGACGCAAGTCGTCGAGCTCGATGCGCCGGTCGAGCGCCCAGAGTCCCGCGGCCACGTCGGCGACAGGCGAGCGAGCCACGGAGGCCTTCGCCGGGGCGATCGGCGAGATGGCGACGATGATGAGGTCGAAGCGGCGGGCGGCGAGATCCGTCGCCGCCTTCACGAAGCGCGCGTCGAGCAGCGGGCTCAGCGCGATGATCAGAGCCTGGGGCGGCAGCACGCGTCGCGGGACGAGGTCGAGATCCTTGGCCACATGCGTGAAGACGACCGACGCCCGGAGCAGCGTGTCCAGCAGGCGCTCCCGTTGCGCGCGACCGGAGCCCGGCTTCACCCAGCGGAGCACACCGCCGTACTCGATCAGGCCGACGCGGTCCCGGCGGGCGAGGTAGGCCGCCGCGAGGGAGGCGGCACCGCGCGCGGCGAGGTCGATGGCTGTCCCACCGTCCGGACCCACCGCGGACAGCGTGTCCAGCATCAGGATCACGTCGGCGTTCCGCTCCGGGTGATGCTGCGTCACGTGGAGCTCGCCGCGCCGCAGGGTCGCGCGCCAGTTCACGTGGCGGATCTGATCACCGGACGTGAACGGACGGATCTCGCCGGGCTCGATGCCTTCCCCCTGCACCGCCGACACGTGGTTGCCGACGAACGTCTGCGTCCGCGCGGGGCGCGGCAGGCGTTGCACCCTGGTGACGCGGGGGTAGACGGCGACCGTCGTGCGCTGGTGGTCGCGCGTCTCTGCCGCGACGAGACCCAGCGGCTCCCACAGCCGTACGTGAGCATCGCCGAGCCGCAGACGTTGGCGACCGGCGCAGCGGAGCTCGAACGTCCAGCGGACGTCCTCTCCCGGCCGCAGCGTGAAGAAGGCGTGATTGCACCCCTGCTCGAGATGGACCAGCGGCGGCAGCGGCTCCAGTAGCTCCACCAGCGGCATCGACGTGCGAGCGGAGAGCGTGACGGTGACGGTCACCCGGTCGTCCTCGAACACCCGATCCGAGGAGACCTCGTGGGTGAGCTGCCACTCCGGCGGCGCCATCGCACGTCGCGCGGCCATGAGGGCGACGATCAGGGGAACGGCAGCGACGATCACATCGGCGCGGCCGGTGAGGACACCGAGAAAGAGCGCCCATCCGACGAGAGTCATGAACGAGATGTTCAGCGGCGTCGGCCGCCAGATCACGACGACTCCGCCGTCGGCGTCGGGACCTGCCGGAGGAGATCCTCCACGACCTGGACCGGAGTGATCTTCGAGATCCACAGCTCCGGCTTGAGGAGGAGACGATGGGCCAGCGCCGCGACCGCAACGGCCTTGGCGTCGTCCGGAAGAACGAAGTCGCGGCCGCGCAGCGCCGCCTCCGCCCGGGCGAGCTTGAGGACAGCGAGGCTGCCGCGGGGCGAGGCGCCGAGCGCCACGCGGTGGTCGGCGCGCGTCGCCTGTACGAGGTCGACGATGTAGCGCTCGAGCGCGTCGCTCACGAACACTTCCTCGAGCGCTTGCTGCATGGCCAGCAAATCCTCCCGGGAGACGATCGTGGCAAGTGTTGCGGCGTCCGTGCGTCGCTCGCGCCGTTTCCTCAAGATTTCGCGCTCCGCCTCCGGGTCCGGATAGCCAACGCTGACCCGCATCAGGAACCGGTCGAGCTGCGCCTCCGGTAGCGGATAGGTGCCTTCCAGCTCGATCGGGTTCTGCGTCGCGACGACCAGGAACGGCGGCGCCAGCGGGAACGACTGTCCCTCCACGGTCACCTGCGACTCCTGCATGGCCTCCAGCAGCGCCGACTGCGTCTTCGGCGTGGCGCGATTGATCTCGTCGCCAAGGAGAAGGTTGGTGAAGACCGGGCCCGGACGAAACTCGAATCGGCCCTCGCGCTGGTCGTAGAGGAAGCTGCCGGTGATGTCGCTCGGAAGCAGGTCGGGCGTGAACTGGATGCGGCGGAAGCCGAGGTCCAGCGCCTGGGCCAGGAGCCTGGCAATGAGCGTCTTGGCGAGGCCGGGATAATCCTCGATCAGGACGTGACCATTGGCGAGAATGCCGGCGAGGACTTGCTCGAGCACTTTGTCCTTGCCCACCACGACACGGCCGAGCGCATGCACGACCTCGCGGGCCCGCTCGGCGACGACGGCGATCTTCACGGCTGCTTCTCGATGGCGGCGATCACGTTGCGGAGGCTCGCCAGGCTCGGACCGCGGCCGAGAGACCTCGGCGCGGGCCGCGCGAGCGGGCGCGACGCGAGCGCCACCAGCCGCGGCCACAGGCCCTGCTCGAAGTAGCGCCGGCTCCGGACGGCGGCGCGGACGTCGTCGATCAGCGCCAGGAAGCGCGGCGGGACGTCCGGCCGGGTCACGGCAGGAGCGCGCGCGTCGTCGAGCGGAGATCTTCCGATCTCCGTGAGCGCTCGCGCCAGCGTGCCGCGCAGCTCGAGAATCGCGACACCGAGAACGAGCGCCGAGGCGAGACGCATCACGAGGCCGCGCCACGGCGGCTCGACGAAGACGTACACCGGGACCGCGACGAGGGTCACGAAGCCCACGAGCACGGCATAGCGGACGGCGATTGGCCCCGGATGCTGTTCAGAGTGCATGCCGGGTCTCGCGTCCGAGCGCGGGGGCGATGTCGTCCAGCGCGATGTTGATTTCGTCCAGGCAGTCGCAGGCGGAGTCACGTGCCTCGGTCCCCATCTGCCGGTTGCTGAACCGCGCGATCTCGAACAGCGCGGTGAGGCGCTCGACCGGCGGGCGCGGCACTGGTAGCCGCGCGAGCGCGGCGCCCATGAACTCTGACGGTGTCTGCCACGGCGCGCGCGGCGTGCGAGCCGTGGACAGCGCGTGCTCGAAGCGGCGATACACGCGGACGATGGCGGCTCGCGCGTCGGGCTCCGCTCGGAGGTCGTCGAGGCTGTCCACGATCGCCCCGTGAAGCTGCGGGGCCGCGTCGTCGAAAATCTGGCCGGCCCACCACGTGTGCAGCCGCTCGGCGAACGTGATCAAGAGCATGAGCGCCAGCGTCGCGACAGCGGCCATCAGGACGAGAGCCGCGAGCGCGGCGTTGAAGAGCGGCGCCGAAGCCGTCGGCTTGCGTGAGCTGGACAGAAGCTCCAGGAGTTGCGAGATGGCCGCGAAGCCGGCGCCGATCGGCTGGCCGCCCCCGGTGGACCATCGATACCAGACGAGATACGCAACCGCGGTGAGCGATACCAGAACCGGGAGGGACAGGAGCGCCGCGGCCCAGGGCGAAAGCCGCCGGGGCTCGCGGTGCGGCGAGAACGGGGCCTGGGCGTTCCGGCGTCGCGGGCGTTGCAGCGCAAGGAAGATCATCGCGGACAGCGCGAACAACGCAAAGGCGACGATTCGGACTCGATCGGGCAGTCGGACCATGAGGCGGGCGCCCGGCTCGCCTACCGATGGCGCGAGCGGATCGATGGTCGCGGCGAGAGCCATGAGCAGGCCGATGCCGGTGATCGCGATCATCCCGAATCGATCGGCCGGCGATCTGGATCCCTGGATCATGACGTGGGCGCGCCGGCCGGGCCTTCCGAGACGGCGCGCAGGATGCGGAGCGCCATGGCTCAGATCGCGCGGGCCCGGCGCAGGCCGAGCAGACTTCCCAGGATGCCCTTCGGCAGGAAGATGATGAAGACCACCAGGAGGGCGCCGTAGATCAGGTTGTCCCAGCCGACCGCAGCAGTGCCGAACGAGATACGCAGCACCTCGGCCAGCGAGATCGTGATCACCGCTCCGACCGTGGGGCCGAGCGACACGTAGATCCCGCCGACGACCACCGCGAACACCATCTGCAGCGAGATCGAGATGCCGCTCACCGTGTCGGGCGAGATGAACATCTGATACTGGCAATAGAGCGCGCCGGCGAGCGCCGTCATGACCGCGCTCAGCACGGTGATCTTGAGCTTTTCGGCGGTCACGTGGACGCCCGTCGCGGCGGCGGCGTCCTCGTCCTCGGAGATCGCCTCGAGCGCATAGCGCAGCATGCTGCGATCGACGCGATACCACACGTAGAGCCCGGCCGCCCAGACCGCGAGCGCGATCAGGTACCACGTCGTCTTCCCGCTGAACTGCAGCGCGTAGATCGAGCTGCCGCCCTGGTACCGTTCCGGCGTGTAGCCGAGCGAGCCACCGGTGTAGTCGCGAGTGGCGGTGATCACCTGGAGGACGATGCCGCTCAGCGCGAGCGTGACCAGCGCGAAGTAATGGCCTTTGATGCGGAAGCGAAAGCAGGGGTACGCCACCAGGACCGCCAGTGCCCCGCCGGCGACCAGGGCGAGCGGAATGCCGATCCATGGGCTCACACCCCTGGAGTTCCACAGCAGCGCCGTCACGTAGGCGCCGGTCCCCATGAACCCTCCGTGGCCGAGCGACACCAGGCCGAACCGTCCCATCATCGACCAGGACGTGTAGGCGAACGACCAGATCAGGATGATGATCAGGATGTGAAGCGGATACGGCGACCGGTAGACGAACGGCAGCGCGATGAGGGCCGCGCCCGCGATCCAGGGCAGAGGCCGCGTCATGGTCGCCGTGTCAGCAGCCCCTCGGGCCGCACGAACATCATCACGATGAAGAACGCGAAGGCGAACACGTAGCCCCATTCGAGATCGAGGTAGAGCCCGCCCACGGAGATGATCTCGGCGAACACGAAGGCGGCGACGAAACCGCCGACGAAATTCCCGAGGCCGCCCAGCACGCAGACGAGGAAGATGATCGGACCGAACGACAGGCCCACGAAGGGATGGACGTCGTATTGCAGCACCAGGAGGCAGGCGGCCAGCCCGGCCAGCGCGCCGCCGATCGCGGAGGTGATGAGGTACATCCGGCGGCTGTCGACGCCCATCAGCGTCATGATCTGACGGTCCTGGGCGATGGCCCGGATCGCGATCCCCGTGTAGGTACGCGTCAGGAACAGATAGACCAGCACCATGCCGGAGAGCGCCGCGCCAAAGGCCAGAAGACGCGAGTAGCTGATGAAGATCCCCGACAGCTTGAGCACGGGCAGGCGCAGGCCCAGGTTCTTGAACTCGATGCCGAACAGCACCGTCGCCGCGGACTGCAGGAAGAAGAGAACACCGCCGGTGGCCAGGAGCTGATTGATCGGTGCGGTTCCGAGCAGCGGAGCGATCACCAGCGCATGCAGGATGAGACCCAGGATGCCGACGCCGACGATACAGATTGCCGCCGATATCAGGATCGACACGTGGAAGCGGCTGTACAGGAAATACATGCCGTACATCCCGAGCATGATCAGCTCGGCGTAGCAGATCCAGACGACGTCGATGACGCCGAAGACCAGGTTGAGGCCAAGCGACAGCAAGGCCAGGACGCCACCCAGCAGGATGCCGTTGATCAGCGCTTCGAGCAGGAAGATGTCGAAGATGCCCATCTGACCTCGTCCCCCTCGGCTCAGACGCCGAGATAGGCCTCGCGGATGGCTTCACTCTCCAGGAGCTCCCCGGCGGTGCCGGCGGCGCGGATGCTTCCCGTCTTCAGCAGGTAGGCCCGATCGACCACCCGCAGCACTTGCCGGACGTTCTGCTCGACGATCAGCACGGTGAGGCCGCCGGCGCGGATCCGCTTCAGGAGCTCGAAGAGCTGCTGCACGACGACCGGCGCGAGACCGGCCGACGGCTCGTCCAGCAGCAGCAGCTTGGGCTCGGACATCAGCGCGCGACCGATCGCGCACATCTGCTGCTCGCCGCCGGACATGGTGCCCGCGAGCTGCTTCTTGCGCTCGCGCAGCCGCGGAAAGAGCTCGTAGACGACGTCGAGCCGTGCGCGGAATTTCGAACGCGCCGCCGGCATGAAACCGCCGATCTTGAGATTGTCCTCGACGGTCATGCGCGGGAAGAGCCGGCGACTCTCCGGCACGTGGGCGACCCCGACTTCCACGATCCGGTGCGCCGCCGTCTTCACGAGGTCGACGCCTTCCATCACGATCGCGCCGGACGTCGGGCGGATCAGACCGGAGATCACCCGCATCAGCGTGGTCTTGCCGGCACCGTTCGGACCGATGACGCCGACGGCCTCGCCGGGACGCACCTCGAGCGAGACGTCGAACAGTGCCTGAAAGCTGCCGTACCCAGCGCAGACGGACGTCAGCTCGAGCATGCGACCGTGCGCGCGGCCTCGGTCCCGAGGTACACCTCGATCACGCGCGGATCCGTCGCGACCCGAGCGGGGAGGCCCTCGGCAATCTTCTCGCCGTGATCGAGCACCATGACCCGGTCCACCACGCGCATCAGGACGCCCATGATGTGCTCGACCCAGATGATCGTGATGCCGAGCTCCTGGCGAATCCGGCGCAGCAAGTCGGCAGCCTGATCCATCTCGTGCTCGTCCAGACCGCTCAGGCTCTCGTCGGCGAGCAGCAGCTTCGGGGCCGTGGCCAGCGCCTTGGCGAGCTCCAGCTTCTTCAGCGCGGCTGCGCCGAGTCCGTCGACCGTGACGGCGCGATCGATCGGCAGCCCCACCAGACCGAGCGCGCGCTCGGCCGCCTCGAACGCTCGAATACGCGAATGTCGGCCCTGCCCGAAGAACCCTGCCAGCACCACGTTGTCGACGAGCGAGAGCCGGCGGAACGGCCGCGGGATCTGAAACGTTCGACCGATGCCGAGATTGACGATCCGATGCGGCGCCTGACCGGCGATCTCGCGTCCCTCGAAACGGATCGAGCCGCGATTCGGCATCAAGGTCCCGGAGAGCACGTTGAAGATCGTGCTCTTGCCGGACCCGTTGGGACCGATGAGGCCGAGAATCTCGCCCTTCTCGACCTCGAACGACACATCGTTGACGGCCGTGAAGCCGCCGAAGCGCTTCGTCAGCCCTTCGACGCTGAGCAAGAGCCGATCACTGCGCTGAGTAGGGCGACGAGGACGGCAGCGGCAGCACCGGCTCGCGATGCTGCAGGCTCTTCGGCCACACGACGTTCGCCTTGTCGTCGATGTACTGCACGATGACGGGGAAGGCGCGATCGTTCTGGCCGGCCATCGGGCCAGACTCCGGCTCGAACTTGACGCCGAAGCCGAGCATCGTGCCGCCTTCCGGCAGATCGACCTCGAGCGCGGCCTTGCGGAGGGCATCCGCGTCGACCCCGCCGTACTTCTTGATCGCGCGAGGGAGCACTTCCGTCATGAACACGTAGGTGTTGCTGGCGGCCATGCCGACGTGCGCGGATTTGATGACGGTCCCCGGCCGCGCCTTCTCGTACTCGTCGCCGACCATCTTGATCATGGCCGGCAGCCCGGGCTTGAGGGCCTTCTCGTTGACCAGCCAGATCGAGATCGGATCGACGTTGAAGAAGTAGTTCACGTCCTTGCCGAGCGCCTCCTTCAGCTTGTCGTAGACCCCGTAGCCTGCGCCGTGGCCGATCAACGCGCTGAAGCGCAGCCCCAGCTCGCGGGCCTGTCGCAGGAAGAGCGTGATGTCGGGGTTGTAGCCGGTGTGGAAGATGACGTCCGGACGCCCGCGCTTCAGCTTCGTCACCAGCGACGACAGATCGGGCGCCGTCGCGGAGTACCCTTCCTTCAGCACGACGTTGAAGCCGGCTTTCTTCGCGCCTTCCTCGTTGCCCTTCGAGACGTCGACGCCGTAGGCGCCGTCCTCGTGGATGATCGCGACGCGGAGATCCTTCGGCTCCTTGCCGAGCTTGGCCTTCGCGTTCTGCGCGAGGAAGTCCATCGACATCAGACCGAACTGACGGCCGCTCGGCTGCGAACGGAAGACGTACTTCAGATGTCGGTTTTCGAGCACGGCCGAGGAGATGCACGTGGTGATCCACATGAACTTGTGGAGCTGCTCGATGCGCGCCGCCGCGGGGACGCACTGCGCCGAAGAGTAGAAGCCGAGCAGCATGTCGACCTTCTCCTGCTCGATCAGGCGCACCGCTTCGTTGATCGCGACCTCGGGCTTGCTCTGCGCGTCGGAATAGAGCGCCTCGATCTGATAGCCCTCGACGCCGCCCTTCTTGATGAAGTGGTCGATCATGATCTTGGCGCCGAGCGCGTGCAGGTCCGAGCCGCCCCCGGCCAGGGGCCCGGTATAGTCGTAGACCACTCCGATCTTGAGCTTCTTCGTCTGGGCGGGGGCCTGCGGAACGAACGACAGGCCCAGCACCAACGTTGCCGCGATCAGCCCGGACGCAAGGCGCGTCAATCTACGATGGAACATGGTGTCCTCCCCTTGGCAGCCTCGATCGGAAATCCCGAGTGCGGGCGATTACAAATGGCCCGCGGGGCATTGTCAAGCCGCCTCGCGTGAGCCTCTGAGCACGCGCGCCATCGTCACGCGGCCACCGCCCGGTGGCCCGGCGCCGTCCCGACTATTTCGCGGCGTGCTGCTGCTTGCCCGCCGCGATGCAGGCGCGGTACGGCTGACCGCAGAGTCAGTCGAAGCAGGTGTGGTCCTGGTTCGACGTGAACGAGAAATCCAGGCCGTGACCGCAGTAGATCCCGGGTACGCTCGCGCCCGGCAGCGCCGCGTAGAGGTAGAACGCCGGCTTCTGGCCGATCTGGATCGCGCTGCCGCTCGGCTCTTTCGGCGTGGCGCCCCGCGCTTCCGCGCTGAACGCGACGAGCTCGTAGCCGTCGAACTTGCCGCCCTTGAATTGCGCGGGCAGCGGCAGCGAGAACTCGCCTTTCGTCTTGCCGACGGTGGCGGTCCTGTACGCGACCTTGCCGATGCGCTGCGACTTCTTCGACTGCGTGTTGTAGAGCCAGACGTGAAGGTCCGGCCGCTCGGCAGGAAGCTTCAGGCCGACGTACGTCCCGCGGAAGACGTTGGCCTCGGGATCGTACGCGATGGTGCCGCGCGGGCTGCGGTCGCCCGGTTCGAACTTGTAGCCGTCGATGATCCACGAGCCGAGCAGCTCGCGGACGTCCTGGGCGCGCGCCGGACCGGCGGCGACGGCGCTGATGATCACGACGACGATTGCAACGATCGAGCGCATGGCCTCACCTCCCTGGAGGTCATTCACCTCCGCAATCTAACGCTGCATGCGCTTGTTCGCCCAGGCCCTCACGCAGAGATCGGGGTGAGGCTGAACACGCGTGCGAGGCGCGACGCCGCAAGGACGTCCCCTCGGCGTAAGGCCTCACGAACATCATCGAGCTTGTGCGCGTCGTCGAGGGACAAGTAGGGTGACCAATCGTCTCCCGCTTCGATCAACTCAACTTCCACCTCCGCCGCGTATCGGCCTTCGCGAACCAGCTTGGTATGGCGCCTCTTGGTCATGGCTTCCTCCGGAGGAAATCATCTGCCCATCGTGCCGGGTCCGGATGATAGGCAGTAACGAGCACCATCGGCGATGTCTGGTCCTTCGGAATTCCCGCAAACGACGAGAATGGGTCGTCCGCTACGATCGAACTGGCGGACAAGCACGCAAGGCCCCTTCGCGTACTCTGGGTAGTCTTCGACCACAACTGCGGTCCCGGCTCCGTCGAGCACTTCACCCGCAAGCATACCGTCTTCGGCCATCTCGTCATATCCGTGAGCGGAAATCCGCACGTCTCCGTTCTGAACCAGGCGCACGATCCGTCGGAGGGTGTTGCTCATGTCGTGACGTCATCTAGCCGGTCTATTGGGTCTTGCGCTCATGAGCTTGCCTTGGGCGAACGACGACACTCACCGGCCGGAGCGAGCAACGCGAGCGCCGGTCCGGTGCACTGCCCTGTTCGGCGATACCCGCGCGACGATCAAGTTTTCGCCTTCTCGATCCGGAGTTCCACCTTGAAGCCGTCCGGGTCGTGGACAAACACGGATGTACCGGTCTCCCGTTCCACAGGCCCCCTGAAGATTTCGACTCCGGCCCGCCCCAGGTCGGCAATGAGCTCGGCGACCGAGGCGGCCTCCATGTTCACGCAGAAATGGTGCATTCCGACCGGATTCTCCTTGTCGACCGGGACGAAATCGGGACGGCAAAACACGTTGATCTCCTGGCCACCAACCTTGACTACGGCTGACCGTAGCCGCTCGGCATTGGGGCCGGAGGTGCGCAGCACCTCCGGCCCAAGCACCTGATAAAAGCGCAGGGTCTTATCCATGTCGGTGACCTGGAGAGCGACATGATCCAGGGCCTTGGGTCGTAGCATGAGCGTATCTCCTTGCGGGGGGCCGATCAGCCCTCCGTTCCTGGGAACTGCCATTCGCGCGCCGAACGCATGCTTCAGCCGCCGGCGAAGCCGGTCGGCTGAAGCAGAAGTTAGCCACGCGGTAGCGCTGCTTCACGCGCTGGCCTTGAGTTCACCAGGATGTAGGGAGAGATACTCGCGAACCTCAAGCTGCATCCGGTCGATTTCGGCGAGAAACGCAGATGCCGAAAGGTGGTAGTTCGTGGGGTTGGTCTCCGTCTTGCGGAGATGGGCCACTTGGGTCTGGAGATGGAGGATGCGCTCCAGCGTAGCGTTGAGCTCCTGATCGGTGCTGATCATGATGCCTCCATCGGAACGACTTCGACGATGCCTCGCCGGCCGCCGCCGCGTTTGACCTGCCAGAATTCTATCGCCGTTTGCTCATCGGGCCACGCGGCCAGGCGCCGCAGCCAGAACACGCTGGTTCCGAAGTGCGCCTACGCGGCGGCATGGTCGAAGAGCAGTGAGGCGTCTCCGGTCAGATGGGCCGCGTCGAAGGTGTCGGCCATGAGCAGGAAGACGTCGACGTCGTTGGGGTCGACCTTGTTGGTGACGAAGGACCCGAAGATCACGAATCGCGCCACGTGGCCGCTTGCTTGCGCGATGCGATGCACGCGTGCGAGACGGAGGGCCAGCGCCTTACGGCGGTCCGAGCCGACACCAAAGCGATCCAGGACCTCACCGGAGGGATGCTGGATGCACGCCGGGCGGTAGGTCGCCGTTCTCTCGCGGCTCTGGTAGAGGCACAAGACTTACTTGCTCTCAGCGGTGGCTAACACCGCCGGTCAGCCGCGGCCGTGACGTACGCTTCGCCTTGCCGGAACACGCGCGGTCCGTGCCGCGGCCGGCGGTTGCAGCGGCTCGTTAGACTCCAACCGCGCTTTGCCAACGGGCTCGCGCCTCGCTACGAAGGTCGAGTCGTCTCCCTGGTGAATGAAGAGCTTCCCGCGCATCGTATCGCCGTCGACCCTGGCCGAGGCTCGGCCGCTTGTCGGATCGCCATCATCAAACCCCGACCACGAGAAGTCGACGACCGGCCCATCGAGGCGCTTCGTGACACGGTA
>JBGPTW010000010.1:0-67729 GCA_041490825.1 Methylomirabilia bacterium | reverse complement strand
GCCCTCGCTTACTTCAAGGACGGCGACCTGGCGCGGCTGTCAGGGGACGACCGGCGTACGCTGATTGCGGCGGCTGCCGCAGTCGGCGACCTGCCCCCGGTTGCGCTGCGATCCCGGCGGCTCGCTATACCGCTCTAGGATAGCTCTAGGATCGACTTGTGCTACGACACTGCCGTGGCTGAGGAGGCCCCAAGCTTTCCCCAGAAGCGAGTCATGCGCGATGTCGCCGCGACAGTCCTTCGCGACCTGCTCGATCACCTACCGCGCGCCGCCGTGGCGTTCGTCGATGGCAGCGCCGTAGTGCTGCTGATGGACGATGGCGCATGCTGACGCTGGCTTTTCAGCCAGCCTTCGTTCTGCTTGGCGATCTCCACGACCTGCCCGATGGCCTGCCCGAAGGCGCCGAAGTTGGAAAATGCCTTCACGTCCTGGCACAGCCGCAGGACCACTTTCAACGCCTCGATCTCCTCGCGCACCTCCAGGAGCAGCGGCGCCTTGTCGCGCCGGGCGTTGGCGCGGACGATCAGTTTGAGCACCCGCCGCGTTCCATCCCGGAGATCGGCCCCGAGAGCGTACTTGTTTGCCCGCGAGAAGCTCCGCGTGACCCGCTCCAGATTCAGGGTCAGGTCGTAACTCGCCTTGTAGATCGGCAGATGCTCGGCCTGAGCCATCGCGGCCACGGTCGGGGGGCATTGCCCCCCAGACCCCCCTCAAAGAATCAAATGATTCAAAGGGCCAAAGAGTCGATCACAAGCCGCCCCGCACGGCACGCACATAAGCGCTGAAGTTCTTGAAGTCGTCGTTCACGTTGCCGACGAAGAAGTTGACGTACCACGCGGTGGGCGGGTTGTAGGCGTACGACGACGACGACCAGTAGTTGTACGCCACGGTACAGCTGCAGGTCAGCACCGTGCAGGAGGCAGCGCAACTGTTGTTGAACGCGGGAGACACCGCCGGGTTGACGTGCTCGTAGTTCACGATGCTCTGTAGCTCCTTGACGTTGGGCAGCCGCCAGTCGGTGTAGCCGGCGAAGCCCGCG
This sequence comes from Methylomirabilia bacterium, assembly GCA_041490825.1. Taxonomy (GTDB): domain Bacteria; phylum Methylomirabilota; class Methylomirabilia; order Rokubacteriales; family CSP1-6; genus JBGPTW01. The sequence goes on along the minus strand of JBGPTW010000010.1, from coordinate 66,690 downwards.
CCCGCGTTCAGCCCGGCGACATGGACCGTGAAGGCGTTGGCCCACGTGTAAGAGTTGTCCTTGTCGTGGATAGTCCCGTCGTCGCCCTTCTTCTCCCACATGAGCCCCGTGTTGTGGTCGGTGATGGTGCCATCGGCGTTATCGGTATAGCTCAGCGCCGCCCCGGCCTTGATGTCGCCATCCTGCCCCGTGCCTGGACAGGCAATCACGGCCCCACTGCTGTTCCAACACGTCGTCTGCCCCGTGGCCGGGAACGTGACTGGAGGTGGAGCGGGGGTGCAGTCATTGATGGCGACCACGATCGTGGAAGCACCGTCACTCAGGGTCCCGACGCAATCCGCAGGCACACTCGCCGTCGTGAAGGTAAAGGTCCCAACTCTGGTGGAGGTCGTGACCGGCGTCGCTTCCCAGGAGATGGCGGCGGACTTGGCCGCCTTGTTCCCCGAGACCGTCACGGTTCCGGACGAAAGCGTCGCGCCCGTAATCGTGATCGCGTGCGCCAAGGGAATGAGCATCAACACCATAGCGGCTCCGACGAACGTCCCGGAGAGCAGCTTCAGCATGTTCTTCCTCCCAACCGCTTATGAGTGGCGCAAGCGTGACCTTCCTGTCCCTTTTAGCACATGGGCCAGACCGCCGGCCATGCTCCCTCGGCTCCCTCGCCCCGCGACCCGGGCGGGCGAAATGCCGCCTCCTCTGCGGGCCCCAGCCTGAGATCTTGTCACCGTCAAACTCCATCACATACAAAAAGCTCACTACCGAAACACGCGGCGAAGCAGTCGAACCGCGGCGATCACGCACCCGAGCCCGGCGCCGAACGCGAACGCGGCTCGCGGCCCGAACATCACACGCACGTCGCCGCTGACGTTACGCGCGACCAGGAAGCCGACAGCGCTCTGCGTCGCGTGGACGGAGTTGGCGATCACGACCCCGCCCGCCGCCTGATCGAGCCGCGCGTGCTTGCCCGCGATCACGACGGGCGTTGCGGTCTGCTCGAGGGTCGCGTCTCGCGATAGCACGACGCCGACGGCGCCGGACGTCACCCGGACGCTGTCGCTCTTCGCCACGCCGATCCCGCCCTGTCGCACGCGAACGTTCGTCGCCACGACGCGCGCGACGCCGCCTTGCTGGATCGTCACTTCCTCGGCGGCAACGATCTTTTCGTCTCGGCGCGATGGTTCGTCCGTCATGCTCAGCGTCCCTGGAACTTCGCCGGGCGCTTTTCCTTGAACGCGGCCACGCCTTCGGCGTGATCGGCGGTCTGGCGCACGATCGACATGTGCGAGCTGACAAGATCGAGATGCGTGCGGAGATCGAGCTTCATGCTCTGGTAGACGAGCCGCTTGATCATGCGGATCGGAATCTGCGGGCCGTCGGCGATCTGTCGCGCCAGCGCGTAGGTGGCTTCCTTGAGCTGGGCATCCGGCACCACACGCTGCACGATCCCGAGCCGATGCGCCTCGGGCGCCTCGATGAAGTCGGCGGTCCACAACAGCTCGAGCGCCTTCGCCGGACCGACGAGGCGCGGCAGGAAATACGTATCGCCGTCGCCGGGCACGAGCCCTACCTTCACGTAGCCAGTGGAGAATCGCGCGGACTCGGCCGCGATGCGCACGTCGCACATCACGCACATGCCCATGCCCGCGCCGACGGCGAGACCGTTCACCATCGCGATGACGGGCTTGTCCATCTGCTCGAGCTGCTTCGGCACGCGGTGCACGCCTTCCCAGAGCGAGTTCTTCCCGTCGAGTGCGCCCGGCGCCTCGCCGTCGCGCCGCATGCGCCCAACGTCGCCGCCGGAGCAGAACGCGCGCCCGGCTCCCGTGACGATGACGACGTTCACGCTGTCGTCGCGCTGCGCCTCGCCGAGCGACTTCTGCCACGCATCGATCATGTCGCCGGTGAAGGCGTTGAGCTTGTCGGGCCGGTTGAGCGTGATGGTGGCGATCTTGTCCTTCACTTCGTAGAGGAGATCACTCATTGGTCTGCTTCCTCTCGGCGCCGGCGGTCACGCCGGCGCGGCTGCGTTACGATCCACTCCGCGCGTAGTGAGTCTCGGGTTTCATGAAGCCACCTGGTGCGACTCCGCGTCAGTCCTTCGGCAGACCGAGCACGCGCTCGCCCAGGATGTTCTTGAGAATCTCCGTGGTTCCGGCGCGGATGCCACTCGCCCGCGCCAGTAGCTCGTAGAATTCCCACTGCCCGTCGTCCGGCGCCCAGGACGAGCCGGGAGCAATCTGCGAGTACGGCCCGAGCACTTGCGTCGCCGTCAGCGCGACCTCTTGATCGAGCTGGCTCCAGGAGAGCTTCGAGATCGAGCCTTCGGGACCCGGCTGCCCGCCCCGGAGAATTTTCGTCAAGCTGCGATAGCCGTTCAGCGCCAGCGCCTGCTCGCCGATCCACAGCTCGGCGATCTTCTGGCGGATGATCGGGTCGTTCGCGCGCTCGCTGCCCTTCACGAGCCCGACGAGCCGGTGCAGCGCGTTCCGGAGGGAGATGTGCCGGATGAACGTCAGCAGATCGCGCTCGTAGGCGAGCGTGGTGATCGCCACGCTCCAGCCTTCGTTCTCCTTGCCGACGAGGTTCTCGACCGGCACGCGCACGTTGTCGAGGAAGGTCTCGTTGAACTCGGCCTCGCCCGTCATCTGGCGGAGCGGACGCACCGTGATTCCCGGTGTTTTCATGTCGATCAACAGGAAGCTGATTCCTTTGTGCTTGGCCGCGCTGGGATCGGTCCGCACGAGGAAGAAGCCCCAGTCGGCCACGTGGCCCATGCTCGTCCAGACTTTCTGACCGTTCACGACGTAGTGATTCCCGTCGCGCACCGCCCGCGTCTGGAGATTCGCGAGGTCCGAGCCCGCATTCGGCTCGGAGAATCCCTGACACCAGATTTCCTCGGCCGTGCGAATCTTCGGCAGAAAGCGCGCCTGTTGCGCCGGCGTGCCGCACGTCATCAGCGTCGGGCCGAGCATCGACACGCCGCCGCGATTCACGAGCTGCGGCGACTCCGCGCGCGCCATCTCCTGGTAGAGGATGACCATCTCGGTGATGCGCGCGCCGCGGCCGCCGAACTCCCGCGGCCAATCCATGCCGACGTAGCCGGCTTCGGCCATCGTCCTCTGCCAGGCGCGGAGCTTCGTGACCTCGTCCCGGTCGGCTCGTGATGATGCGAACGCGCGGCCGCGCAAATCGTCCGGGAGGTTGGCCTCGAGCCAGCCTCGAACTTCTTTGCGGAACGCCTCTTCCTGCTCGGTGAAATCGAAGTTCATCGCGTCCTCCCACCCTGTAGGTCGATGAGAAGGGTCCAGATGCGAGGCGGCGAGGAGCGGCCCGACTGAGACGTAGGCCGCCTACGTCGCAGGGAGGGCCGGACGAGCCAACGAAGCAGATGGGCTCTTATCATCGACCTACCACATCACACAGCCGCCGTCGACGTTGAGCGCCTGGCCGGTGATGTATCGCGCCTCGTCGGACGCGAGGAACACTGCCGCGTTCCCGATGTCTTCCGGCGTCTGCTCGCACTTCATCGGCACGATCTCCTTCACGCGCCGCTCGAACACCTCACGCGGCGACATGCCGGCGAACGCCGGGTTCGTGGCCGCAATGTGCGCCGCGAGCTTCTCCCAGAACGCGGTGTAGAGCACGCCCGGGCAGATGGCGTTGGCGGTGACGCCGTGCGGCGCCAGCTCCTTGGCGACGACGCGAGTGAAGGTGATGACGCCCTGCTTCGCGACGCTGTACGGCGGCATCGTGAGCGAGGCGAGCGGCCCCGCGATCGAGGCGATGTTGATGATGCGTCCGGCCTTGCGCTCGATGAAGTACGGCGCGAAGGCCTTGCACGTGAGGAACACGGACTTGGTGTTGACCGCGAACGCGCGGTCCCAGTCGTCTTCCGTGTTGTTGGTGAACGGCATGCCGGGCGGCGCGGCCATCCCCGCGTTGTTCACGAGGATGTCGATCTTGCCCATCGCCTCGCGGATGCGATCGAACGCGGCCTGGACGTCAGCCGAGCTGGTGACGTCCGTCTTCATCGCTATGCTCTTGCGCCCGAGCGCCTTGACCTCGGCCGCGACCTTCTCCGCGTTCATCGCCTGGATGTCCGGGATGGCGACGTCGGCGCCCTCGCGGGCCATTGCCAGCACGATGCCTCGGCCGATGCCGCTGCCGCCGCCAGTCACCACCGCAACCTTGCCCGCTAATCGCATCGATGTTCCTCCTAAAAGAGCCGCGCCGAATATCGAGGAGCGTCCCGGCTCCGCCGGGGCGCTTCCGAGCGTTTGGGGGTATGGGGGCCATTTCGGGGCCCCCATCTCTATCGGAGACCCCCATCTATATAATCCACTCATGACAGCACACCCACTCAGGAGCCGCAACTGGTTCGGGCGCACCGATCTCGACGGATTCGCGCACCGCTCGTGGCGGAAGTCCGAAGGCTTCAGCGACGCCGTGTTCGACGGCCGTCCCGTCATCGGCATCGCGAACTCGTGGTCCGAGCTGACGAACTGCAACGCGCATCTCCGTCAGGTGGCCGAGGCGGTCAAGCGCGGCGTGTGGAGCGCCGGCGGCTTTCCGCTGGAGTTTCCGACCATCTCGCTTGGCGAAGTCCTGATGAAGCCGACGACGATGCTGTTCCGGAATCTCATGGCGATGGACGTCGAGGAGTGCATCCGCGCCTATCCGCTCGATGCCGTCGCGGTCTCGCTGGCCCCGACAGCGGCCCGGGGAACGCGTGGAGCGCCGTGCGCGGGCTCGAACGCGCTGAGCAGATGGCCGCTCCCCAGGGCGTGCAGATGGGAATCGACAACGCCGAGACGCGAATCGACACGAAGAACAACCCTCGCAACCCGAACACGCAAAGCCAGGATGACGCCGACTCGCAGAAGTAGCGCGGCCGCTGCCGGCTTGACAGGTTCTACCTGCCGGTGATACATCAGTGCGGGATTCGAATCGACTGTCACTCTTCGATGGCCCGCTCACTCCGAAGATGGAGGGTGATTGGCAACAGCAGGAGCAGTCGAGAGGCGTCGTCGCCTCGCCGAAATAGTCGCCCGGTACGCTGGCATTCTCGGGGCAGTGCTGGTCCTCTCGGCACTCCTGATCGCGTCCGCCGCAGCGCAGCCCGAAGAGGCCTCCGTGTTCGTCGCCAGGGCTTCGATCGCCTACGAAGAGAAGCGTTACGACGACGCACTCGCCGCTCTGCGCGAGGCGCTCCAGCTGGATCCCAACAACGTCGATGCCCTCTACTACACGGGCCTGGTGAACATCGCGCTCAGGCGGTTCAACGACGCGACCCCGGCCCTCGAGAAGGCCCGTGGTCTCGAGCCTCATGACCAGGCGATCCTGTTCCAGCTCGGCGCGCTCTATTTCGGCCAGGCCAAGTACGACCAGGCTCAGCCGCTGCTCGAGGAGGCCTTCGGGCAGAATCCGCGCCAGGAGAGTCTCGGGTACTACGTCGGGTTCATGCGGTATCGGAAGAAGGACTATCAAGGAGCGTTGCGGGCGTTCCGGGTCGGCACCAGCGCGGACCCGAACATCCAGCAGCTCACGCGCTTCTATTCGGGGCTGGCGTTCGCCGTGCTGGGTCTCGAGGCGCAGGCTGCATCCGAGATCAACGAGTCGCTCAAGCTCCAGCCGGCGTCGCCCCTCACCGGCCCTGCCGAGCGGCTACTGGGCGTCGTCACGGCGGCCCGGGAAAAGGAGCGGCGATTCCACGCCGAGGTGCGGCTCGGCGGGTACTACGACGACAACGTACCCGTGAGCCCGGCTCCGAACAGCCGGGATCCGCTCGTCGTGGCCTTGCGCCAGCGGGAGCAGACGAGCTTCGGTGAGCTTGCGTCGCTCCGCGGCGACTACTCGTTCTTCCGACAGGGCGGCTTCGATGCCACCGCCACGGCCTCGTTCTACGCCACCTACAACAACGACTTGCCCAAATTCAACATCCTCGACGCGCTCGGCGGGATCGGAACGACGTATCGCAACGTGGTGAACGGCGTACCGTATCAGGGGGGTCTGCAGTACACCTACGATTATCTGACGCTCGGCGGGCACGAGTTCGTTCAGCGTCACACCGTCGTGCCCAGCGCCGTTGTCGCCCTGAACTCGTGGAACCTTGACGCCCTTCAGCTCCGCTATCAGTCGAAGCAGTTCGCTCAGGACCGAGGTCTGCCGCACGACGAGAAACGGTCAGCGACCAACTATTTGATCGGGCTCACGCACGTCTTTCGCTTCGCGGACGACAAGCATCTGATCAAGGTGGGTTACCAGTTCGACTGGGACGACACGGAGGGGAAGGACTACGCGTACCGCGGGAACCGGGTGCTGGCGGGCGCGCAGTACACGCTCCCGTGGTGGCGCCTACGCGCCAACTACGACTTCGACGTCCACCTCCGCAACTACGAACACGTCAATGCGGTGTTGCCGGTCCAGGCCCCGAACACCGTGCGCCGGTCGGACACCGAGTACACACACGTCGTCGGCCTCACGCTCCCCCTGCCCTACAACCTGGCGTTGACGGCCAATTACCAGGCGTCGCGGAGCCACTCCAACATCGCCGTCTTCACCTACGACCGGAACGTGGCCACGTTGATCCTCAGCTGGACGTACTGATCTGCTAGGGACCGATCTTCACCGTCCCGCCGCCACCCTGGATGGCGATCAGGCTGCCGGTGACCCCTGAGGACGACGTCGCCCCGCTGGGCAGGGTCGTGCCGTTGATCTTGATCGTCCCGAGGGAGTTGAGGCCCACGAGGGGCGTCGAGTTGGTGACCGTATAACCGTTCGTGCCGCCCAGGCTGCTGAACACCGGCACCCCGTTGATGAACCCGGTGGGGACCAGAGTGTTCTGGACGTTGATCAGGTTGCCGCCCGTCCCCCCGAAGTTCACCAGGGCGCCGGTGATGCTCACGAAGCCGCCGTTCAAGACGTTCAGCAGTGGTCCCGAGAACAGGTTCAGCGTCGCGCCGTTGACCATGGTCAGGAAGTTCCCGCCCAGCGTGAGCTTGCTCCCGGCCACTCTCGCCAGCGCCCCGCTCGACACGCTGAGCGTGCTGGCATCCAGCCGGACCAGATCGCTGCCCAGCATCGACACGTTCGCCCGGTTGTTCAGGTTGATGGCGTCCACGCTCGTCGTGAGCCCGCTTGACGCGACCAGATTCAGCAGCGGCGCCGTCGCCTCGAAGAGCGCGGTGTCGATCCGCAGCACCTGCTGACCAGTGACGGTGGCCCCGGATGTTTGCAGCAGTGGAACGAGGAGGGGCTGCGTCCCGTCCGGCCGGGTCGCCCCTCGGATCGGCCGGTCGGTACCTAGCGTGAGTCCGCTTTGCGGATCTACGGCCGTGCTGCTGCCGACGAGGCCGAACATCTGCGTCCCGGCATTGCTCGCGATCGCGTGCGTGCCTCCGGTAATCGAGGTGAACGGCACCGTCGAAACCCCAGTGCTGACGCGACCCCCGGGAGAGACAGCCACCAGCCCCCCACTCAGATTCAGCGTGCTCGCCACGCTACTCAGCAGCGGGCCAGCCATGATCACTTCGGCTCGGCTGGTCCCGTCAGACCCGCCCGTCCCACTCACGTTGAGGAGGCGCCCATTGATCGAGGTCGTTCCGGTCGTCAGCGTAGTCCCACCACTCAGCTGGATGAGGGGCGTGGAGCTCACGATGCCCGCTTGAAAATCTTGTGCATCAGAGGTCAAGGTCGCGCCGTTGAACACGCCCACAACGTCCCCTGTCAGGGTCAGACTGGAGTTCGCGGCCGACAGCAGTGGCCCGGTCCCGGTCAGCGATAAAGATGCAGGCGACGCGCTCGTCCCGGCAGTCGCAGACGAAACGACGTTGACCAACCGGCCTATCGTGATCGCGTTGTTGATGGGGTTGAGCCCACCGAGGGACACCGTCGTGTTGGAGAGGTTGATCAGGGGGTTGCCCGTCGCGCTGGTCACACTGGAGCGACCGATGTTGAGCAGGCTGAACAGGGCAGAGACAGATCCACCGGTGACCGAGAAGAGGGGCCCCGAAAGCACGAGGCTGGCGGGTGCCACGAGCTCTGCTGCGGGGGCACCAGTGAAGGTATTGAAGACCCCGATCACATCGCCTCCCGAATTAGTATTAGGTCCCGCGTTGAGCGTGGAATTTGTGAGCAGGATCAATGGTTGCGCGCTCGTGCTGCTCAGCTGGGCACCCTGACCGATGAAAAAGGCGTCGCAGCACGCCGCGGGAGCGGTGCCGAACGTCTGGCCGAATGCGCTGCTCCCGAGGGTAAACGTGCTTCCGTTCACGGCCGAGAAGAGGGGCCCCGCCAGCACGAGCGTGCTCGGAGCGGCTACGGAGGTGGATCGGCGGAGGGTCAAGATGAAGCCACCGTTTGCGGTCGAACCGTCGAACGACAAGAGCGGCGATGTCGTCGTGCTCGCGAGCACGGAGCTGTCACCGATGAACATCAGACCTGAGGTATTCGCTGTCGGATTCCCCGAAGTGATGGACGTGTTCGTACCCAAGAAGAGTGGCCCGGTCAGGGTAACAATAGGGGATACACCACTTCCGACCGTAGTCGGTTGGCCCGGCACTGTAAAGCTGGTGTTGCTCGCTAGAGAGATCAGAGTGGACGATGGAGTCGATAGAGATCCCCCGGAGAATGATGCGAATGGCGCGGTGCTGCTGCTGTGGATGACGGCGCCATCGGCGATGTTGAACGCGCTCGCGTCAGGTGCATTGTAGACGGTGCCGGAAGATACGAGGTAAGGTCCGACGAGCGACAGGAGGCTGCCCGACTGGCCAGCTTCCGAGAACATACGCAGGAGTGACCCGCCCAAGCTTGATCCCGCCGGAGGTCCCGTGAAACTGCCGCCTGTCAGGCTGATCAGAGGCTGAGTCGTCGTGCTCGACAGCGACCCGGCGTCGGTGAGTCGAAGCAAGTTTCCGCTCACGTTGAAAGTGGTCCCGTTCTCCGAGAGCAGGGGATCTGAAAGATTCACGCTGGCCGGAATGGAGCCGCCCGTTGCGAATCCCCGAACGTGAACGAGATGGTTCCCGGCTTTCACCGTCCCCCCCGAAAACGAGATGAGTGGGGCGGCCGTCCCGGTTGTTGTCAAGCTCCCACCCGCAAAGATGCCGAACGGTTCTGACGTGGTGGTGATGTTGGCGTTGGTCGCGCTGAACAGTGGGCCCCGAAGGCTCAGGGTCGCTGGCGAGCTGCCGGTGCCGGAGAGGCTCAAGAGCCGAGCCGTGCTCGTCGCGTTCGTGAATGGATCAATCCCTCCGACGCTCACCGTGCTCGCGTTGAGCTGGATCAGCGGATCCGCGCTCGTGCTCGCGAAGCTCGAATCGCTCACCCGGAGGAGACTGAACAGGGCCGAGATCGTGCTGCCGGCGACGCTCAGCAGCGGGCCCGCCAGACTCACGCTCGCCGGGGCGGTGATCCCATCTGGCGGCCCGGAGTCAGCCAGGCTGAAGAAATGGCTCCCGGACTGGGCGTCCGGTCCAGCGCTGAAGGTTGAGTTGGTGAGCTGAATCAACGGCAACGGGGTTGTGCTGGAGAGCTGAGCCCCCTGGCTGACCGAGAATCCCGAACAGCACGCCTGGCCGGACGTCGCGAAGGTCGCTCCGAACCCGAGGCTCGAGGTGTTGAAGCTGCTCCCGTTCGTCGCCACGAACAGCGGCCCTGATAGCATGAGCCGGCTCGGGGAGCTCGGCGAGCTCGAGCGTCGAAGGCTCAGGAAGCTTCCCGAGGTGTCCACCGTGGAGCTGTCGAATGACAGGAGCGGCGACGTACTCGTGCTGGTGAGCGCAGAGCTGTCCCCGACGAACAGGAACGAGAACGTGTTGGCGTTGGGATCGCCGGTCTTGAAGTCGGTGTGGCTCGCGCTGAGGAGTGGGCCGGACAGCGTCATTGAGGGCGCCGGGTTGCCAGAGGCCGTGATACTCAGCGGCAGGAAGTTCCGAGCCGCGGTCACCTTGCTCAGGCCGCTGGCGGTCCCTGTGAACTTGAGGAGCGGATCCGTGGTCGCGGAGGTGGTCACGCTGGCTCCATCGGTCAGTGCAAAGAAGGAGAACTGATCGCTGGTCGTGGCGAAGCTCGTATCCTGCGATTGGAGCAGGGAGCCCGTCAGGCTCAGGGTGAAGCCATCCACTAGGATGATCTGCTGGGCGCTCGTCAGGCTGCTCGGGTCGCTCGAGATGAGCGGGCCGGTCGTGGTGCTGCTGAGACCACCAGGGCCCTGGAAGTCAAAGGTCGGGCCGCTCGATGTGATCGAGCTGCCAGTGAGGCTGAACAACGGGCCCGTCATGGTGCTCGTCAGCCCGTTCGGGGCGATCAGGAGCAGGGCCGCGGTCGTGCCGGTCTCGCTCACCGTGCTCCCGTCGATCTGAACGAGCGGGCCAGCGATGGTTGAGGTGAAAGCGCCAAGCTGGAGCAGCGACCCCCCCAGCGTCAGCGTCTGCCCGGAAATCACCAGCGGAGTGCCGGGCGGGCTGATCTGCGCCGGCGCGATCGTCTCGGCTCCGGTCGTCGCGGCTGTGGCGTTGACCCCGAGGCTGGCGGTCGACGGCGCAGCCGTGGTCGTCACGGGCGGCGCGACGGTCGCGGAAGAGGCCGGGGTGAACAGCGAGGCGAGCTCAGCGGCCTCCGTCATTTTGTCCGCACTGATCTGGCCTGCAAGCGGAGTGCTGGCACTCTGCGCGGCCGGCTTGGGCGCGACCGTCGCCCGCGCAGCGTCGCGTGCCTGGGCAGGAGTGATGTTCTGCACCGGCCCCACGACGGCTGCCGCCCCGAGACCCGCAATGCCAACCGCCTGGTTGGCGTTGAGCGAGACCGTGATGCCGGGGCGCGCCACCGAGGACACCAGGATCGGCAAGGTCACCTGTAGTGCCGTGAACGTCGTCTGAGGGACGCCTCCGACCAGTGTCACCTCGGCGACGAGCAGGCTCCCGCGAACTCCGGCAACCGCGTTGGGAGTGCGAATCTCGATCACCTCGCCCGGCCGGAGCAGGCTCTTCGCGACGCCGAGCGCGGCTCTTCCGCTGTTCAGCTCCACGGTGGCCCGGCCCGGCTCCTCGCTGAGCGTGAAGACGGACAGCTCCCGGATCGTCACGAGGGCCTTGCCGCCCAGCAGAGCCCGGACGATCGAGTCCTCTCTGGTCTCGATGCGATCCCGCACGAACAGATCGTCCTTGAACTTGAGCGGGATCGGCTGGGGCACCACGGGACGCGCCACGGTCGCCTGCCCCTGGATCGTGGTGACGACCCCGGCTGCGGGCGCTTGCGCCCAGGCCAGGACGGGCCAGAGCGTGCTCACGATGACGAGCAGGGTGATGCTCCCCGGACAGCGAGGGCGACGGTGTCCCATAGAGCACTCCTTCCGCCGAGAACTGTGAACGGCGCGACCCTGCGAGCACGAAACCCCACTCCCCGAATAATCGACGCGATGGCGCGTTGTCAAGCCTGAACGTCCCTGCTGTCCCTGGTCGCCTCCCCGGCAGCAGGCGTGAGCACTGCGTGGATCTTCACGGGGATCTCCTTCCCCTTCACGTGCACCTCGCCCAGGTACCTCGTGGCGAACTGGCTCTTCAGATCCACGTACGTGGCTTCGCTGATGATGATGGACACACCGAACTCCTTGGTGGCGCTCTCGAGGCGCGCACCGAGGTTGATGGTGTCCCCGATCGCGGTGTACTCGAGACGCTGCTCGGAGCCGATGGTCCCCACCACCGCATCGCCCGTGTGAATGCCCACGCCGCACTGAAGCGTGCCGCCGTAGCGAGCGCTGAAACGCTCGGCGAGGGGCCTCAACCTCTCCTGGAATTCCAGCGCTGTTCGCACCGCACGGTCGGCATGATCCGCCACCTCCAGCGGCACGTTGTAGAGGGCCATGATCTCGTCGCCGATGTACTTGTCCACGGTGCCGCCGTGCTTGAACACGACCTCGGTCATCGCGGTCAGGTACTCGCGGAGCATCGCCACCACGTCTTCCGGCGCCATCCGCTCGGACATGGTGGTGAAGCCGCGGATATCGGAGAAGAGCACGGTCATGCGCCGCCGCGCCGCGCTCAGCTTGCCGTCGTCCTTTTGCCGGATGATCGTCTGCACGACCGCGGGCGAGAAGAAGCGCGAGAGGCGCCGCTTCTCTCGCCGCTCGCGCACGAAGTTCCGCAGCACGGTGCCCCCGTACGCCGTCCCAAGGGCGAGCGGGGCGGGGAGCGCCGCCATCCACCACCCCGAGAGGAACGCGGCGTGAGTCCCGGCCAGGTAGCCGACAACGGCGCCGCCCACGAGGACGAGCGCGACGAAGGGCCGCACCGTCGAGGCGATCCACACGGCGAGAGCGCCGCCCAGCACGGCCAAGATCGCCGCGACGGCCGGCGGTGCGCGCCGGATCGGGATGCCCTGGAGCATGGTCTCGAGCGCGTTGGCGTGGATCTCGACCCCGGACATGTCGCCGCGGGGCGCGAACGGAGTCGGAAAGACGTCGTGCAGCACGGGCGAGGTGGCCCCGATGAGCACGATGTTGCCGGCAAAGACATCGGGGGAAACCTGTCCCGCGAGCACCTGGTGGTAGGGCACGTTCGGGAACGTGCGCGGTCCGCCGCGGAAGTTGATGAACGTCTCACGCTCCAGCATGAGCGAGCGGGGCACCGGAATTCTCTCGCCGGCAAGACGGTAGAGCCCGAGATCGAATCCCACCAGGTCCTGTCCCTGGAATGGATGGGCCAAGGTGACGCGCCGCACGAAAGCGTCGGAGTCCGCCTCGAAGTTCACGTAGCCGAACGCGCGCGCGCCGTCGCGGATCGGCCGGATCGGCGGGTTCAGGTCCTCCTTCACGAAGCGCGCCTCGGTGACGGTGGTCAGGGCCGCGCCGAGCACCACGTTGCCGGCGCGCGCCACGGCCAGAGCCAGCGCCTGGTCGTCCGCGGCGCCGCGCGAGGACGGCTCGGCGAACACGAGATCGAGGCCGATCGCCGCAGGCCGGGCCCGGCTCACGATGTCGAGGAGCTGGGCGTGGAGCGCCCGGGGCCAGGGCCAGGTCTGGTTCAGCTCATCGAAGGAATCTTCGTCGATGGTGACGATGACAATGGGCGAGATGGGACGCACTGGACCACGGAGCCGGAAGTGGGCGTTGAGCCCCTTGAGCTCGGCACCCTCGAAGAACCCCAGCGGGTCGAGCGCGGCGGCGCCCACGGTCGCGAGACCGACCAGGCCGCCTACCAGCAGCAGACGCCAGAGCGATCGGTCGGCAAACGTCACCGCGCCGAGCCCTCTAAATCCGTCGTTCAGCCGACCCGGACGACCACATAGCCGTCGACCCACAGCTCCGCCTGCACGTCGGCGGTCGCCTCGCGTCGATCACCCTGGCGGCGGTCGGGGAGCCGCAGTTGCGCGCGCTGGCGGCGCTCGCCGTCGCGACGATCAGTGATGACCTCGACCGACGACACGACGGAAAATTTCCTCACGAGCGTCTCGAGCAGCTCCGGCCGATCGCGCGCGACGATGATGCGATGGCGCATCATGGGCTCTCCCAGCGTCGGGAGCGTTCCGGAGCTCTCGCCGCCGAATCACGCGTTCCGCCGGCCCGAACAGGAGTGCAACGCGACCGCGGCATGAGCACCACGCCATGATGGTAAGCGATCCGAGCAGGGAACAACAGGGGTTGGCTCCACCCCGGGTCTGATCACGTTCCGATCCGGTAATCGATGTGGCGGCGGGAACGATGCGGGTGGTAGTACGGATCGGCCGCAATCGAGGGTCCCCAGCGGACGCCGCCACGCGAAGACAGTAGTCGGCGTCGTTGAAGTCCCCCGCGAACCGTTGGTCGAAGGGCGGCGCCGCTCCCGATGCCGAGCACGATCCGGACGTGCTGGAGCGGTCCGTCGGGGCGTCGGGGTAATACAGCTTGGCGCCAACCGCGCCGATCGACGACCAGCGTATTCTGCTCGATAACAATCGTACGGAACGCGGCCTCCGCGGCGTGGTGAACGACCGTGAGGTCCGAATCCATGCGCTCAGGGCGTTGATTTTGACTTCCGCTGTCAAGTTGCACGATGACGCCCGGACCGGGCATGCCGTGGAGTCGTGGGTTCATGGAGGGTGCTCAAGCCACCGGAAGAGACGGAGCCTGTAACTGCGACGGTCGATCATGCTGATATCCGTGGATTGGGTTACCACCTTACTGGTGTCCGTCGCGGCGCCTGCTTCGCTCGAGGGGCGAGGGTCGTGGCCTCGTAACGCGCTCGAAGATTGCGCCGATACCGGGGCCGCGTCTCCGCCGATGGCTCGAGATCGTGATCAACGTGTCTACGCCGGCGGGCTCCCGGTCGTCCTGAAGCAGCTGCTGCCGCTGCTCCATCGCAACGCGATGACCGTCAACGGCAAGACGATCGAGGAGAACACCAGCGGCATGCGTTGCTACAACGAGGACGTCATCCGCCCGCTCGGCATGCCGATCGCGAACGAGGGCGGCACGGTGATTCTCTTCGGCAACCTCTGTCCCGACGGCGCGGTGCTGAAGCAATCGGCGGCCTCGGCACAACTGTTGACGCATCGCGGTCGCGCGGTGGTCTTCGAGGACCACGCCGATCTTCACGAGCGCATCGACGATCCGTCGCTGCCGATCGACGAGACGTCCGTACTCGTGCTGAAGCAGGTCGGTCCCAAGGGCGCGCCGGGGATGCCGGAGTGGGGCGCCGCGCCGATCCCCGCGCGACTGTTGAAACAGGGCGTCAAGGACATGGTGCGGATCTCGGACGCGCGCATGAGCGGCACGTCGTACGGCACGGTCGTGCTTCACGTCGCGCCGGAGTCCGCGGTCGGCGGACCGCTGGCGCTGGTGCGCGACGGCGACGAGATCGAGCTGGACGTCCCGAACCGTCGCCTGACGCTACGCGTGGCGGACGACGAGCTGGCGCGCCGGCGCGCCGCGTGGAAGCCGCGAGCGCCGCATTTCACGCGCGGCTACGGTCGGCTGTTCCTCGATCACGTGACGCAGGCCAACGAGGGTGTGGACTTCGACTTCCTGCGCGGCAGCACGCCGGTGCGGCTGGAGGACACCGCCGGCCCATCGCACGCGTGAGTCACGGTAAGCGGAGAACTTCTCTCGCGTAGGCGTTCCGAAAGACGCCATTCGGATCTTGACCGAAGCAGGCTCGCTCGAATTCGTCGAACCAGCTCGCCGGATAGGTCTTGCGAAGAAGCGCACGGCACTCGGGTGGAATGAATTTCCCCCAATGCAATCGCGCCCGGTAATGATCGATCAGCACCTTGGCCAGGACGGTACAGTACCCGGAGAACTGTTCGTAACGGGTCCCGTAGTTGAAGAAGCTCAGCGTGTAGTAGTCACCGCTGCCGGTCGGTGTGGCCCACGCCTCGCTCCTCCCGGAGGTCATGGAAACGAGCGTGTCGTCGCGCTCCACGCGGCGACAGGTGATGGGGTAGTGGTGCGTATACGTCCGGAACGTCCCCATCGCCTGCTCGACGTCCTGGCGGAGCCGCTGGTCGATCGGTGCACCCGAAATGCGGCCCGCGAATGCGTCGGTGATATAGCGCGCCAGATCCAAGGCTTCGCGAATGTGTTGCGCCGGGACGAATACCTCCATCTCCATGTGACGCCAAAGATAGTGGCGGAGCGTGAGGATGTGCTCGCTGGTGTCGACGAACGTCGAGCGCGGCCACAAAACCTGATACAGGAGCAAGACCAGCCGCGGCAGCGTCAAGACGGTTCGTGACAGGACGTGAAAGAACCCGCGCGTGAGCCACGCCACCGGGACGAGCGCGAGCAGCTTGATGATGAGATGGGTGAAGAAGTCCACCGCGACAAGCTTGTAGACGCGATAGGCTCTCGTGCACAGCCACCTTCGAACCGTCCCGGCACGCGGCCCGCGATCGACTCTGCGGCGCAGGACGTAGTACTTCCACGCGAATGGAAAGAGGACGAACTGCTGCAGCGGATACTCGGATTCCTCGCCCGGGTCGAGGACGTCCTGCTGCGAGCCGGTGACTGCCAACGTCTCTTCGATGTCGTGTGCCGCGATGCATTCGAGCGTGACGGCGACGATGATCCCCATGTATCCGAGGCTGCATCGGGCCGACGACAACTCGGTACCAGCGTCGATGTCATGAATGACGGGCATTCCATTCCGAGAGTAGCTGGCGATCCTGACTGCGCGGACGTAATGGGAGAGGCTACTTGCTCCCGAGCCATGTGTGCCCGTCGAGATCGCCCCGGCGATCGTCTGCCGCTTGATGGCGCCGACGGTCGGGAGCGTCAGCGGGGACTGATGGCGGCCGAGAACTTCGAGCAACCTGCGGATCTGCCATCCCGCGGGCACGGTAGCCGTGAACGTGCCGTCGGGATGTGTGACGATGACGCTGTCCTGGACGAGCCGATCGAGACTCACGACAACGTCGTCGCTCATCGCCACATCGCTCCACGAGTGGAGCGAGCCAAGCGGGCGTATCTTCCGCGCGCAGTGTTGACGCAGCGCCTCCAGCAGCTCGAGCTCGCTCGCGGGTCTGAGGTGTAGGCGCGGTTTGCACTGGAGGTTCCGGCCCCAGTTCCACATCGTCACGCCCGCTGCGTCGAGGTCGCGAGACGACGCTGGCGTTTCGTTGACTTCGGCCTACCCGGAATCTTCGCCGCAAGTTTCTGGGCGACGTCGTGGAAGGCCTCGCCCGTCGGGTGAATCTCGTCGAACCACCGGTGATCAACCGTTCCGCGCAGATCGACATGGCTGATGTCGTTCGTCAAGCCCGCGTCGCGATATGCCTCGCTCAGCCAATCGATCAGTTCCTTGCCGATCGCGTTTCTCAGTGCCTGGTCTCGCGGGACCCCGATCTGGTCGAGCTGGGGGTTGACCCAGGTGAACCCGGCGCCGTGGTCCTTGGGCTCGAACCAGTCGTACGAGTGGACGATGATCGGCAGATCGCGGCGGAGAGCGCGGACACTCCTGGCCAAGACCGACAGGAGTCGGGCCAGCTCGACGAGCGCCGCGGTCAGCTCCGTGTCATCGAGATAGTCCCTTGGATTGCGCGAGCCGTTGCCGGCCTTGAAGATCGGACTCGGCAACTCGGACGAAGTCTTCTTCCACCAGATGAGGTCGTTCCCGCCACCGCTGAGCAACAACGCCAGAATCGTGTCGCGGCGATCGTCCTGGAGCGGTAGCAGATACCGCTGCTCGTCCACCATCGTCGCGAGCTTTCGTCCTGGCTGGTCCGAGCGATAGATCTTGTAGCCGAAGCCCTCGACCCAGGCCATCGTCGCCTTCACGCATGGATGCCTGAACCACGAGTCGCCCTCGGCAATCAGCCTCGGACGAGATGGATCGGCATGGTAGACGTCGAGCGACGGGGGATCGAACCGCTTCAGGCCATAAGTCGGATCGACTTCTTTCTGAACCTCGAGACGGTCGCTCGTCCAATAGAATGGCTCCGGGAACCGCACGCCCTCTCGGAGGGCCGCACGGATGCGGGCTGGACTGAGTCCGCGTCTCACTGGCATCGCGCAATCACTGGAGGAGCTGACGATGGCTGATCTGGCACGGCGCGAGTTCCTCGGTCTCTCTCTGGCTGCCGCCACACTCGCGGGCTGCGGCACGGCACCGCGGCCGGCGCCGGTGCTCGCTACGCTCGACGATCCGCCGGCGTTGTTCCCCGGGTTCACACAGGCCCGCATCAAGACCGACGAGGTGACGATCCATACCGTTTATGGCGGTCGAGGGCCGGCGGTGCTCCTGCTGCACGGATGGCCCGAGACGCACGTGGCGTGGCACAAGGTCGCGCCGCTCCTCGCCAAGGACTTCACGGTCATCGCGCCCGACCTGAGAGGGTATGGCGACAGCGATAGGCCACCCGCCGATCCGGATCACGTCACGTACTCCAAGAAGAAGATGGCCAAGGATCCGGTGGGCGTCATGCGAGCGCTCGGCTTCGAGCGGTTTCATCTCGTCGGCCACGATCGCGGTGGGCGCGTCGCTCACCGCATCGCGCTCGATCATCCCGACCGCGTGACGAAGCTCGTGGTGCTCGACATCGTGCCCACGCTCACGGTGTTCCGAGCGCCGGCAGAGAAAGTGAAGGAGCATTACTGGCACTGGTTCTTCCTCGCCGCGCCGACGTTGCCGGAGATTCTCCTGGACAGGAAAGCCGACGTGATCATCGGCGCGCTCAAGAGCCTCGGGCAAGGACCCGACACGTTCCCGCCCGAGGCTCTCGCCGAGTATTGTCGCTACTTCAGTCAGCCGAACGTGATGCACGTGAGCTGCGAAGACTATCGCGCCTCCGCCTCGGTCGACCTGCATGACGACAAAGTCGACTTCGAGCGCCGCAGGAAGATCGCGTGCCCGGTACTCTCGCTGGTGGCAGCCGAGGGCAACGTGACCGGGATCTTCGATGGACGCAAGGAATGGCAAGAGTGGTCCCAGAGCGTCGAGCGACGCGTCCTGTCGGGCCGGCATTACCTCGCGGAGGACAATCCGACCGACACCGCCCGGGCGATCTCTAGCTTCCTTCGCACCTGACACCACGCCGCAGGTCCGGTGATCCGCGAGCCTCACGTGAGCCGGCGCCAGGGCATGAACACGTTGGGGACGCTGTCGAACGCCGGAGCCACGCGGGGAAAGTGACGGCGCAGGACGCTCCGCAGGTCGTTGTCGTCGATCCAGTCGAGTCCGATCCGAGTGTACACGGCGGCCGTGTAGTCGTCGGTAAAGAACCGGTCGCTCTTGAGGCGCCTCGAGGCCATCAGGATGAATATCCTGAACGCGGTATCGCTGAATCCGAAGCCAGGCGGAGGGGTCTCCGCGAAGAGTCCCACCATGAGGTCGACCTTGTCGATGTCGCCGTACACCTCGCGCAGCGCCGGCGCCCATTTCGCATTCAACTCCTCGAACGTGCGGAGCCGTGGCAAGTGCACGAGCTCGCGAAACCGGTTGTATCGTGGCAGTCCGCGCTCGCGATCCCTGAAAATGTCCACCGCCGCCAGGTCGATATATCGCGCGACGGGCGGTTGCCCGGCGGACGGCAGTTGCAGTCGGCGGAACACGTTCGAGTAATTGCCGAGTGCTAACGCGCCGGCCATCCCGGTTCCGAGCGAGTACAACACCCCCTCGAGGTCGTACTTCTCGACGATCGGCCGAGCCTTGTCGAACACCAGCTCATCGAGCGGTCGCTGATCGACGGGTGCGTTTGGGATCGCCAAGCTGAAGCCGAACGCGTCGGGCAGCATGAGCGGATGCATCCGGTAGATCGCGACGAATTCCTCCGTCATCGTGAACGGCGCCGCGTGATGGTCGGTTGGGGATCCGAGGATGCCGCTCACGACTTCGCTGTCGGTGAGCCGTCCCACGTGCCTTCTCAGCCATTCGCCGGCGAATCCCCACCAGTTCGCGCGCATCGCTCGCTTCAACACCGGGTGGGCCAAGATGGCCGGGGTCCACTCGAGCGTGTGGATTTTCGCGATGAGGGCCGCATTGATCAGCCGCGCCGTCTGAAAAAGCTGCTCGCCGTCCCAGCCGGGATTCGCGCGCTTCAGCTCGTCGCAAATCGCGTTGTGCTCGAACGTGAACAGGTGGTGAAAGAGACTGAGACCGACCCACCAGTTCTCGTTCAAGCCGGTCAGGTCGATACCTTGCGGATCGAGTGGAAGCCGTCCCCTGTCGTCGAGCCGGAGTTTCCCGTCTTCTTGGCTTCGCACGGCGTGCTGGCGGTTCACGTCGCTGCCGTAGAGCTGGGAAGCGTCCCACCAGTGCGTCACGTCGTTCAGGAACGTTGGCGGCCCGGCACTACGATCGCTGTCCCGAGTCGGATCGGCGAGTGTGCGATTGATGCGTATCGTGCGCCCTGCTGCCGGCGGCCAGTCCGGATCCTCCGGATCGACCGGAATGTCGAACATCGAGTGTTGGTCGAGTTGATGGGAGAACCAGTCGTGAATTTGAAACTGGATCCACGCTGCGACGAGCACGTTGAGCCACGGAGCCGGAATGAAGTCTTGGCGCTTGAGCAGCCGCCGACTGACGAGGCGCGGATTCGGGTCGAGCAGCGTCGTCGGGTCGGGATACGCATAGCCGAGTGGCACGTTGCGGCCGAATCGGGTACCCGCGCGCCCCATCCACGGATCGCGGAGGTCGTTGAACGATCCGTCCGCGGTCCGCCAACGCATCACGTCAGGGCCGGCCGGCGGAAGCGGCGCTTGGCCGGACGTCGGCAGCATCGACGTATCGTGAAGATTTTCAGTCCGGAGGACATTCCGCATGACCCACAGGTTGGCGAGGCCCAGCGGCGTTCTCAGGACTGAGAGCCAGCGCGGGAGCTCGTACCACTGAAGGTGACGGTTGAGACGGCGGAAGAACCGGATGACGGTCCATCGGACGGCCGCGATGAGCGGCGCGAACGGCGTCAGGAGCCACGCGGCGAGCGCGGCGAACCGCCGGAACCGGCGTGGCGGCCGGATCGGCGCGTAGCGGCGGTTCGCGCTCTCCTGCACCGCTGCCGTCCACACGCATTCGAGAAGTCGCGGAACGATCGCGTGCGCGGGACACTGGCTCCACTCCCCGACGGAGAACGCGAGATCGTTCTCGTCGGTGCGCTGGTGGATGCGCCGAAGACGGAACACGATCAGCGTTCCCGCCCGCAGTCGAAGCGTGCGCCTCCCAACGGCGACGGTCGTGACCGCGACACACTCGCGCATGAGCGTACGAGGCGCGGGCAGGGCCCGCGCCGTCGCGTGCGCAGGGGTCTCCGTCCACAGCTCGCCGTTCCTGACCATCGCCCGCATGCGACCGAGCGCCTCGACGATGTTGTGGATCGTGAACGTCGTCGCATGGATCGCATCGACGCGACGGCGGGCGATGCTCCACAGCGAGTCACGGCTGCGACTGAACCGGCCCGAGAGCTTCCACCACAGCCGCTTCACCGGATCGATCGTCGTCAGCCAGCTATTGACGACCTTCGCGGCCTCGTAGGATCGAGGGCTCGCGGGATAGTCAGGATCATCGAAGAGTCGCCCGACGACGCGCTGGACGACCACGCCGACCGGCTCGTCCTCGCCGAGTCCCGCCACGTATCGAGCAAGCGCCGTCACGTCCGCGGCTGCGAACGGGGCTGAAGCACGAGCGCGACTCGACAGGTCCTGATCGAGCGCCATCTGGTCTTGCTGCCGCCGCTGGTCCTGTCGCGGAGCGAATGCGGGCAGTACTCGCGCGTCGTCCGGAGTGATCCAGGCCGTTCTCACGGAGTCCAGGCGCCGTGTCAGTACGCCGTGGAGCCAGCCACCGCGATCGGAGATCGTCCGGTCGATCGACGGATGGTCGTTGAGCGCGCGCATCTCCGCGGCGTCGCTCACCACGACGACGTCGAGGATCCCCGGAATCCGGATTCTCAAGGCGACGGCAGGAGCTCCCTGAAGAACGCGGTGAGGAACCGCCCGCCACGATCCATCCGCTCTCGAAGTTGGAGGAACGATCGCCAGTTCGGATTCGTGCGCATCGCCTCCGCGATGACCGCGGGCGCGGGATGCTTCGTCTGATTGAAGAGCGGCCGGCCACCGTGCCGCGCCGCGAACTCGTTGAACTCGTTGTTCATCGCGCGCCACTCGGCCGGGTAGTAATCGGTCCAATTCACCATGTCGAGCGTGAAGATGTCCTCGTCCCAGGAGAAGGACAGCCACGCGCCGGGGTCGTGGCGGATGAAATAGACCTCGGTCGGGAGCGCCGGACGGAACCCTGTGCGAGACAGAAAGCGCTCGCAGAAATCCAGGTACGCCGGAACCACGGTGCCCCACGTGCTCTTGGGAAAAGCCCAGAATGTGAAATCGAAGTAGCTCGAGCGGCGCCGTTTGAAGTCGATCATCGCGTCGGCGCGATAGCTCGTGGACGATCCGAGTACTTGGAGAAAGAACCATCGCAATGCGTGATCCAGACACCACACCCAGAGCTTGAGAAACTGCCGCGTCAGTGCTCTGGGTAGCAGGGCGGGAAACTGGAATGGTCTCGCGCCGAGGGTCCACGCCACCGT
The DNA here is from genome assembly GCA_041490825.1 of Methylomirabilia bacterium. GTDB lineage: Bacteria > Methylomirabilota > Methylomirabilia > Rokubacteriales > CSP1-6 > JBGPTW01. The sequence continues at coordinate 44,700 of JBGPTW010000010.1, read as the reverse complement.
GCGAAGCATCAGAGCAAACCGAGCTTTGAATTTGTTCCAGATTGTGTCCGGGATGCGGAGATCGCGGACGCGCCGCTCCACGATGAGCTGCCGCCGGTATGGCAGCAGAAAGCCGAGAAAGCCGTCGGCGCCACCAAGGACGGTCGCAATCGGAGGGAGGGGCTCGAGTGACAGAGCCTCGTACCCGTACTTGACGAGCGTTCGCGGCTGGACATGGAACGTCACCTCGAAGACGATTCCGAGCAGCCCGTAGCTCGAGCGGACGGCCTCGAGGGACAGTCCCGAAGGCGATGATGGGACTTCGACCACTGCGCCGCTCGGGTCGACCAGCTTGAGTCGAACGACCGTGGAGCTGATCTGGCCCAGGTCGCTGGGTGGCAGTGACGCATCCTTCGTTCCGCAGCACGCGACTGATCCGGCCGTCGCGTTGCCGATCTCTGGCACGACCGGAATCTGAAGACCCCATCTCTTGAGGTGATTCTTCAAGTCAATCATCCGGACACCGGCGCCGACCGTCACGGTGTGGCTTCCGAGATCGGGATCGTCTCTTCGATCGAAGTTCTTCATCAGGACGGCGGTGCCGCTCGTCGTGAAACACGCGTTGAGCGAGTGGAGCGAGCCGATCGCCCGGACTGGCGATGGGAAACGTCCATCGACGTCTCGAACGATGTCGATCAGCTCCTGCATATCGCGTGGCGCCGCTACGGTCGCGGGCGTGCAGCGTGCGGAGTCGTTCCAGTTCGAGAGCGTCATCGCGGGCGCGCGAGCGTCGCTCGCGCAACGGTGAGATCGGGAAGTTCCAGTTCCGGCGGAAATCGGCGGACCACAGCCTCGAGATCGTCTCGGGCCGACGAGTCGAGGCGGGCGAGCGCGGTGGCCGCGCGTAACGCGAACAGCCAGGCGCCCTGGCGGCACCCGAGATCCACCGCCTTTCTCAGTGATGCGACGGCCTCGCTCGACTCGTTGTACCGAAGCCGTATTTCCCCCTCGAGGCGGAAATACTCCGCCACAAAGGCGCTCCGTCGTGTCTCCCCGATCCGCGTCAAACCGTCATCGATCAGCCGGCGCGCGTTGTCGAGGCGTCCACAGGCGATCAGCACTTCAGCCAGACGAGCCCAAAACGCGAAGCCCAGGCGCTGGCCGGCTGCGCGGAAGCGCGCGTCACCTTCCTCCATCATCGGGAGGCCCTCAGGTCGATCGTCGCCGGCGGCGCGGGCCCAGCCGGCGTGCATGAGGCCGATCGCGGAGAAAAATTTCATACCGTGCTCATGAGCCAAGCTCACGAGCTCGTCTCCGAAGAGACGAACGCGCTCGGGCTCCCGCCGGAGCTCATGCACCTCGGACGCCGTCAAGAGCGCAAGCGCCAGGCTGAACGGATGGTGGATGTCGCGGGCCAAATCGACGGCGCGCTCCACGTCCGCTTGGGCAGCGTTCACATCACCGGCGACGCCGAGAGTCCAGCCAAGAAAGCCGAAGGCGGCCACGCCTAGATCCTGACCGTACTTCGCCAGATGCGCCGCGCACTGAGAGCGGTCATACGAGCGAACAGCCCGCTCGAGATGCTCCTGAGCCAGCGCAAGTTCCCCGAGGTAGAACTTGTTGATACCGTTCGCGACGGATGCTCCGACGAGCGACACCAGATCGTCGCCAGCTTGGGCGAACGCGAGCAGCTGAACGGCCAAGTCGTCGGCCGGCCCGAGCTCCGCCCGGCTGAGATGAAACCGCCACAGACCGAAGCGAACCGAGAATTGTTGATCAGGGTCCTCCAACTCGTCGCTGAGCGTGCGGATCCTGCCCAGTGCGGCCTCCACTTCCGGCGCGGCGTAACCATGGCCGGCGGTCAGCGAGGTCGCGAGCGCCAGCTGCATCTTCAGTTCCTGCGCGGTCCGCTCGGCACTGGCTGGCTCGCCCTCGAGCAGCGTCAGGGCCTCGGTGAGATGCGCGATCGCATCGTGGTGCGCCGAGCGCTGGATCGCCAGTTGACCCGCCCGGTACCAGCACTCGATCGCCTCGCCACGGCGACCGGCCGCCGTGTAGTGGCGCGCCAGGGTTTCCGGCCGTCGCTCCCGAGTCTCCGGCGCGAGCTTCTCGATCGCGGCCGCGGCACGCTCGTGGAGAGCGGCGCGAGTGTTGTCCGGCACGCTGTCATACGCCACGTCATGGATGAGAGCGTGCCTGAACGTGTACTGAGGGTCGGCTCCGACGCGCGAGGAGTAGAGGAATTCGGCTGATTGCAGACGTGTCAGACTCCCGCGCAGATTCTCGGCCGCAACATCGGAGGCTTCGCGCAGGATCGAGAGCGGAGCGTCGCGGCCCAGCACGGCCGCCAGATGAATGACCCGCTTGTCGTCGTCGGTCAGACCTTCGATGCGCGTGGCCAGGACGTCATAAATCGTTTCCGGGACCGTGTGAGGCACAATGCCGTGACGCTCGCAGGCGGCTCGGCCCAGCTCTTCGAGGAAGAAGGGATTGCCGTCCGCGCGCACGATGATGCTCGCGACGAGCGGTTCTGGGGCTCGCTCCCCGAGAATGGAGTCCACCACACGCCGGCTGTGAGGATCGGAAAGGGGGCCCAGCGCGATCTGCGTCGCATTTGACCGGTGACCCCAGGGTGCCTGAACTCCCGGCCGAGACGTCATCACGAGCAGGGTCCGAGTGGTGCCGATGATCTCGGCGAGGGACGTGAGCAGCTCTACTGAAGTCTGATCGATCCAATGCAGATCCTCGATGATGACGGCCACGGCCTGACGTTTCGTCATGGCAACGACGATGTGCCGGAGGACCTCGAAGGTGCGGTTCTTGATCGCTTCCGGCGACCAGCCACTCAGCGTCGCAATCCTGCGAGGTGCGAGCAGCTGCTGGACATATGGCGCGCAAGCCGCGGCGTGATCCCCCAGCGGTTCGAGCGCGGCGAGGACCTTCGTGTCGATCGTCTCCGGCGGGTCCGCTTCTTCGACGCTACAAACGGACTGTAAGATTTCAAGGATCGGGAAGTACGGAACGTGAGTCCCGTACGAGGCACACCGCCCCTCGACGGCGACGACGCCAGCCGCGCCAATGGCGTGCCGAAACTCTCGCAGCAGGCGCGACTTGCCGATGCCGGCTTCTCCGGTGAGCGTCACGATCTGGCCCTGGCCCTCTCGTGCCCGGTCCAGCAGCATCTGAAGGAGATCCATTTCACGGTCGCGGCCGATGAACGCGCGTGCCTGAGAGGTAGTTCCGCGACCGACGAGGCGATACCAGACATGCTCGGCGTGTTCCACTCGTCGAATATCGAAGTCACGGGCGAGCACGCGAGCCGCCGCTTCACTGACGGCCGGAGAACCGCCGTCCGGCGGCTCTAGACGCTGCAGAGCCGCGAGGACCTCATGCTTCGCGTCATGATCGATCTCCGCCCGACCGGCCAGGCGTGCAACGGGAACGGACTCCACGTGGATCGCAGCGGTGACCGCGAGATCACCGAGGACGTCGCCTGCAGCGTGTTCGCGTCCGAGAGCTCTCTCGATGGCGAGCGCGGCGTTGGCGGCGCGCCGCGGGGCATCCTCGGCAGGCTCATGACCGAAGACGGCGACGAGGCTCCGCTGTCCCATGTCCTCGACGCGACCGCCGAAGCTCTGGATCTTTTCGACCAGACGATCGAATCGACGCGGCTCCGTCGCCGGCGCGTCATCGCGTCCGAGCATCCGCATCCTCAAGAACGTCACGCGGCGACGCTCCCATCGCACGCCTTCCGCCGACGTGCGCGCGACGGCCGACGTGCGCGCGATGTCGTCCGTGGCGCCCGGTGCGTGCTCCGAAGAGTCCGAAGCGGCGCGAAGGCCGTGGCGCTGGATCTGGGCGCGGACAGTATTCCGCATAACTCCGAGCATCGCTGCCGTTCGCGTGATGTTCCACCCGGTGCGCTCGAGCGCCTGTATGAGCTGCTCGCGCGTTGGGCGCCTGCGCGCACCGGGCGCCACCGCTGGCTCATCCACGCTCGGTCGGATGGTCGGCAGCTCGAGCATGGTCGCCGTGAGCGCCGGACCATCGAACAGAAGCGCCGCACGCTCGACGACATTGCCCAACTCGCGAATGTTTCCGGGCCACGAGTATCGGCGCAGCACCGCCCGGGCCTCCGCCGTCAGCGTGCGTCGCGGCAACCCATAGTCGACACAGAGCCGCCCCAACAACATGTCGGCTAGCAACTCGACGTCCCCGGGGCGTTCGCGTAGTGGCGGCAGGACGAGCGTAATCACAGCCAGGCGATGATAAAGATCTTCGCGTACGCGACCGGCCTGGATCGCAGCCCGCAGGTCGTCGTTCGTAGCAGCGATGATGGCGACGTTCGCCGGCTCGCTGCGAATGGCGCCGAGCCTTCGCACGCTGCCCTGCTCCACGACGGTGAGGAGCTTGGCTTGAAGCCCGCGCGGGAGCAGTCCTACCTCGTCGAGGAACAGCGTCCCGCCGTGCGCGGTCTGGAAGAGACCCGGTTTGGCCTGTCGGGCATCGGTGAAGGCACCCCGCTCGTAGCCGAATAGCTCGACCTCCAGCATCGTCTCGGGAATCGCCGCGCAGTTCACGTCCACGAACGGACCGCTCGCGCGCGGCCCCGCCTTGTGCATGACGCGGGCCAGGAGTCCTTTCCCTGTTCCTGTCTCGCCCTGGATCAGGACCGGCGGAATGCGCTGCGTCATAGCGAACTGCTGGATCAAAACGCGAACTTGCTTTCGTAACGCGAGGATCGGGGCGCTCTCACCGACGAGCTCAGCCAGGACATCCATACCGGGCGGTATCTTAAAACTTCTCGATCCCTCAGAGTCGCCTCTCTTTTCGGTGGTCAATTGACCGCTTTGACCGGTCACAGTTCGGGCCTCGCCGAGACTGCTGCCAGAACCAACTCACTGATTTCCGGTGCTATTGCTTCCTGGTGCGCGGCTTGCCATACCAACGACCCGTGCAGGTCGACGAGACCCAGTAGGAGGACGGCCAGTTATGGCAAGCCGGCAGGTGATCGTCGTCACGATTACTGCAGTCGCCCTCCTCATGGTCGGAAGCCTCGGCGGGGTCCTGATCGAACGCATGCGATTCGATCAGCGGCGCGTCGCCGTCTTGCGCCAGTACGAGGAGCGGCTGAGCGAGCGCAACGAGACGCTGATGAAGATCGAGCTCGCGCAACAACGTGCCGTAAGTCTGACCCGCGATGAGCGTCCTATGCGAGAGAGGCGACCATGATGAAACGTGACGGCGCGATCGCCACCGACTCCCCGAGTCGGAGTCCGTGGCCTCTTCTGGTCGTCGCTCTGGCGATCGCCGCGATGGCAGCGGGCGTGTATTTCGTCGCGAGTCGAGACGGCCAGTCCTCTTCGATCGTGTCCAGCACACCTGCGCGCACGCCTGATTGGAGCGTGCACGTCGTCCGTGTGAACGACGCGATCGCTCGGGGCAACATGACGGTCGCCGCGTACGAATGGCGGGAAGCGTACGGTATGGCGCTCCGCAGCCGTCGCTGGGAGGCCCTTCTCGAAGTCGGGGATACCGCCGCGCGGATGGCCGCGATGTCGTCCGACGATGGCTTCCGTAGCGAAGCCCGAAGGGCCTACCGGGCCGCTCTTGGTCGGGCTCACGCCGAGAAATCGTCCGAAGGGATGCGCCGAGTCGCGCGCGCATTTCGCACGCTCGGTGATTACGAGGCTGCCGCGCATGCCGAGCGTCTCGCGGAGCAGCGATGAGCACTCGTCCGTTCTACAACGCCTCCGGTACCAAGTCCGACTCGGCGAGTCACTCGACAGTGACGTCCGCGCCAGCTCGACCAGCACCGACCTTGTCCGTCGAGCAGGTGTTTCGGACCGAGCCCATCGACTGGATCAAGCGGACCGGACCTCCGGAAGTGCACGGCGTCGAGGGGTCCGAGTACCACATCCTGGTGCCGCTCAACGCCGTCCCCGCAGCGATCTGGCGGATGACCTTTCGGGGGTCGAGTGAGCACACCAGCGTCTGTCACCCTCGCGCCGTGAGGTTCACCGGCGGCACGCTGTCCTTTGCTTCCGAGGAAGACGATGTCCCGGCCTGGATGACCTACATCGATCGCTGGATCGAGACCACGAACACGGAGCTGTCCGTGTCGTGGAAACGCGATCGCGCACAGCATGAATACGCCGAGGCGGCGGCGGATCGCGCGGCGCGCATCGCCGCGGCGATGCGCCGATTCGCTGGCCTCTGAGAGTTGCCGCGGTTGGAGGAGGACCGTCTGCCGAAGCATTACCGCGAGATGAAGCCCGACCTCTCGCATCGGTACGGCTGCACGTCGGTCGTGAACCCGCCGTGCGGTGCGTGCGGGGACTACGATCGCGGCGGTGGCCGCCGCGGCTGGCGGTGGCGGTGGACGCCGAACGGTAACGGCCGACTCACCGAGGCGGTCTGTGGCCGGTGCTACGAGCAATCCGCAGTCGGCGCGCGCCAATGAACACACTCGGCGACGTCTTCCTGGCCGCCGTGGCCCCGATCGTGATCATGGCCGGCATCGGATTCGTCGCCGCGCGGACCGGTGTCATCACCGACGCCCGGCCCCTCGCGCGAGCCTCGCTCTACGTCTTCTTACCCGCGCTGACATTCCTCGCCGTGGCCAATTCCTCTCTCGACGTCCGCGAGGTCGCCACGCTGGTGTTCTTCGCGTGGGCGATCGCCGCCGTGCTCGGGGTGACCGGCTGGGCGATCGCGCGCGGGTGCGGCTTCGAGCGGCTGACCCGCAGCGCGTTCCTCATCTCAGTGATCACGGTGAACGCCGGCAACTACGGGATCCCGCTGAATCAGTTCGCCTTCGGGAAGGACAGCGTGGTTCGGGCCACGATTTATTACGTCGCGACGTTGCTGGTCACCAACACCGTCGCCATCTTCATCGCCGCGCGTGGCTCTTCTGGCGTGCGGGCCTCGCTGGCGCGCGTGTTCCGGATGCCGCTCATCTACGCGGCCGTGCTGGGCTTGGCGGTGAACCGCGCCCAGGTCGCGCTGCCGGATCTCGCCGTGAAACCGCTCCAGCTCCTGAGCAACGCCGCCGTCCCGACGATGCTGACCCTGCTCGGCGTCGAGTTGGCGCGCGTTCGGCTCGCGCACGAGCGGTCGTTGCTCGGTATGGCGAGCGTGCTGAAGCTGGCCGCGGCGCCGGTCTTCGCCGTCGCGCTGGCCAGCTGGATGGGCCTCGAAGGCCTGACTCGCTCGGTCGTCATCGTGCAATCGTCGATGCCGACCGCGGTCGGTGCCGCGCTGATCTCCGTGGAGCTCGACACGCGACCTCTGTTGGTCGGAAGCGCTGTCCTGGTCACGACACTCGCCAGTGTCGTGACGTTGACCATCCTCGTGACGCTGCTGCGGTGAGACATGGCGACTCCCGAGACATCGATGACGACGCTCGACGAAGCGATCCGCAGTTCGCCGCGTTCGTCGGCAACGGCTTGTTGAGCCGCGTGTTCCTGTCCGGCGCGACACTCAATCTCATTGCGTGGAGCCTCCTGCCACCGGCAGCGCGGCCCGGATGGTGGACGTGGGCCATCGCTGGAGCGCCGATGCTGCTGGTCCTCACGATCGGCGCGCTCGGCGTCATCCTGCTCACGTTTCGCCCGACTGAAGATCATCCGATCGCGACAGACGTCATCCGGCAGCGACGGCGTGACGTCGGACCGTTCAGCTACAGCGAGCACGCGGCCGGGGCCGCGACGGTGGCCGTGCTGATCGGACTCGTCGCCGGTCCTCACTTCAACGTCGAGGGCGCCTGGGTCGCGTGCCTCGCCGCGATCGCGCTGACCGCGAGCGGCGTGCTGACCCGAGAACAATTTCGCTCGACGATCGACTGGCCGCTGCTGCTGTTCCTGGGCGTCGTCCTCAGCATGCCCGCCATGATCCATCACGCCGCGGTCGATGCGCGATTGCAGAGCGCGCTTCCGCCGCTCGTCGCCTGGGCGCACGGCTCACCGGCCTGGACGTTGACGATCCTGTTCGGGATCACCACCGCCGCGCGATTCGTGCTTTCGGAGTGGGTCGCCGTTCCGCTCCTGACGGCCACGCTCGTCCCGATCGCGCCGACGGTGGGACTGCACCCCTGGATCGTGGCCTTCGTCGTGCTCTCGGGCGCGAACCTCTGGAGTGTTCCGTACCAGTTCGCGTCGTACCTGGCGTTCTGGAGCGCGTCGGAGGGCTATCTCTTCGGACATGATCAGGTCCGGATGTTCAGCGCGATTTACCTCCTGCTCTCGCTGTGCGGATTGCTCGTCTCGATTCCGGTCTGGCGGCTGCTCGGATTTCTCTCGTGACGATGGGCGCGCCGGCGGAGAATTCTCGGTTGCCGAAAACATCACGGGCGCCGAAGCTGACTTCGACGCCCGTGATTGCAACACCGTCAGGGCGATTGTCGCCGCGTCAGCAGTCTCGCCTCACGGCGCCACCGCCGTGCGCGCCTTCTGTGCGAGGTATCCGTGTCCTGCCGTCGTCGGGTGGATGCCGTCCCAGAAAAGGTACCGATTCGGCGTGTCACAGAGCGCCTGCGCGACGACGCCGAATGTGAGGCAAGGATCGTTCACGTCGGTCAGGCCAGCGACGCCAGGCGCTGCCAGCAATTCGGCGAAGATCGCGGGCACGTCGAGCCTGACGAACTGGATTTGCGGCAGGGCCTGGAGCGCGGTCAGCGTCTGGTCCAGTCCGGCATTGTAGGCTTCCCCGAGCAGCGCGGCGGCGAACTCGGCGTTGGAACCGAGAGCCCGGACCGCGGGCGTGATCGCGAGATTCGGAACGTTCACCCAGACCATCCGCGACCCCGAGGCACGAAGTGGGACATCGCGTCGAGGTGGCGAAACACCTCACGCGCCGCCATGCACCAGCTCGTCTCGCGATACGGGATGGCGTGCTGCCGGCAGAACTCGCGAGTGATTCGTCGGGCCACACGAAGCCGCGCCGAAGGAATGGTCGGAAACACGTGATGCTCGATGTGATTGTTCAAGCCGCCGAAGAGGAAGTCGTGCGCGCGAGAGCTGCCGAGGTTACGAGTGGTCGAGATCTCCTGCACGAAGTGCGACGGTCGCTCCTCGGGCTCCACCACTCGCGTGCCGATGTGATTCACGAGAAAAATCGTGCCGAGGTACGGCCCGGTGAGCAGCGTCATCAGCGCATAGTTGAGGGCCGCGTCCGTCGGGCCCAGCACGTACACCGGCGGCCCAAACCAGACGAAGAAGTGCCCGAGGAGCACGAGCTGATCGGTGAGCGTCGCGCCCGGGTTCCGGCAGAGAAACTTGATGCTGTCGATCTTCAGCGTGAAGCCCTGAAGACAGGCCAGGGGCCAGATCAGATAGGCCTGGTACCGGGAAATCAGCCGGCCGACCGGCGGCTTCGCCGCCGCCGACTGCGGATACATGCTGAACGCGCCCGATTGCATGTCCGGATCACGGTCCCGCTCGTTGCAATGCGGATGGTGCCGGCGGTGGATATGCTGAAAGTACGAGAAGCACAGCCCGGTCAGCAGGGTGTTGAACACCTGCCCAATTTACGCTCACCAGGCGTCCACTTCGCGTCAGGGCTCCATGGCCGGCCTCGTGCGCGATGAATCCTGCGTGAACACTGACGAACGCCAGTGCGGCGGCGGCGACGACTCGCCATCCTGGCGCGGGTGCCGTCAACAGCAGGGCGTAGGCTGCCGTGTACGCGCCCAGAACCCCGAGCGCGTAGAGGACCGCGCGGCGCGGCGCGAGTCGAAAGCACCCCGCGGCCGCGAGCTGCGCCGCCAAGGAACGATAGAGAGTGTTGGCCGCGGTCCGCTGCGTCGGCTCCGATCGCGCGAGCGCAGGCGCCGTGAGGATCGCTGCGTCCGGTGTCGACATGGAATTCTCCTTTCTCCCGGAGCGGTGAGTTCGTTGCGTGCGAACCTCGATCAGACGACTCGCCGTCATCGCGACGTGCCGGCCCCGTACCCGAGCGACCGCAAGCAGTTGGCCGTCGCGTTCTCACGCATGTGCGTCGTGGGGGCCCCCACGATCGGCAGGATCAGCCCGATCGGGAAGAGCACTCCCCCCATCACGGCGAACGCGATTTCGTCGCCGCCCCGCGGGTAACGGTCGTTGGCCCGTTCGCGACATCCGGTCGCCTCGGTCCGCTCCTTGTCCGTCTCGGGCTCGCGGAGCGTGAGATGCGTGAAGGTCTTTGCTCCGTAGAATGGCGCGTGCTCCGGCGCCGTGGACACACATCCGCTGGCCAGCAAGGCGATACAGCCGAGTACGATCATTCGCTTCATCGTGAGCCTCCCCTGGTTCTGAGACGTTGCGTGCACTGCGCTGTCGCCATGGACACCAATGAATCCTTGTGACCGTGTGCCGCGGTCGACATACGCGGGTGCTCTTGCGCAATACGGGTGCCAGACATGACCGACCTGAAATCAAGTGGTTGGCACGTCGTCGGCTGTCGAGAGGTGCCGAAGATTCGGCGATCAGCGGTGTCGAAGCGAGACGCACGACAGGCAAGGACTGTGGATCGGCGGGCGCAAGGTCGTGGGCTCACGTTCGACGCGCCCACGGCACTCCTCTATCGGAAGATCGGCCACCGTCTTGCAGCGGGATTCATGTTCGGATTGCGACCAATGTTCCCTGCTCTCGCGCGCGTGATGATTCGCGGCCGCATCTGGGTGCTCGTCACCTACGCGGCGCTCGTCCCGCTGGCGGCCGTCTTCGGCGCGCACGTGATCTCGCAGCTGAAAGCCGGCGGGTTCGAAGATCCTGATCGCGAGAGCTGGCGGGTGTACGCGCTCATGCAGCGCGAGCTCGGCGCCGGAGCGGGCGACGTGATCGCAGTGTACGAGACCGTGTCCGGCACCGTGGAGAGTCCCAAGGTGGAGCTCTCCATCCTCCAGGCCATCGACCGGCTCGAACAGGATCCGGAGGTCACCGGCGTCGCGAGCGTCTACAGCACCGGCGCGCCGCACTTCGTCTCGCGAGACCGGACGAAGACCTTCGTCATCGTCGACCTTCGTGGCGACGAGCAGAGGAAGACCGAGGTCTACCGGCGCCTTCTCCCGGCATTCGACGTCGATGGCTTGAAGGTCCGATTCGCGGGCTTGATCCCCACCAACATCGCCGTCTTCGAGACCATTCGTCGCGACTTGACGCGCGCAGAGCTGATCGCCTTTCCGCTGACCGCGCTCGTGTGCATCCTCGTCTTCGAGAGCCTCGCGGCAGTCGCCCTGCTCGTCGTCACGGGCGCATGCGCCGTCGTCTTCGCGTTCGCGCAGCTGCGGGCGATCGTCCTCGTCACCGACGTCAGCGTCTTTGCCATGAACGCCATCACCGTCCTCGGCCTCGGGCTCGCCGTCGATTACTCCCTGTTCCTGGTGAACCGCTTTCGCGAGGAGCTCTTCGCGCGCGGCCTGGACGGAGACGGAACCGAGGACGCAGTCGTGGCCATGATGGCGACGACGGGCCGCGCGGTGGCATTTTCCGGCGTGACCGTAGCCGCGAGCCTGATGGGATTGTTCGCGTTCCGGCAGATATTCCTGCGTTCGCTGGCGCTCGGTGGCGTCGTGGTGGTCATCGGCACCGTCGTCATGACCCTCACGTTCGTGCCCGCTGCCCTCGCCGTGCTCGGCCCGCGCATCGACGCCTGGCGCATTCGCCGCCCTCGCCCGGAACAGGAGCGCGCCGGCGACGACAATCTATGGGGCCGCACCGCGCGCGCCGTGATGAAGCGGCCCGGGCTCGTCGCGCTCGGCTTGACCGCAGTGTTGCTGTGTTCGGCTCTGCCCTTCGCGCGGTTCAACGGCACGCTGGCCGATTACCGCGTGCTGCCGACCGGCGGCGACGCGGCGGGGGTGCGCGAGACCGCCACGATCCTCGATACCGAATTCCTGCCGCACCAGACCACGCCGCACATGGTGCTCGTGACGACGACGGAAGCCGCGCGCTCGCGAAAGAGCCTCGAGGCGTTGGCGGCGCTCTCGTCTCGCATGTCGGCGATCCCCGGCGTGTCGCGTGTGGATGGCGTCTTTTCCTTCGTCCCCGGAGTCACCACCGAGCAGATCATCGACGAGCTGTCGACCCCGAGGGACAACCCTCTCGACGAGTACGCTCTCCTCCGCGCGTACGCGAAAGGCTCGTGGATGCGGTTCTCGGTGCTGTCCGAGCGAAGCTTCGACGACCCTCTTTCCCTGCAACAGGTGCGCGCGTTGCGCGCGATGTCCACACCCGAGCTGAAAGTCGAGGTGGCCGGCTATTCTGCCGCGCTGCTCGATCTGCGGGCCGCGATCCGCGACCGAGGGCCGTGGATGGTCTTCGCCGTCACGAGCGTGATGTTCCTCGTGCTGTTTCTGCTCTTCGGCTCCGTGACGCTGCCGTTGAAGGCAATCTGCATGAACGCGCTCTCGCTGACGGCGTCGTTCGGTGCCATCGTCTGGATTTTCCAGGACGGGCGCTTCTCGTCGTTGCTCGGCTACACGCCGCTCGGGGTGTCGGATGCCACACAGCCACTGGTGACGTTCGCGACCGTTTTCGGTCTCTCGATGGACTACGAGGTGCTCATCCTCGCGCGCGTGCGAGAAGAATATCTTCGGACAGGCGACAACAGCGTCGCCGTCGTCCGCGCGCTGGCCCGTACCGGTCGCCTCATCACGAGCGCGGCCGCGCTGCTCGTCGTGGTCGTCGGCGCCTTCGCCACCTCCGACGTCTTGTTCATGAAGACGCTGGGCGTCGGGATGGCTCTGGCGATCGCGATCGACGCCACAGTCGTCCGCATCCTGTTGGTTCCCGCCATGATGGGACTGCTGGGCGCATGGAACTGGTACGCACCGCCACTGCTGGCGCGCCTGTGGCGGCGGACCGGGATGAGCGACGACGCGAGCACGTTCATTCCGAGCGAGAATCGGCGAGCTCGCTGAAGGCACCGAGCTCCTCGTCGACGAACGACCCGCTTTCGAGGAGCTCCTGGAACGTGCGGGCCAGGACGACACCTTGAAGTCCACTCACGACGTAGTTGTCGAGGGCGAGCGCGGCCTTCAGCATCCGCCGAACGACGACCGCGCCGTTCCTGACCACGGGCTCCTCGCCGATCCCGCCCACGCAGAAGAGCGACGTCGTCGGGCCGATCGAGAAGAAATGATCGCCGCGCATGCCGTCGAGCGTCGTGATGGAGCAGGTCCCCGCGTTCCTCAGGTAAAAGCCGGGACTGCGCGACATCAGCCAGTGAAACAGCGACGCGACGAACGGCGGAGCCCGCTTGAGCCGGCGGATCTTCTCGATGTACGGCGACTCCGACGGCGACCCGCGCTGCATCTCTTCGAGCGCATCCTGGATGCCCGCGACGCTCAGCGTGTCGGCGTGGCGGATCGTGCCGATGAACGTCATCATCTCGCCGTCGATCATGCGCGTGATGGGGACGTTCACGTCCACGTCGTCGAACCGCACGATGCGGCGACCGAAGGGGAACCGTCGAAAGAGGATGCGGTTGACCTCCGGGGTCCGACGCACCGACAGCGCGACCGCCTTGATGAAGAACGGCAACAGCGTCACCGGACGGATCTGCTTGCTGTACGTCCTCCGTAACGAGCCGAGGCGCGTCATGTCCACCGGGAAGGTGCCATGCACCAGGCAATGGTGCAGATGGGCGCGCGCCTTGAGCCCGTACATGTACGTCTCGATCGACGTCATTCGCTCGGAACGGTAGGACTTCAACTCGACACTCCGCCGCGGGCGAGTCGCTTGGAGAGAATGGTGAACACCTTGCGTTTGAACGGGGCCGTCGTGTGCTTCATGAGCGAGGGAAGCTCGCCATAACCCACGCGGACGCCGACCTGGCGCGCCGCCCAGACCTCGTTCAGGTTCAAGAGCAGGGACGCCATCACGCACAGCGGGACCGTCAGCCACGCGGGCACCCGCCGCAGCGGGCCTGGCAGGCGAGCTTGGTCCATCATCATGTCGTCGAAGGCGACATGCCGGGCCTCGTCGATCGCGTGGAGCGCCCACACGCGCGCGACCAGCGAGTCGTCGCGCGGGAGCGTGCGTTTCGCCATCGCGTGCGCCTGGAGCGTGATCTCCTCCGCGAAACGAAGGAGGAAGAAGACCATGCCGTGGCGCAGACGCCGCGACGGCAACCAGCGTAAACCGGTCATGACGGTGCGGAGGAACCACTCGATGTGTCTCTGCGGAGGGTCGCGCAAGGCGTGGTCAGTCGCACGGATCTTCGCGATGGCCCGCCGGAACAGGAGATAGTGATACGTCTCCTCTTTGATCAAATGCGTGACGTATTCCTCGTAGCGAGGATCGTCGTCGTCTCTGTAGAGCGACTCGAACGTGATCAGTCCGTACCGCTCGAAGAGCGCGGTGAAGAGCATCAAGTTCATCTGCTGGTACTTCGCGAATCGAATGCGCTGCTCATCGCTCAGCGCGGTATCGTGCCGCGAGCCGAGAAGCAGGCTCCAGGCGCCGTAGAGCGTCAGGAATCCCTCCGGCGTCGTCGTGGCGGACCAGTCGACGTCGAGCTCCGGAGAGAAGGTGCGCGTCCACGAGGCGGCGTTCAGCTTGTCGAGGAGGGCCCTATCGTCGTCGCGCCAGGCGATCGTCACGGTGGCGTCCTTGGCGTGCGTTACCGGGGAATCTTTTCTCGAAGTTCGGAGACGACGTCAGCGGCAACGCTCGAGAAGATCCACCGCCACGCGCCTATGGTGTACGCTCCGCCGATCGAGATCGTGCGGGGGGCCCGTACCGTGCCGACGAGCTGCTCGCCGTCGCGCAATTCGCATTCCACGCCGACAACGGTGGAGCCCCATCCCGGCAGAAGCCAGCGCTTGAAGGCATCGCCCGGCTCGTACTCGACGATCCTGCTGACGAGGACGAGCTTTCGGGCAGATTCGCCGGCCCAGAGGAAATCGTCGTGCCTGAGCTTCTCGGTCAGCGCGTCGGACAACAGCTTTTCAATGTTCACAACGTCGTCATCGACTCTCGGCATTTGCCCCGTCGCGTTCGTGACAGCGCCGACTTCGATTCGGCTGCCGTCCTGAGCGACGTAGGCGTCGAGTAATTTCGCCTCGTGGCTCACCGCACCACACCCGGAGAGCAGAGCACCAAGAACGATTATCGGGAGCACTAGCACCTTCACCGCGTCCCTGGCTTTCACGATCCGTTCTCCCGTGTCAGTGAGTTGTTCACTCATCCCGCTGCTGTGCTATCCCCGAATGCGCTTCGTGAGGACCCTCTGGCGCAATGACGGTGCCAGATCCCACGGACCTGAAATCAACGGGTTGGCGCGCTCATCGCTGTCGATTCGTGTCGAAAATTGGTCAGCAACGGGTGTCGAACGGGCCGGGAGGTCCGTCGCCGGTGGGTGCTACGCGCTGTGATTGCCCGCGAGAGGTGTTCGCCACTCGGTGGCGAGCCGCTCCACGCGCTCGCTGTATCGTGGAACTCCGACGGCCTTGAAGAGACGGCCGGCTTGGTCGAGGTGTCCGCGCGCGCGGTCGGGTTCACCGTGCGCCCACCACATCGTCGCGAGATCCAGGTAGGTCCTGGCGCACTCGTACCGGGAATTTGACGATGACGCCTCATGACACTACATTGGCCCCGTGAAAACGGGTCGGGAGTCGAGAGTAATTCCCAGGCATGCCCACGACACTCGCTGATCCCCGCCTCCAGGCGTTCCTCGCCACCAAGGAAGTCGTGGTGCTCTCGACCGTGCAGCCCGACGGCGCTCCGCTCGCGATGCCGATGTGGTTCTTCCACGACGGCTCGTCGCTCGTGATGATCAGCGTCGACGGCCTGCAGAAAGTCCGTAACCTCCAGCGCGACCCGCGCGTGTGCGTCGTCGCCGAAGCCGGCACGCGGCGCGATATCAGAGGCGTTGCCGTGCGCGGCCGTGTCCAGTTCCTGGCGGATAGCCCGGAGCGGCGCGCGCTCGTCGATCGCTTCCACGCCAAGTACGATCCCGATCTCGCGCGGCTCTGGGGTGGTCAATCGATGCCGCCCGACCGCGTGATGTTCCGGATCGTGCCCGGGCATGTGCGACGCTGGGGGCTCGACAGCTAAGCCGAGCTCCGAGCCATTTCGGACGAATTGACAGGCCGCGCCTGCCGGCGATAATGACCAATCGTTTGCGGCGGCGGACATATCCCGAATCGTGCGAACCTGATCGAGCGCGACACGAACTCCGAGCGCGGCAGGGAGAGACGATGACCCAGACCGGATTGACGACGGAGCAGGCAACCGAGGTTCGTCAACGCTTCGGCACGCCGTGCTACGTCTACGATCGCGCCGGCCTCGAAGCCGCCGCCCGCCGCGCGCTCGCCTTCCCCGCGCCCTTCGGGTTCACGTTGCGCTACGCGATGAAAGCCAACCCGAGCCACGGCGTGCTGTCGCTGTTCCGCGATCTCGGGCTCCACATCGACGCCTCGAGCGACCACGAAGTCGAGCGCGCGCTTCGCGCCGGTTTCGCGCCGGACAGAATCCAGCTGACCTCGCAGATGCCGTCGCAACGGATGGCGGAGCTGGTCGCCCGCGGCGTGCAATTCAACGCGTGCTCGCTTCACCAGCTCGAGCAATTCGGACACGTCGCACCTGGCCGCGACGCCACCGTGAGACTGAACGCCGGGCTCGGCAGCGGATCGTCGAATCGCACCAACACGGGCGGGCCGGGAGCGAGCTTCGGCATCTGGCATGAGCACCTCGGCGACGTGAAGGCAGTCGCCGAGCGTCACGACTTGCGTATCACGCGCCTCCACAGCCACATTGGCTCCGGGACGGACCCGGAGGTCTGGAAGCGCGTCACGCGCATGACGCTCGATCTCGTCGCCAAGCTGCCCGACGTGACGGTCGTGAATCTGGGCGGCGGCTTCAAGGTTGGCCGGATGCCCGGCGAGCCGTCCGTCGATCTTGCCGATGTCGGCGAGCACGTGCGGCAAGAGCTGATTGCGTTCCGCGATCGCGACGGTCGCGCCCTCGAGCTCGAGATCGAGCCCGGCACGTATCTGGTCGCGAACAGCGGGTACGTCGTCGCGACGTGCGTGGACGTGGTCGATACCGGCCGTGACGGCTATCTCTTCGCCAAGCTCGACACTGGGATGACCGAGGTCACGCGGCCGTCGCTCTACGGCGCCCAGCATCCGATCCACGTGCTGGCCACCGGCCGTCCGGAAACCGACGTCGTGTTCGTCGGTCCGTGCTGCGAGTCGGGCGACATCCTGACGCCCGCGCCGGGCGATCCAGAAGCCCTGGCCCCGCGCCGGGTACCGAGGCCGCAGATCGGCGATGTCGTGATCGTTGGCGGAGCCGGCGCGTATTGCGCAGCGATGTCGACGATCAACTACAACTCGTACCCCCAGGCGCCGGAGGTCATGCTGGAGCCGGATGGCACGCTGCGGCTGCTCCGTCGCCGCCAGACGCTCGAGCAGATCTGGGCGAACGACGTGTAGCGATCGACGCCAGGCGCGGGCAACGCCATGGGTAAGATCGTCTTCGCCGCCGCGATGTCGCACGTGCTGGATCCCGACTACTACCAGCAGAACGTCGGCGACCGCGGCCGGCTCATGGTCACCGAGCTCATGGAGCGCGTCCGCGAGCTCGGCCGGCCGCTCGCGGCGTCCCCGCCGGACGCGCTGATCGTCGTTGCCGACGACCACCTGAACTAGCTCGTCGCCAGCCAGTACGTCAGCGCGCCGAGCAGAATCGCGAGCCACCAGAGCACCAGCAAGGTGCGCATCCACGGCTTGTAGTCGTCGAAGCGAAGGCGCTTCGGCACGAGCGGCGTCCCCGCCACGAGGAGGACGTAGGCCCCGAGCAGCAGCGCGACCGTACCGATCACGATGTGCGCGCCGACCGCGACGTTGACGCGGTTCACGTCGCCGGCAAAGAGACTCGGGCCATAGTTGTCGTGGAGCGACGGGCCCATCCAGACGACGGTCAACAACACGACCACGAGGAAGACGGTCGACTGGCAGGCGCCGTGGCCGCGATACCATCCCCGGCGCGCGAGCGCCATGCCACCGAGCAGCGCCACGCCGAGGCCGAGCTCGATGATCAAGTTCAGGTCGGCGCCGAGAGGCGCTCCACGCCCGATGAAGCCGGTGCTCCACACGCCGTTCACCAGCGCGGCCCGTCGATCATGATCGCGAACTCGAGGCTCATGTCCCGTATGATACGTCGAGGCGGCGAGACTTTGTCTTGCGGCTCGAGGAGGCCTCTTGATGCAGTCCATCGCAGCACGCTTGCCCGCAGTCATCGCGATCGGTGGCATCGTGATCGCCGCCACGCTCGGAGGTTCGAGCCCGGCGCGAGGCGCCGAGCCCGACCTGTGCGCGAAAGCCGGTGCCGTGTGGAGCAAGGGCATCGTCACCCAGTACCCGTGGAAGGTGATCTCGTCGAAGAACAATTTCGAGGTGAAGTACTGCATCGTCCGCGAGACCGCGACCAATCGCGACGAGGCGTTCGTGCGCTTCACCAACACGAGCGCCAAGCCGCTCTGGCTGAAGGTGCGGACGTTCTACGGGTTGTCGTCCGGGCGCCGGATCGAGACGTCCACTGCCGTGGCCCAGGTGAAGCCGCAGCAGTTCGCCGCGCAGTCCCTACCGCACAGCCAGACGAAGCCCGGCGAGCAGATCAAGGAGCTGGGCTTCCACGAGATGGTCGTGTCGGAGAAAGAACTGCGCTGAACTGCCGCTCGCTACGGCGCCTGGAACGAAACCAGCGGACGCGGGCGATCAGCGGCCGGCGCCGGCCCCGCGTCGAGACGCCACGACCAGTGCGAATGATGGGTGGCACGGCTCGGGCCGCCCAGGTTGCGGCATCGCTGTCGGGACGACGCCCCTTCTGAGACTCCGCACGCCAGCGGCAAGAACAACCGCCACAGATTCCGTCGGAGAATCGGACGTCCCGGCCTTCCCAGGACGCGATGCCGTAGACCATTGGATAACCGCGGTACTGCCGATGCCATGCACAGCGTAAGAACAGCATGCTGCGGTGACACAGCAATCGATGTGCCGCGCCCGGTGGCGCTCGTTGTCGCCGAATTCAGCGTCTCGTCTGCAGCACTTTGCCGGAGGCTTGGAGCACGTTGCGGAGCAGGCCCCCGGCATCGTGAAGCGCGTGTGCGGCTCTCGCCGCCGAGACCCCTGTCCGGGCCATGACGATGGCGACGCTGACACGACCGCCGGCCGCCCGCAGGAGCGCCGCCGCGCGCGCCGGCGACACGCGCCCGAGGTCGCGCACCAGGCGACGGGCGCGATCGCGGAGCTTGGCCGAGCGCGGCTGGAGATCGATCATCCGGTTGCCATAGACCTTGCCGAGTCTGGCCATGCTCGCGAGCGTCAGCGTGTTGAGCACGAGCTTGGTCGCCGTGCCAGCCTTGAGCCGAGTGGAGCCCGCCAACACCTCCGGTCCCGGCGACGGCGCGATGACGATGCTGGCCACGCCGCGCGCGCCTCGGCGGCCGTGCGGCGCCGGGTTGCACGCGACGAGCACGGTGGCGGCGCCACGGCTTCGTGCTGCGCCGAGCGCCGCAGCGACGAACGGGGTCACCCCGCTGGCGGAGATCCCGACGACGACGTCACCTCGATTCACGCGGAGCCGAATCGCGCGCCGTGCGGCGCGCGCGTCGTCCTCGGCGCCCTCGCGTGAACGAAACACCGATGCGCGACCACCGGCCATGATGGCCTGCACGACGCCGGGTGACGTCCCGAATGTCGGCGGGCACTCGGCGGCTTCCAGCACGCCAAGCCGGCCGCTCGTCCCGGCGCCGACGAAGACGAGCCGACCGCCCCGGGCGAGCGCTCCCGAGATCACGTCGACCGCCTTCGCGATCGCCCGCGCCTGGCGTCCCACGGCCGCGACCGCGCGACGGTCCTCGCGGTTCATCAGCCGCGCGACCGCAAGCGGCGTCATGCGGTCGAGACGGCGGCTGGCGGGATTCGCGCGTTCCGTGGGCAGATGCTCGAAGCGACGGCGTGACGTCATGCCGACGCGATACTACCCGAACTGGGCGCAGTGTCGCGCTACCATGGCGCGATGCCGCCGGTCCTGACCGGGCTCGATGTGCTGGTCCATCATCGCGCGAACCTCCTGCGCGGCCGGCGCGTTGGCTTGCTTGCGCATCAGGCCTCGGTCGACGCTCGATTGACGCACGCGGTCGACCGCCTCCGCGATCTGCGCGGCGTGCGCCTCGCAACGCTGATGGCGCCGGAGCACGGGATGTGGGGTGCCGCGCAGGACCACGCGCCGATCGCGGCAACGCGCGACGCACGGACTCGATTACCGGTCCATAGCTTGTACGGCCGCCGGCGCGAGCCCTCGCCCGCGATGCTGCACGGGCTCGATGCGCTCGTCGTCGACCTGCAAGACGTGGGATCGCGCTACTACACGTTCGTCTGGACGATGGCGCTCGCCATGAACGTGTGCGCGCGGGCCGGCGTCGAGGTCATCGTGCTCGACCGACCCAATCCGCTCGGCGGCACCGTGCTCGAGGGCAACGTGCCGGATCCCGCGTTCGCCTCGTTCGTCGGCCTGTATCCCCTGCCCGAGCGCCATGGCATGACCATCGGTGAGCTGGCGCGCTGGCTCGTCGACGAGCACCGTCTGCGGTGCCGCCTCACGGTCGTCGACATGCGCGGGTGGCGACGGGCAATGCTGTGGGAGGACACGGAGCTGCCGTGGGTCGCACCGTCGCCCAACATGCCGACGCCCGACACCGCGCGGGTCTACCCGGGCGGCTGCCTGATCGAGGGGACGAATCTCTCCGAGGGCCGAGGAACCACGCGACCGTTCGAATGGGTCGGCGCCCCGTATCTCGACGCTCACGCGTACGCGGAAGCGCTGAACCATCTGGGTCTCGCCGGCGTGCACTTTCGTCCGACGCGTTTCGCGCCGACGTTCCACAAGTGGGCGGGACGACTCTGCGGCGGCGTGCAGGTGCACGTGACGGATCGGGCCCGGTTCAAGCCGTTCCTCACGGGCATTGCGCTGATTGCGTCCGCGCGACGGCTCGCGCCGAAGAGCTTCGCCTGGAAGCGTCCGCCCTACGAGTTCGAGCGCAAGAAGCTGCCGATCGACATCCTGTTCGGGACGGATCGCATCCGCCGCGCGATCGAGCGCGGCACAACGCTTGGCGCGATCGAGCGGGCGTGGCAGCCGGACCTCGCGGCATTTGCGCGCCGGCGCACGCGCTGGTTGGCGTACCGCTGAACGTGTGACGCGCCGAGGATCAGGGTCCCCGGCGCGTCAGGCGGATCACTTGCTGCCGAAGAGGCGGGTGAAGAAGTTCTTGACGCTCGTGCCGAACGAGTCGAGACCGTCCTTGAAGCTGTTGCCCGCGCTCTTCGCCTCGGGTTTGGCCGACTGACCGGCCTCCTTCAGCTTCTCCCCGGTGTATTTCGCGCCTTCCTCGACGGTCTTGCCGATGCCTTTCGCGGTGTCCTCGATGCCGGTACCGACCTTGCCGCTGCCGATCTCCTTGGCCCCGGACTTCAATTGCTCGGTGGCGGCTTTCACCTTGGAATCGTCCGCGGCCTGCGCTGGCCAGGCGGCCACGGCGATGGCGTACGAAACAACGAGCAACATCGCGAGCATGGTCTTCGTCATGTCACCACCTCCTGCCCCTCGAGGCTGGTTGCATCGTGGCTGCCAGCGGGACGGGGCGACGTGTCACCCCGCCGGCCGGGGGTGGGCCCAACCGCCTACTGGGTCTTCGTGCTACCTCCTGACCCAGTCACCGTCCCGGTGCGCGTGACCGTGTTACCGTTTTTCGTCGCGGTGCTCTGATCGGTGAGGGTCTGGCCGTTAGGTCCAGTCGCGGTTCCGGTGCGGCTCAGCGTGTTACCGTTTTTCGTTGCGGTGCTCTGATCGGTCGCTGTCTGGCCGTTAGGCCCGGTCACGGTCCCCGTGCGCGTGACCGTGTTACCGTTTTTCGTTGCGGTGCTCTGATCGGTGACGATCTGGCCGTTTGGCCCAGTGACAGTCCCGGTGCGTGTGACCGTGTTGCCGTTCTTCGTTGCGGTGCTCTGATCGGTGACGGTCTGGCCGTTTGGCCCAGTAACGGTGCCGGTGCGTGTGACCGTGTTGCCGTTCTTCGTTGCGGTGCTCTGATCGGTAACGGTCTGGCCGTTTGGCCCAGTAACGGCGCCGGTGCGTGTGACCGTGTTGCCGTTCTTCGTTGCGGTGCTCTGATCGGTCGCTGTCTGGCCGTTAGGCCCGGTCACGGTCCCTTGACGCGTGACCGTGTTGCCGTTCTTCGTCGTGGTGCTCTGATCGGTGACGGTCTGGCCCTCGGGCCCAGTCACGGTCCCTTGACGCGTGACTGTGTTGCCCTCTCTCGTGGCCGTGCCCTGGTTCGTGAAGGTCTGACCATTCGGCCCGGTCGTGGTGCCTTGGTGTGTGAGCGCGTTGCCGCTACCCGTCCAGGTGCCCTGCCGGGTCACCGTTCCACCCAGACGCGGCCCAGCCAGCGCCGACCCCGCTGTCATTGCGGTAAATGCAATCGCAACCGTGAATGCCAGCATTCGGGAGCGGGTCATGAAGTGTTCCTCCTGATCAAGTGGCCATCGTTCGAATGAATTCAGCTCGCGTAGCCGCGGGCGCGCAGGCACTTAGCATACGCGGTCCGGTAGGCCTCGTCACGCTTCTTCGTCTCATTGAGACCGTACAGCGTGCCACCACCGGCGCCTGCCACGCCGCCGATCGCGGCGCCTTTGCCCGCGCTCCTACCACCGCCGGCGATGGCGCCGCCAGCCGCCCCGACGGCGGCGCCGATCAGCGCGCCGACGGCGGCGTCCTTCACGACCTCGGTCGTCTTGTTCTGCTCACCGATCGACGCGGCCGCCTGCTGGTTGCACGTGTCGATGGCCGTCTGCATCGGCACTGCCGGAGCCGGCCTCGCCGACGAGACGGGCGCGGGGGCTATCGTCCGCGGCGCGGCGGCGGAGGCCACGTGCTCGGTCTGCCGCGGCGACGGCGCCGGTGATGTCTCAGCTTTCGTCTCCGTGCTGGCAGGCGACCCGCCGCTCCAGTTCGCCACGACGAGCCCGGTGATGAGCGCGGTGACCATCACCAACGCCATCCCGATCGCCGTCATCTTCCAGGGGTTCCAGTTACCGTCAGCCATGTCGGTCGTCTCCTTGATCGTCGTTTTGCTGTTCAGCGGCCGTGACCGCCGCCGTGACCGGACCCCGCTCGAGCACGTGGATCGCTGCGTTGTGCAGCCGGTCCACCGGCACCGTGAACGTCCGATACGCGATGCCGTCGATGGTGTAGGCGGTGCCGGTGCCAGCGGCGACACCGATGCCATTGCCAACCACCGCCAGCCCAACTGCTGCGCAGCCCTGGACAGCCAGGATCATTGCCAGGAGGAGTAGCGTCGCGATCAGCGCCTCTCGCATCCGTGACGCTCCTTTCCGACAGCACCCGGGGTCGACACCAGTTCGACGGCTGGCTGAGGTAGCAGAGGGCATGCCAGAGCGAGTGAAAGTAAGACAAACGCCGTCGCGACAGTGAGTTGAACGATGTGGACACGTTCCGACGGCGAGCTCCGGCGTCAGTGTCGTGACGGTTTTCTAATATCTACAATCGACCTTGACGATCTTACAATCGCGGCGCGGCACAGTCCTCCGCGGAAACTCCGATAGAATCGGCTCGTGAGCATCGAAGACTTGGTTGGTGAACGGCTGATGATCGGTCTCGCGAGCTCGACCGTGAGCGACGCCGACATCCGGTTGTTCAGGAACACGCGCGCCGCGGGACTGATCCTCTATCGACGCAACTTCGAGAGTGCGGAGCAGCACCTGGCGTTGCTCGCGCAGCTCGAGGGCGCGCTCGGCCGTCGCTTGCTCGTCGCCACGGACCACGAGGGCGGCCGAATCGTGATGCTCAATCGCGGCGTGACAATCTTCCCCGACAACCTGGCCACCGCGACTGCGGGCGAAGCAGCATTTGCGTATCGCCAGGGCCTCTTCGAGGCGCGCGAGCTGCGCCGGCTCGGTGTCGATCTCTCGCTCGGACCGTGTCTCGACGTGCTGACCGACCGCTACAGTCCGAACATCGGCATCCGGTCGTACGGGAAAGATCCGAAGGTCGTCGCCGCCTACGGCGTGGCCCGGATCAACGGGATGCGCCAGGGCGGGCTCTCGGCGTGCGCCAAGCACTTCCCCGGCAAGGGCCACTCGCCGCTCGACGCGCATCTGAAGTTGCCGATCATCGAATCGACGTGGGACGAGATGCACGCGACGCACCTGCCGCCATTCTTCGAGGCGATTGCCGCGGGCGTGGATTGCCTCATGACCTCGCATCCCGTGTACCCGAACCTCGATCCGTCTGGCGTGCCGGCGACGTTCTCGCGACTGATCGTGGAGGAGTACCTGCG
This sequence comes from Methylomirabilia bacterium, assembly GCA_041490825.1. GTDB lineage: Bacteria > Methylomirabilota > Methylomirabilia > Rokubacteriales > CSP1-6 > JBGPTW01. The sequence continues at coordinate 20,373 of JBGPTW010000010.1, read as the reverse complement.
AGGCCAGGTGGGCTTTCGCGGCGTGATCGTCTCGGACGATCTCGAGATGGGTGCCGTGCGTGAGACCACGTCGATCGGCGAGGCCACCGTGCGCGCCGCCGCGGCCGGTCACGATCTCCTGCTGGTCTGCCACACGGAGGCGGCGCAGCGCCAGGCCGCAACGGCACTGGTCGAGGCGTACCGGTCGGGAACGCTACCGCAGCGCCAGCTCGAAGCGGCGGCCGAGCGGGTGCGACGACTGCGCGAGCGGCGAAGCGAGCGGTGCGAGGGCGGGCCGCCCGCTGCCGAGCGTGACGGTCGCACGCTGGCAAGCGCGATCGCCGCGCGCGCCGTCACGATGGTCGCGCCAGGCTCACCGGGCTTCGCGCGCACGTTGAACGGCCGCGTCTCCGTCATCTTCCCGCGCTTCTCCGACCTCGCCCCGCGGATCACGATCGAGCCCGAGATCTGCGACGAGCGCGGCTACATCGAGCGGGCGTTCGCGCCGGGCGGGATTGCACCCGAGACACTCGTCGTGGGAATCGAGCCGACCGCCGAGGAGATCGTCGCGGCCGCTGCGCTGACCGCGCGGACAGACGCCACGATCCTCTTTCTCTTCGACGGCAATCTCTACGCGAGCAACCGCGCGCTCCTGGACGCGGTGCAGACGCGGGCGCGCCCGCTCGCCGTCGTGCTCTTACGTGATCCGTACGACGCGGCGCTGCTCCGGCCCGGCGTGCTCGGCATCACGGCCTACGGCTTCCGGAAGTGTCAGCTCGATGCGGTGATCGCGCGGCTCATCTATCGAGTGTAAGCGCCAGTATCGGGTGTAAGCGCCAGCGAGCAGCTCACGATTCCAGCGGGCTCGCATCCCGGAGCAGCGCAGAGAGCAGCACCGCGAGCAGCATCGTCCCCGCGGTGCCCAGGATCACCAGCCACGACCACGCGAAGCTCAGAATTCCGGTCTCCGACAGCGTCAGCAGCGTCAGGTTCACCAGCGCCATCACGATCATGGCGGCGACGTTGGCGCCGTCGGCCACGCGGCGACGACTCAGCAACCCGAGCAAGAAGACGCCGAGGAGCGATCCGAACGTGACGCCGGCAATCTTGAAGGCCAGCCACAGGATCTTGTCGAAGAACGAGAAGGCCCACGCCAGCACGCCGAGCACGAGGCCGAAGACGATGACGGCGATGCGCGACACGAGAAGGTAATGCCGCTCGGAGCGGTTCCGCGCGAGCAGCGGCCGGTAGATATCCGTCACGAACGACGCCGACAGCGACCCGAGCGGCGAATCGATCGAGGCCAGCACGATCGCGGACAGCATGAGGCCGCGGAGAACCGCGGGCATCACCTGGGCAACAAAGTGGGGCAGGATCTCGTCCGCCCGCGACACGCTGAGCTCACGGTGCTGCGCATAGAACGTGTACAGCGCGGTGCCGAGTGACAGGTAGATCAGCAGCGTCACCAGCGTACCGAGCGGCGTCATCGACAGGGTCCGCTGGCTCTCGCCCCGCGTCTCCACGGTGAGGAGCCGCTGCATCAAGTCGTGATCGGTCCCGAACGCCGCCATGGAGCCGACGAGCCCGTTGAGCACGGCCACCCAGACGATGTTCGGGTCGGTGAGCACGCGGTGCCAGAAGTCCGGCGCGCCAAGCGCCGGCCCCCAGTTGATGACGTTCAGCCGTCCGGCCTCGGCGGCCGTCGCCATGACGGCGCCGAGCCCTCCGTCGATGCGCGAGAAGAGGAAGCCGAGCGTGAGCGCGCCGGCCACCAGGAACATCAGGGCCTGGAACACGTTCGTCCAGACCACCGCCTGCACGCCGCCGGTGCCGATGTACACGATGGAGATGATCGTGAAGATCGCCACGGCCGGCACGAACGGCCAGCCCATCAAGATCGACACCGCGAGCACCGCCGCCATCAGACGCACGCCCGAGCCGGCCAGGCGCGTGATGAAGAAGAAGACCGACGCGGTCACCTGCGTGCGCTGGCCAAAGCGGTGCGCCAGGAATTCGTAGATCGTCGTCACGTCGTGCCGGTAGAACGCCGGGATGAACAGGAACGCGACGACCCACTTCGCGACGCTCGAGCCGATGAAGAACTGGAAGTACTCCCAGTTCTCGCTGTACGCGGTAGCCGGAACCGAGATGATCGTGACCGCGCTGATCTCGGTGGCCAGGAAGCTGAGGCAGGCCGCCCACCACGGCACCCGGCGGCGCGCGAGGAAGAAGTCGACCGTGTCCTTTTGCCGTCGGGTGAAGAAGAAGCCGATCGCCAGAAGGACCGCAAGCGATCCGACGAGGACGGTGTAATCGGGCCAGGTCAGCGACGATGGGCGCGTGCCGAGCACGCTTCATCATATCAGCGAGCTTTTGGGAAGCCGCCGGCCATCGCATAATGCGAGGCGCATGGCCACGATGTCGCTCGATCGAAGACCGGGCTCTTCACCGATCGTGGGCGTCGACGTCGGCGGAACGTGGATCCGGCTGCTCGGTCGTACCGCGGGCCGCACCACCATTCGCGTCAGGGTGCGCGCCAAGGACGCGCCCGACCTCGCCACATTCGTGCGTCGGGCGCTCGCGCGCGGCCCTCGACCGTCATCGCTGGTGATTGCCTCTCGCGGCGTGTGGACCACCGCGGAGCGGCGCCGCCTGGCGCATCGTCTCCGACCACTTGCGTCTCGCGTGCACGTCATCTCGGATGCCCAGGCGGCGCTCCTCGGCGCCCTCGGCGAGCGTCCCGGTGTGCTGGTGCTCGCCGGCACCGGCTCGATTGCGCTGGCGCGAGACGCGCGAGGGCGGTGGGCGCGCGCCGGCGGTCTCGGGCCGCTCCTCGGCGACGAGGGGTCGGCGTTCTGGCTGGGGCGCGAGTGGCTCCGCGCGACGTCCGACGGCGAAGATTTCCTGCCGGCGCGCCGGCTCATCCGCGCGCCCGACGCCGTGGCGAGGATTGCGGCGCTCGCGCCGGGCGTGATCGCCCGCGCGCAAGCCGGCGATCGGCGCGCGCGCCGGATCGTGCGTGACGCGCAAGCGCACCTCGCCGGATCCGCCGTGAGCGCGGCCAAGAAGCTTCGGCTCCGTCAGCCGGTGACGGTGAGCTGGGCCGGCAGCCTGCTCACCAACGAATGGTTCCGACGTGGCGTGGTTCGCGCGCTCAGGCGTACGAGGCTGGGAGCGCGCTGGTGCGCGCCGGCGACGAATGCGTTGACGGCCACGGTGGACCTGGCACGGCGCCTGGCGGAAGACCGGGCTCGCGGCCCTCGCTACAAATAAATGCCCCCCCGTAATCTCGTCATCACCGTGTGTCCTCGAGAGCGCGGCGTCGTCTCGCTCGCCGTCGAGCGCGGCGCGCTCTCCGAGCGGCTCGACGCCGTCGCGATCATCGCGCGTCTCCAGGCAATCGTCGCGCGGCGTGGCCTGGCGGATCGCGTGCGAATTCAACAGGAGTGTGCAGGCGGCTGCTCGGGCGCCGGACCGAACGTGAGCGTCGCGCTCTTCCCGATGCCGAGACCGGGTGAGCGGCCAGACCATGTCGCGACGGGCTGGAAAAGCTACGTCGCGTCGCTGGCGACGTTGCCCTGCCTCGCCGCCGTCATCGACGAGAATCTCGGCGACGCCAGATCGCGTAGAACACGGGACCGGTGAGCGCCGCGATCACGCCGGCGGCGGTGTTCCGCCCGCCGGCGGTCGCCATCGCAGTCAGCGCCAATGCCGATGGCAGTACGACGACGGTGACCGCGCCCACCCACCCGGCCGGCACACGCCACGGCCGCGGCAGACCTGGTTCCGAGTAGCGAAGACGCAGAAACGCGGCCAGCTCGATGACGAGGGCAAGCGAGTAGAGCCACACGTCGAGCACGACCAGCTCCTTGAAGGACAGTACGGCGAAGACCGCGTAGAAGATCGACGAGACGACGACGGCGACCCACGGCGTTCCGGTCGCGCCGGCGACGCGCCCGAGCTCCCGCGGGAGGAAGCCGTCCCGAGCCAGCACGTAGGGCAATCGCGAGTTCGTGAGCAGCAACGACATGAACAGTCCCGCGGTGCTCACGACCGCGCCCGCGGCCACGACGTGTCCCATCCATTCGCCGCCGATCTGCGTCGCGATCACGGGCAGCGCGCCGGTCTTCCACGCGGTCCACGGTGTACCGCCGGTCGACAGCGCGATCCCCACCGGGATGACGTAGGCCAGACTCGTGGCCGCGAGGGCGAGAAACTGAGCCAGCCGGAATGCGCGTTCCGGCTGGCGCGTCTCGCCGAGACACGTCGAGGGCGTGTCCCACCCCGAGTAGTTCCACATGACGACCGCGAGACCGAGACCCAGTCCACCCGTCACCGTGTGACGATCGGCGGCGAACGGCGTCCACGGCGCGACCAGGGGGCCGGCGAGACCGATGGCAGCGAGCAGCGCGATCGGCGCAAGCGCCGCAATCGCGAGCGCGACCGCGGCGCGCCCGACGGGGCGGACCCCCGCGAGGTTCAGCGCGGTCAAGACCGCGATGAACGCGACGGCCAGCATCCAGCGTTCCGTCGCGGTCATCGCCGGACGCCAGAACCTCACGTACTCGACGAACAGCGCCGGGAACACCGCGACGTCGACGAAGCTGTCGATCCAGCTCCACCAGCCGACCTGAAATCCCCAGAACGGACCGAACGCGCGCCGCGTCCACGTGACGTAGCCGCCTTCGTCGGGAAGCGCCGAACCCAGCTCGGACATCACGAGCGCAACTGGAAGGCTCCACACGAGCGGCGTGACCAGGAGCAGGACCAGCGTCAGGCCCGGCCCGAATGCGGGCACGGTGTCCTCGATGCCGTAGGGCCCGCCGCTGACGTTGAAGAAGACGATCGCGGCGAGCGGCAGGAGGCCGAGCTCGCGCCGTAGCGCGATCTTGGGATTCGACGTCGAGATGACCCGCTCGGTCACTCCACGGCCGAGATCAGCGCCGGCAGCTCCTTGACCCACTCCTCGATCGGCCGCTCGGCATCGACGGTGATCTCGAACTTGCCGTTGGCCAGCTTCCGGACGCGCCCGGGCGTGGCGGGGCCGAGGGGAATCACCAGCTTCTCGCGATGGACGCCGAGCGCATCGGTGACCGCGAAGATCGCGTCGATCTCTTTCATCGTGACGACTTCGAGCATGAGTCCGGACTCCTCGGTTCGTGATGAGGGCGCGCTGCTAGCCTAATCGAGCGCGTGCGTGAACGCGAGCGTCAAGCGAGCTGGGGGCCCCGAAATGGCCCCCAGACCCCCAACGCTCGGAGCACCCCGGGGAACCCGTGGCGCTCCTCGATTTTCCGATATGCTCCCAGTGCCGCGGCCGGGAAATTACGGGAGTGATCGCAGCCGCCCGGCGGCTACGCTCTCGCCGTCAATTCACGGGAGCGGCGCCGCGGACTTCGAACGTCACGGAATCACGCACGCGCTCACCGTCTTCGACGAGCTGAAGCGTGTGTCGTCCAGGACGGGGACGCCAGAGCAAACTCGGCGTGGCCGCGCCGAGAGAGACGCCGTCCAGTCGCCAATCGGCGCCGGCGGCGCCGCGCGCCTCGAAGCTCACCGCCTGACGCGCCGCCGGAATGTCAGGATCGACGGCGATGACGGTTCCGGCCACCGGCCACAGGATGCGCGGAGCCGGTGGCGGGGTGCCGGCCACCGCGGTCAGTGGCTCGGTGCCTTCGATGAACCACTCGGTCCGCGATGGTTCACCGCCGGCCGCGGCGGACTGCGCGCGCAGGACGCCAGCCGGGGCCGCCGGCGCCCGCGACGGTACGCTCTCGTGCAACAGCGCCATCACCTCGAGCCACACCGGCGCCGCACCGGTCACACCGGTGACGTTGCGCATCGGCTCGCCCGAGAAGTTCCCGACCCAGACGGCGACCGTGTAGCGCCGCGAGAAGCCGACGCACCAGTTGTCGCGCATGTCCTTGCTGGTCCCGGTCTTCACGGCCGTCCAGAACGGAGTGGCGAGGGCGTTCTCGAGTCCAAACGTGGCGCTCCGGCTTTCACGATCGGCCAGCGTGTCCGCGACGAGAAACGCCGTCGCCGGCGAGTACACGCGACGGGCCCCCACCACTGAATCGCCCGGCGTCAGGCGCAGAGGCCGCCAGATGCCGCCGTCGGCGAGCGCACGGTACGCTCCGGCGAGCTGCCAGAGCGTGACATCGGCCGAGCCGAGGGCGAGCGCCGGGCCGTAGAAGTCACCGGGCTCGCGCACGTTGTCGAAGCCGAGGTTCCGGAGCTGCTCGGCAAACGTATCTTCACCGACGAGACCGAGCAGACGCACGGCCGGAACGTTGAGCGAGGAGGCGAGCGCCGTGCGCGCGTCGACGAGACCGCGAAATTGCTCGTCGTAGTTGTGCGGACGATAGAGACCGAGTCGCGTGGGCACCTCGAGCGGCGCATCCTCGAGCCGCGTCGCCAGAGTGATCAGACGCTGCTCGAGAGCCAGGCCATAGAGAAACGGTTTGAGCGTCGACCCCGGCTGTCTCAGCGCTTGCGCACCGTCCACCCAGCGAGACGCTGACAGCTCACCGCTGCTGCCGACGTACGCCAGGACGTCTCCGCTGGCGTTGTCGACGACCAACACCGCGCCGTCGCGCACGTGCCGCCCGCGAACGGTCATGAGCTGACGTCGAAGCACCTCCGTCGCCGCGCGCTGCACGGCGGCGTCGACGGTCGTCGTCACCGTGAACAGTCCGCCACGATAGTTCCTTCCCACCAGCCGCGCCGCGACGTGCGGCGCCCCCGTCACGCGGGGGCCCGTCCCGGGCGGGGCCCGCAGCGCCCGATCCACCGCGTCGTCGATCACCGCGGTGCCAAGACCCGGCGCGAGGACCGTCGCGCGTCGTCTGACGATGTCGGCCCGCGCGTTCGGCGCGCGCACGAGCGCGGCGATGACGGCGGCCTCGGGCGCCGTCAGGCCATGGGGCGCCTTGTCGAAGAGAACGGCGGCGGCGGCCCGCACGCCGGTCAGCTCGCCACGGAACGTCACGACGTTGAGATATGCCTCCAGGATCTGCTGCTTCGACCAGCGCGCCTCGAGCGCCCACGCGAGCCGCATCTGCCGGAGCTTTTGGGCCAGCGTCCGCTGTCCGGTCACGCGCCGGAGAGCCGGATCGACCGCCGCCGCGACCTGCATGCTGATCGTGCTCGCTCCACGCCGGGGACCGCCGACGATGGGTCGGAGCATCCCCGCGGCGACGGCTCGCCAGTCCACGCCGCCATGAGTGAAGAAGCGGCGATCCTCCGCGGCGACGATCGTCGTGCGGAGCGCCGGCGAGACGTCGGCGAGGGGCGTCCACTCGAGCCGGCGGTTTCCACGATCGACACGCACCTCGTGCAGAGCCTCACCGCGACGATCGAGCACGACGACATCGGATGGGCGCCAGGATGCTCGGAGCTCATCGAATGCCGGGACGTCCGGCGTGACGACTCCGAAGAAGAGCAACACCGCTCCGAAGAGGTCGATCACGGCTTGACCTCGAACGCGTCGTTCGGGCGTTCCCCGAACATCTCGGGCGCGTAGAGCGCCTCGACCCGTGTCGGCGGCAGCACGAATCGCCCGCTCTGATTGAGGCGCAGCGTGTACTCGACCACGAACGTGCCCTTCGGCACCCATTCGTAGTACGCGCGATATCGTTCGAAGGCGCGCTCCTCGTAGGCGGGCCACGCCCGGCCACGACGCGCTTCGCCAGCCGTGGCAATCGCGGACTCGCGGCCAAGGCCACGGCCGACGTGCGATGCGCCGGCCGGGACCGGATCATCGAGCACGACCCACGTCATGTCGGCCTGGGCCTGCACGTCGAGCCGCACGCGCACGAGGTCGCCACGGCTCCACTGCCCCGGCGAGCGCTGCTCCACTGGCGTCAACGTGCGGGTGATCGTGTAGCCGCTCGACAGCGGCGCCGTGAGCGGCACGGCCGCATTCGTCTGCACGGTGACCCACGGCCGACCTGCGCCGTCATGCCGGATCGACAACTCCGCCTGACCCGACGGCCACGCGAACCCGATCGTCCCGCCCGACGCTGGCGGCTTCCAATCGACACGCCGCTCGGTTCCAGCGAGGGTGGCGACCGTCGTTCCCGTGACCGGCGTCGATTCGAATTGCCGGGAGAAGCGGTCGAGCGCGACCACGCCCCACGCATTGGCGATCGTCAGGTCCCACGCGCCGCGCCGCTGGCGCCTGACGGCGCCCCGAACGATCCGCGGCAGGTCGTCGCGCCAACCGCCGGGTCTGCAGCACCAGCTCGACCAGCCGCACGGCGTTGACGTCGCCCGAGACCATGAGCCACCACAGCGCGTCGGAGCTCTCGGTGGAAAAGCTCATGGTCGTGCCCTGCACGTTCAGGCGGGCACGGACGATGCGCTCGGCTTCGGTGAGCCGCGTTGCGCGGTCGGCGATCGACGGCGACCGCGCGAGCACACTCCACCAGTCGAGGACGCCGGACGTCGGCCACAAGTTCGGCTCGATCGCGATGCTGGAGACGAGTCTGCCGTCGACCTGACCGTGCCGGGCGAGCGCCTCGAGCGCGGCCAGCTTGCGCAGCGTGAGGTCCGGAGAGGCGAGTTGCGAGCGCCGGGCGATGCGGCCCTCCACGAAGGCGCGCAGCCCGGATTCCATCCGCTGGCGTACGTCGTCCGGAAGCGCGTGGCCAGAGGCGTGCGCGATCGACAGCACGTACGCCGTCAGCACTTCGCTTCCGAGCGGCATCTGCGGGAAATACTTGAGGAGCCCGTCAGCGTCGAGGTGAGCCGGAAGCGCGGACACGACGCGGGCCCACAGCGCGTCATCGTGCATCGCGATGCTTCTCGACACCTGCTGCTCGAGGCAGGTGTACGGATAGCGCGCCATCCACTCGCGGAGCGCATCGAGTCCGCCGGCGAGCCGCGGTCGCAGTGTCACCGCCACGCCGCCTCGACCGGGAATCGCATCGACCGGACGCGAGACGGCCACATCGAGCGGTCGGCCCTCCCATTGAAGCAGCGTCGCCTGATACGTGCGAACCGGGGTCGCGGGCACGACCCGCTGCTCCACCTTCACGCGATCGGACTTGCCCTCGCGCTCGGCGACGTCGATCTCCCAGCGCAGCCGCTCGACCCCGACGGGCGCGGTCAGGTCCCAGCTCACCGTCCGCGTTTCTCCCGGCGTCAGCCGCGCGGCCCGACGCTCGAGTGCGGCCGGCCCACCCTCGACCCGAGCGGTGACGGCGACGTCCATGGCGCGGTCGCTCGCGTTGCGGACCATCACCTCGGCAGTGAAGTGGTCACCTTCGCGCACCACCGGCGCGAGGCCCGGCAACACCATGAGATCTTGAGTCGCGCGGATCGATGCCGAGCCGGTTCCGAACGAGCCGACGCCGCCGGTGGCGACGGCCACGATCCGGAAGCTGGTGAGCGAATCGTTCAGCGGAACGTCGATCATCGCTTCGCCGCGCGCATCGAGACGCACGCGCCCCTTCCACAAGAGCAGCGTGTCGAACAGCTCGCGCGTCGGCTGCCGGCCGCCACCGCCGCCCGTCGGCAATGCCTTGAGCCCGAAGTGCCGCTTGCCGACGACGTGCATGTTCGTCGTCGCGGTGACCACGCCGTACGAGCGGCGCCGCATCATCGCCTCCAGCAAATCCCAGCTGCGGTTCGGCGCCAGCTCGAGCAAACCTTCGTCCACCGCGGCCAGCGCCACCTCGCTGCCCGGAGGCGGCGGCGCATTGTCAGGGGTGCGAACGACGACGCGCACGTTCGCGGTCTCGCGGACGCGGTAGACCGCCCGGTCCGGGGTGACCGCGACTTTCAGCTCGTGCGCTCTCCAGCCCACCTGCAGCTCCGCGATCCCGAGCTTGTACGCGGGCCGACCCAGGTCGACGAGCGCGGCAGGCTGCACGTCGCCGACCCGGCCGCGGACGGCGAGCACGGAGATGAATGCGTTCGGCGCGAAACCCGGCCGCATCGGCACCTCGATCGCCGGATTGTTGCCGGTGAGCGGCCGAACGAACGCGTCGATGACGCCCTCGCGTTCCACCGTCACCAGCGCCGTGGCCTGGCGGAACGGCATGCGCACTTGCAACCGCGCGGTCTCGCCGGGATCGTAGCGACGCCGCTCGGGGATGACGTCCATCCGATCGCTGTCGCCGACGTCGAACCACCATCCCGCGTCGTCGCCCACGACCCAGACGCTGTGGTTCGCCGTTGATCGGTGCCCGTCCGGGTCGACCGTGGATGCCTGGAGGATGAGATGCCCCGTGGCCGGCGCGCGCCCCTCGCACACGAAGATTCCCGCCACGCCGGTGCGGCCGGTGCAGAGCTCGCCGACTTTCTGGACCTCCTGCACGTGCTCGTACGCGTAGAAGCCTCCGACCAGGCGCTTGCGATGCGAGAACAGCTTCCGGCGGAAGACCTCCACGCGGACCTCGGCGTTCGCGACCGGGCGTCCGGCGAGATCCGCCACGGCGACGAGAGCCTCGAGATCCTCGGCGCGCGTCCAGTCTTTGGTTGGTCGCAGACCAGCCAGTCTCGTCGCGGGCCAAAGCGGAACGCGGCTCGAGACGGTCTGCACCTCGCCGGACGCATCGCGAAACTCGAGCTCTGCCGTGAGATCCATGGGCACCGGCGAGATCGGGAGATTCCCGATGATCGTCCGGACCGTTCCGCTGTCGTCGAGCGTCAGCGTCTCGCGCGAATGGACGATCGGCTTTCCGCGACGGGCGGTGGAGAGTGACTCGTCGTCGACATCCTCGTCATCGTCCGCATCGCCAGCGTCGAGGCGCGACGTCCCGACCTTGACGGCGCCGTTCGCGAAGACGAAGTCCTCGAAGTCGTCGAACACTGGCAGCGCATGGGGCCCGAGCTGCGTACGGACCACGATCGGAAGCCGGCGCGCGGCACCCCCGGCGAGGTACTGAACCGCGAGATCGAGCGGCACCCGCGTGGCGTTCACCTGGGGCCCCGACGGCGGCCGGATGACCGCGCGCATCAGCGGCACCCGGAACTCCTCGACGCGGAATTTGGCCGAGATCCACTCCGGGTCCCAGTCCGCGCCCCACCGCGTGCGCCGCTTCGGACCTCCGGCCAGCACGACTTCGTAGGCGCCGAGCTTCGCGTCGACGGGGATCTTCCAGGTGCTCTCCGCGATCCCGAGCGCGTCCCAGGCAATGGCCAGCTCGTATTTCGTGTCGCTCCCGACGTGGCGCACGAGCGCCTTCGTCGGTCGCTCGGCGCCGGACGCAGGGGCAAAGCCGGAGAGCACCGGGGTTCGCAGCACGTGCTTCATGTGCAGCGTGTCACCGGCGCGCAGCAACGCGCGATCGAGGACGGTGTGGGCGGCGAGCGATCCACGTGGCCGGCCCTCGTCGAAATTGAACCGCCATGACTCGATGCCGCCCCGCCAGCTCGAGTGCACGAAGCTCATGTCCTCCGGCGTCTGGGCGACGACGAAGAGCCCGGACGTCAGTCCGCTGAGCGCTTGTGACTGTCCCGAATCGCTACCGAAGCGCGCCTCGCCGCACTTCGGCACGACCTCCTCGGCGGGCAGTCCCGGGATCCGGGCCAGACCATCGGCATCGGTCTGGCCGCGCCACAGGACGGCGCCGCCGCAATCGGTCACGGTGACGCGCACGCCTCTCGCCGGCTGACCGCTGTCGAGCGCGGTCACCCAGGCAATGGAGACCTCGGCGCCCCACTTGAAGTGCACGCCGAGATTCGTGACGAGCGCCGCGGCCGGCACGTACATCGACGCGGGCTTGCCGAGGAGCGAGGCGCCGAGCCTGGCGCTCTCGAGCTCGACGACGTAGAGACCGGGTTTGTCGAGCGGGATCCCGACGACTTCGAAGGCGTCGACACCATGGCGCCTCGGAACGGTGACGCCCTTGGCGGCCCGGGCGCGCTCCTCGGGCCGGAAGATCGATCGTTCACGCTCGGCGGCGAGCACACGGAGCAGCCACGGAATCATGTCCTTGCTGTTTTCCGGCGGGATGCGGAAGACGGTGCTCCGCACGCGGTCGAGCCAGGCGCCGACCCGGGTGCCCGCGTCGTCGGACAGCGCGCGGTCGGCGCGGAGCACGGCGGCTTTCACGTCCGGCTCGAGCCGGCGCAACGTCACCGGCAGCGCCGCGCCTCCCTTCGCCTCGACGATCGAAAAGCGCGAGGCGAACTTCGCGAGCGGCGGAAACGCGGCCGTCTTCACGGTGAGCGGGAACTGCGAGCGATTGACCGGCTGGCGGCCCGCATCGTCGACGAGATCGCGGGGCAGCTCGACGCGGAACGCCGATGACTCGGGCAACGGCCCCGGGAAGACGACGGACCAGTGAAGCGCCGCGTCAGGGTCGCGCGCGCGAACCGGCCAGCGCCGGCCGCCGGCACCCACGAGGGCGATGCGCTGGGCCCGCTCCCAGGTGACCGGTGCGGAGAAACCCACGACCATCGGCGTCACCGGCAGGCACGCGGCGTTCTTGTTCTCACGCTCGCAACTGAACTTGACGGTGAACGGCTCTCGGACAGCGAATTCGAGCCGCTGATCTTGCGTCGTCGGCGCTCCGCTGACCGAACTGACACCAGCGCCCCAGACCAGTGTCACGCGCGCTCCGTTCGGGAAACGCTGGCGCGCGCGGAGCAGGAGCACCGGGCTCGTCTTCGGCAACCGCGCTCCGCGCGATTTCAGGATCGCCTCGCGGTCGGCGCCCATGACGATCCGCACGCCGACCGGTTGCGGCAGATCACCGACCAGGAACGAGACGTGATCGAGAACCGAGCGTTCGGTCGCCTCGGCATCGAGCACGAGCAGGAAGACCTGCTCCTCGTCGATGCGCTGGCTGCCCTCGGACGGTGTCGACGTCTTCACCGCCGGGCCGCCCGTCGAGAAGGCGAATTCGCGATCGCTGGCCACCGCTGTCCCGTCGAGCGCCGCGACACCCGCGCGCAGGCGGAACGTGCAGCGGACACCAGCCGGCAGGTCCCGCGCAAAGTCGAACGCCCACGTCCGCGCGTCGATCCACCTCGCGGCGCCCGGCTCGGCGCACAGCACGTCGAACACGTCGACGGCGGGCCGCGGATCGCCGAGCGGCACCATCGGCTCCGAGAAGCGCGCCGTGACCTGCCGCACGTCCTTGACCGTGCCCAGCGGCGAGAACTGAACGACGCGCGGCTCGGCGGCCGCGGTGGTGGCTTCGATGACGAACAGCGCGAGGAGAATGCCGAGTGAGGAGGGACTCAGTCGCGCACGAACCATCCGCGTATCATAGATGAAGCCGCGCCGGAAGATCGGGCGCCGGCTTGCCTCGCTCGACGTCTTCCGCGCTGAAGATCCACCCACGAAGGGCGCGAAGAGACCGGAAGACGGCGAAGAGACGCGTGTGGTAGCGCTGCTCGACATCCTCGGGCAGCGCTCGACCGAGGCGCGCCTCAATACGCTGGCGAACCGTGGCTGTCGACCAGCACGCCGTCGTTGTCGAAGATCACGAGGTCGAACACAGCAGGCGCTCCGCGGCCATCTCACCGGAATGGACGCAGTCCGCGATGCCGACGCCGCGATAGGCGCCGCCGGCCAGCGCAAGACCTGGAAGCATGGCGGTGCGGCGATCGATCGCGTCCACACGCGCCAGGTGTCCGACGAGGTACTGCGGCATCGAGGCGGGATGGCGCCAGACGCGCGCGAGCACCGGCTCGGCGGTGATTCCGAGCATCGTGCCGAGCTCTGATCGAGCCCTCGCGACGAGCGTATGATCGTCCTCGGCCAGCACCTGTTCGTCCAGCACGCCGCCGAAGAAGCAGCGCATCAGGACCGAGCCGTCCGGCGCGCGACCGGGATACTTCACGCTCGCGAACGTGCACGCCAGGATGGACACGCCCTCGCCGCGCGGCACGACGAAGCCGAACCCGTCGAGGGGATGCGACACGTCGGCGCGTCGAAACCCGAGCGAGACCGTCGCGGCCGACGCGTAACGGATACCGCCGAGCAGCTCGGTGAGCTGCGGATCGACGTGGCGGAGCACGCGGCCGGTCACGTGGGCCTCGCTGGCGACGATGACCGCGTCGGCTCGCAGGCGAAGGCCATCGACGGTGGTGACACGCCAGCTCGCCCCATCGCGCTCGATCGCTCTCACCCGCTGCTGCAGGATCGTCGCGCCACCAGGGAGCCGCGCCGCCAGCGTGGAGATCAGCTCTTCCATGCCGTCAGCCAGCGTCACGAACAGGCTCCAGCGGGCGCCGCTCGTGCCGGCCTGGGGGGCCCGCCGGCTGGCCCGCCACAGCGCGCGGATGACGCTGCGCTCGCTTCGCTCGAGCTCGAGGAAGCGCGGCATCGTCGCCTGCAGGCTCAGCTCGTCGGGATCCGCCGTATAGATTCCCGCGACGAGCGGTTGTGCGACACGCGTCAGCGCCTCGTGGCCGAGGCGGCGGCGCACGAACGATCCGAGACTCTCGTCGTCGCCGCCGCCGCGGGGGAGAACGAGATCCAACGCCATGCGAAGCTTCCCCAGCCAGGAGAACAGCGACGACGTGACGAACGGAGCGAACCGCGTCGGCGCCAGGAGCTGAAACCCGTCGGGAAGCGGATGAAGCCGGCCGCGATGCCACACGAATGTCTTGCGATAGCGATCGTCGGTGCGGACCAGCCGATCCTCGACGCCAAGACGCCGGCACAGCGCAAGCGCCCACGGCTTCTCGGACAGGAAGGAATCGGGACCGGCCTCGAGGAGAAACCCCTGGCTCCGCTCGGTCTCGATCGAGCCGCCGAGCCGATCGCGCGCTTCCAGCAGCGTCAGCTCGATCGCGATCGAGCGCTCGCGCGCGACTTCGACCGCGCGATGCCCCGCCGCGAGCCCGGTGACCCCGCCGCCGACGACGACGAGCTTCACCGGATGACCGTCAAGCCGAGCGCGCGGAAATCATCGTCGAACGCGACGCAAGGAATGTGGTCGAGCAGTGTCGTGACCACGACGAACGAGATCGCGTCACAGAAGGACAGTCGCCGAATCCGGCCGCGCTGACGGAAGACCCGCTCGGCCTCCACACAGACACGTTTACCGTAATGCACGACCTGGAGTGTTGGTCTCACGTTGGTGAGAAAGTTGAGCGCGGCAGGAAAGTGCACGCGGTAGCGTAGCAGCGTCACCGTTTCGCCGATGATGTCCCAGGTCGTCGCAAGAGCTGCCCGAGCCTCGGCGATCTCACCGAACAGCTCACGGGCACGATCGTGGCGTTTATCGCCAGGATCGAGAGCGGCGTAGAAGAACGACGTATCGCAGAACAGGCGCGGCGGAATCACCACCTACCGGATGACACTTTTGCGGCCGTACAGATACTCGTTCACGTGCCCCGAGACGTCGTGCTTCGGGCCTCGATGCTTTGGCAACCTGGCGATCAGCGCCAGCATCGCCCTCGCGGCGGCGCCTGGCTCGGGTTCAGGCTGTGCCGCGCGGAGTTCGGCCACGACCTCGTCATGGACGGTGATTTGCACCATGTCGCCGTTCTTGCGAACGCGCTTCACGAGTTCAGGCAGACGGCGTCTCGCCTCGCTGATGGACACCTTCATGAGTTGACCCTCCACGGCCTCAGGCGAAGTGTACATCGATGTACAATGCCTGTCGATCGCTACTGGTCGGCGTCCAGCACCAGATCCGCGAGCCCCGCGATGAATGCCGGGTGATCGTTCACCGCCCTCGCGCGGTGCAGCGTCACGCCGCGCTCGTCCGCGAAGGCCCGCGCCTCCACGTCGAGATCGTAGAGCACCTCGACGTGATCGCAGACGAAGCCGATCGGAACGATCACGGCGTCTTTGTCGCCGTCGTTCGCCAGACTCTCGATGACGCCGAGGACGTCGGGCTCGAGCCACGGATCGCGCGGGCTACCGCTACGGCTCTGGTAAGCGAGCGAGAACCGCCGCAGACCGAGCCGGGTCGCCACGGCCTGCACGGCCACGGCCACGTCGTTTACGTATGGCGACGTCTCCGCCATCGGCACGGGCACGCTGTGCGCGGTGAAGAGGACGGGCGTCGAATCACGGCGCTCGATGGGAAGCGCCTCGAGCGCCACGCGCGTCCGATCCGCCACCGCCTCGATGAAGCCCGGGTGATCGAACCACGGCGGCGCGAAGACGACATCGGGCGCCTCCGATACGCGTGCGCGCGCCTCGGTCACGTCGGTCTTGTAACGGTCCCACGACGCCTCGGTGCGCATGGCGGACATGATGATGCCGAACGCGCGACGGCGCCCACGCGTCGCCATTTCGACGAGGGTCTCGTGAAGGTACGGATGCCAGTTCCGCATGCCGACGAAGACCGGCAGCGGATGATTGCGCTCGACGAGTAGCCGCTCGAGGGCCTGGGCTTGCCCTGATGTCAGGTCGTTGAGCGGTGAGCGCCCGCCCGGCATCCGCTCGTAGTGTTGCGCCACCTGTTCGATGCGCTCCGGCGGAATGCGCCGGCCGCGGGTGACGTTGTCGAGAAACGGGCGGATCTCCGAGGGCGCCGTGGGCCCGCCGAAGGCGATCAGGAGCACCGAGTCGATCGGGCTCACCGGTTGCTCATGTCATGGACCATGTCGACCAGGGCTTTCACGTGCTCGACCGGTGTTTCCCTCAGGACTCCGTGGCCGAGATTGAAGATATGGCCTGGCCGGCCGCCGGCGCGATCGAGGATCGCCTTCACGCGTCCGCGGAAGTGGCGGGGGCTCGCGAGGAGCGCGACGGGATCGAGATTGCCCTGCACGCCCACGTCGGGTCCGACGGCGCGCCAGCCGGCATCGAGATCGACGCGCCAGTCGAGGCCGATCACGTCGCCGCCGGCCTCGCGCATCGCCGGCAACAGTCCCGACGTGCCGGTGCCGAAGTGAATGACGGGCACGCCGGGCGTCAGTCCCTTAATCACGTCGCGCGTGTGCGGCAGCACGAATTCGCGGTAGTCATCGGGACTCAGGACTCCGACCCAGGAGTCGAAGAGCTGCACCATCTGGGCGCCGGCCGCGATCTGCCCGTTGAGATACCGCGTCGTCGCGTCGGCGAGAATGCTCATCAGCCGCTGCCACGCCTCGGGCGCCTCGTGCATGAGCCGCTTCGTGTGGAGGTACTCGCGTGACGGTCCACCCTCGACGACGTAGGAGGCGACCGTGAAGGGCGCGCCCGCGAAGCCGATCAGCGGGACCCGACCCCCGAGCGCGCGCCGGACGGTGCGAACGGTCTCGAACACGAAACCGACGGAGCTCTCGACGTCGATCGCTCGGAGCCGCGAGACGTCGTCGACTGAACGCACGGGACGGTTGATGTGCGGCCCTTCGCCGACCCCAAACTCCAGTCCCACGCCCAGCGGCTCGACGATCAACAAGATATCGGCGAACAGGATCGCGCCGTCGACACCCAGCCGCTCGACGGGTTGCAGCGTGACGTCGGCCGCCGCCTCGGGATTCCGACACAGCTCGAGAAACGTGAAGCGCTCGCGCACCGCGCGGTACTCGGGCATGTAGCGGCCGGCCTGTCGCATGAGCCACACCGGCGTGAACGGCGCCGGCTCCCGTCGAGCAGCGCGGAGGAGCGGAAGATCGAGCGGATTCACTGCACGAGCCTACCTTCCCGGCGACGCCGGAATCAAGGCGCCCGGCCCCGCTGGAATCGAGACCACGACGGGTTTATGATCGCGCCCACTATGGCATACACCTCCGGCAAGCAAGCGTTCCTCCAGATCTTGAAGCAGGAAGGCGTCTCGATCATGTTCGGCAATCCCGGCACCACCGAGCTGCCGCTCATGGACGGGCTCGCCCGCGAGCCCGGCATCCGCTACATCCTGGCGCTCCAGGAAGCCACGGCGATCTCGATCGCTGATGGCTATGCGCAAGCCAGCGGCGGTCTCGCCGCCGTCAACGTCCACGTGTCGCCAGGCCTTGGCAACGCGATGGGCATGCTGTACGACGCCTACAAGGCGGGCGCGCCGATGCTGCTGACGGCCGGTCAACACGATCAGTGCTTCACGGTGACCGAGCCGATTCTCTGGTCCGACCTGCCGCCGATTGCGCAGCCGTTCGTGAAGTGGTCGACCGAGGCGCGTCGTCTCGAAGACCTGCCGCGCATCGTCCGCCGCGCCGTGAAGACCGCGCTCGCACATCCGACCGGACCGGTGTTCCTCTCGCTGCCGGTCGACGTGCTCAATGCCGAGCGCGATCTGGATTTGCTCAGCTCGACACGGGTCGCGCCGCGCATCGTCGGCGATCGCGGCGCCATCGCCGAAGCGGCCAAGCTGCTCGTGAATGCGGAGCGTCCGCTCCTCGTCGCGGGCGATGCCGTCGCGAGCAGTGACGCGCTCGCCGAGCTGGCGGAGCTGGCCGAGCTGATCGGCTGCCCGGTGATGACCGAAGGCGTCTCGTCGCGGTGCTCATTCTCGTTCACGCATCCTTTATATGCGGGCTCGATGCCGCGCCTCGGACCGCCGATCCGCGGGCTCCTCATGCAGCACGACCTGCTGTTCTCGGTCGGCGGCGATCTGTTCACGCTGTCGTTGCCGGACGACGTCGATCCGATGCCGCCGGGCCTCAAGGTGGTGCATCTCGACGTCGATCCCTGGGAGATCGGCAAGAACTACCCGGCCGAAGTCGGCATCCAGGGTGATCCGAAGGCCTCGCTGCCCGAGCTGTGCGAGGCGGTCCGGAAGCTGACCAGCGCAAGCGGTCATCGTGACGCGGCAAAGCGGAAGGACGCGGTGCGCTCGGCTCAGGCGCGACACCGCGACGAGCTGACCAAGCGGGCGCAGGCGGAAGCGGCGCAGTCGCCGATGTCGCCGTTGACGCTCATCCACGAGGTGTCGCGCAACGTGCCGGACAACGCCACGATCATCGACGAGACGATCTCGTCCGGCGCCGGGCTCCGTGATTTCCTCCGCTGTGCCGATGTGAAGAGCTTCTTCGGCATCCGCGGCGGCGGTATCGGCTGGGGCATGCCGGCCGCGCTCGGCGTGAAGCTGGCGTTGCCCGACCGCCCCGTCGTCGCGCTCATCGGCGACGGCAGCGCGATGTACACCAACCAGGCGCTCTGGACCGCCGCGCACGACTCGATCCCGGTGGTGAGCGTCATCTTCAACAACGCGTCGTATCGGATCTTGAAGCAGCGCACGCGCGCGCTGAAGGGCTTCTCGGCCGAGGACGACAAGTACGTCGGCATGGATCTCATCAACCCGCAGATCGACTACGTCGGGCTGGCGCGCTCGCTCGGCGTGCCGGGCGAGCACATCGAGAAGCCGTCCGAGGTCGGGACCGCGCTCAAGCGGGGGCTCGCCAGCGGTGGTCCGTACCTGATCGACGTCAAGATCGACGGAAACTTCAAGTAGTGCCCGCCCGGCTCGCCGGTAAGGTCGCCATCGTCACCGGCGCCGGCTCGCGCGGGCCGGGCGTCGGCAACGGCAAGGCGGCGGCGATCCTGTTCGCGCGCGAGGGCGCGCGCGTGCTGTGCGCCGATCTCGGCAAGGAGCGCGCCGAGGAAACTGTCGGGATCATCCGGGCCGAGGGCGGCGAGGCCATCGGCTTCGAAGCCGACGTCACCCGCGCGGCTGACTGCGACGCGATGGTGGCCGACGCTGTCCAGCGCTGGGGCACGGTGGACATTCTCCACAACAACGTCGGGATCGAATCGCGCAAGGACCTCCTCGAGACCACCGAGGAAGAATGGGATCACGTCATGACCGTCGATCTCAAGTCGATGTTCCTGGCCACTCGCAGCACCGCCCGCGTCATGGTCCTGCGCGGGCGCGGCTCGATCATCTGCGTCTCGTCGGTGGCGGCAATCCGTGCGCACGGCCGCACGGCGTATGCCACGGCCAAAGCCGGGATCATCGGATTCGTGCGCACCGTTGCCGGTCAGCTCGGTCCCAAAGGCATCCGCGTCAATGCGATCGCGCCCGGGACGGTGTGGACGCCGATGGTCGCCGACCATCCGCCCGAAGTGCGCGAGCGCCGGCGCGCGGCGTCGCTGCTCGGGACCGAAGGCACCGGGTGGGACATCGGCTATGGCGCGTTGTTTCTGGCGAGCGACGAGGCCCGCTGGATCACCGGCCAGACGCTGGTGATCGACGCCGGGCTCACGATGACGACACGTTAGCCCGGATTATTCATGAACGAACCACGCGCGCGGCGACCGGTGATCCGGCGGAAGACGGGCAGCCAGGGTCCTCTGACCACAGGCGCCTTCGCCCCGATCATCGCCGAGCACTTCCCACTCGTCACGGCTGTGTCGTCGCCTCGCGAGGCGGGAATGGCTCCCCCGGACCCCGGCGGCCCGTCCCCCGCGGGGACACGGGTCGACACTGGTACAGATGTTCATGAATTATGCGCGCGGACCATCGACGAGCGACCGAGGCCGGGGACAGCGTGTCGCCGCGGGCCGGCCGGGTCGGTGGGGGGCCGGTGGATCCGTTCCCGTAGCGTGCGATC
>JBGPTW010000009.1:0-68961 GCA_041490825.1 Methylomirabilia bacterium | reverse complement strand
TCAGTACGAGGGGCCTGGCGTCAAGATCACCTTGCCGGGACACGGGCCGCAGGACCTCACGAAGAAGCACGTCGCCCTCGTTCTTCGCGCGCTGGTGGCCGCCGGGTTCGACCGGGACCAAGTCCGTCGCGAGCTCAGCGATGGATCCTTATAACTGTTGATGCCGATGACGACGGCCCACCGCTGGCCGGCTCCGAGGTTCGTCCCGCTGACGGCAAAAAGCCAGGAGGCGTTATAGCAGTCGGGGGACGTCCCTGAATCGCGTAAGACTCGTGGTGCCAGGAACGGAGGTGAGTCGAAGATGAGACAGGTGATCATCTATCCCGGAGAGGACGGCTACTGGGTGGCGGAGTGCCCGAGTCTGCCCGGGTGCATCAGCCAGGGGAAGACCAAGCAAGACGCCATCGCCAACATCAAGGAAGCGATCCAGGGTTACGTCGCGGCATTGGAGCAGGACAACCTCCCGGTGCCGGAGGAGCGCTTCGAGACGTTGGTGGTCGCTGTGTGAGCAAACTCCCACGCGTCTCTGGGACCTCCGCGTACCGCCCGGCGACTTGCAGAGAATGGCGGCACCGACGCGCCGGTGGATGTCACGGAGTGGCCCCTTGGTGTCGGCGTCGAGTGCCTTCGCCACTTGACTGGTCGCAGGCGTCAAGCTAGCCTACCCGCCACTTTCCCATCGGTTACCCGCCCGGCGAGTGGAGGCTCTGAGATGACGCATTCCCGATCCCAGGCGCACAACGTCTTCCCCGTGACAGCGACCGCGGTGATACTCGTCGCGCTGGCGGCGGCCGCCTTGCCCTTCTCGTCATCCGCCACGACCGCCGCCAAGGGCAAGATGGTGCTCGCGTGGCACGCTGGCCTCACGTCCCGCTGGCTGGACCCTCAGGATCACGACGGCACCGCCACCCCGGACAACTTCATCACCGCGCTCCACGATGCGCTCATCAAGAATCAGGGCACGGAGCTCTACGACCATCCTGCGCTGGCCGAGCGCTTCACGATGGCGCCTGATGCGAGGAGCGCCACCTTCACGCTGCGAAAAGGCATCAAGTTCCACAACGGCGAGCCGGTCACGCCCCAGGATGTGAAGTTCAGCTACGAGAATTACCGTGGCGCCAAGGCCGACGTCTTCAAGCGAAAGACCGAGAGCGTCCAGATCGTCGACGACCGCACCATCCGTTTCCACTTCAAGGAGCCCTTCCTCGACTTCGCGATCCTGTTCGGCACGTCGAACGTCACCGGTGCCGCGTGGGTGGTGCCAGAGAAGTACTACAAGCAAGTGGGCGCCGACGGCTTCAAACAGAAGCCCATCGGGGCTGGTCCGTACAAGCTCGTGCGCCACGAGCCTGGCGTGAAGATCGAGATGGAAGCCTTCGACGGGTACTACCGGCCCGTCCACGTGAAGGAGTTCGTCATGGTCTCCGTCCCCGAGGCCGCGACACGCGTGGCCATGCTCGAGCGCGGCGAAGCGGACCTCATCTATCTGGTGCCTGGCGAGCTGATCAACAAGGTCGCAAAGCTCCCCGGCGTCGTGCTCGCGCCGGTGCTCTCCGGCTCGTGGTGGCTCGAGTTCCCTGGATTCCAGGACCCGAAGAACCCGTTCCGCGACAAGCGCGTGCGCGAAGCGGTGAGCCTCGCCGTCGACCGGCGGGCGATGAACCAGGCGGAGTCGGGAGGCCTCGGCAAGCCGACGGGCAACTGGATCAACCCCGACGTGCAGTACGCGATCGAGTGGCCGGAGTTCGAGCGCAACGTCGAGCGCGCCAAGCAGCTCCTGCGCGAAGCCGGCTATCCGAACGGCTTCGACGTGGACTGGCTCACACCGCTGCCCGCGTACTACTCGCGCGGCGAGCGCATCATCGCGCAGCTTCGCGAGGTCGGCATCCGCGCGCGGCTGCAGTCGATGGAGCGCGGGATTTTCCTGCAGCGGCTGCAGAGTGGAATCAAGGACTGGCCGGGCGTGCAGATCATCATGCAGGGCTCGCGGATCGCCGGAAGCTGGTCGTTCTGGTACGAGGCGTACTTCAAGTGCGGCGGTTTCAACTCGCGGGATCGCATCTGCGTGAAGGACCTCGACGCCAAGTTCGACCAGTACGAGCGATCGATCAATCCCACCGAGCGGAAAAAGATCGCCGAGGTGGTCCAGCGCGGCATTCTCGAGAACTACTATCTCGTGCCCGTGTTCCGCCACTCGTTCGTGAACGCGATCGGGCCGCGAATCGCGGCACACAAGTGGCAGGACGTCTTCCCGACGATCACGACGGGCTATGCCTATCCCTGGGAAGACATCAAGCTGAAGGAGCAATAGTCCGGGTCCGCCACCATGCGGAAATTCATCGTCCGGCGCGTGCTGTACAGCATCGTCACGCTCCTGATTCTCAGCACGACGATCTTCGTCATCGTCAGGCTCACCGGGGATCCCGCCGTGCTGATGGCCGAAGCCGGCTCACGGCCCGAGGACCTCGAGCGGATGCGTCACCAGTGGGGACTGGACCGCTCGTGGCCCGTGCAATACGTGAGCTTCTTGCAGAACATCGTCATGGGAGAGCTCGGCAAGTCGTTCAACTATCGGCTCTCGGTCAGCGAGCTCTACTTCCAGCGCCTGCCGAATTCGCTGACGCTCGGCCTCGCCGCCACGCTGATCTCCGTCCTCATCGGCGTGCCGGCGGGCATCGTCTCGGCGGTGAAGGTGAACACCTGGTGGGACAACATCGCGAAAGGCGTTGCGCTGCTGGGCCTCTCGATCCCCGGCTTCTGGTTGGGGCTCATGCTGATCCTCGTGTTCTCCGTGTGGTTGCGATGGCTGCCCACGTCCGGCGCAGGTGACTGGAGACACGTGATCATGCCGGCGCTCGCGCTCGGGTGGTATTTCGCCGCGTCGCTGCTGCGGCTCACGCGCTCCAGCATGCTCGAAGTCCTCGGCAGCGAGTACATCAAGCTCGCCCGGCTGAAGGGCCTGCCCGAGGTCGTCGTGATCGCGATGCACGCGTTCAAGAACGCGCTGATCCCCGTGTTCACGCTGGCCGGCGTCAACATGGTCGTGATGATCAACGCCGCGGTCATCGTGGAAGTGATCTTCGCGTGGCCCGGCATCGGCCGGCTGCTCTACGAGGGCATCTTCCAGCGAGACTTTCCGCTCGTGCAGGGCGTCGTGGTGATGGCCGGCTTCATGATCGTCGGGATCAACCTGGTCGTGGACATCCTCTACGCCTTCATCGATCCAAGAATCCGGCTCGCGAGATGAGCCGAACACGCCCGGCTCCCGAGATGAGCCGAACGCGCCCGGCTCGCGCGATGAGCCGAAAGATCCGGCTCGCGAGATAGGACGATGGCGACTCACGTAGACTCGCCTCATGACGCCGGGCGCCCCTTGGCTCGCACGGCCATCGCGACGCAGACAGCGGTTGGCTCCGGACAGCCGGCGAGCGGCCTCAGACGGCTGATCAAGGCCGCGCGGGAAGCTCCGCTGATGGCGGTCGTGATCCTCGGCGGTCTCATCATCGTCGCGATCTTCGCCGACGTCATCGCGCCGTACGACCCCACGGTCCCGGTGAAGGGCGCGAACGTCTTCGATCCACCGTTCTGGATGGAAGGTGGCAACACGGCGACGCCGCTCGGCACGGACTTCCAGGGCCGGGACGTCCTGAGCCGGCTCATCTTCGGCGCGCGCGTGTCGCTGATCGTCGGCCTGATGGGAACGCTCGTGGCGGGCACCATCGGCACCGCGATGGGAATCCTGTCAGGGTACGTTGGCCGCTGGGTGGATCAGGTGATCATGCGCGTGACCGATGCCTGGCTCGCGTTGCCCGCGCTCGTCTTCGCCATCTTCCTCGCGACGATGGTGGGCCCGAGCATGTGGAACATCGTCATCGTCCTCGGCTCGGTGTACTGGACCCGCTATGCGCGCGTCATCCGCGGCGAGGTGCTGACCCTGAAGGAACGGGAATTCGTGAAGCTCGCGGAGATCGCGGGCGCCAGCAAGCTCCGCGTGATCGGCAAGCACATTCTCCCCAACGTCATGAACACGACGATGGTGCTCGCGAGCTTGACGGTCGGCGTCGTCATCATTGCCGAGGCATCGCTCTCCTTTCTCGGTGTCGGCGTGCCGCCGCCGCAGCCCGCGTGGGGCCTCATGCTGTCGGAGGCGCGTTCGACGCTCATGGCGGGTCAGTGGTGGCTCACCGTGTTCCCCGGTCTCTGCATCGTGCTGATCGTTCTCGCGACGCAGCTCTTCGGCGACTGGCTGCGCGTCAGGCTGGATCCTCAACTGCGAAATCTTTAGGATGGGGGGCCCCGACATGGCCCCCCATACCCCCCCACGCTCGGCACGCCCCGGCGACGCCGCGGCGCGCCTCGACCCCCCACGCTCGGCACGCCCCGGCGACGCCGCGGCGCGCCTCGACCCCCCACGCTCGGCACGCCCCGGCGACGCCGCGGCGCGCCTCGATCCCCTGCTCGAAGTCTCCGACCTCCAGACGCACTTCTCTACCTTCGGCGGGGCGCGCGTCGTCAAAGCCGTGGACCGCATCAGCTTCACCCTGCACGAAGGCGAAACGCTCGGACTCGTCGGCGAGTCCGGAAGCGGCAAGACCACCACCTGCCTGTCGATCGTCGGGCTGCTCCCTCGCGCCGCTCGCATCGTGGCCGGGAGCGTCGTTTTCGAGGGCGAGGATCTCACTCGCAAGAGTCCGCGCGAGATGCGCCGGATCCGAGGACGACGCATTGGCATGATCCTCCAGGACCCGATGGCGTCGCTGAATCCGCTCTTCACGATCTTCCGGCAAGTGGCGGAACCGGCATTCTTCCATCAGCAGATGCGGGGTCGCTTGCTGCGCGAGCGCGTGCAGGATCTCCTCCGAGCCGTGCGCATTCCCTCGCCCGAGTGGAGGATGCGCGACTACCCGCATCAGATGAGCGGCGGCATGCGCCAGCGCATCGTCGGCGCGATCGCGCTCGCCGGAGAACCGAGGCTCGTGATCGCCGACGAGCCGACGACCAATCTCGACGTCACCATCCAGGCGCAGTACCTCGACTTGCTCAAGGACATCCAGCGCGAGACCGGAGTGGCCCTGATCTTCGTGACGCACAATCTCGGGATCGTCGCGAGGATGTGCGACAAGGTCGCCGTCATGTATGCCGGCAAGCTCGTCGAACAAGCTCCCGTGCGAGAGTTGTTCGACGACCCCAAGCACCCGTATACGAAAGCCTTGATCGGTTCGATGCCGAAGCTCGGCAGTAGAGAGCCGCTGTATGCGATCCCGGGCCAGCCACCCAACCTGGCCAGCCTGCCTCCGGGATGCCACTTCCATCCACGCTGCCCCGACGCCGTGGCGCGCTGCATGACCGAAGAGCCCAGGGACGTCCATCTCGGCGATGGACGTGTCGCCCGGTGCTGGTTGCTCGAACCCAGGGCAGGGGGAGCCGCAGCGGGTTCGACGCGCGAGGCGAGTCTATGAGTGGCAGGGGGAGCCGCAGCGCGTTCGACGTGCGAGGCGAGTCTATGAAAGAAGACGTGCCGCGTGGCTGAACCCGTTCTCGAAGTCCAGGGGCTCACGAAGCACTTCGCGGTCCGCCAGCGGCTTTACTTCGGACGCGGGCCCGTCTCTGTGAAGGCCGTCGACGGCGTTGATTTCGCCGTCCACGAAGGCGAGACGTTGGGACTCATCGGTGAGTCGGGGTGCGGGAAGACGACGACGGCCAAATTGATCCTGCTGCAGGAACCACCCACCAGCGGAACGATCGCGTTCAAGGGCCAGGACATCGCCGAGCTCGCGGGCAAGGAGCTCATGGCCTACCGCCGCGCCGTGCAGGTGGTGTTCCAGGACCCCTTCAGCTCGCTGAGCCCGCGCATGCGCGTGGGGAGCATCATTGCCGAGCCGCTGGAAATCCACACCACTCTCAGTCGCGATGCGATCCGGCAGCGTGTCGAGGCGGTGCTGGAGCTGGTCGGCCTGCATCCCGACGTGGCCCCACTGTTCGCGCACGAGTTCAGCGGAGGACAGCGGCAACGGATCGCCATCGCCAGGGCGCTGGCGACCGACACGCGACTGATCGTGCTGGACGAGCCAGTCTCCGCGCTCGACGTGTCGGTCAGAGCCCAGATCATCACGCAGCTCGAGCATCTGCAGCGGACGCTCGGGGTGAGCTATCTGTTCATCGGTCACGATCTGGCCACCGTGGCGCACATCAGTCACCGCATCGCGGTGATGTATCTCGGCAAGATCGTCGAGCTGGCGGACAGCGACGATCTCTGCGCTCGTCCCCTGCACCCGTACACGAAGGCGCTCTTCGCCGCCGCGTTGCCGTCGCATCCGGACGACTCGCGACAGGAACGGACGATCACCGGCGAGGTCCCGAGCGCGCTCGCGTTGCCGTCAGGCTGCCGCTTCCATCCGCGATGCCCGTTCGCCATGCCGGTCTGCTCCGAGGTCGCGCCGGCGTTGCAGACTGACGACCGCGGCCACCAGGTCGCCTGCCACTTGTACTAATTCATGAGGGGCCCCGAAATGGCCCCTCATACTCCCCCACGCTCGGCGGTCGCCGGGGAACCCGTCGCCCGCCTCGGCCATTTCGGGGCCCCTCATGTTACCTATCGAGCCACACCTGTTCCATGCGTCCCCAGTTGTACAGCGAGTGGTGGGCGACGAGATTCCTGACGTACGGCCACTGCGTGAAGTACTCGATGCGCCAGCCGAGCATCGGGCGCGCGACATCGGCTTCGAGCTTCCGCTGAATGTCCCACACCATCTTGAGCCGCTTGGCGTGGTCCAGCTCCGCGGACTGACGATCGATCATCTGATCCATCTCTTCGCTGCAATACTGGCTGTAGTTGCGCGCGGTGCCGCACTTGTAATTCTCGAACAGCGCGGCGTCGGGATCGTCGACGCCGGGCGCGGTGAGATTGGCGCCGATCTGGAAATCGTGCCGCGCGAGCGCCGGGAAGTACTGGGGCGTGTCGAGCTGCTTGACCGTCACCTCGATCCCGACCTGATGAAGCTGATCCGCCACGAACGACGCGAGGTCGAGGTAGATCGGCGACGTGCGCGTCGTCAACTCGACGCGGAGCGGCTTGCCAGGGCCATAGCCCGCTTGCGCGAGCAGGTGCCTGGCTTCCTCTTTGTCCTTCGCGCCGCGATACCCCGGAAGTGACTGCAGCTCCTTCTCGGGGAGGCCCCAACTCCCGAATGGCGGCGGCATCAACGCCGTTCCCACGACGGCGCCGCCATGCCGAACTGTTTTCACCGACGCGTTTCGATCCATGGCGTAGCTGACCGCTCGGCGCACCGTCACGTTGTCGAACGGCGGTCGCTTGTGGTTCAGCACGATGTTGTCGCTGCCGAGCTGTCCCGTCTCGCTCGTCACGAGCGTGGGCGTGGTCTGCTTCACCGTGTCCGCCATGGCCTTCGTCATCTCGAGGGGAATGAACGCGTCGACACGATTGGTCTGGAGCGCGGCGAGACGTGTGCTGCGCTCGACGATGATCAGGTAACGCAGGCCGTCGAGATATGGCCGCCCGGGAATGAAGTAATCGGCGTTCCGCTCGAGGTCGATGAACTGACCGCGGACGTACTGCTTTTCCTTGAACGGTCCCGTGCCGACGCAGCGCTGCCGCAGCTCGGCGATCGGGACGTGAGCCGGCAACACCGGCGAGTATCCGGCCGCGAGCATGAGCAGCAGCGACGGTTGAGGCCGTTTGAGCTTGAAGATGACGCTGTAGGGATCCGACGCCTCGATCGACTCGACGTTCTCGTACCACTCCTTCCGCGGACTCAGCCGGAGCTTCGCCGGTGCGTCCTTCGCCTCCCGGACCACGTCGAACGTGTACTTCACGTCCTTCGACGTGAACGGCCGGCCGTCGTGCCACTTGACGTTCTTCCGGAGAAAGAAGACGAGGTTTCGATAGTTGTCCTGCCACGACCATCGCTCTGCGAGGTCGGGCACGATCGTCTCGACCGTCTCGCGCGCCTTGAGCTGATCGAAGAGCACGAGGTTCGAGTAACAGGGCATCATCGGCCAGAGGGTCGACGTCGTGGCGGCTTCGTGGATCAGGAAGGTCGGCGGGTCCTCGATGATCAACGACGTCAGGATGCCGCCGCGCTTCGGAGTCTGGGTGCGCAACTGTGCTCCTGCGGCGACGATCCCGGCAATGAGCATCGTGACGGCGAGGCAGAGCGGCAGGATCACGCGTCGTGTCATGAGATCAGTCCTTTCACCACTTCTCCATCACGGTCGGACGCGCCATTGAAGCACGGCGGCCTGCTTTTCGTACGGGGCGATCCAGTGGTCGCCCTCGCGGCGCAAGCGTGACGGAAGCCACGCATCGAGAAACCGGCGAACCTTCGGGTCCGCCGTGCCGAGGTACTCCATCCAGAACTCGCATGCGTCCTCGAAATCGTCGAATGGCTGGTCGGACGAGTACGTCACGGCCGTCATGCGCGCCTGGATCCCAAGCGCAGCGAGTGTTGCAAGCGTGTCCTCGTAATCGTCGCTTCGCTCGTAAGGACGACCGAGGAGCCGTGGATAGAGCTCGCGGAAGAAAAACTTGTCGCCGCTTCCGGGCATGTCGCGCACGAGGACGACGCCGACACGCGCAGACCGGGACACTTCAGAGAGGAACGCGGCGCCGGGCCGCAGCAACGGGCCGACGTGCGCACAGAGCACCACGTCGTGAGACTCGACGGTCACGCTTCCCCACGCCGCTCTGATCAGCGTGAGATTGCTGAGTCCACGTCGCGCCGCCGCCCGCTCGAGTGCCTCGGACATGGCAATCGAGGGCTCCAGGGCCGTCACGCGGCTCATCCGCGAGGCCAGCGGCACGGCGAGCGCCCCGAATCCTGCGCCGACGTCGAGTACCGTTCGACCGTCGGCCAGAAGATCCGCGGTCGCCCCAAAGATCGTCGCGGCATAGTCGCTGCGTTCGTTGGCGCGCTCGTACCATGCGACGGTCCGGGGCGTCCAAAAATCCCGACGAGGAATGGTGCTCGCTTTCACCACCCACGATGCTACAGCCACTCGCGGACGGAACGGACCGCGCCTCGCCGAATTGATGCACAGGCCTCATGAAAATGAGGCAGCGGCGGGATGCGCGACAGGGTGCGCGACCCACCGGTCGGCCTGCCAGTGCTATCCTGCTGCGCCGGGAGGACCACGATGGCCCGCAACATGACGGACTACGCGGCGACATGTCGCGCCTTCTCGCTTCCCGTCCCCGACCGCTTCAACTGGGCGTTCGACACGTTCGACCGCTGGGCGCGCGATCCCGCCAAGCTCGCGCTGCTCTGGGTCTCGCCGGACGGCCAGCCGCGACGGTTCACGTTCGCGGAGCTGAGCGAGCGCTCGCGGAGAGTCGCCAACGTGCTCGCCGGGCTCGGCGTGGCGCCGACAGAGCGCGTGTTCATCATGCTGCCGCGCGTGTACCAGTGGTGGGAGATCGTGCTCGGCTGCTTGCGCGCGCGAACCGTTTCCGTGCCGGGCACGACGCTCCTGACCACGAAGGACATTCAGTATCGCCTCGGAATTTCCGACGCCTCGGTCGTGATCACCGACGAAGAGAACCAGTGGAAGATCGATCAGGTGCTCCCGGAGTGTCCGAGCGTTAAGCATCGGATCGTCGTCGGACGCGCGAGCGGCGCGTGGCAGGAGTACGAGGCGCTGATGGCGCGCGCGAAGCCCGACATGGCGCATCCGCAGAACGCGAGCGGCGACCCGATGATGATCTACTTCACGTCGGGCACGACCGGCTATCCGAAGATGGTGCTGCACACGCACGCCTCGTATCCGATCGGTCACGTCATCACCGGCAAGTACTGGCTCGACAACACGCCCGACGATCTTCACTGGACGATCTCGGACACGGGCTGGGCACAGGCCGCGTGGACGTGCCTCTTCGCGCCGTGGAACATGGGCGCCGCGCTCTTCGTGTGGGACGCGCGCGGCAAGAAGTTCGAGCCGGCGGAGACGCTCGCCATGTTCGAGCGCTTCCCGATCACCACGTTCTTCGCGCCGCCGACGGCGTACCGGATGTTCGTGCAGGAGCCGCTGAAGAAATTCAAGTTTCCGGCGCTGCGCCACTGTCTCGGCGCCGGCGAGGCCGTGAACCCCGAGGTGATCGAGGCGTGGAAGGACGGCACGGGGCACCACATCTACGAGGGCTATGGCCAGACGGAGACGGTGCTCGTGGCCGCCACGTTCCCAGCCACGCCGTGGAAGCCGGGCTCGATGGGCCCGGTCGCGCCGGGACACGTGCTGGCGATCGTCGACGACGACGGCCGCGAATTGCCGCGCGGGACCGAGGGCGACATCGCGATCCGCGTGAAGCCCGAGCGTCCCGTCGGAATGTTCCGCGAGTACTGGAGGAACCCGGAGGCGACCGCGAAGTGCTACCGGGGTGACTGGTACGTCACCGGCGATCGCGGCTCGATGGACGAGGACGGCTATCTCTGGTTCGTCGGTCGCGCCGACGACGTCATCAACAGCGCGTCCTACCGCATCGGACCGTTCGAGGTGGAGTCGGCGCTGGTGGAGCACGCCGCGGTCGCCGAGGCCGCCGTCATCGGCAAGGCGGACGCGCTGCGCGGAGAGATCGTGAAGGCGTTCGTCGTGCTGGCGCCGGGCTACACGGCATCCGACGCGCTCGCCGCCGAGCTGCAGGAGCACGTGAAGACGGTGACGGCGCCGTACAAGTATCCGCGCGAGATCGAGTTCGTCGCGGATTTGCCGAAGACGATCAGCGGCAAGATCCGGCGCACGGAGCTGCGGGAGATGGAGCGCAAGCGGGCCGCCGGTGGCCGCGGCACCCCCTCCAGCTAGACCAGCCGGCGGAGCTGCTCCATCAGCGCGAGCGTCCGCGGGTCACGGCCTGCCCCCTTCGCCATTCCCGTGAGGCCGTCGTACATCTGCTTCATGCCATCCACCGGGATCCCCACGGGGTTCCATCCGTCACCGTATTTAGCGATGCGCTGGAGCGCCGCCGGCACAGCTACTTCGCTGCCGGCGCCTGCGCCTCACGGAACACAAATGTCTCCATCGAAACGGTGTACTCACCAGTCCGCGCGTCGTGCCGGAGGCAGGAGAGGGTCGGGTAGAAACCACTCCGCCCAACCGCCGGCGGTGACTTGATCGGGAAACACGTGTCGGGCTTGCTCAAGAGGAACGCCCGCGTCACCATCTCTTCATAGAAGGTGACCTTGCTGTCGTACACACCAAAGATCCACGTGTGTGTGAACGGCTGCTTGTTGAACTCGGGCGACGTCAAGTCAATGAGGTGGTTGCCCATCGCCGGGGCCGCCGCTTCGACATCCTTGAAGTCGGGGTGCATGTAGTTCGATGCGACTGGCCTCCGGGCCGTCTCGAACTGGTCGCAGCGGATGAACTCGGGTCCACAGGGACCCGACTCGATCGCGAAGACATTCGCAATCGGCTCCATGTAGAAATGGACATCGAAGTGGGGGACGTCATACACCCCTGGAGGGATATGGCCGACAGGGTTCCAGTTCAGGAGCACCCATGTGAACGGGATGTCCGTGCGTCTCGCCACAGCATCGGGCAGCGGAATGACCACTTCGTACTCGTTCAGACACTCGGTGGCGGGGTCCACCACGCCGTCCTTGTTTCGGTCGAAGCAGTGATGTCGGTCGGACCCGGCGGCTGGCAGGCCGTCCAATGCGCTCGCCGAGAACGCGACGCCGAGCGCCCTGGGCGTGCCGCTGGCGTCGAACTCGGCGTAGCTGGACACCGTTCCCTTCCCCAGGTCCGACCTCGAACCGAGAATTCGGTTCGTTGCCCCGTCGGGCGATGTTCCCAGCAACGCACAGCCGCTGAGGACCACCAGCGCACTGGCCCCGAGTAACACCAATCTCGCGGACTGCCATCGTGCCATGATTGCCTCGCCGTAGAAGGTGAGTTGCGCGACTTCGAGGCCCAGGGACTCGTCAATGCCCACCAATTTACTCCACATCGCCCACATCGCGCGGGCTCCGGAAGAACACGTGATACGAGCGCCGGGTGATCCTCGACGGCCTCCACGATGACGCGCCGGAGCGGACGGACGTTCTACTTCACCGGCGGAATCGCCGACGTGCTCACCCCGCGCAGACTCGAGCGCGGAGTCATCGCCGCAGGCATCGGTGCACTTTGTCGTTCATCGTCGTATGCGGGTGCGCTCGGATCGCCACGCTATAATCTCCGTCCATGCCGCACGCCCCGTTCGCCGCCGAGCTACGGGAGCACGTGAAGACCGTGACCGCGCCGTACAAGTATCCGCGGGAGATCGAGTTCGTCGCGGACCCGCAGAAGACGATCAGCGGCAAGATCCGGCGCACGGAGCTGCGCGACCTGGAGCGCAAGCGCGCCGCCACGTCGCCCCGTAGCTGATTGCTGTACGGTGACTAAGAATCAGTAGGTAGCCCAGGGGGTGAGTCGTCGGGACTCCCCCCTCGGCGGCCTTGACAGGCTGGGTGCCGTTGCGCTATCGGTACGGCCCATGGATGAATCGCGCTTGTTCAGCCGTGGTTGTCTGTCGACACGATACTGGGGGCGTGAGAAACGCCGTTGCTGCATATCCCCCGGAACTGCGGCGAGATAGGCCGACCGGGTATCCCGCAACGCTGCGACGGAGAACACGCCGGCCGTCGCGAGCCGACCGCCCGGCGCAAATCGCTCCAGGACAAGGAGATACGCAACCGCCGAGTGCAACTCACGCCCATGCTAGGCCGCAGCGCCGTGAAGGTTTCGGCGCGCTATCCAGACCGGCCCATCTCTGGACCGATTTATAGTTAGCCCGAGCAAGACATGGCTACCATTCCGCTCGATTTTTCAGAAAGCGGCGACGATTACCTGGCCGGCTTGGTAGTAACCAGATCAACAGGCGTGGTTCAGGTCTCGTGGCCCTTGATCGGTGTGACCCTCCGACACTATGAGACCGACGAGCGGTCATGCCATGCGCATATCCGACTGCCACCGCCTGAGCTGATTCGCGGTGAAAACGTGGAGTTCGTGGTTTTCGGCGATTTCGGCTTTCGGGCCGGCAGCTACGCCGAGTTCACTGTGTTCGAGCCGTGGTTCCACGATCCCCCGGAGCGTCGGGCGTGGACCAAGCTGGGAACGGTCGAAGCATCAATCGGTGAACCAACTCCGCTTATGCGATACGTAATGGGCTACCCGTTGGGAACAAACGACGCTGCCGACGGATGGAACGGAATCCACACGATTCGCTTGAACGGCGTCAGTCCCAGTTCTGTCGAAAGACGGTTGCTACAGGCGCTATTGACGTTTCGCACGCGCTTGGGCGCGAACGATCTGACGATCACCGGCGTATCAGAACCCGAAGACTCGTATGATCCAGACGACGAAACTCTGGTAGACGGCACTGAGGTGCTCGGTCCCGAATTCTGTGTCGCCGAGATCGAGCCGCTGCGGCTCTTTCATCAGGGAGTTGCGGCGAAGGACCCGGAGTATGCCTTTCTACAGTTCTACCGGATCCTCGAGTACTATTCCGTTCTCCGGAACCTCGACGACGTCGCCAAGTTGAGATGGGACCGGAGTGTCTCAGCTAGCGAGTTCGTACGTCATGTCCTCACTGGGGTGCCGCGAGATGAACGCGCTCTTCTTTGCCGATTCGTGGCTCATGTCGCATCGCAAGATGCGTTGCAGCGGGTGGCAGAACTGGGGCTCGCTTCTTCTAGCGAGGCCGGTGTGGTCGCAAACGCCCTTTACGAATTCCGAAACGCAATCGTTCACGGCAAGTACGATATGCGTGCCGCGATGCATACCGTTTCCATTCTTGAGACATCCCCCATCGTGGCGCATTGGAACGAGGTGGCCCGCCTCCTTGCCACCGCGGCATTGCGGCAGTGTGGGGTCCCAGACTATTAGCCGGGCTAACCTCGGCGTGGAGCGGGCGGGCGGCGCCCGCCGCTCACGCGAGCGTTAGACGTCTAAAGAATTGGTTCTTCCGGGTTTGGAGTGGGTGGGCCCCAGATATAGCGATCGACCGTCCGCGTGTCCCGGGGCCGGGCAGCGGGTGGTGCCGCTCGCGGCGATCGACGGCGGCCCCGGCCTGTGCTGACGCGGCAAAACGAGCGCAGCGAGGTGACCGAGCGCCCGGCAGGGCAGGGGGTCAGGCCGCAGGGTCGCAGCGTCAACATGAGGGGGAACGAGGCCCTGGAACCAGGAACCCGACCACAAGATGTGGGGTACCCACACGAAACCCGGAAGACCCAAAGAAATTCATGACAAAGCCGCGAATCCACATCATAGGCGGGCCGGGCAGCGGCAAGTCGTTTGTTGCAGCGGAGCTCTCGCGCCGCCTTGGTGTTCCAGCGTACGACCTGGATGATCTCTTCTGGGATAGTTCCGCGTTGGGGTATGGTGTCCGCGCTGATACCGCCGAGCGTGATCGACGACTCGCGGCCATCGTGGCGCAAGACGGCTGGATCATCGAGGGTGTCTATTACGGATGGCTTGCCCCTAGCTTCGACGCGGCAGATATCATCATCGAGCTCACACCTTCTATCTGGGTTCGCCATTGGCGCGTGATCAGACGGTTCACGCTTCGTAAGCTCGGGCGTGCTGCGTCAAAGCACGAATCGCTGGTCGATCTTTGGCGCTTGCTTCGCTGGAGCCATGCGTACGACAGACGGCATCTGGCGGAAGTGCGCGAAACCATCTCAGCGCGTGGCCGGCAGCTTGTGGCTTGCACGACGCCCGAGCAGGTGTTTGCCGCAACGTCTAACTTCAGCTTGCAGCGGCCGGCACCTCGCGTTGCTCGGTGCCGCCGCTGAAGCTGGGCGTTGGACGGACGAGAAGCATGACGAATCCCCCACCGAGCTTGTGAGCAAGGAGCACCCGCCATGATGTTAGGAACTGCTGCCCGGGGCGGCGTGCGTCACCAGGGACCGCGAGACCACTGGCTCCTTGGCAGCCTGGGCGAGTTCGGTCGCGACCAGCTGGGTTTCTACGTCCGCTGCGCACGCGAGTACGGCGACGTCGTGCCGGTTCGTTTGGGCTCTCGCCGTGGCCTCCTGATCTACCATCCGGACGCCATCGAACAAGTT
Source organism: Methylomirabilia bacterium (assembly GCA_041490825.1). Lineage (GTDB taxonomy): Bacteria > Methylomirabilota > Methylomirabilia > Rokubacteriales > CSP1-6 > JBGPTW01. The sequence goes on along the minus strand of JBGPTW010000009.1, from coordinate 53,905 downwards.
CTCGTCGCCAGGGCCCGCGATTTCGTGAAGACTCCGGGTATGCGCCTCCTGCAGAGACTCCTGGGCGACGGGCTCTTCGTTTCTGAGGGTGATCTGTGGCTACGCCAGCGCAGGCTCATGCAACCGGCGTTTCATCGGCAACACATTGCGGCCTACGGCCAGATCATGGCGACCTGTGCCACGCGCCGTGCAGCCGGCTGGCACGACGGCGCCGCCATGGACATCCACCCGGAGATGATGGCTATCACCCGGGACATTGTCGCCAAGACCCTCTTCGACGCCGACGTGTCGGACGAAGCTCGGGTCATCGGAGAGGCGTCGCATTTCCTCACGGAGTATTTCGGCAAACGGCTGGGGAGCCTGCTCCAGCTGGTCCCTCCGTGGGTGCCGACGCCGGCGAACCGGCGCCTGCAAAGGGCGGTCCGTGGACTCGACGAGGTCGTCTACCGCATGATCGCGGATCGGCGCCGCACTCCTGGGAACCGCGTCGATCTTCTCTCGATCCTCCTGCAGGCCCAGGATGCCGACGATGGCAGTCGGATGACGGATCGGCAGGTGCGCGACGAGGTCATGACGCTGTTCCTGGCCGGCCACGAGACCACGGCGGTGGCCCTGTCCTGGACCTGGTATCTGCTCGCTCAGCACCCCGAGGCGGAGGCACGGCTTGCCGACGAGCTCCGTGTAGTCCTCGCCGGCCGCCCGCCCACGGTGGCCGATCTCCCGGCCCTCCCATACACCGAGATGGTCGTGACGGAGTCGATGCGGCTCTATCCCCCCGCCTACGGGATTGCCCGGCAGGCGGTCAGACTGACCGAGGTGGCCGGACGGCCGATGCGGGTCGGGGCCTTCGTCATCATGCCTACATGGGTCGTCCATCGCGACGTTCGGTGGTTCGAAAAGCCCGAGGAATTCCGTCCCGAGCGCTGGGAGGGAGACGGCGTGCGCCGCCTTCCCCGGTTCGCATACTTTCCCTTTGGCGGTGGACCCCGCCAGTGTATCGGCAATACCTTCGCTATGATGGAGGCCGTCCTGATCCTGGCGGCCATTGGGCAGCGCTTCCGTCTCGAGCTCGTGCCAGGCCAGAGCGTGACCCCGATGCCCTACATCACGCTCCGCCCGGATCCAGGCATCCGCATCCACTTGGAGAGCCGATGACACCGGCGGTGAGGTATTTCAATGGTGTCGTGGCCGCGCTCCTCCTCGCGGTGCCGCTATCCGCGCAGGCCCAGCCAACCGGGCAGTTCGCCAGGATCGGTGTGTTGTCACCCGGCAGCCCTGGGCCCGACGCTGGTCGGCGCGCGTTCCTGCAACGTCTCAGCGAGCTCGGTTGGGTGGTAGGTCAGAACGTAACCTTTGAAGCACGGTACGCAGAAGGTGATCTTGCGCGTCTTGCCGACCTCGCAGCGGAACTCGTGCATGGACTCTCTCGTAGAGGAAGTCAACGTCGAGGGTTTTGAACAGCTCGCCGAACAGAGTTCCGTAGGACCGGTCAGATCGCAGACTGCGATCGAGGCGCGCTTCGAGGACCAGAACGCTTGGTTTCCCCCGCTGAAGCCGGCTCCACGGAAGGCGTGCCGTGGTGTAGGCATCCGTCGTCACGGTGGCGTGGCGTTTGCGAACGCTGGTCACCCACGCCCCGATGCTCCGTCCGTCGCGAAGCCTGGGAATGACTCGTGCTCCGACTCGAAACCTGCGTCTCCTGACTCTGGGTCTTCGGTGTCGGTGGGTTGGTCCTGTGAGCTTCTGTTAATCACTAGGTTGCAGGTTCGAGTTCCGCCATCCCCCCTGGAGCGCCTCTTCGTCCGCCGTGGACTACTCCCGGCGTGAACGACAAGCCCCGCCCGTCCGGCAAATATCCTGGCTGGCCTGGGTACTACCACCGCATGTCGCTCGGGCGACCCGGGTCGTTCTTTCGCGAGCTGGCAACGATGATCGTCGTCTGCGCCGTGGGGCTCGCGGGCGTGGTGTTTTTCGTCTGGCTCGTCAAGGCGATCGCGAAAGGTCAAAGCTCGCCCTCGGATTCCGGCACTTATAGGGTGAGGACCAGCCATGGACCTGGAAGCGTCGGTACGACAGGCAGCGAGCGGCGACCTGGACGCGTTCGCCGACGTCACGCGCCGGTTTCAGCACATGGCGTTCGGCTACGCGCTGTCGTTCGTCCGTGATTTCCAGGAAGCCGAAGACGTCGTCCAGGAAGCCTTCGTCGCCGCCTGGTACTCGCTGCCGACGCTCGCGGAGCCGGCAGCTTTCGCCGCCTGGCTGCGTTCGATCGTCCGCCATCAGGCGCACCGAGTGCTGCGCCGTAAGCAGCTCGAAGTCGTACCGCTCGCGGCCGTCGACGCCCTGCCCGCGGAGGTCGTTGCCGCCGACCACCGCCTCGAACGGCGCCAGGAGATCGGCGCTGTATTCGCCGCGATCGCGGATCTACCGCGCACCCTGCGCGAGGTCGTGGTGCTCTTTTACGTTCACGACTGCTCGCAGCAAGACATCGCCACGTTCTTGGGCCTGCCGCTGACGACGGTGAACAACCGTCTGCACGCCGCGCGCACCCAGCTCAAGAAGAGGATGGTCACCGCCATGAAGCACACACTTCGCGCCCATCAGCTGCCGGACGACTTCGCCGCGCGCATCGGATGGATCGTTCGAGCGCGCGAGAGCGTCATCGAAGCCCGCTTCGATCCTGCGTCGCTCCCCGACGTGCTCACCGAGCTTGCGGTGAGCGACGAGCCACGGCAGCGAGCCGTCACGCTCCAGGTCATCCAGAGACTCGGGAACGGCGTCGTCCGCTGCGTCGCCACGTCGCCGATCTCGTCGCTGTCGCCCGGCATGACGGTGCTGAGCTCTGGCCGCGAGATCGCGACGCCGGTGAGCCGCGAAGCCTTCGATCGCATCGTGCAGCTACTGGCGGCATCCTCACTCGCGCCGGGCGCGCTCGTGCCGACCGGCATCAAGGTGATCGACGTCATGTGTCCGCTCGTCGCGGGCGGTACCCTGGCCATCGCCGGCGAGTGGAAAGCTGGCACGGCCGTCGTTCTGGAAGAGCTGGTCCGCCGCCTCAGCGGCGGCACCGATCGCGTCTCGATTTTCACCTTCGTGCCCGGTGGTGGGACGATGACCTACAGGGAGATGATGGAAAAGGAGGGCTACAGTGACGGCACCGTCGGCGCCGTCCAGACCTTTTTCTTCCGTCGCGAGGACGGCCCGTGGACGCCAGAGAGCCTTGCGACGCTGACGGGCGTCGACGTTGTGATCCGTCTCTCCGAGGCGCTCGGTCGGCTCGGGATCTATCCCACGGTGGATCCCCTGACATCCCGTTCGCGACTGCTCGAGTCCTCCGCCCTCGGCCCTGAGCATCTCGAGATCGCCGAGCGGGTGCGCCAGAGCCTTGCGCTACTCGTTCCCGGCGGGCCGGAAGGAGACACGCTGGCGGTCGCGCGCGCGCGCAAGCTCCAGCGGTTCTTCGCGCAGCCGTTTTTCTGCGCCGAACCGTACACGCGTCGTCACGGCGTGACGGTGAGCCTGAGCGACGCCCTCCGCGGCTGCCGCGAGATCCTCGACGGCATCCACGACGACGTGCCGGAGCAGGCGTTCTACTTCACCGGCGGAATCGCCGAGGTGCTCAATGGTGCCGCGCAGACTTGAGCGCGGAGTCGTCGCCCGGTGACTGGTGACGCGGACCGTGCTCTGCGCTACTGGGACCGCGCGGCCGGCGCCTACGGTGCCAGTCGGCGAGACGGTCCTCTCGCGCTGTCCTCGATCTATGAGCCCGTCATCGACGAGCTTCTGGGCGATGTGACCGACAAGCGGGTGCTGGACGCCGGGTGTGGCGATGGACTGTACGCGCGCAAGCTCGTAGCGCGTGGTGCGTCAGTGACGGCCGTCGACGGCTCGAGCGAGATGATCAAGCTTGCGCTACGTGACACGCAGCACCCGAACATCGAGTATCGCGTGGGCGATCTGATGAAGCCGTTGCCGCCTGTCGGTGAAGGTCGAGGAGCTGGGCTTCTGGGGGGCGACGCTGCATTTCCACCGACCCCTCTCGGACTACTTCGGCGAAGTCACACGCAACGGGTTCGCGGTCGACGCCTTCAAGGAGCCCATGCCGTCAGAGGACGTGGTAGCGCGGCATCCCGAGTGGCAGCACCATCGGCGCATTCCGTCGTTCGTCGTCGTGCGGGCCGCTTGCTCGAGACAGCCTCGCGGCCGGTCAATCGCCCGCAGCTTGACTGGTGACTTTCATCCCACATAATCTACCAACATGAAAGCTATACAGGTCATGCTGGACGAGAGGCTCCTCGAAAAACTGGACGCCACGGAGGAAGTCCAGAAGGAAGGTCGGTCCGCGGTGCTCCGCCGCGCGGTCGAGACGTACCTGCGCCAGCGCAGGCGCGCGTCGATCGTGACGAAATACAGGAAGGCCTATCGAGGGGACAAGGGGCTGGGCAAGGAGTTTTCGGGATGGGAAGGGCAGGGGGCCTGGCCGGCCGAGTGAACAGGGGCGAGATCTGGCTGTACACCTTCAAGCCTCCTGACAAGCGACGGCCTGTGCTCGTCCTGAGCCGGCCCGACGTCATCCCGTTGCTCTCCACGGTCATGGTCGCTCCGGTCACCTCCACGATTCGCGGTGCGCCGAGCGAGGTCGTCGTCGGCATCGCGGAAGGATTGAAAAACGAGTCCGCCGTGAACCTCGACCACGTGCAGACGGTCGCTCAAGAGGCGCTCCGGCATTACGTCGGTCGCCTCAGTCCCGAGAAGATGGCGGCAGTCTGCCGCAGTTTGTCGATCGCGGTCGCTTGCGACCCCGACTGATTGCTCTCCACCTCGGCAGCTGAACCAGAACGCTATGGTCGCGGCCCATGCCACATCCGCTGTTCACGCCGAGCACGAGACTGCTCCGCAAGGCCATCCGCGCGTTCGTATTTTTGGCTATCGTAGCGGTAGTATCCGGCGCGCACGTCCCGGAAGTCGAGTTGCGCCGCGCACGGATAGAGCCCCGCTCACGCATCGCGCCACACTTGATGAGCTCATCGAACACGCGTCAGCGATGTCCGAAGAGTCGTTCCACCAGCTCGTCCCGCGTCAACCCGACGTGACGAGCGACATCGGACAAGATCGCGGCCAGTGTTCCCACTCGCAAGCTGTCCTCGTTTGGAATCGTGACATGATGCTGGGTTGGCCCAAGAGTGGTCAGGCGGAGGTGACTTCCGGTCTGGCGGGTAGTGCGGTAACCGAAGGTCCGCAGGGCGTGTGCGAGGTCGGTCCCCGAGACGTCCCGGGGAAGCTTCATACCGCGATGATCTCGTCCCTCACGAAATGAAGCCTGATCACCTGCGGGCCCTCCCCGTCATCGAAGTGACACCGGACGGCATCACGCACGTTGGCGCGGAGCTGAGCCATGTCGTCGGCCTCGGTGAAGATCGACTCACCCACAGCTCTGGCGATATAGCCGCCTTCAGGAGCATCTTCGACAACGAAGACCACTTCGGTCATACAGCTATTCTACTCGTCTGGCCTCTTGACGTGCGAGCGCTTTGCGTCACCGCGCTATAATCGCGACCCATGCCGCATCCGCTGTTCACCGCCGAGCACGAGATGCTCCGCAAGGCCGTCCGCGCCTTCGTCGAGAAGGAAGTCGTGCCGAACGTCGACGCATGGGAGGACGCGGGTCAGATTCCGAAGACGTTCTGGCGGCGCCTCGGCGAGCTTGGCTTCCTCGGTCTCGATTTCCCGACGGAATACGGCGGCGGCGGCGCGGACTTCATGGCGAGCGTCGTGCTCGGCGAAGAAATGGCGCGGTGCCGCTCCGGCGGCGTGGCGTTCAGCGTGCTCGTGCACACGGACATGTCGTCGCCGTGGCTGACGAAGTTCGGCACCGAGGCGCAGAAGCGGAAGTACCTGCCCCGGATCGTGAGCGGCGAGACCGTGTGCGCGCTCGGCATCACGGAGCCGGGCACGGGTTCCGACATGGCGGCGATCTCGACGCGCGCCGTGCGTGGTGGCGACCACTACCTCATCACGGGCAACAAGATCTTCATCACCAACGGCGTCTACGGCGATCTCTACTTCGTGGCCGCGCGCACGGCTCCTGGCACCGAGGAGCGACGGCACGACGGCATCTCGATGTTCCTGGTCGAGCGCGGGCTGCCCGGCTTCGAGGTGAGCCGCAAGCTCGACAAGCTCGGGATGCGCGCCTCGGACACCGCGGAGCTGTCGTTCCACGAGACGCCGGTGCCCGCGGAGAACCTTCTCGGCGTGGAGGGCCGCGGCTTCCAGCAGCTCGCCTCTGGATTGCAGCGCGAGCGCTTGCTCGCGGCCGTGCTCGCGCTATCCGGCGCCGCCCAGGCGCTCGATGACACGGTGATGTATCTGCGCGGACGCTCGGCGTTCGGCGAGCCGCTCGCCACGCGCCAGGCGTTGCGCCATCGCGTCGCCGATCTCGCGACCGCGCTGATGGCCGCGCGCCAGCTCGTCTATCACGCCGCGCGTCTGTACGCGGCGGGCGAGGACTGCATCACCGAGGTCTCGATGGCGAAGCTGCATGCGACCGAGGTCGCCAATCGCGTCGCGTACCAGGCCGTGCAGCTCCACGGCGGCTACGGCTACATGCGCGAGTTCCCGGTCGAGCGCTTCTTCCGCGACGTGCGCCTCTGGACCATCGCGTCGGGGACGTCGGAAATAATGCGAGACATCATCGCCAAGAGGTTGTTCTAGGAAATAGAGGAGCGTCACGGTTTGGCCGGGACGCGACAAACGTTTGGGGGTTTGGGGGCCATGACAGGCGCGGCCGCGCGCCTCTCGGGGCCCCCAATACAAGAAGGAGGCGCAATGAAGCGCATGCCTACGCTGCTCGGAATCCTTGCTGCCATCATCGTTCTCGCCGCCGCGCCCGCGTTCGCCCAGGACGTGGTGAAGATCGGCCAGATCGAGGCGCAGACCGGCCCCAACGCCATCTACGGCTGGATGTCGTCGCAGGGCACCGCGCTCGCCGTCGACGAGATCAACAAGGCCGGCGGCTTCAAGGTCGGCGGGAAGACGTACAAGCTCCAGCTCGTCGCGCTCGACACGCGCGGCGAGCCGAAGGAAGCCTCGGTGCAGCTCAAGCGACTGGTCGAGGTGGACGGCGCGAAATACATCTTCGGCCCGTTCCTCTCCAACGTGTTCCTCGCCGTGCGCCCGTATGCGGGAGAGTTCAACGGCAAGATCCTCATGTGGGGCGGCGCGACGCGCATTCACGACTACGTCGGCACGCCCGGCCACGACTTCCTCATGCGGACGTGGAACTGGGACGCCGGCCCGAACGGCTTCGGCGAGCTCATGGTCGATCAGCTCGTGAAGCAGGGCGTGAAGAAGATCGCGCTGCTCTACCAGAACGATCAGGGCGGCAAGGTGATGGAAGACATCTACATCGCCATGTTCAAGAAGAAGGGCATCGAGGCGCGGCTCGACTACTTCGAGCCCGGCACCAAGGACTTCTCGACGGTGCTCGCCAAGATCGCGGCGTGGAAGCCGGACTATCTCTTCCCCGGCTATGCGGACTCCTACATCTACGACATCGTGCGCCAGGCCACCGAGACCGGCCAGCTCAAGAAGTTCTTCCTCGTGCGCGGCTCGCTCGGCCCCGGCTTGAAGAACAAGGACGCGCTCGACGAGTACATGGTGTACGTGCCGAAGTACTTCGAAGAAGCCGAAAAGAAAGATCCGAAAGTCCAGAAGTTCATCAAAGCGTACAAGGACTTCTACAAGCGCGATTTCCCTTACGACCAGGCGCCGCTCTGTTCGTCGTCGTGCTACGACCACGTCTACATGCTGGTCGAGGCGATGAAGAAGGCCGGCACGGTCGATGACCCGGCCGCGGTGAAGAAGGCGCTCATGGGGATGACGTACGAGGGCATGTGGACGCTGCGCTTCGACGAGCGCGGCGAGGAGATCTTCAACTTCGACGTGGTCCGTCTGAAGAAGGGCGGCGCCCTCGAGGTGACGCACATCAATCCCAAGTAGCGTGCTGCCGCTCCCTTGACTCAGCTCGTTCTCGGCCAGGTCCTGAACGGCGCGATCGTCGGCTCGATGTACGGCATCATCGCGCTGGGGATCACGCTCACGTTCGGGATCACGGGCATCGTGAACTTCGCCCTCGGGGAATTCATGATGATCGGCGCGTACGCGACGTTCGCGCTGGCCGAGCGGGGTGGACTGCCATACCCGGTGGCGGTGGTGCCGGCGGCCTGCATCGCCGCCGCCGCCGGGTACCTCTGCAACAAAGCGTTCTTCCGCTTCACGCGCGGCAACCTCGTGAACGGACTCCTCGTGTCCATCGGGCTCATCTCGGTCTTCGAGAGCGCCGTGCTCTGGTACTGGTCGGCCACGCCGATCGAGATGCACTACGTGCTGCCGGGCGCGATCCGTCTCGGCGACGTGACCTTGCCCAAGATGAAGCTGCTCGTCTTCGCGGTGATCGTCGTCGTCATCGTTCTGACCTACGTGGGGCTGGCGCGCACGTGGCTCGGCCGCGCCTCGTTCGCGTACGCGCAGAACGCGGAAGCGGCCACGCTCATGGGCGTGCACACGGAACGCCTCGTCACCGCGGTCATGCTGTACTCCACGGGGCTGGCCGGCCTCGGCGGCGCGCTCTACGCGAGTCTCTATTCGCTGGAGCCGGCGCTGGGCGGCGTGTACGTGCTGAAGGGCATGGAGGCGGCAATCCTCGGTGGCATCGGCAGCCTCATGGGTTCGCTGTGGGGCGGCGTGATCCTCGGCGTCATCGAGGCCGTGGGCTCGATCTTTCTGCCCACGGCGTTCCGCGACGCCTACGGGCTCGTGGTGCTCGTGGCGATCTTGTTGTTCCGCCCCTCCGGCCTCTTCGGGGACGAGACGTGATCGCTCGCGCGATCTTCTGGGGCGCCCTCGCCCTGCTGCCCCTGATGGTGAAGACCGACTTCGTGCTCACGATCTTCATCTACGCGTTCATCTTTGGCATCCTCGGCGTCACCTTTGACCTCGTGTTCGGCTTCACGGGCCAGCTCTCGATGTTCCATCCCGCCGTCTTCGGCGTGTCGGCGTACATGACGCACCTGCTCGTGGTGAACGCGAAGCTTCCGTTCTGGCTCGCGACCCTTCCCGCGGCGGCGACGGCCGTGGTCCTCTCCATCGTCGTCGGCGGCATCTGCTTCAAGTTCCGGCTCAAGACGTTTTACTTCGCGGTGGTGACGCTGGCGTTCTCGGAGATGGCGCGGCTCATCGTCATGAACTGGAACAGCGTGACCAACGGCACGCTTGGCCTCGTCGTCTCCGGCAAGCCGACGATCTGGTGGCCGGGTGCCGGCGTCGTCGCCATCAAAGGCCCGGTGGCGTGGTACTACCTCACGCTCGTCTGGCTCGCCGCGACGGTCTTCGTGTGCGCGCGCGTCTTGCGCTCGTGGATGGGACGCGCGTTCGGCGCCATCCGGCTCAACGAGGATCTCGCGCGCACGCTCGGGATCAACGTCTTCCGTTACAAGCTCGTGTCCTTCGCCCTCGGCAGCGCGCTGGCGTCGTTCGCGGGCGGCCTCTACGGCTACTACACCGGCTACATCGACCCGGGTTACCTCGGCATCAACCAGTCGATGGAAGTGCTGGCCATGGTCCTGCTCGGTGGTCAAGGAACGCTGACGGGGCCGATCGTGGGCTCGCTCGTGCTCACGGGGCTGCCGCACGTCATCGACCTGCGCGCCGAGGCGCGCGCCATTCTGTACGGCGCGATCCTGATCTTCACCATCCTCGTCATGCCGCGCGGGATCGTGGGGACGCTCCGCGCGTGGAGAGCGCGGCGGGCCGCGTGACGCGCACCGACGTGCGCACGGTGCATCGTGCTGCTTGAGGCGCGCAATCTCACCAAGCGGTTTCTCGGCCTGGTCGCCGTGTCCGACGTCTCGTTCAGTGTCGATGCCGGCGAGATCGTCGGCGTCATCGGGCCGAACGGCTCGGGCAAGACCACGCTGCTCAGCATGATGGCGGGCATGCTACCGCCGAGCGACGGTGCCGTCGTGTGGAAGGGCGAAGAGATCCAGCGGCTCCGCACCGACGTGATCGCCGCGCGCGGGCTCGTCAAGACCTTCCAGAATCCGCAAGTCTTCGCGGAGCTCAGCGTCGTCGACAACGTGCTCGTGGCGAGCCACCTCGCTTTCAAGCATGCCCTCGGTACGCGCCGCGCCCTCGATCTCGTCGGACTCGAGCATCGCGCCGATCTGCGGCTTGCCGAGCGCGTGCGCGAGGTGCTCGCGCTCTGCAACCTCGCTGACGCCACCGATCAGCTCGCCGGCAACCTTTCCTACGGCGAGGAGAAGATGCTGGGCGTCGCGATGGCGCTGATGTGCGAGCCCGAGATGCTGCTCCTCGACGAGCCCGCGTCGGGCCTGGGCCGCGAGGAGATCGAGAACCTCACGTCCGTGCTGCGCCGGGTCCACGCGGCGGGGACCACCCTCTGCCTCGTCGATCACAAGATCGGCTTCCTGCGCGGGCTCGCAGAGCGCGTGATCGCGCTGAACTACGGTCGCAAGATCGCGGAAGGCACGCCGGAGAAAGTGCTGGTCGATCCCGCCGTCGTCGAGGCCTATCTTGGTCGCGCGCATGCTTGAGCTCAGCGCCGTCAACTGTCACTACGCCAAGGTGCACGTGCTCCGCGGCGTGAGCCTGCGTGTCGCCGAGGGCGAGATCGTCAGCGTCGTCGGTCCGAACGCCGCGGGCAAGACAACGACGCTGCGGACGATCGCCGGCCTCAAGGCGCCGTCGAGCGGCACGGTGCGCTATCTGGACGAGGACATCACCGCACTGCCGGCCTTCGAGCGGGTGCGCCGCGGGCTTGTGCTGGTCCCCGAGGGCCGCCAGATCTTTCCCAAGTTCAGCGTGCTCCAGAACTTGTGGATGGGCGCCTACCAGCGCGCCGATCGCAACGCGCTGGACGCCGACCTCCAGAGCGCCTACGAGCTGTTCCCGCGTCTCCGCGAGCGGCGCGACCAGAAGGGCGGATTGCTGTCGGGCGGCGAGCAGCAGATGCTGGCGATCGCGCGTGGGCTCATGGCGCGGCCGAAGTGCCTGCTGCTCGACGAGCCGTCGCTCGGCCTGGCGCCCATCGTCGTGACGGAGATCGGCCGGACGATTCGCGAGCTCGCGCAGCGTGGGCTCACGATCCTGCTCGTCGAGCAGAACGCGGCGATGGCGCTGGAGCTCGCCGATCGCGCGTACGTGCTGGAGTCCGGCCACGTGTCGCTGGAGGGGCGGGCCGCGGATCTCGCGCGAACCGACGTGGTGCGCAAGCTGTATCTCGGGGAGTGAGCGACTCGCTCGAAATAGGATCGGGCTCTCGAAGGGCACGTACCAATCTCATTTCTTGATGAGAAGATCAAGCCCATCGGCGCATGCTCGGGCTACAGCATAGCCAGCCTTTTCTTGCCCGGGCATCTTATCCCAGCCACCTTTTTCAATGAATTCAGCTCTCTGCCAGCTACTTACTTCCCCGAGTGCTTTGAGTTTCTCTTCTGGCTTCGGTTGCTTCATGAATTGGGCGACGCAGATCGCCGCCTGACTCGCCAAGACCGCCTCTTTGGTCATCGTTTGGGTAGTGCCGGAGGTTGTCCAACCACCCCACGCAAAGCCGATGATCATGGCGATGACTGCCCCACAAATAAAGCCCCAAGCTCCATACTTAATCTTCGCTGCAGTCTCTGGCTTCATTGACGAGACCCCCTGAATCTGGATTTCCGCCCATCGACCGCGAGGAGCTTCCTGGGGGCACATGACATCCGACCGCGGAGGCGAACCTTTCCGTCCGCGCGTTCGTGCTCGTCCATCCGAGTGAAGCCGGGAAACCCGTTCCGCATGCGACCCCCGATGCGACGTGCGAGGTGACGCCCGCCACCAGTCTCGCTCGGACGGCGGCACAATCAATGGGGCAAACGCACCGTTGTTCTCCCCGACTCGGCCTAGGAAGTCACCCGCGTCAACGTCTTGAGCGCCTACCCTCTATGGCCGGTTTTGGGTGTCGACCGAGGCTCGGCGCACAGCAGGTGGGTGGGCGCGGACATCCCGGACGTTCCGAGCTAGTCGTCATCCGACAAGGTCGAACAGAGCGTCGACGATGCGGGCCAGCTCGTCCGGGGCCACGAAAGCGAGGCGCCGTCCCAGGCGCTCCGTCGAGAGCGTCCGGATTTGACTCGTCTTCACCCATGACCGCTTGGGGAGTTTCGCGCTTTGCACCTCGAGCGTGAGCGGAAACCCCGCGCGTTGCGGCTGGCTCGTGATCGCCAGTGCGATCACCGTGCCCGAGCTGGCGTTGAACACGTCGTGGCTGATCACGAGAACCGGTCGGAGGCCGGCTTGCTCTCGCCCACGCATGGGGCTGAGGTCGGCCCAGTAGATCTCTCCTCTCAGTATGCGGGCCACGTCCGCGACTCGGCAGCAAACCCCTCTTCGGCGAGCGCTCGCTCTTCCTTCGGATTGAGCTTGCCCGCTTCCTCTGCGAGCCGACGGCGCCGCGCGCGCTCCGCCTTCTCCTGCACCGCGGCCTGAATCGCCTGACTCCGGTTCGGATAGCGGCCGGCGGCGACCCAGCGATCGATCTGGGCGAGAAGCTCCGGCTTCATGGTGATGGCGAGCTTCGCGGAACTCATCGTGCTGTCCTCGTGTGGGAAGTATTACGAATCATCATACCATCGGCCTTCGGAGGCTTTCGAGTAAGCTTCGAATCCGCATGAACGACATCCTCGACGTGATGGCCGTCCGCGCGACCGGTGATCCGGGCGACGCCGTGCTGCACGATCTCTCTCCGCTCAACGTCCAGGACGTTGCGTGCGACGTGCTCGTGGTCGGCGGCGGCACCGGCGGCGTCGCCGCGGCGCTCGCGAGCGCACGCGCAGGGCGAACCGTGTGCCTCACCGAGGAGACAGACTGGATCGGTGGCCAGCTCACCGCACAGGGCGTCGCTGCGCTCGATGAGCACGACCACATCGAGCGCTTCGGCGGGACGCGCTCGTACTACGCGCTCCGAGAAGCCATTCGCGATCACTACCGCAAGCTCTCGCCCGCCCTCGCCGCCGAGCCACACCCGAATCCCGGAACGTGCTGGGTCACGCGCCTGGCGTTCGAGCCGCGAGTGGCCGTCGGCGTCATGGAATCGATGCTCGCCCCGTTCGTCGATGCGGGCCGCCTCCGCATCTTCCGGCGCACGAAGGCGTGGAGCGCCGAGACCGCCGGTGATCGGATCACGTCAGTGACGACGGTGCATCTCGACGAGCGGCGATGGACGCGATTCCGTCCCGCCGTCGTCATCGACGCGACCGAGCTGGGCGACGTCTTTCCGCTCGCCGGCGCCGAGTACGTCAGCGGCGCGGAGACGCGCGGGCAGACCGGCGAGCCTCACGCGCAGCCGGTCGACCCGAAGCCCCAGTGCGTGCAGAGCTTCACGTACACGTTCGTGCTCGAGAAGACGGATGCCGGTGAGCGCCACGTCATCGCGAAGCCGGCGAAGTACGAGCACTACCGCGACAGCCAGCCGTACTCGCTCCGCATCCACGTGCACGGCGGCGAGATCTACGGCGAGGAGACGCGCTGGCTCGAGTACCACGTGATGGATCAGGCGCCCGACACCAGGGGCGGACTGTGGACGTATCGCCGGCTCATCGACGCCGCGAAGTTTCCCGGCCGATTTTCCCGCGATGTGACGATGTTCAACTGGCCGGGCAACGACTACCGCGACGTGAACGTCATCGACCGCCCGCCGGACGAGCAAGCGCACGCGCTGCAGGACGCCAAGCGCGTGAGCCTCGGCTTTCTCCACTGGCTTCAGACGGAAGCGCCGCGGCCGGGATCTCCGCCGGGATTCCCCGAGCTGACGCCGCGCGGCGACGTCTTCGATACGCCGGACGCGCTCGGCAAGTATCCCTACATCCGGGAGTGTCGCCGCCTCGTCGCACGCGGCCACATCGTGGAACAGGACGTGTCGGCCGAGTACCAGCCCGGCGCGCGCGCCGCGCACTTCGACGACTCGGTCGGCGTCGGATGGTATCCGATCGACATCCACCGCTGCGCGTGTCCCGACGACGTCGGCATCTCCTGCCGCACGAAGCCGTTCCAGATCCCGATGGGCGCGCTCATCGCCACGCGCGTGAAGAACCTGCTCGCGGGTGGAAAGAATCTCGGCACCTCCCATATCACCAACGGCTGCTTTAGACTCCATCCCGTGGAGTGGAACGTCGGCGAATCCGCGGGCGCCCTTGCGGCCTTCGCGCTCGAGAGCGGGCGCGATCCGGCGGCCGTCCACGGCGACGCCACGGTCCGCCGCGAGCTTCAACGCCGGCTGGTCGCCGACGGCGTGCCGCTCTATTGGCTCATCGACGTGGGCGTCGACCATCCCGCGTTCGTGCGCGCACAGATGGCCGTGATGACCGGCGAGATCGCGGGCGCGCCCGACAGTCTCGAAGCGGCGGCGCTACCGCGGGCGGCGCGCACCGAGCTGGGGCTCTCGTGAGCGGGTCGGCCGCGCCCACCGCCGTCCAGCCCATCGTCCTCGAAGGCGCCCACGTGCGCCTCGAGCCACTGGCCCTGACGCATCTCGACGGCCTCGTCGCGGCGGCAAGCGGGTCGCGTGTGCCCTACACGTTCTTCCCCGACTCGCCCGAGGGGATGCGGCGCTACGTCGAGGCCGCCCTGGCCGCCGAGAAGGCGGGGACGACACTGCCCCTCGCGACGGTGGATCGCGCCACCGGACGCGTGATCGGGGCGACGCGATTCATGAACATCGAATTCTGGTCGTGGCCCGAAGGCAATCCGCACCAGCGCGGCGCGCATCTGCCCGATGCCGTCGAGATCGGCGCCACGTGGCTCGCCACCGCGGCCCGGCGAACTCCTGTGAACACCGAGGCCAAGCTGCTGATGCTGCGTCACGCGTTCGAGACGTGGCGGGTCCACCGCGTGCGGCTCGTCACCGACTCACGAAACGTCCAGTCGCGCGAGGCGATCCTGCGACTGGGCACGCGCTTCGAGGGCATTCTGCGCGCCGCGCGGGAGGGCGCGGACGGCGAGATCCGTCACACCGCCGTGTACTCGCTGCTCGAGGCGGAGTGGCCTGCCGCGAAGGCGCGCCTCGAGCAGCGCCTCGCGCGCGGCGCCACGCGAGCCACGACCGGTGATGGCGCGCGCACGCTCGCCGCTTGGTCGACGCTGTTGCGCGAAGAGCGCCTGGCGCGGCTGGGACGCACGGGCGCCGAGCTCGCCGCCGCCGTCGCGCCGGCCAGTGCCGAAACGCTTGCACGCCGGCCCGACGGCAAGAACTGGGCGGCGCTCGAGGTGCTCTGCCACTTGCGCGATACCGAGGAATCGTTTCTAGAACGCCTGCGTCTCATCGCCGCGACCGACCAGCCGCGCTTTGCCACCACCAATCCGGACCGCTGGGCCGAGGAGCGCCAGTATCTGAGAAACGATCCCGCCGTTGCGCTCGCCGCGTTCCGCGCGCGGCGGCACGAGACGCTGGAATTTTTTGCCGGGCTCGGCGCCGCCGAGTGGGAGCGCGCCGGTCATCAAATGGACTCGCGAGGACGGCGCACGATCGACGACTTCCTCACCGTGATGGCGTGGCACGACGAGAACCACGTGGCGCAGCTCCACCGCGCACTCGATGGGCGCGCGTGAGCTAGGGCCGACTCGCGGCTTTCTGGCGTGAGCCCGGTCGGGTAAGCTTTCTGGGCCACATGGACATCGTCGGTACGCGCACGCTGGCAACCGCGCTCGAGGACAAGGCGCAACGCTTCCCCGATCGCGTCTTCGTCATTGCCGGGGACGGCGCGCGCTGGACGTGGCAGGAATTCGATCGTGACGTCAACCGTGCCGCGCACTTTCTCCTGGCGCGCGGGCTCAAGCCGGGCGACAAGTTCAACCTCCATCTCGGCAACTGTCCCGAGTTCCTCTTCTTCTGGATGGCCGCGGCGAAGACCGGCACGGTGATGGTGCCGACGAATCCCGTCTCCACCGCCGAGGAGATGGCCTACATCCTCGAGCACTCCGAGGCGCGGCTGTCGATCACCGAGAGCGCGTACGCCGCGCCGTGCCACGCCGTGCGCGATCGCTGCCCGCATCTCGCGGACGTGGTCGAGTGCCGCCCGCTCGCCCGACTCGTCGTGGACATGCCGGACACGCCGCCCGAGATCACCGCCGCGTCGCGCGACGAGATCTCGATGCAGTACACGTCCGGCACGACATCGAAGCCGAAGGGTGTGCTGCTCACCCACGCCAACTACATCTACGGCGGCGAAGTGATGGCGAAGGCCATGCGCGCCGCGCCTTCAGACCGCCATCTCATCGTGCTGCCACTCTTCCACGCGGGCGCGCAGCTCCACGCGTTCATTCCCATGTTGCTCGTGGGCGGCAGCGTCGCCGTGATGGAGCGCTTCAGCGCGACTCGCTTCGTCGCGCAGGCCATCGCGCACGAGGCGACGCTGGCCGCGCTCTTCGCCGCGCCCATTCGCATGCTGCTGGCCCAGCCGCGCAGCGACGACGACGGGCGCACGAAGCTCCGCGCCTGCTCGTACGCGCAGAACGTGACACCGCAACAGTTCGCGGAGTGGCACGAGCGCTTCAAGGCGCCGCTCATGCAGATCTGGGGCATGACGGAGACGATGTCACTGCCGCTCATGCATCCGCTCGACCTGCCGCCGAAGCCGCTCTCGATGGGCATGCCCGTGGTCGGCTACGACGTGAAGATCGTGGACGAGACGGGCCGCGAGGTGCCGCCGGGGACGACGGGCGAGCTGATCGTCCGCGGCGTGCCCGGCGTCTCGCTCATGAAGGGCTACTTCAAGAACGACACGGCGACGGCGGACGCGCTGCGTGACGGCTGGCTCTATTCGGGCGATCAGGCGTACGTCGACGACGACGGCTGGTTCTTCTTCGTCGATCGCAAGAAGGACATGATCAAGCGCGCGGGCGAGAACGTTTCGGCCTCCGAGGTGGAGGAGACTCTGAAGCAACACCCGGCGATCTTCGACGCCGCCGTCGTCGGCATCCCCGATCCCGTGCGCGACCAGAGCATCAAGGCATTCGTGATCGTGAAAGAGAACGCGGCGCCGACGGCCGACGAGCTCATCGCGTGGTGCCGTGCGCGGCTGTCACCGTTCAAGGTGCCGGAGCTCGTCGAGTTCCGGCAGACCTTCCCGCGGACTTCCGTCGGCAAGATCCAGAAGCACTTGTTCTGAGAACCGCGGGCCCGCCCGGCCCGCCCCAGCCGCCATCAGCGGCGCCTTGTGTAAGTGCTAATATGACCACATTCTCGTGGTCACGGAGGCGGGCGTGGAAGGCGGGGTCGGCATTCGAACGTTCCGTGATCGGCTCACGCGTTACGTGGCGCGGGTCCGGCGCGGCGATCGGGTCGTCATCACCGACCGCGGTAAGCCCGTGGCGATTCTGGTCCCTTATTCCGCGTCTGGATCCGACTCGACACAAGCGAAGCTTGCCGCGCTGTTCGCGAGCGGACACGTGCAACTCGCCCAGCGTCCGTTTCTGAAAAACGTGGTGGCTGTTAAGGGCCGCGGCAAGCCGGCTTCCAAGATCATCTCGGAAACGCGGCGATGACGTATTTGGACGCGAGCGTGATCGTGAAGCGGTATTACGCCGAGGCAGGCACGGAGCGCGTTCACGAACGCTGGGCCGTCGCCGAGCGTCTCTTCACGTCGCGCGTCGCGTACGCCGAGGTGCACGCCGCGCTCGCCCGAAAGCGGCGGGAGCGCGACCTATCTGCGAGCCGGTATCGACGAAGCGTAGCGACGTTCGAAACCGAGTGGCCGGCATACGATCACGTCGACGTCGACGCGACGACTCTCAGTGACGTCCAGCGACTCGTCTCCACATACCCACTGCGCGGTTACGACGTCGTTCACCTCTCGGCAGCGCTCTGGGTTCAGCGACAGATCGGTACCGCGCTGGAGTTCTGGGTTTCCGACGACCAGCTCGAGACCGCCGCACGCGCGGAACGATTTGCCGTCGTCAATCCGGCCTCGTAAGAACGAGAATCCCCGATCGAAAGGATGACGACGATGGCGACGAAGCTTCCAATGATCCCCACGCACGTGATGGGCAGCCACGGATTCCCCGGCTGGTTCTGGACCGCGCTCGACAAGATCAAGGCCGGCGAGTACGGCCAGACGGACGTGAAGGAAACGTTCGACGACGCCACGCAGCTCGCCATCCGCGACCAGGAGCGGGCGGGCATCGACATCATCTGCGACGGCGAGATGCGCCGCTTCTTCTTCGTGCAGACGTTCTACGGGAAGATGGACGGCCTCGAGCACATCGAGCCGCTCCGCAAGACCGGTCTCTACGCCTACGACAGCGTGCCGCGCTATCGCGCGATCGGGAAGGTGAGGGCGCCGAAAGGCCTCGGCGTGGTCGACGAGTTCACGTACTTGAAGACGCAGACGGACAAGCCGGTGAAGGCGACGGTCCCCGGTCCCGTGACGCTCTCGATCCACATCCAGATCCGTCCCGGCGACGCCTACAACGGCGACCGCCTGGCGCTCACGTGGGACATGGTGCCGGTCGTCAACGCCGAGCTGAAGGCGCTCGTCGCGGCGGGCGCGGATCACGTCCAGATCGACGAGCCGTCGGCCGCGATCGTGCCCGGTCAGATCGCCGAGTACGTGAAGATGTTCAACGCGTGCGTCGAGGGCGTGAAGGCCAAGATCGGCTACCACGTCTGCTTCG
Organism: Methylomirabilia bacterium; assembly: GCA_041490825.1. GTDB lineage: Bacteria > Methylomirabilota > Methylomirabilia > Rokubacteriales > CSP1-6 > JBGPTW01. The sequence continues at coordinate 35,185 of JBGPTW010000009.1, read as the reverse complement.
GCAATCTGCTCTCGCGCCCCCGCGGCAAGCGCTCGTACCGCTGGATGTTCCCGGCGCTGAAAAAGGCGAAGTGCGACCAGTTCGTCTTCGAGTACGCCAATCGCGAGATGGCGGAGATCGAGGACTGGAAGGACTTCGGCGTCGACCGCGAGATCGCGTGCGGCGTCGTGGACGTGAAGTCGTTCTACATGGAGCCGGCGGAGGAAGTGGCGGAGCGCATCGCGCTCTGCGCGAAGTACATCCCCGTCGACAAGCTCTCGGTCGTGCCGGATTGTGGATTTTTCCCGGTGCCGCGCTGGGTGGCCTTCGAGAAGCTGAAGCGGCTGGCCGCGGGCGCCGCGCTGGCGCGAAAGAAGCTCGGCGTCGCGTAGTCGCTCACTTGTCGAGCGGCGGCGCCGGGGCGTCCGGAATCGTGGGCTGAACGATCACAGCTCCGGTCGATTGTGGCTCAGGGCGACCCGCGATCGGGGCGCCGGAAGCTCTGCCGCAATGCGTGGCAACCCTTCAACCGAAGACTAGCCGGGGTACCACCAGCTACTCCATGACCGTCCAGCCGAGCACAGTGTACGCCTCCACGTCAGCCTGCCGCCAGCGCATGCGTGAGCGCGAGATCAAGGACGTCGCTTCACCGACGCCATTCCCAGCTCCTCGTCGGGCCGCACCACGAGTCCGGTGATGTTGGCGCGCGTGAGGACCACGACCTTGGCCGTGTGAAGCGGAGGAGCTCGGGTGATGCGCTTCGAGCAGACGACCGGCGAGTTTCGAGAGGGCCGCGCCACGTACCAGGCGCGGCTTGGGGTACTACTGCGCCGAGGACGAGCCGTGAACGAACGGCTTGAAGCCCTGCTGCTCCAGCTTCCGAAGCATCGTGACCGCCGCCGCCCGCTCCGAGAACGGACCCACGCGCACTCGCGAGAGACGAGCGCCATCATGTGGATCGGCGGAGCCAATCGAGACGGGTAGGTTCCGCCTGCGAAGATCCGCGGTGAGCCGGCGTGCGGCCTCCGGGTTCTGGAAGGCCCCGACTTGTACCCAGTATCGCGGCGCCGGCTCGAGGGCTCCTCGCGCCGAGGCTGAACCGTTGCTCGCCACGCGAGCCTCCGTCGGCGCCCGTGTTTCGTGCACGACCGGCAACACCGGTGCCGATGTCTCGGCCGCCGGCTTCGGAGCGCCGCGCGCTTGCGCTTCGCCCGGCGTGTAGGCGGTAGCAGCCACCGACTTCACCGTGACTGGCTCGACGATGGCCGCCTGACTCACGCCGGTCGCGTGTGTCGCCGGCGCCGTCGCGCTGGCGGGCGCGGTTATGACTCCGTCGACGCGTGGCAGCCCGGCAATCGCCGTGGCCCGCAGCGGGTCGCCGTCGGGAACCACCGCCACTACGTTCGACAGCTCGTCGACCTTCGCCCGCATCCGGTCGACGAGCTCTGGAAACGACGAGCCGGCGATGATCCGACGAATCTGCGCGTGATAGCTCGCGACGACGCTGACGCCGTCGACGACGACGTCACGGATCATCCAGCGGTCGCCGCGTGGGACCATCCGGTACTCGAGAGAAATCTGATTCCCATCCCGGCTCCGCACCGTGGTCCGGACCGTCGCGCCGTCCGCGCCGATGGACTCGCCGAGCTCCCGCATCTGCACGCCGCCCTCCAGCCGGGCCCTCGACGCCAGCGTGAAGACAAACGAGCGTTCGAGGAGATTCGCGAAGAGCCGCATGAACTCTTCTTGCTCGACCACCGTCCGGGCGTGCCACTCGCGCCCGAGCGCGAGCTCGGCGGCCTCGCGGAACGCAAAGACGCGAGCGACGATCCCGAGGATCGTGTTGAGCCGTTCCATCGGCTGGTCGCGCATCGACGCGTCGCTGAGCACCCGGTTGGCTGCCGAGAAGGCGTCACGGATCTCGTCGCCGGGAGAAGCGGCACACGCCGCTCGGAGGAGCACCAGGACGAGGAGAACGGCGGCCGGCACGATGATCGCCTTGGACCGCTTCGCGAACGGACTTCGGCCCGCCATGCCCTTCGACCATAGCGCGAAGGGTGACCGGTTCCAGCGAAGTTTGTTGCGGCCGGGCGATTATCGGGTGCTTCGGGCGTACCCGGCGAACCGCCGCTCGGCTTTCGCTCGACTTCGCGTCCGCTCCTCGGCCTTGCGGGCGCGGATGGCGGCGATCCGCTCGCCCAGCGGCACCTCGAGGCGCTCGGTCGCGCGAGCCTTGTAGTCGAAGTCCGGAAGCGTCGCGCGCGGGATCCGGATCCGAGCGGTGCGCTCGATGGCCCTGAAATCCGCCTCTTCCTCCGGCGCCACGAGAGTGACCGCATCCCCGACTGCCTCCGCGCGCGCCGTCCGGCCCACGCGATGGATGTACTCCTCCGGAACGGTCGGCACGTCGAAGTTCACCACGTGACTGAGCCCCGTGATGTCCAGGCCGCGCGCGGCGATGTCCGTCGCGACCAGGACGCGCAGCGTCCCCGACTTGAACGCGGCCAGCGCCTGCGTGCGCTGCGCCTGACTGCGGTTTCCGTGAATGCGTTCGACCGACACGCCGCGGCGCGCGAGGCCTTCAGCCAGACGGTTGGCCCGGTGCTTCGTGCGCGTGAAGACCAGCATGTTCCGCACGCCAGGCTGGCGCAGCAGCTCGAGGAGCAGCGGTAGCTTCAGCTCCGGACCGACCGGATACGCGACGTGGCTGATCCCGATCGCCGGCGCCGCGGGCCGCTCGACGCTGATCATCGCCGGGTCGTGCAACAGCTCGCGGGCCAGTCCCGTGATGGCCGGTGGCAGCGTCGCCGAGAACATCAAGTTTTGCCGCCGCCCGGCCGGCAGTCGCTTCATGATGCGCTGGATGTCGGGGAGGAATCCCATGTCCAGCATGCGGTCGACCTCATCGAGGACGAGAACCTCCAGCCGGTCGAGCCGCGCGTACGGGTACTGGAAGTGATCGAGGAGCCGACCTGGCGTCGCGACGAGGATGTCCGCGCCACGACGAAACGCCGCTTCCTGCGGACCCATGGCGACGCCGCCGAAGACCGCGGCCCCGCCGATGCGCGTGAAGCGCGCGAGCTGCCGTCGATGCTCGTCGATCTGAGCGGCCAGCTCGCGGGTCGGCGCGAGCACGAGCGCGCGCGTGACGCCGGGCCGCGTGCCGATGAACCGCTGAAGAATCGGCAACAGGAACGCGGCGGTTTTGCCGCTGCCCGTCATGGCGCACGCCAGCACGTCGCGGCCGTCACACGCCGGCGGGATGGCGTCCTTCTGGATCGGCGTCGGAACTGCGAAGCCGAGCGCGTCGACGGCGCGGAGGAGATCGGTGTGCAGAGAAAAGGAGGTGAACGACATGGACGACGTCCTCGTGAGGGCGCTGCTGGGCCCCGGTCAGTCTTCCGCGGATTGATGTCACACGTCCCGGAAAGCGGAAGCGGCCGGGGAGGCGCGGTCTGAGCCTACGATCGAGCCAGACTCCCGGAGTATACGTGGCCCGAGCGGGATTGCGAGACATTCGTGTCGCTTTATTCCTGTAGACTACCGGCAAGCCTCCTTGGAGCGCGGGGGGGAAGAGGAGGCCGATATGAATGTCGTCGCTATTTCCACGCCGTCATCTCCCGACTGGCGCTGGCGCATCGTGAACTACGCCGGGGAGATGGTCGAGGAATCCTACGGGACGTTTCCCTCGATCGCCAGCGCCGTGGCCGAAGGCACGATTCGTCTCCGAGCGCGGGACGATCGGGACGTCTCGAGCGCGCCCTCCCGCTCCCATCGCAGCACGTCACACCTGAGGAACCGATGACGCCGGTGGAGGACCGCAAGATGTTCGCTCCGCTCTGGCGTGGCGACGCCATCTCACCCGAGGCGAAGCTGCTCGCGATCTTGAAAGTGCACGAGGCGGGCGCCACGGCCGCCGCGCTGGCCAACGAGCTCGTGTGCGCCGGCCTCGCCGTCGGGACCAAGATGCCGGTGGCGAAGCGCGTCAGCGAGCTACTGGAAGATCTGGAGCGTGCGGGTCGGGTCGAGCGGATCCCCGATGGCCGCTACCGCGTCGTTCGCGCGCGAACGGGCGTCCCCGCGGGGCCGTGACGACGTCGCCCGGACGTCAGTGCCGGGACCGGGGGTCGAGGCTGTCGGGCAGGCAGTGAAAGTGCTGATTCTGATGGCCCCCGATCACATTTTGACGCTTGCCCAGCTCGGCGAACACCGCTTCGTCCTGAATGCTGCTGACGCTCGCGATCGCCGGATACCGTGACAGGTCGTCGTACTCGTTCATGACGCGTTGCCAGCTTTGTCGTTTACCCGCCGAACATTGCTCGAACGTGGCAAACACGCCCTGAAGCATCCAGTTGCCCGAGGCGTCCGAGATCTTGTTCGAGTAGACATGCGTGACGTCATGCTCGATCCAGAGCGTCCAGCCATGCGCCAGGGTGATCGTCGAGAGCGTCGCGCACAGCACGAGACCCGAGATTGCGAGCCACTTCATGTCGACCGCCTTTCGCTGCGTGGTCGGCACGGGGCCGCCGACCGCTCAAAGCATATATCATATATAAAATATAAAAGTACCGTATACTGGCGGCCGTGATGCTCGCGACGAAGACCAAAGTTCTCCTCATCCTCCCGTCCGATGTCGTGGATCGCGCCCGGGTCCTCGCCGGCAAGGCGACCACGTCACTGAAGCTGCCGGTGAGCCTTCAGATCGTGCTCCGGGCGCTGATCGAGCAGGGGCTGCGGCGGGACGGCGATCGCGGGCTTCTGGACAACGTCGAGCGTCAGGCCAAGGCGGTGCGCCAGAGCCGGAGTGTCGCGCGGCGCGCGGCGATGGCCGCGACCAATAGTCACTCCGGAACCCGTCAGCACGGCGGGCGAGGTTAGCTCGTGACCGGAATTTCCTTTTCGACTCAGATGTGGCTCGTGCCCGCGGCAGCCGTGGCGGTGACCCAGCTGGCGCTGATCGCGACGTCGGTCTATCTGCACCGGGCGCTCGCGCACCGGTCGGTGACGGTGAGTCCGGTGACCGACGTGGTGTTTCGCGCCGTACTCTGGCTGACGACGGGCCAGCGCCGCCAGGAATGGGTAGCGGTCCATCGCAAGCATCATGCGTTCACCGACCGGGATGGAGATCCGCACAGCCCGCGCCTGGTCGGCCTCTGGCGGGTGCAGCTCCTGAACGTGCTCTATTACATGCGCGAGGCGCGCAATCCGGAGACGATCAGGAAGTTCGCGCCCGACATGCCGGAAGACCGGTTGGATCGCGCGCTGTTTTCCCACGGCCTGGCCGGGCTCGGTCTGGGCATCGCGCTGCTCTGCGTGGTGTTCGGGCTCTGGCCTGGGCTGATCGCGGCGGCGACGCACGCGGTGCTGTACGTCTTCGTGGCGGCGCCGCTGATCAACGGGCTGGGGCACTGGCGGGGCGCGCAGAACTTCGGCAACACGGCGTACAACTCGCGGGTGCTGGCGTGGCTGACGGCGGGGGAGAGTCTGCACAACAATCATCACGCGTACCCGCGGGCACCGAAGTTCAGCATGCGGCGGACCGAGTTCGATCCGTCGTGGGTCGTGATCCGGGCCATGGCGGCGACTGGCTTGGCTGTCGTCACCGGGGCGCCTGTGACTGTGGCGCCGGACAGCGCGACTCGATCGTGAACGACCGATCGAAGACGCTCGTGCCGACTCGGGTCAACGTCGTGCCGGCGACGACGCTCAACCGGTCGGCGCTGTCGTGGAGGCGCCTCGCGGACTCGAGACCGCGGTGAGCTCAGTGCCCGAAGTTCCGCGTGGCGCGGGGCGAGGTGTGAAGCGAGCGATCCGTCGAGGGACGCCCTGGATCGTCAAGCCCATCGAGGAACCGGATACACCGTCGCGCAACGCCTGGCCGGCGGGGCTCCGCACCATGGCCTGCCTTGCATGTGACGCAGCGTTCACGAGCTCCGGCAGGCACGAGCGGCTGTGCCAGTCGTGTCGCCGGCACGCTCTCTGATTCAGATCTAGCCGCGCTGCCCCGGTTCGTCTACAACCCCCGTGTACACGTACACGATCACGCAAAATCCCGACGCGTCCCCGACGACAAGGTAGCCGCGTCAAGAATCGGTCATGGTGGGCGCCGAGCCGAACCACCGTCAAGTCATTCCGAGGCCGTTCGTGGTCGAACAATGACGACGAGTCCGCATGTGGTGGCGCTGTCGAGCGCCGTGTGCTCGGCGATCGCCACGACCTTGATCCAGCGAGGGCTGCGCCGGTCCAACTTCTACGCCGGCTCCTGGATCAACGTCGCCGTCGGCGTGATCGGCCTGTGGTCCGCCGTGCTCCTGGTCGTGCCTCGCGACGGCTACAGGTGGAGCGCGGTGCCGTATTTCGTGGTCTCAGGTCTGGTGGGCACGGGCGCCGGCCGAATCTTCAGGGTGGCCGCGATCCAGAAAGTCGGCGCGCCGGTGGCCGCCTCGATCAGCAATCTCAGTCCGTTGATCGCGACGATCATGGCCATTCTCGTGCTGGGCGAGCGGGTGACGCTCCCGATCCTCGCCGGCACTTCCGTCATCGTCCTCGGCACGATCGTCCTGTCGATGAGCGGCAAGCACGTCGGATTCGCCGCCCGGCATCTCATCTATCCGTTTCTCTCGGCGTCATGCTTCGGCCTCGTGGCGATCGTCCGCAAGCTCGGTCTCGGTCACGCCGGCCCGCTCTTCGACTCGGCGATCCAGGTCACGGCGGCGCTGGTCGTGTCGACCGCGTTCGTCATCGCCTCGGGCAATCGGAGCGCGCTCGTCTGCGATCGACGGAGCGTGCTCTATTTCATCGGTGGCGGCATCGCCGAGAATGTCGGTGTCTTCCTGATGATCGTGTCGCTCGGTCTCGGGGAGGTCAGCGTCGTCACGCCGCTGGCCGGGACGGCGCCGCTGTTCGTTCTCCTTCTTGGCTCCGTGTTTCCAAGCGGCGTCGAGAAGCTGAGCTGGCGCATCGTCGTCGGCGCGATCCTGATCGTGCTCGGCGTGTTCTTGCTCACCGGCTCGAAGACTCTGCTGCCCTGGTAAATCTTGTTGGCTGGGGGCCTCGAAGGCCCCCAGACCCCCATACGCTCGTCGGTCGCCGGGGCACCCGGCGCCCGCCTCGATACTCCGACAGGCTGCGAGTCTACGTCTGCGGGTCGACGACGTCGCTACTCCATGATCCCGTACGCGTCACGCGCGACCTCGTCGCGTGCTTCCCTGAATCGCCCTCGTACATCTTGATCAGCATGGTGTAGTCGATCGCGTTGCCGAACGCGCCCTCGACCGCTTCAAGGTACGGCTTGTGGCCGTCCGTGGTCAGTTGCACGCGCGTCGTGAGCCGATCGGCCAGGTCGCGAATGAACGCGCTCGCCGTGAATCCATCACGCCGGCCCACGGCCCACGACGGTACGAGCTTCGTGTCCGGGTCGATTGCCGTCCAGGTCCACACGTCGCCGAAACCAAGCTCGCCCCTGTGCGCTTCGGGCACGTTCTTCGCCTTCGCGTACACGAATGCGCATATCTCGTCACACTGAATGCGCCGACACTTGAGATTGCGGAGCGCCTTGTCCTGGTACTCCTCGCAGGCCGCGCCCACGTCGAGCAGGAGCTTACTGACGGTGCTGATCGACACGTCGGCTAGGCGGCTCGCGGATCGAAGGCTTGTGCCCTCGGCGAGCATCCCGACGATTGCCGCACGGCGCTCAAGGGGAAGTCTGTTCAGCGCACTTCCAAGTCGAGCATAAATTCAGTTAGGGTTTGTAAGTAGCTGAGGTGATTAGTGTACCGCGTGTGTCAAAAAACGCATGGCCGAACAGACACTTAGCCGATACACTTCACATCGGGATGGCGACCAACGGCTTCCACTTCATTGGCGTTGGACTCTATACCGTGCCTGAAGCATCGAGGCTCACTCGTGTTTCGACAGGTAGAATTCGCCGTTGGATGCGGGGATACACCTTCCGAACGAAGTCCGGCGTACACGCATCGGAGCGAGTCGTCACGCCAGCCCTTCCACTAATAGACGGCGCGATGACGCTAAGCTTTCTAGATCTCCAGGAGATCAGATTCGTCGACGCCTTCATCGGGGTGGGTGTGCGATGGCCAACTGTGCGCCGAGCACATGGAAGCGCGCAAAAGGCATTCGGCACACACCCATTTTCGCGGGGGATATTCGTAACGGACGGCCAGCGAATCTTCGAGGATCTCGCGCGCGGAGCGGCGCGGTCAGACTCGGCGTTCGTCGATATGGTCAGCAATCAGATGTCGTTCAGGCGAGCAGTTCTGCCTTTTATGAAGACGCTGCGATTTGCCGATGGTCAGGCTAGCGAGTGGTGGCCACTTGGCAAGAGCAAGATGGTTGTGCTCGACCCGCGCCGCGCCTTTGGGCAACCGATCGTCGCGCGAGAGGGCGTACCGACAAACATCCTCGCTAGGGCCTACAAGGCTGAGCAGGATTTCACTCGTGTCGCGCGCTGGTTCGCAGTGAACGAGCGCGCTGTCCGATTCGCGATCGAATATGAAGCAAGCCTCCTCGCTGCGTGAGGGTGTTCCTAGATAACACAATGTCGCCGAACCTCGCTCGCGCGGTCACTCTTCTTGAAGAGGGCTCGAACCGACATCAAAGTGACGCATCTCCGAGAGAAATTCTCCGCGAATACACCGGACGTCGTGTGGATACGCGCGCTTGGAGAAGAAGGCGAATGGGTCATTGTCTCGGGGGATCTACGAATCACGAAAAATGCGGCGGAACGCGAAGCGTGGCGTGAGTCTGGCTTAACCGCCTTCTTTCTCAAAAGCGCGTGGGCCGATCAAGGGCTATGGCTTTTTGCGTCGAGGTTCTTGGCTTGGTGGCCGCGAATGCTGGCCCAGGCAGAGATGGCCGCAAAGGGCAAGGGCTTCTTCGTGCCTTTCTCGGGCCAGCGCTTTGAGGACGTGCCGCGCTAGCGTCTCCACCTCGCCTTAGCCGCCTTCGTCGCAATGGCCTTCCGCTTCGTATCCGACAGCTTCCGCGCCCGCGCCTTGCCGCCTTTCAATCCGCCCTTGCGGCGCGCTGCGGTCGCTGTGACCTGCTCTGGCGTCTCGGGCTGGGGCGAGTCGTTCGGGCGCTCGCCGGTCGCAATGTCGCCGATCAGCTTGGCGAGCTGCATCGGGTCGCGGGGGCGCGGTGGAGCTGATCGCGGGCGATGATGCCGCCGACGTGGAGAAGGGCGTTGCGCTCGCCCGGCAAGCGGCCGGCACCGGTGTCTTCGCGGTGATCGGACCGTACAATTCCTCGGTCGGCATCCACAACCTGCCGCTGTGGATCTCGTCCGGCGTCGTGCCGATCCATCTCACCACCAACAACGCGACGAACGGCATGGGCTACACGGTGCAGCCGAAGGACTTCCAGGTTGCGCCGATCGAATCGAAGGCCATCGCCGGCTTCTTCAAGGGGAGTCGCGTCGCCATCGTCTTCGATCAGTCGGCATATACCGCCGGTATCGCGCACGAGGTCAAGGCCGCGCTCGAGAAGGCCGGTGTGCATATCGTCCTCTACGAGGGCTTCCCGGAAGGCACGGTCGATCCAAAGAAGATCGTCGATGCCGTCAGCGCCGCGAACGCCGACCTCTTCTACTCGAGCACGTACTTTCCACAGGGCGCGAGTATTGCCAAAGAGGCCGCCGGACGCCTCCAGGCGACCTGCTTCATGGGGCTGGGGAACCAGGACCCCGGGTTCGTGGCCCGCGCCGGCCTCGAGGCCTCGCGGCGATGTCTCTTCAGCGGCGTCCCGTCCGCGGAGCAATTCCCGGCCGCCAGGCGCTACGTCGACGAGTACCGGCGGCGATTCCAGGCAACACCAGGCACGTGGGGAACCTTCACTTACGACTCGCTGGCGTTGTTGCTCGATGCCGTGCGTCGAGTCGGCGCCTGGGATGGCGAAGCGGTCAAGACCCGGCTGACGGGCACGAAAGGATTCGAGGGGCTGGCGGGAAAGATCGACGTCGATCCGAAGACCGGCAATCGTGTCGACGTGCCGGTCGTCGTGCTCGGGGTGAACCCGGAGGGCCGCTTCGTCATCGATCGCCGGTGGGCCGAGTTTTCGGGGTTCGCCGGCTCGCGCTGAGCCGCGATTCCTTTGCGCCGGACTCTGTTGTATCGTCAGCCCCAGAGTCGATCTTACCCAGGAGCCTTCAATGCGCATTTATTACGACATCAAGCTGGACGATCGCACGATCACCAGGCGTGAATTCCACGGCGACCAGATCGTCAAGGCCGGCCGCTACTTCATCGCCAAGACGTTGCTCGAGCTCGGCGCCGCGACGGTCGATCCGCTGTCGCCGGCCAATCCATTGATCTTCTCGGCGGGCCCGTTCGCCGGCACGAGCTTCTCGAATGCCAACCGGACGAGCGTCGGCTGCAAGAGCCCGCTCACCGGCGGCATCAAGGAAGCGAACGGCGGCGGCTCGTTCAGCTACGGGCTGGGCCAGCTCAAGATCGCCGGGTTCACTCTCCACGGCGCGTCGCCGAGCTGGGTCGTCATCCACTTCAAGAAGGACGGCGGCATCGACTTCGACGACGCCGCGCCCTATCTCGGCAAAGGAAATTTCGAAGCGCAGAACATGCTCCACCAGAAGTACGGCAAGAAGGTGACGATCGGGCTGTGCGGCCCGGTCGGCGAATACGAGGGGCTGCTCGGCGGCATCGCATTCAGCGACAAGGATGGCCGGCCGGCGCGGCTGTCGGCACGCGGTGGCGTCGGCGCCGTCATGGGATCGAAGAAGGTCAAGGCCGTCGTGGTGGATCTCGACAAGATCCCGCCGTTCAGCGAGCCGAAGAAGGTCAACGCGGCCATCAAGAACTACGCGAAGATGCTGCTGGCCGATTCGATGGTCCAGAACTTCTATCAGAAGATCGGCACCATGGGCATGGCCGATCTCCAGAACGCGCTCGGCGGCTTGCCGGTGCGCAACTTCAGCGCCGGGCAGATGGTCGACACCAGTACCGGCGAGAAGTTCAAGATGGGCGGCGAGTACATCAGCCAGCTCAACGTCTCGCGCGGCGGCGAGCACACGCACGCCTGCATGCCCGGCTGCGTCATCCAGTGCAGCAACGTGTACGCCGACGCCAACGGCAAGGAAGTGGTCTCGCCGGTCGAGTACGAGACGCTCGGGCTGCTCGGCACGAACTGCGGCATTGGGGATCCGGACGATCTCGCGCAACTGAACTACATCGCGAACGATCTCGGCGTCGACACCATCGAGACGGGCGCCACGCTCGCGGTCCTGATGGAAGCCGGGCTCGGCGCCTTCGGCGACAAGACGTTCATGGCCGACTGCCTGGCCGAGATCCGGAACGGCACCGAGAAGGGGCGCATCTGGGCGCAGGGGACCGCGCGCGTGGGCGAGCACTACAAGGTCCGCCGCGTGCCTGTCATCAAGAAGCAGGCGATCAGCGCGTACGACCCGCGCGTGGTGGAGGCGACGGGCATCACGATGATGGCCACGGCGCAGGGCGCTGACCACACCGCAGGCAACCTGCCGCGTCTGAAGACGCGAGAGATGGACGCACCGTCGATCGTCGAGCAGAGCCTCGCGCACCAGGCGCGGGTCGCGGCCAACGACTCGCTCGGGCTCTGCATCTTCGGGATGAGCGTGACGAACCCGAACGTGGAGTTCCTGACGAACGCGATCAACGCCGCGCACGGCACGACTCTCACCGCGGACTTCTTCGAAGCGCTCGGCCGCGACGCGCTGCGGCTCGAGTACGAGTTCAACAAGCGCGCCGGCTTCACCGAGAAGGACGACGAGCTGCCGGAGTTCTTCTACAGCGAGCCGCTGGCCCCGACGAACCATGTGGCGCGCTTCCACGGCGCCGATGTGCATAGCATGTACGAGCGGTTGCCGATGCCCGTGTAGCAGCGGCATCGAGAAGCGCCCCGGGTTCGAGACGGGCCCGGGGTTCCCCCGGGACCGGTCGAGCGCGCGGGGGTAAAGGGGCCTTCGAGGCCCCTTTATCGAGCGCGTGGCGTCGCGGGCCGGCCGGATCGGTGAGGGGCCTCTGACCACGAGGCCCTGTTGACCGATGACCGGCGAGCCGTTCCCACTCCTGGCCTGGGTGCCCTCGATAGGACGCTCCGGGAACGGGTCTGCCGGCCCCTCACCGACCCGGCCGGCCCGCGGCAATTCGCTGTCCCCGGCCTCGGTCGTTCAGCGATGATTCGCGCGCATGATCACGCGAGGCGACGACGCAGCCGTGACGAGTGGGAACGACTCGGCGATAATCGGGGCGACGGCGCCTGTGGTCAGAGGACCCCGGCTGCCCATCTCCCGCCGGGTCACCGGCCGGCGCGCGCGTCGTTCGTTCATGAATAATCCGGGTCAATCCTATTCCAATATTGGAATAGCGCTGGCTTGACAACGCGCGGGCCGCCTCCTACACTCCGCCCCACTCGCCCCGCTGGGAGGCTCTCGTGCTGAGGTACGCTCTCCTCGCGCTCCTGAGTCGCCGGTCCCTCACCGGCTACGAGTTGACGAAGCGCTTCTACGGTTCCGTCGCGTTCTGCTGGCACGCGCACCAGTCGCAGATCTACGCCGACCTCGCTGATTCGCCACGCGATGGACACGCTCTTCGGCGGCCGTCCGGCATTCCGCTGCTGCTGGACGTACATCAACGGCGTGCGGCGGTGATGGATTACGCGCGCCTGGCCCGCCAGACAGTGCCGGGGCTGCTGCTGGAGCGCGCGCGCCGCACCCCGGCGCGCGTGGCGTATCGAGCGAAGCGGCTCGGCGTCTACCGCGAAACGACGTGGCGCGAGCTGGCCGACCGCGTGGCCGCCGTCGCGCTCGCGCTTCGCGCGCGAGGACTCCGCGCCGGCGAGACCGTCGCGATCATGGGCAGCGACTGTCCGGAGTGGACCATCGCGGCCCTGGCCGTGCAGGCGGCCGGCGGCATCACGTACGGAATCTACCCGACCAGCTCCCCGAGTGAAGTGGCGTTTCTGCTCCAGCACGGCGGGGCGCGGTTCCTGATCGCCGAGAATCAGGAGCACCTCGATTCCTGCTCTCGCCGTGTGGTCGGAATGTCCGGCGCTCCGGGCGGTCTTCGTGATCGACACGCGAGCGCTGTTCATGTCTCACGATGAGCGCGTCGTGCCGTTCGCTGATGCGGAAGCCCTCGAGATGGTTTTGGACCTCGCCGACACGGTGACGGTGCTGGACTTCGGCCGGAAGATCGCCGCGGGCGCTCCTGCCGCGACCCTGCGCGTGCCCGAGGTGGTCGCGGCATACCTCGGCACGGCACCCGGCGCCGACGACCTCGTGAAAGGGGAATCGTCATGACGGATTCGCTGCCGACGCTGCCCACGAGTGTGGTCGGGAGCCACGGACTGCCCGGCTGGGTGTGGCTGGCTCGCGCGGCGATGGAAGCGGGCCGCCTCGGTCAGATCGACGTCCGCGAGCTGATGGAAGACGCGACCCAGGCGGCGCTGCTGGACCAGGAGCGCGCCGGTGTGGACGTCGTGTCCACCGGCGAGATGATGCGCGTGCGCTTCATCATCGGCTTCTACGATCACATCACCGGCATCCGAACGCTGCCGGCGCCGCGGCAGCTCGGTCAGCCGCTGTGGGACACGAACACGCCATTCGAGGTCGTGGAGAAGATCGCGGCACCCCGCGGGCTCGGCATCGTCGAGGAGTTCAAGCTGGCGCGCTCGCTCACGGCCAAACCGATCAAGGCGACCGTGCCCGGGCCGTACACGCTGCTGGTGCCGCTCAAGCTGGGCGGGGGCTACAAGGACAAGGAGACGCTCCTCGCGGACCTGGTCCGCATCGTGAACGCCGAGTGCCGCGGGCTCGTGGCCGTCGGCGCGGACTTCATCCAGATCGACGAGCCGCATCACGGCATGTATGCGGGCGCCGTGCCCGACGTGGCGAAGGGCATCAATCGTGCGGTCGAAGGCGTCGCGGCAAAGATCGCCGTCCACGTCTGCTTCGGCAATCTCTACGGGCGCCCGTTCAGCGCCGTGCGCGATTACCGCAACGTCCTGCCGACGGTGGACATGATTCACGCCGCGCAGATCGTGCTGGAGTTCGCGAACCGGGGCCTGGAGGATCTCGAACGGTTGAAGGACTTTCCGCGCGGCAAGGAGCTGGGCGCCGGCGTCATCGACGTGAAGGCGTTCAAGTCGGAGACTGCCGCCGACGTCGCCGAGCGTGTCCGCGCGCTCCTCCGCTACATCGCCGCCGACAAGCTGTGGCTCAACCCGGACTGCGGCTTCTGGGAGACCCCGCGCTGGGTGTGCCAGCAGAAGCTGCGCGCGCTCGTCGACGGCGCGCGCCTCGTACGCGAGGAGATCGGTGTCCGGGCTTGACGCTGGCGTTCGCCGGCATCCGCCAGGAGTGCGCGTGTTCCCGCGCGAGCATGGCACCTGGGCCATGCTGCTGGTGCCGTGGGCGATCGGCGCGCTGATCCACCAGGGGGGCGCCGTCGCGAAGCTCCTGGTGCTCGGCGGCGCTCTCCTGTTCTTCCTCGCTCACACGCATCTCGTCGCGTGGTGGCGATTCCATCTGGCGGCGAGAGCCGAGCCGGGCGGGACGAGAAGCGAGCGTCGCTTCGTCCTGGGCTTTGGCATCGCCGGAATCGTCGTGACAGCGCCACTGATCGGAACGATGCACCCCGCGTGGCTCCTGCTGCTCGCCACCACGGCCGCGGCGCTCACGGCGGTGAGCCTCTGGCTCGTCGCGATGAGACTCGACCACGGGCTGCCCGGACAGGCACTCGCCGCGATGGGCTTGCCGCTCACGGCGCCGGCAGCCTACGGCGCTGGCGGGGACGGCGACAGCCGCATGGCGATCGCGGTATGGCTGCTGAACGCGGCGTTTTTTCTCTGGGCGGTGTTCTATGTCCGGCTGAAGATCGCGGCGCGGGCGCACCGTGAGCCGCGCGGCTCCGCCACCGGCACGCTGAGGCGTGCTGGATCGACACTCGTGGTCGACGGTGTCCTTCTCGTCACCGCGATCGCGGCGCTGGGTATCGCGAGCATTCCGCTCCGCGCGATGTTGGCGGTCGTTCCCGCGGCGGCGCAAACGGTTGCCGGGATCGTGCGGCTCGACCGCCCGGCGACGCTCAAGCGTGTCGGGATCGCGATGACCCTCCATGCCGCGGCATTCGCCCTGCTCATGATCGCGTTCGCGCGCTGATCGGCGATACGCTGGCCGCTCCCGGGCGGCCCCGGGATCCGGGTCCGGCCAGCCGAGCCGCTCAGCTTGCGTCGCCGCGCGAGCGGCGGCAGTTGGAGTAGGCAGTCCGGTACTGCTCATTGCCAACACCAACTGGAGGCGCTACCTTCGCGCAGCGCGAGATAGCGGCGCGCGGCAGGTCGATACGATCCGTGAAGGAGCGAAGGATGAGACGACTATTCGGTATTGCGACGCTCGTCGCGTTGCTGTCAGGCGTTCTGACCGGAACCGGCGCGGCTCAGACCAAATCAGAGCTGACCGTGGCGCTCTCGAGCTTCTCGACGGAAGTGCTCGACCCCGTGATCGGCGGGCACATCGTGAAGTACTACCTGTCGCTGATGTTCGACTACCTGATCGGCGTGACGCCGGACGGCCAGCTCTCGAAGGACGCCGGGCTGGCGAACCGCTGGGAAGCGTCGGCCGACCATCGACGCTGGACGTTCTATCTCCGCAAGGGCGTCAAGTTCCACAACGGCGACGACGTCACCGCGGAGGACGTGAAGTTCAGTCTCCAGCGCGCGGCCGGCAAGCGATCGACGACCGGCTACGCGGGCATCCTGCGCACGCTCGTCGCCGATATCGAGACGCCGGCGCCGGACCGCGTCGTCATCGTCACCAAGGAGCCGACCGTCATCCTGCCGCCCTATCTTTCACGCGTGCTGTCCACCGAGGGGATGATCCTGCCGAAGAAGTACATCGAGGCGAACGGCGACGACGTGTTCGCGAGGAAGCCCATCGGCAGTGGCCCGTACAAGTTCGTCGAGCAGATGACCGGCGATCACATCAAGCTGGCCGCCGTCGACAATCACTGGCGCATCGGCGTCCCGCGCTACAAGACCGTGCTGTTCAGGCTGGTGCCCGAGGAAGCGACGCGCATCGCGCTGCTCCGCCGGGGCGAGGTGGACATCATGGACCTCAGCCGCGAGCGCGTGGCCGAGGTGGAACGTGAAGGGTACCCGATCCACTTCCGGAAAGAGGAAGCGATCCTGCACATGTGGTGGATCCTGCCGTGGGACGCGACGCCGATGAAGGACAAGCGCGTGCGCGAGGCGCTGAACCTGGCCATCGACCGCGCCGAGGTCGCGCAGACGATCTTCGCCGGTAAGGCCGACCCCGCGGTGATCCCGTTCGGCCTCACCTGGTCGTTCCGCGACATCGGCTTCAAGGTGCCGCAGGAGGCACACTATCCCTTCGACGTCGCGCGAGCGAAGAAGCTCTTGACCGAGGCGGGGTACGGCAGCGGCTTTCCGCTCGACGTCTATGCGTATCAGCTCCCTGGGTTGCCCGAGGGGCGGGCGTTCGCCGAGGCCATTGCCGGCTACTGGGAGAAGATCGGGGTCAAGACGCGATTGATCCCCGTCGACTATCCCGCATTCCGCAAGAACTGGATCGATCGAAAGACGCCGGGCGCGGTCGGCTACTACAACATCGCCAATCGCGACTGGATCGGCACGTACGCCATCCTCGAAAAGCAGGCGTACTCGAAGTCGAAGGCGACCGACACCGTGAACGACCCCGAGGTGGACGCGATGATCGCCAAGGTCATCCAGCAGACCGATCGCGAGCGGATCAACGCGCTGATGCGGAACATCTTCTTGCGCCTGCGCAGCGAGAGCTCGGGCGTCCCGGTCGTCTATCTCCACACGCCGTACGCGTCGTCGAAGGCGCTGGCGAAGTGGAATCCGGGCTCCGTGATGTACGACTTCTTCCTCGACGAGCTGGCGTCCGGCAAGAAGTAGCCGCGCGCGACCCGTTGCGAGCGGCGGCCGTCGTGTTGGGTCGGAAGGCGCGCCCGCCGGGCGACATTCACCGACGTCCCGCGTGATTCAGTGCTACGCTGACTACGCCTGCACTGCTTCCCCTCTGTGCGTCGCGCTCGGCGTCGAGACTTCAGTGCCAGAGCGTGGGTCGTCCCAGCATTCGTGAAAGACGGTGTGGTATGTGTGCGTCCTGGCAAAAAGTCTTCTGGGTCCTCGTCTTCGGGGTACTCCTTGCGCTCACCGAGTACAGTCTTTCCGCGCAGTCGGCGCGCCGGCTCGGCGCATCGGGCAGTACGGATTCCGGCATCTCCGCCCACGACACGCGGTAGGCCCCGGCGCCTCCGCCTTCACCAGCTATAAAATATATAAGACATATAAAATAAATATGTAGTAGCTTTGGGGTCCGATGCTTGGCAAGACCACCAAGATCCTCCTCGTCCTCTCGTCAGACGTCCTCGATCGCGCGCGGGTCCTGGCCGGGCGGGCGACGACGACGCTGAAGCTCCCGGTGAGTCTCCAGATCGTGCTCCGAGCCCTGATCGAGGAAGGATTGAGGCGGGACGCCGCCGCGGCCCTGTCCGCCAACGTCGAGCGCCAGGCGAGGGCGATGCGCCAGAGCCGGACCGCCGTCCGTCAGCGAGTCGGCGCGGAGGGATTGATGATGGCTTCTCGCGGGGCAGCTCACAAGGTGGCGGACGACGCCTGATGGTCAAACGTGTGTTCGCAAGGAGGACGACGATGTCGAAATGGATCGGTGTGACAGCGGTTGCGGCAGCCGTGGCGGTGATGTCCTTCGGGTGCGCCCAGCAGCCGGCCGCGACGGCCGCGACGATCGAGGAGAAGAGCTACGCGGTGACGCCAGCCGAGCTCACCGTGAAAGCGGGCATCATCACGGGCGCCGTCGCGGAGATGAAGGTGATCGAGCGCGTGGAGAAGGGCTCCGACCGCATCGTGACCCCGGCAAAGCTCACCGGGGCGCTCAAGCTGAAGAACACGTCGACGGATCAGACGGTCCGGCTCGTGGGCGGAAAGATTCAGTACATCGACGCCCAGGGGCAGCCGATCAAGCTGGAGGACGCCCGCACCGAACCGGCCCTCAAGTTCAACAGCAGCGAGCAGCTCGACCCCGGCCAGGAGACCAGCCAGTCGCTCGAGGTGGAGTTTCCCGTCGAGGCCCTGAAGGCGAAGAGGCTGAAGGAGATCCGGCTCGATCTCACGTACGTGCCGTCGGCGTATCGCGAGGAGAGGGTCAATTTCGTCGTGTCGATTGGCCAGAGCAAGTAAGCTTGCCGATGGGTTGTCTCGAGCAGCTTCGCGACCAGGGCGGGATGCACTGGATCGCAGCGGAGAACGGCTGGGGCGCCGCGCTGGACGACATCGTCGCGGCGCTGTCGCAGGACGGCTTCGACGAATGCAAGCGTGAGATGACGACCAGCCGGCGCGATACGCGGCCGGCCGGGGGTGTCTGGCAGGGCATCAACACCCGCACGGGATCGGTCGCGTCCGCCATCTGGGTGAATCGCCCGCTGTGGCCGCAGGCCGTCGTGTTCATCACGATCGATGGCGAACCGCTCACCGGTGATGGCGGGCGGAGCCTGGGCGCCGATCCCTACCGGGATGACGGCGGAGAGGGCTGAACTGAATGGGACTCACGGCTTTGCAGGAGGCTATCACGCGAATGGACGACATCAAGCGGACCACGGGGCCGGAGACCAGAAACGGAACCCAGTGGGAAGTGCAGCTCAGCGCCGAGCCGAGGCGCGAGTGGCTGGAGCTCTTCAAGCTGTCGCGCGAGTCTTCCGCGGCCACAGTCCCGCAGCGCGTCGTCTTCGATCGCACGACCGCGTTCTTCAAGAGCGACGAGCAGCACGTTGAGCACTGGATCCAGTCGATCGACAAGTGGATCGCCTCGACGAACGCCCGATATGCGAGCAGCCTCGACAAGGCGAGCCGCGAACGCGCGACCCGAGAAGACGCCGAGACGAAGGAAAAGGAGCGGATCCGAGCGCTCAACGAGCGATTCAAGAATCTGTAGCCCCGCCATCCCGGGTGCGGCAGAATCTTCGTCGGAACGCGCCCGGGAGACGTCATCGACTCCATCGACGTGCGTCTGACGAACGATCTCACGGAGCTTCAGCGGCTCGCGCAGCACGTCGATGAGGTCTGCCCGCGTCACGACGTACCATCCGCGGTCGCGCTGACCTTCAACCTCGCGCTCGAGGAAGCGGTCACGAACATCATCTCGTACGGATACGATGACACGGCGGCGCACGAGATCCGCGTCCGGATAAGCTTCGTCGATCGCATCCTCCGGGCTGAGATCACGGACGACGGGCGACGGTTCGATCCGCTTCAGGTCGAGCCGCCGGACACCGCGGCCACGATCGAGAATCGTCCGATCGGCGGACTCGGCGTGTTTCTCGTCGCCGAGCCGTGAATTGTCCGGGAGGGGACGCAGGAGGACCGTGTGACGACTTCCAATGCGGCATTCGTCGGATCGATTCCGCAGAACTACGATCGATATCTCGGTCCCGTGTTCTTTCATCACTATGCCGACGACCTCGTGACGCGCGTCCCGGTCACGCCCGGCATGCGCGTGCTCGAGACCGCGTGCGGGACCGGTATCGTGACGGAGCGTCTCATCCGCCGGCTCGCGGAGCACGGAAGCATCGTCGCCACGGATCTCAACGAGGCGATGTTCGCGCACGCGCGGCGGCGAGGCGTGGACGCGGCGGCGCTGGAATGGCGCCAGGCCGATGCGACGACGCTGCCGTTCGACGATGGATCGTTCGACACGGTCGTCTGCCAGTTCGGCCTCATGTTCTTCCCCGACAAGAGCGCCGGCGTTCGTGAAGCGTTCCGGGTGCTGAAGCCGGGTGGGCGCTACCTCTTCAGCGTCTGGGACGCGCTCGAGCACAACGCCGTCGCGCGAATCACGCACGAGACTGTCGCGTCGTTCTTCCCCGACAGCCCGCCACAGTTCTACACCGTCCCCTTCAGTCTTCACGACCCGGCGCCGATCCGCGCCTGGCTGGAGAGCGCGGGGTTCCGGAGCGTCGACTGCCAGACCGTTGCGAAGGTCGGAACGAGCCCGTCGGCCACGGAAGCCGCGATCGGGCTGATCGAAGGCAATCCGATCTACGCCGAGATCATGACTCGCCGTCCCGAGGCGCTCGAGGATATCAAGAGCGCGGTGGCGAGAAATCTCGCCGCCGAGCTCGGCGACCGCCCGGTCCGTTCCCCGGAGCGAGCGCACGTCTTCACGGCAGAAAAGCGATGAGTCTACAAGAACAGCTCGACGCGCTGCGCGCCCAGGCGAAGACGCGCATTCCGCCCGAAGCGCAGGCCGTGATGCAACGCTCGGTGAACGACGTGCGCGCGTCCGGCATTCTCGATCGCGTCGCCAAGATCGGTCAGCGCGCTCCGGACTTCACGTTACCGAATGCCGCCGGCCAGCCCGTGAGCTTGGCCGGCCTGCTGGCGAAAAGGACCGGTCGTCGTCTCGTTCTACCGCGGCCGCTGGTGACCGTACTGCAATCTGGAGCTGGCAGCTCTAGAACGCGCGCTTCCCGACATCACTGCCGCGGGTGCCACACTGGTCGTCATCTCGCCGCAAGTCACGCGCACGCCGCGCGAGACCGAGGAGCCGCGACCATTCCCGTTCGAGATGCTGCGAGACTACGGCAATCAGGTCGCGGAGAAGTACGGCCTCGTGTTCACGTTGCCGGAAGACCTGCAGGCGATCTACACGAAGTTCGGGATCGATTTGCCGAAAGGCAACGGCGACGGGACATGGCGCTTGCCCGTGCCGGCGCGCTTCGTCATCGATCGCGGCGGCATCATCCGTGCGGCCGACGCCGATCCTGACTACACGCGACGGTCGGAGCCGTCGGAGACGGTGGAGCAGCTCAAGGCGCTGCGCTGAGCCGCCAGTCGTGATTCCAGACCTGGATGACGCGAGTCTCGCGCTCGTGACCGAGCACGCTGATCGAGGCGGTGCCGAGCGCCAGCAGTCGGCCGTCGACCGGACGCAATCCGATCCAGCACGCCGCGACGATTCGCAGGACGTGCGCGTGCGCGAACATTGCGACGTCGCCCGCGGCGGTCTCGGCTCGCTGGATCAGGCGCTGGGCGCGCTCGCCCACTTGCTCGACTGACTCGCCTTCGCGGACCGCGGCGGTCCAGATCGACCAGCCCGGCTGCTCCACACGGATGTCAGCGGTGGTGCGGCCCTCGTAGATGCCGTAGTCCCACTCGAGGAGATCGTCAGTGACGGCAGCGCCGTCGCCATAACCGGCGAGCCGACAGGTTTCTCGAGCGCGGCTGAGCGGGCTCGCGAGCACCAGCGCGAAGCGACGCCCACCGAGACGGTGGCCGAGCGCGCTCGCTTGTTGCTCCCCCGCGGGCGTGAGCAGAATGTCGGTGCGGCCGGTGTGGCGGCCGGTCGCGCTCCATTCCGTCTCGCCGTGACGGATCAACCAGATCTGATGTCGGTCAGCCATGCGTCGCGATCATGATAACTTCGCTCTGATCAGGCGACGCCGACAAAGCGGAGCCACGCGCATCGGGACCCAGCCCACCTGCGGTGGTTCCGGGCACGCGGACCCCGCTACAAAGCGGAGCCACGCGCATCGGGACCCAGCCCACCTGCGCTGGTTCCGGGCACGCGGACCCCGCTACAAAGCGGAGCCACGCGCATCGGGACCCAGCCCACCTGCGCTGGCTCCGGGCACGCGGACCCCGCTACAAAGGAGAGACGCATGCGATTCGGGGTCTTCTACGAGCACCAGCTCCCGCGGCCGTGGGACGAGGGCAGCGAGCTCGCGCTCTTCCAGGACGCGCTCGCGCAGGTGGAGCTGGCGGACCGGCTCGGCATCGATCACGCGTGGGAAGTCGAGCACCACTTTCTCGAGGAGTACTCGCACTCGTCGGCGCCCGAAGTCTTTCTCGCGGCCGCCTCGCAGCGCACCAAGCAGATCCGGCTCGGCCACGGGATCACGCTGATGCCGCCGGCCTACAACCATCCCGCCCGGGTGGCCGAGCGTCTGGCGACGCTCGATCTCGTATCGAACGGCCGGGTCGACTGGGGCACCGGCGAGTCCGCCTCGCGCGCCGAGCTCGAAGGCTTCGGCATCACGCCAGCGGAACGGCGCGCGATGTGGCGCGAGGCCACCGAGCAGGTGGCGAACATGCTCGTGATGAATCCCTACCCGGGCTATCAGGGGAAGTACTTCTCGATGCCGGTGCGAAACGTCGTGCCGAAGCCCGTGCAGAAACCGCATCCGCCGTTGTGGGTGGCGTGCTCGAACCGCGAGACCATTCACCTCGCCGCGCAGCTCGGGATGGGCGCGCTCACGTTCGCCTTCATCGACCCGGCCGAAGCCCGGCACTGGGTCGAGGACTATTACGAGACGTTCAAGCGCGAGTGCGTGCCGATCGGCCACGCCGTGAATCCGAACATCGCGATGGTCACCGGCTTCTCCTGTCACGAGGACGCCGACGAAGCCCGCCGCCGCGGCACCGACGGCTTCCGCTTCTTCCAGTTCGCGCTCGGCCATCACTACAGCTTCGGCAAGCACACGCCAGGACGGACCGACATCTGGAAGAAGTTCCTGGCGGTGCGCGAGCAGCTCGGGCTCGAGGTGCTGGGCGGCGGGACGGGTTGCATCGGGACGCCGGCGCAGCTGACTGACAGTCTGGCCGCGTTCGAGACGCACGGCGTGGATCAGACGATTTTCATCCAGCAAGGCGGCAAGAACCAGCACGAGCACATCTGTGAATCGCTCGAGCTCTTCGCCGCCGAGGTGATGCCGCGATTCAAGGAGCACGAAGAGAAGCGGCAGGCGAAGAAGATGGCCGAGCTGGCGCCGTACATCGAAGCCGCGTTCAAGCGAAAGGAGTCGATGCCGCCGCTGGCGGAAACCGACATCCCGACGTACGAAGCCTACGGGATGACGATCGCCGAGGACGTGCTCGCGAAGATGCCGGAAGCCAACCGCCGGCGCTATCTCACGTTCCGGAAGATGCGTGAGATCGCGGAGCGGGCGTGACGAGTGAGGGCCGCGCATGATCCTCGCCCGGACTGTTGAGTGTCCCCGCTGCCGCTGGCGTGTCGTGCAGCGGTCGCCGCGAACTGGACTCTTCGAGCGGCTGATCAGTCTCCTCTACGTCTATCCGTTCCGGTGTCAGGTCTGCACGTACCGTTTCCGCGCGTGGCGACCCGGCACCCGATATTCGCGCCAGTCCGATGACCGGCGCGAATATGCACGAGTCGAAGTCCGCTTGCCTGTCGTCGCGTCGTTCCATCGGTCGCATTCGACCGGAGAGCTGATCGGGCCGTCGGTGAGGGGTGGGACGCTCGAGACAGACCTTCAGCTACCAGAAGGCGCGCTGATCCAGCTCGAGATCGAACTCCCCGACGGTAAGAGCGTGGCCGTCGACGGCGCGGTCGTCCGCTCGGTGCGCGCCGGTTCGCTGGGTCTCAGCTTCACGTGGATGAGAGTGCCGGAACGAGCCCGCCTCGAAGCGTTCGTGATCGGCGCCCTCGGACTGGCAGACGACGTGCCGGCCGCCGAGACCGAGACCGAGCGTCCTGAGACATCGGGGGGCTGAGTCGAGTGGCGCGGTTACGGCGGCCGCGTAGCCAGCGTAGATCACGTAGATCACGTAGATCACGGGGATCACCTCTTGTGCCCCGGGCAACGGATCAGAGCTGGACGCGCTGCCCAGTTGCCGCGGCGACGTAGCCGGCGTAGATCACACGGATCACCTCGAGTCCGAGCGTTCCGTCCGATCGCGCGGGACGACGGGTCGCGACCGCGTCGACGAAGTCCTGGCACATCGCGAGATGGCCCGACGTCCAGTCCTCGTCCGGCATCGGCGTGGTCCAGCCAGCCTTCGTCTCCAGCTTCTCCTGAAGATATTCGTCAGCGAACACGGACGCGTCAGGCGCGTAGGCCTGGAGCAGGTTGTTCGGGCTCATGTGGCATTTGAGGTGACCGTTCGACATGAAGACGTCGAGCCGGCTCTCCATGCCGCCGAGCACGCCGTCCGACGCGTTGACGATCGCGCGGGAGCCGTCATCGAAAGTGATGATCGCGGCGCCCCACGTTTCGACGTCCTGCCATCCCGTGACGATCCACGGCGTGCCACCGCCCGGCGCGGCCAGACGACTGAGATCGCCGGTCTCTGCGATCACGGCAACGGGGCGAATGGGACGGCCGGTCCGCGCGAGCCCTTCCTGCTGCTTGAGGTACAGCATCCCGCCGATCGGATGCGATCCCATGCGCAGCAGCGCACCGCCGCCCGTGTGACGCCACACTTTCGAGTACGGCGAATGCGAGCCGCTGTGGCACTCGCCGCCGCGCATTTCCAGGATTGCGCCACGCGATGCCGTCATCAGTTGCTCGGCCTTGCGGATCGATGGCGCGTAGACCCAGTTCTCGCCGTACATGAGGTGCACGCCGGCGCGCTCGGCCGCGGCGACCATCGCCTGCGCGTCACCGGTCGCGACGGCGAGCATCTGCCCGCGGTCGCGGTTCGCGATGTCGGCGTCGCTCGCGTCCGGCGCCAGGTCCTGACCGACGTAGGCGGTGAGGGGCTTCGTGCAGACGATGTGCTTGCGGGCCGCCGCGGCCGCTTCGGTCAGCGGCCGGTGCAAG
Organism: Methylomirabilia bacterium; assembly: GCA_041490825.1. Classification (GTDB taxonomy): domain Bacteria; phylum Methylomirabilota; class Methylomirabilia; order Rokubacteriales; family CSP1-6; genus JBGPTW01. The sequence goes on along the minus strand of JBGPTW010000009.1, from coordinate 10,577 downwards.
CGGTTCGGCACGCAGAGATCGACGACGTCGACGTCCGGCAGGGCCAGCAGCTCGCGATAGTCGGTGAACCATTTCGGGACGTCGTGCCGCTTGGCGTAGGCGAGCGCGTTCGCCTCGGTACGAGACGCCACGGCCACGATGCGGGCGGCAACGCCGCTGACTTGCGCGTAGCAGCGCGCCCGCGTCTCCGCGAGAAATCCCGCGCCGATGATCCCGATGCCGACCGGGCGATTACTTTCAGGCATCACGCCCTTGACCATGTCATGTCGTAGCTCTTACGCCACGTATCTTACTCGTCCGAGGAACGTATCGCAGGATGGCCTTCGACACGATCAGCGCAACGTCGGTGTCGCGTTCAACCGTCAGCCGTGTCCTGGGGAGTCGCGAACGTTTTCGCTTGACAGGTTTCAAGGTGGCGCATCGCCTCGTGTCGGCAGCCACTGGCGGACACGCTCCCAGCGCGCCGCGGTGACCCGGGAACCACGGCGCGATCGACGTCCCCACGAAAAATCATTCCTTCTCGACGAATCATTGTTCTGAGCGACGTGGCGGCGGAGCGAAAACACGGGTGTAGAGTCGGGACAGCATCAGGAGGATTTTATGGACGCGACGCACGAGCCCGCGACAGACCTCGATCGGCTGGGCGATGAGATCGCCGAGCTATCGACGCATCTCGACGCCGCCACCGCGCGGCTCCTGGATCTCATCCGCGAGTTCGACGCTCGCGGCGGCTGGAACGCCGGCTTCCGCTCGTGCGCCGCGTGGCTGTCCTGGCGCGTCGGGCTCGACCCGGGCGCCGCGCGCGAGCGCGTCCGGGTGGCGCGCGCGCTCGGCACGCTGCCGCGGCTGGCGCAGGCCCTCGCCCACGGGGAGCTGTCGTACGCGAAGGTCCGTGCTCTCACTCGTGTCGCGACTCCGGAGACCGAAGAGCAGCTCCTCGCGGTCGCCCGGGCCGGCACCGCCGAGCACGTCGAGCGCATCGTGCGCGGCTGGCGACGGGTGGACCGACAGGCGGAAGCGCAGGAGGAGGCGCGGCGTCACACGGGCCGCGCGCTGCACGTGTATCAGGACGAGGACGGCATGGTGGTCGTCCGCGGGCGGCTGGCGCCGGAAGTCGGCGCGCTCCTCATGCGCGCGCTGGACGCGGCGCGGGAAACGCTGTATCAGCGGTCGCGAGAGCTGTCGCGCGAGCCGGCTGGCGACATCGTGCCCGTTTTCCAGGCAGAAAACGTTTCCGCGGAAACGTTCAGCCACGCGATGCCCGCGGGCGTTTCCACGGAAACGCCCACGATGGCCCAGCAGCAGGCGGACGCGCTCGCGCTCGTCGCGGAGACGGCGCTCCACCGCGGCATCGATCCCGGCGCGCCGGGAGATCGATACCAGGTCGTCGTCCACGTCGATGCCCCGGTGCTGGCGGACACCGACGCGCCGGGCCAGTCGGTCCTCGAGGCCGGCACGCACGTTTCCGCGGAAACGTCCCGACGCCTGGCGTGCGACGCGAGCCGCGTGGTGATGCGCCACGACGCGCACGGCCACGTCGTGGAGGTCGGCGCGCGCACGCGCACCATCCCGCCGGCGTTGCGACGCGCGCTCGACCACCGCGACCGAGGCTGCCGCTTCCCGGGTTGCGGGCTCCCGTTCGGTCAGGGGCATCACATCCGGCACTGGGCATACGGCGGCCCCACGACGCTGTCGAATCTCGCGGTGCTCTGTCGTCGCCACCACCGCGCGGTTCACGAGGAGGGGTATCAGGTCGATCGAGACCCCGACGGAACGCTCAGCTTCCGGCGACCGGACGGCGAACTTCTGCCCGCAGTCCCGGCTCTGGCTATCGTCCCCGCCGATCTCGTCGAGGTTCTCCGCGCGCGGCACGACGCCCAGGGGCTTCACCTTCATGCGCGGACCTCGATGCCCGGCTGGCTGGGCGAGCGGTTGGACGTCGGCTGGGCGATCGATGTGTTGCATCCGCTTGCGGCGGGGTAGACGCGCAGCGCTGGACATCATCCAGTTCGCGTTCAAGATGATCGCCAGGAGCTATTCAAGTACCGCTGGTTCGGCTGGGCGACGGCGTCGGCCCTCGCAGCCTGAGTGGACCAACGTCGGCGAGCAGATCGCCAAGAGACAGCAAAGCCCGCGGCGGATGACAGGTCGGCCGGTGCTGCAGGGTCAAGAATCGGCGGATCGAGCCGAGAACCTTAACGATAATTAATCGGAGGTGTCGTCCATCGTCGGCTTAATGTCATGTCGCCACACTGGCTGCTACCTCATCAGCGCGCCGACCATCGGGATTGAGTTTCAGCCATTGTTTACCGAGGAGTATCAACTCATCTGAACGTCCGTGCACATGTACCAGCCGCAGGAACACCGACGCCCAGAGACGATATCCATACCCTGAACTGAGCCATGTCATCGCCAGGTCGATGAGTTCATGAGTGATCTCAGGACTGCGCTGACTCATCGTCCAGTGTTCAATCCATAGCTTAGGCCAAGCATCAGTACGAGGCGATAAGGCGCGGATCGTCGCGAGTGGGGTTGAATCACGGTGGATCGCCGATGCTAGACACCTGGCCACCATCTGCAGTGCGGCATGATCGGTCGGTGCCGTCGAGAGCCAGGTCTGACCGATTCTGACTAGGTCCGGATCATTTGGCGCCATTTCCCAGAGCGGTTTCCAGACGTACCCGAATGATCGATGATTGGAAGGAGTTTTTGATAGCCACGTTCGACCGAGTGCAACAAGCTCCGAATCGCCGGGCATGACCTTCCACAAAGTCGTCCAAACATATCCCCAGGAGCTATGCTCCGGCGGTGCTTTTAAAAGTAAGAAGCGGGCTCTCTCAACTAGGAATGCCTCGGCCGGAGCGACCTGCCACAACGCTGCCCAGACAACACCCCATCCTGGATGTCGAGCCGACACTTTCGAGATCCATCCCCGGGCGAGCTGCGTGAGCTTGGATTCGCGCGCGGGCGCGTCCCAGAGGATCCTCCACACGCGCCCACGAGGCGTGTCTTGCTGGCGCTTGAGCAAGCCAAGTCAGCGCAATGTTGACCAGCACACGATCCTCAGGCCACGCTTTCCGTAACTCCATCCAAACATACGCCCACGAGTGATGTTTTGCTGACACCTTGGACAGCCAATCGCGGCCGGCAGTGACCAGTGATGCATCTCCGGGGTCCACTACCCGTAACGCTGTCCACATGTAACTCCACGAGCCGTGGTCGGCGGAAACAAGCGACAGCCAGCTTCGCCCCAATTCCACGAGTGCTATGTCGTCGGTTGCTTCTTCGCGCAGTTCCGGCCATACATAACCCCAGCCTTCGTCCTCAAAAGGTGCTTGGAATAGCCAGCGACGGCCGATCTCGGCTAGCGCGGCATCGTTCGGGGTCCTTTCTCTTACCGTCTTCCAGACGTAAGACCAACCGGGATGCGCTAGCGGTGTTTTGGCCAACCACGTCCGCGCCATCGGGATAAGTCGGTCGTCATCCGGGAACGCCTCGACAAGAATTTTCAGCATGTATCCCCATCCGGAGTGAGCAAAAGTCGCCGCCAACCACTCTCGAGCAAGGTCGGCCAGCGCGTTGCTGTGAAATGCCTCCCACAGTGTCTCCCAGATGGCTACCCAAGCAGAGTGCTCGCCTGAAGTGGAGAGCCAGTCAATGCTGAAGCTTGACAAATCCGGGTCACGTGGCATTGATTTCCAAAGACTCGCCCATACGCGTTGCCAAGCCGTATGATCTGGTACATTACATAGCCATCTTCGTGCGAGCTCAATCAGTGCAGGGTCGCATTTCTGGACCTGCCAGAGACTCTCCCACACATCGACCCATAACCCGTTATCGGGCCTGGTGGTCTCGAGCCACGTGCGAGCGATATCGATCAGTGTCGGATCTGAACGAGAGTGTTTCCACAGCGACTTCCACACGAAACCCCAGGACCCGAGATCTGGAGGAACACTTTGAAGCCACCGGAGGCCCGCGTTCATCATATTACTACTACCGGCTGAATGCTGATAGAGTGCCTCCCAGACAAACGTCCAGGATCCATCCATAGCAGGCTTCGTATCGATCCACTGGTGTCCTAGCGCTATGTTTTCAACCGAAGGGCTTGTTCTGAGCAGTGCCTCCATAAGATGGCCAGATGAATTGTTGCCGTCAGATATCCACGATCGAGCCAATTGTCCTAACCGTTCTTCTTGAGGACATAATCGTACGAGAGGCTCCGTATGTAATGCGCGAACCTATCGCGGTACCACTGTTCCGCCCAAGCTAGTGCCCAGGTTATTCCTGACGGTAGCCCACGAAGCAATACTTTCCTCATTAAGAAACAGGCTTCCCGGCGTAATCTGTGATGCCGCAGCCATTCTAGGACCTCTCTCGGGGGTATCGGGTCTTCGCTTTTCTCGATAAGTAAGCCGGGCAGATCTCCCCAGATGAACTCATTCGGCGCAGTTGCGACGCAGCGAAGCGCTACAGCCGTCAGACTTGGATCGTCGCGCCGGGAAAGGGCCTCGAACAGAAGAGTCGCAGTGGGCGTTACTCCGGGCCACAGGCGCGCCCAATACTCAATCAGACCGGTAAAGCGCGAGTCGCTAGTTCGGCGGTAGGCATCGATGACGATCGGCGGAAACTCGCGCCAACCGGATTCGGCAGATCGTCGCGTGGGCAGAAATAGCCCTCGCGGAGGTGATGTACCCTGACAGGCTGCCCAGTCAATACTTGCCCGCCCTTGACGAGCGCCGGGGGATGATCCACAGCTGTCCAAACGTAGATGCCGTCCGGTCGACGAGCGGTGGCATGCGCCTCGAGCTTTTGCAGGTCACTCCAAATCGAGCGAGCTACGTCCCTTGCACCGCCGGCCGAGACCATGCGACCTAACCAAGCATGCACCTGCTCAAGTGGCTCGGCCGCCCGGAACGAGTTGGCAAGCAACGCGAGCAAATCATCGAGAGGATTCGAGGCGAATTTGACAGTGATGACTTCTCGAAAACGTGTGACGAGTGGATCATCGTCGTGATACCCGTCAGGGGTCCAAAGCGCGAGGCGTTCGGCTATATTGTGAATCGTTTTCTGTGCTGCAACTACTACATGGCGTAGACGGTGAAGTAGCTCAGGCGTCTCTTGGCAGGCCAGTCGATGAATCGCCCACAGTTCCTCGAGAGCGCGTTGAAGGGTGCTCGCTGTCAGGGAACGCTTCACCTGGGTTGCGACGATCGCCTGAGGCGTTAGCGCGACCGCATCGGAAAGAATCTGACCAAAAACCGTCGGATATCCGCGTAACTCCTCGGGGGCCTCGTTCCACCACTTCAATGACTCGAGCAAGACGACGAGGAATTGGTAGTGAAACCCGCGAATTGCTATGACACCACCAGAGGCTCGCGCAGGCTCCCGAAGATTCCATTGTTGCTCGAGGACAGAGAGTTCCTTTCCGAGAGAGAGTAACGTTCCCCACGCGGACGCCGCGAGAGGCGGGGCGGGATTACTGGGAGCATTGAGGTTCTCGGAGTTCCTGGAGCTCATTCTTGAATTATAGGTAGAACACTGATGCAGTGGGGCGAGAAAGCACACCGCGCGCGGAGATGAGACGGCGCTGCTGCGCAGCTAGGTACGCGCCAAGCGGAAATCGACGCTGGGCAGGGCCGCGCAGGTGCGCTCACGACCGAGGAGCGAGAGAAAAACGCGGACAACTGCGACGTGAGGGGCGGACGCGGCGCCGATTAAAACCCCTTGACGTACGGCAGCTTCCCCGCCGTCGTCTCGATCGCCGCGCCCGCCTCCAGCAACACCGCCGTCGAATCCCACGTGCCGCCCACGAGCTGGTTGCGCGGCGGGCCATCCAGCACAGTGGCGCGGATCACCCGGTCGCCGAAACGCACCTCCCGCTTCTCCACATCCACAGTCACCGGCGTCTGAGGCACCCGGCCGATCTCGCTCTGCAGCCACTCCAGATCCGCCTGCGACGCGACCAGGCACGGGATGCCCAGCATCACACAGTTGCCGAAGAAGATCTCGCCGAACGAGCCGCCGACGATAGCGCGGATGCCCCAGCGCATCAGCGCCTGCGGCGCGTGTTCGCGCAACGAGCCGCAGCCGAAGTTCTGACCGACCACCAGCCCCGACGCGCCTCGGTACGCCGGCGAGTTGAACGGGTGCTCCGGGTTCTGCTTCTTCGCATCCTCGAACGCGTGCCCGCCCATTGTCTCGAACGTCACTTCCTTGAGAAAGCGCGCGGGGATGATGCGGTCCGTGTCGATCTCGTTGCCCGTCACCGGGGTGCCGCGCCCTGCGATCCGCGTGCGCTTGTAGTCGGTGCTCATTTCAGGATCTCCCTCACGTCGGCGACGGCGCCGGTGATCGCGGCCGCCGCGACCATGGCCGGGCTCATCAGCAGCGTGCGCCCCATGGGGCTTCCCTGCCGCCCGATGAAATTACGATTGCTTGACGACGCGCTCATCTCGCGGCCCACGAGCGGTCGGGGTTCATGCCGAGGCACATCGAGGCAGCCGGCCTTGCGCCACTCAAAGCCCGCCGCCTTGAAGATTTCGTGCAGACCCTCGGCCTCGGCGGCCTTCTCGAGTTGCTGCGAGCCCGGCACGATCAACGCGCGCACACCCTTGGCGACCTTGCCCTTCTTGGCGACCTCGCCGAGACGCTCAGATCACTCGCTCGGCACGCAGCGCGTCGATCTCCGCCGCTGACATGCCGAGCAATCCGGACAGGATCTCGTCGGTGTGGCGCCCGAGCGCCGGGCCCGCGTGCGTGACGCGTCCGGGCGTGAGCGAGAGCTTCGGCACCACGCCGGGCTGCGGCAGCGAGCCAAGGCCCTCCGCGAAGACGTCGATGATCATCTCGCGCTCGCGGTAATGCGGGTCGGCGAAGATGTCGGCGATGCTCATGACCGGGGAATGCGGGATGTCGTGGGCGAGCAGCTCGGCGATCGCCTTGTCGAACGGTCGCGCGGCAAACCACTGCTCGGACATCTCGAGAATCACGCCGATGTTCTTGGGGCGCTCCATCGCGCTGGCGAAACGCGGATCGCGCGGAAGATCCGGCTCGCCCAGCATCACACACAGCCGCTCGAACAGATGCTGGGCGGGCGCGGTGAACACGATCCAGCGTCCGTCGAGGGTCTGAAACGCTCCGCCCGGCCAACCGGCGTGCTGGACTCCGCCGCGCTCGCGCACGACGCCCTGGCGGCCGTAGAACGTCGTCGTGAACTCGAGCACGCGGAACGCCGACTCGTAGAGCGCGGCGTCGATCCACTGGCCCTCGCCCGTCGCGTCGCGGTGACGGAGCGCGGCCAGCACGCCGAACGCGGTGAAGAGTCCGGTCAGGTAATCGGGATACACGGGCGTCGGACGGGCTGGCGGTCGGTCGGCAGGTCCGTTCAGAAACCACGTCCCGCCGAACGCGGATCCGATCGCGGCGTATCCCGGACCTTGCTTGAGCGGACCCGTCTGCCCGAATGCGGTGATCCGTGCCATGACGAGGCGCGGGTTGATCGCGTGAAGCGCATCCCAGCCGAGCCCCCAGCGCTCCAGCACGCCCGGGCGGAAGTTTTCGAGCACGACGTCGCACGCCGGCACGAGCCGGCGCACGATGTCCTGGCCCGGCTGCGTGTGCAGATCGAGCGTCATCAGCTTCTTGTTGCGGTTGTCGACCGCGAACCAGTAGGAGCAGTTGTCTTCGATCGGCCCGAGCCGCCGGAGATCATCGCCCTTGCCGGGGATCTCGGTCTTGATGACCTCGGCGCCGAATTCGGCCATCAGCGTGCCGCAGAAGGGGCCGGCCACGACCTGGGCGAGCTCGAGCACCCTGATGCCGTCCAGCGGACGGCGCGTGTCCGACAACGTCAGCGCCTCAGCGAAGTCCGGGATTTTTCCAGAGCGTGCGGCCCGGCTTCAGCGTGGTCCACTCGGCGGGCGGCCGGCTGTCGAGCGCGGTGCCGAACTCGACGCTTGGCGGCGGCGTGAGCCTGGCGCCGAGCGTCTTTGGGAAGATTTCCGCGAGCTCGGCAGGATCCCAGCGGCCGTCGCTCTGGATCGCCGACTCGGCCATGGGCTGATGGAGCAGCGTGTAGCGGTAGCCGCGCGCGTGAAAGCACTGGCCGTTCACGTCGGCGGCGGCGTCGCTCGCGAGATAAACGACGAGCGGCGCGACGTTGTCGGGATCGCGGTCGGTGCCGGCCGCGAGCTCGCTCGGCCACTTGCCGGTCCGGTCGAAGACTTCCTTGGCGCGCGGCGTGGTGTCGACCATGCGCGTGGCGCCGCTCGGCATGACCGCGTTGACGGTGACGCCGTACTTGGCCATCGCGTTCGCCGTGGACCAGATGAGACCGAGAATGCCGGCCTTGGCTGCCGCGTAGTTCGGCTGACCTGGCGCGCCGAGCGCCGAGACGGACGACATGCTGATGATCCGTCCGCCGCGCTGCTCGCGCATCCGGATCGAGGCGGCTCGCATGGTGTTGAACGTGCCGTTCAGGTGGACGCCGATCACCGCGTCCCAGTCGGCCTTGTTCATGTTGAAGATCATGCGGTCGCGCAGATTGCCCGCGACGTTGACGAGGATGTCGATGCGACCCCACGTCTTCACGGCCTGCTCGACCATCTCGGTCGCCTGATCGTAATCGGAGACCGAGCCGTAGTTCGCGACCGCTTCGCCACCAGCCTTCCGGATCGTGTCCACCACGGTGTCCGCGACACCATGGTCGCGGCCCTCGCCGCTCAACGTGAACCCGGGGTCGTTCACGACCACCTTCGCGCCGTCTGCTGCGAGCGCGATGGCGATTCCGCGCCCGATGCCGCGCCCCGACCCGGTCACCACCGCCATTTTTCCGTCGAGCATGCCCATCGATGTCCTCCGGTGTGTGTTCACTGCTGTTGACGAACGTTTGGTGACTCTACGCGGGCGCGCGTTCGCGTGTCAATCGCATGCAATTAGCACGACGCACGCCCGGCAGGTCGGGGGCGCGAGGGCAGGGCCGGCGCGAAGTAGGCCTCCGTCTGAGTGCCGGCCCTGCCCTCGCAGCCCCGACCTGCCGCTCACCACGGGGACTTCACGTCGGGCGGCAGCGCGACGTCGGCGACGTTCAGCACCATCGAGACCAGCGTGTAATACCCGCTCACGCCGATGAGATCGATCACGCCTTGCTCGCCCAGCGCATCCACGGCGCGCTTGAACAGGCCATCGTCGACGAAATGCTGCCGGTGCAGCGTCGTGCAGAAGTCGTAGACGACGTCCTCGTCGGCCTTCATGCCGGTGGGGCGCTTCTCCTGCGCCAGCGCGTCGCCGATCGATTCGGCCAGGCCGGCCTTGACCGCCATCGGCCGGTGCGCGAAGAACTCGTACTTCGAGCCCCAGAAGCGCGCGTTGATCAGGATGGCCATCTCGCTGAGCCGCGCCGGCAGCACGCTGTTGAACCGCGCGTACTCGCCGACTTTCTGGACGCGGTCCGCCAGCTCGGGACTGCGCAGCAGCGCGTTGAAGGGGCCGCGCGCGCCACCGCGCGGGCCGCTGACGATGCCGTCGTAGACGCGCTTCTGCGCGTCGGTCATCTGGTCTCGGGAGAGCTGCGGGAAGCGTGGCATGAGCATGTCCTCCGTCGGGTCGGGGTGGGGACAGAGTATATTCGACGGCGACAGCCCACCCAAGGAGGTCGCGCATGGCTGCGTATGTCATCGTCGACATCGAAGTCACCGATCCGGCCGTCATCGAGGAGTACCGGAAACGTGTGCCGGCGACCCTGGAAAAGTACGGCGGTAAATTTCTCGTGCGCGGCGGCAAATTCGAGAAGCTCGAAGGCGCCTGGCAGCCCAAGCGGCTCGTGCTGGTCGAGTTTCCAAGCATGGAGCACGCCAGGCGCTGGTACGACTCCGAGGAGTATCGTGAGCCGAAAGCGCTGCGCCTCAAAGGCTCAACGGGGAATCTGATCCTCGTCGAAGGCGTGTAGCAAAGAACGCGGTCACGAAGCGCCGCGCCGCGGGGTCGTCGGAGACGATCCGCTCCCCTACGGCCTGGCGCGCAATCGGAAGGCGATGGAGGCGGGGATCCGGTTCGCCTGCGACCAGAAACTCCTGCCGCGTAGGGTCACGCCGGAGGAGATGTTCGCGCGCAACACGCTCGATCTGGAGTAGCGCGTCAGCGGTCGGATACGCCTTGCGGGCTCCGACCCGCTCGGTTATGTTCGTGCCGCACGAACAAAAGGGAGCGTTGCGGGCATGGCCATCACTCTTCGGTCGAGCCGTGAGATCTCCTATCCCATCCGGTCCGCAGGTGCCTTCACGGCGACACTCGCGGTCCGTGAAACCGGCCCGGTCGACGCCGCGAAGCCCCGCCTTCTCGACCGCGTGCGTCAAGCCATCCGCACCCGCCACTACAGCCGCCGCACCGAGAAGGCGTACGTCCACTGGATCACTGGATCAAGCGCTACATCTTCTTCCACGGCAAGCGCTACCCGGTCGAGATGGGTGCCGCCGAAGTCACCGCGTTCCTGACGTCGCTCGCCGTGCACAGCAAGGTCGCCGCCTCCACCCAGAACCAGGCGCTGAGCGCATTGCTCTTCCTCTATCGCGAGGTGCTCG
>JBGPTW010000008.1:0-70890 GCA_041490825.1 Methylomirabilia bacterium | reverse complement strand
GTCGGTGAGGGGCCGGCGGACCCGTTCCCGGAGCGTGCGATTGAGGGCAAGCAGGCTGAGAGTGGGAACGGCTCGCGGGTCATCGGTCAAAGGGCCTCGTGGTCAGAGGCCCCTCATCGACCCGGCCGGCCCGCGACGCCACGCGCTCGGTTGCCGGTGAGCGTTCATGAATAATCCGCGCTAAGCGGGGAGTCTCCTCCTCCAATTCCGCAATATCGTCGCGACATCAGCGACGGCGTTGCACAGGGCTCCGGCCACCGGCCCCGGAACCCGTGCTGATTGCCGATCCCGGGTTCGGTACGACTCTTGCGCTTCTGCAGCGCGTGGTCCACACCCCGACCGTTCGATGTTCGCCATCGCTGGGGAAAACGGAGCCGCGCATGAAAGTCGTCATTCTCGCCGCCGGCGCAGGGCGCTCGCTGTACCCGCTGACCAAGGACCGTCCCAAGGCCCTGCTGGAGATCAACGGCACCACGATCCTGGAGCGCCTGCTGAGCCAGACGACGGGATCGGGCGTGACCGCCGTGGTCGTCGTCGGGCACGCGAAGAGCCGCATCCTGGACGTGCTGAGGCGCCTCGATCTGCCCGCGGCGAGCCGCGTGGACGTCGTCGAGAACCCGGTGTACGACCGGACCAACACGCTGTACTCGTTGTGGCTGGCGCTCCAGCCCTGCGCGGGCAGCGACGTGCTCGTCGTCGACGGTGACCTGATCTGCGACGACAAGGTCATCACCCAGATGATCGACGATCCGCGGGACGCCGTCCTCGCCATCGATCGGGCGCGCGTCATGGGCGACGAAGAGGTGAAGATCGTCTGTGATCCCGCGGGCCGGGTCACCGGCGTCGGGAAGGACCATCCCGCTGGCTCGGCTCACGGCGAGTTTCTCGGCGTGGCGCGGTACTCCGCCGACGTGGCGCACGCCCTCTGCACCGCCGCGGACACCATGATTCGTGAGGGGAACCGCACGGCGTACTACGAGGATGCCGTTGCCCGGCTCCTGGGCACGCATGAGTTCGGGACGCTCGACGTCACCGGCCTCCACTGGGTCGAAGTGGACTTCCTCAGCGACTACGTCGAGGCGCTGCGGCTGTTCGGCGATGCGGAGCGCGCCGAGGCGATGGCCTCCATGCCGTCGATCCGACGGCAACTGCTGTTCTGCCCGGGACCGGTGCTCGTCTCCCGGCGCGTGAAGACGGCGGTCGCCGCGCCGGATATCGGCCATCGAGAAGTGGAGTTCTCGGAGCTGTTGAACCGCGGCCGGCTGAAGCTCGGCAAGGTCTTCGGCATCCGCAACTTCCACCGGTACACGACCGTCGTGCTCAGCGGCTCGGGGTCCGCGGCCAACGAGGCGGTGCTCGGGACGGCGGCGGTCGGACGCCGGTTGCTCGTCCTGGCCAACGGCGAATTCGGTGATCGTCTGGTGACGATCGCGACCCACGTGGGCGCCACCGTCGATCCGCTCGTCGTGCGCTGGGGCTTGCCGTTCGATCTCGGCGCGGTGGAACGAGCGATGGCCCGCCAGACTCACGACGCGGTCGCGTGGGTCCATCACGAGACGAGCACCGGGATGCTGAACCCGCTCGGCGAGATCGCGGTGCTCGCCCACCGTCATGGTCTCGATACCTACGTGGACGCGATCTCGAGCCTCGGCGGCGTCCCCGTGGACGTGGAGACGCATGGCCTGACGTTTTGCACGTCGAGCGCCAACAAGGCGATCGGCAGCATCCCGGGACTCGCGTTCGTGTGCGGTCTGAGGGACGCCTTCGAGGCGCTCGCTCCGGTGAAGGCGCGCTCGCTCTATCTCGACCTCTACCGGCACTTCTCGTACAACGACAAGCTGTTCCAGACGCCGAACACGCCGGCAGTCAACCTGTACTTTGCGCTCGAGGCAGCGCTCGACGAGGTGCTCGCCACGGGGCTCGAGCGGCGCTTCGCCCACTTCCAGGTCCTGGCCCAGCGTCTGCGCCGCGGCTTCCGCCAGTTGGGCCTGCGACCGTTCATTCCCGAGCCGCTGATGAGCCCGCTGCTGACGACGCTCGAAGTCCCGCGCGGCTTCAGCGCGCGCGAGTTCCACGATCGGCTGAAGGACGCCGGGTACATCGTCTACGCGGGCAAGGGCATGCTGGAGGACCGCGTGTTCCAGGTCGCCAACATCGGCGCGCTCACACTCCGGCACTGCGACGCGTTCCTGGCGGCGCTGGGCCATATCGTCGAGGACATTCGTGATGATGCAGGCAGCGATCCTGGCAGCCGGCTTCGGGTCGCGTCTTAGGCCACTGACGGACGATCGTCCGAAGGCGCTGATTCCGCTCGCGGGTCAGCCGATCATCGGGCACGCGCTCGACGCGCTGGCGGAGGCTGGCGTGGACTCAGTCGTGATCGTCGCCGGCTACGCGCGGGCAGCGCTCGTCGAGTATCTCGGCGCGCGCAAGAGGCCCGCGGTCACAGTCGTGGACAATCCCGCGTACGCGACCACCAACACGCTCGCCTCGCTCCTCTGTGCCGCACCCATGCTGGCCGGAGATTTTCTGCTGCTCGACGGCGACCTCGTGTTCGACCGCGCCGTGCTGCCGGCGCTGATCGCGCCCGGAACCCGGCTGGCCATCGATCGCGCGCGGCCTCTCGACGACGACGCGGTGAAAGTGGCGCTGGACGGTAATCGCATCGTCAGCGTCGGCAAGACGCTGGCGCCGCAGTGGACGCCGGTGGCGGAGTCGATCGGGATCGCGAAGATCGACGCCGCCACGGCCGGGCGGTTGTGTTCCGTTGGTCGCCGGCTCCTTGCCGCCGGCGCGGCGCAAGCCTACTACGAGGCCGCGTTCCAGGAGCTGATCGAGGCGGGCGCGGTCTTCGCGGCCGCCGACATCACGGGGCGCAACTGGGTGGAGATCGATGACCATGACGACCTCGCGCGTGCAGAGTCGCTCTTCATCGCTGCGTGAGCTGCGCGCGATCGCGCAGCCTCCGGAGCATAGCCCGAGCCCGACTGACTGCTTCTATCGCGCTGGCTCGATCTTCGTGTCCGTGCCGCTCGCGTGGGCCGGCGCCAGTCCCAACGTGATCACGCTCGTGTGGATCGCGCTCGGGCTGATCGGCGCGTTCGCGCTGAGCGCCGAGCAGTGGGGGGTCAGGGTCGGCGGCGCGCTCGTCTTGCAGCTCTCCTACTTGCTCGACTACGTCGACGGCGAGGTGGCCCGGCTGAGCGACCGCAAGTCGTTGATCGGCGGATTTCTCGATCTCATGGGTCACGGCCTCATCAAGCCGAGTCTCCCGCTCGCGGTCGGCTGGGTCGCAGCCACGATGACGGACTCAGCGTGGTTCCTCCTGACCGGCGCCGCGGGCGCGATTGCGGTCGCCGTCGGCGACTCACTCCGTTTTTACGCCGCCTGCACCTCGGGTGACCTCGGCGCGGGCGATCTCGGTCATACGGTCGCTCCACGGAAGCCGCGTGGCGCGCGCCGCATCACGCTGACGAAGCTGATGGTCGTCGCGTTCGAGCTTGCCTTCGAGAGCCCGGGACTCTACGGTCTGGCGCTCGTCGCCGCAGTGAGCGGCGAATTCGCGGCATTGAGCGTGTTCTGGATGGTCGGCGGCTCCGTGTGGATGGTCCGTCGCGCGCGGCGCTATTGCCGGCGGCTCGATCTGGCCACGCAGACGGGCTAGCAGGCGCCCCGAGAGGAGAGCTATGAAACTCCTGGTCTTCATGATCTTCGTGATGCCGTTCGAGGCGAATCCGTATCTGATGATCAGCAATACGTTTCTCGGCATCTTCCAGGACTTCACGGTCATCAAGCTGCTCGGTCTCTGCGGACTGGCCTACGCCGCGATGAAGATGGCCACCGGCGAGGTGCAGGGCCTGTTCCGCGCTCGTCAGGCGCAGCTCTTCCTGCTCTTCTTCGTGGGCGTGCTGATCGCCGGGGCGTTCAGCGGCAGCGGCTTCCTGGCGATCTCGAAGTATCTCGCCTTCCTGTCGTTCATGCCGTTCGTGTATGCCGCCGTCGAGAGCCACACCGATCTGCGGCGTCTGATGTACGCGCTCGGGCTGACGTTCGTCGTGATGCTCCCGTACGGCGCGCGGCAGATGTACCGCTACGACTCACGGCTCGGTACCGGAGTCAGCGAGACGAATTACCTCGCGGCGAACCTCGTGCTCGTGATTCCCCTCGTCTTCGCCATTGCCAGCACGCAGATCGAGCCCAAACGACGGCGATGGTGGATGGCGGCCGGCCTCGTCCTCGTCGTGGCGCTGTTCCTCACGGCGTCCCGCGGCGGGTTCCTCGGGCTGATCGTCGCGGGCGTGGTGTTCGCGTATCGGCGCAAAGGGCTGGCCGGCGCGACGGCCTCGCTGGCAGCGCTGCTGATCGCCGGGCTCGTGCTTCCGACCGGCCTGGCCGAGCGCGCGCTGGCCACGCTGAGCGACGCAGGGCGGAGCCAGCCCGCCGGTCTCGAAGCGTCGAACCACGCGCACATCGCGCTGTTCTGGGCGGCGCTTCGAATGATCGCCAACGCGCCGCTCACCGGTGTCGGCCCCTACAACTTCAAGACGTACAGCCTCGAGTACTCCGGGCTGGAGCAGGCCTACATCGCCCACAACAGTTATCTCGATCTCGCGGCCGAGCTCGGCCTGCCGCTCCTTGCGGTCTTTCTGCTGCTCGTGTTCAGAACGTTTCGAGTGCTGAGCCG
Organism: Methylomirabilia bacterium; assembly: GCA_041490825.1. Taxonomy (GTDB): domain Bacteria; phylum Methylomirabilota; class Methylomirabilia; order Rokubacteriales; family CSP1-6; genus JBGPTW01. The sequence goes on along the minus strand of JBGPTW010000008.1, from coordinate 66,206 downwards.
CGCCGCTCGCCTGGACGGGAGCGGAGAGGCGCGCGAGCTGGCCGCGTGGGCCGAGGGCCTTCGGAGCGGGCTCACGGGGTTCCTGGTCGTCGGCGCGTTCATCAGCGCCCAGTACGAGAAGATGTTCTGGGTCGTCGTCTTTGCCTCGATCGTGATCGAGCGGATGACGCGCTCGTACGCGGTCGAAACCGCCGCAGCGCCCACGCAAGTCGTCCGGTTCGGGCAACCCGCGTTGCCCGCGTCGTCCTGATGCGGGCGGCGCTCCGGCTGGCGGCATTCGCGGTGGTCCTCGGGGTCGCGGCTCCGGTCACCGCGATGCCCGTGGGCGGGCTCACGGCGCTCCCCACGCCCGAGACCGGTAAGAATCTCCTCGAGAACCCTGGATTCGAGACTCCGCCGCAAGCCGACCACGCAGCCGGATGGCGCATGAAGATCGATGGCGAGGTCTGGGCGATCGACCGGACGGCACACACCGGCCGCGCGAGCCTCAAGATGGCGAACGCGGACCGCGAGCGCTTGATCGTGTCGAACGAGCAAGGCCTGACGCTCGAGCCCGGGTATTACACCATCGAAGGCTGGGTCAAGACCGCGAACCTCGGCGACGGCACGGACCGCGCCGGCGTCCGGGTGTGCCTCGATGCCAGGCCACGCCTGAATTGGTGGAACTGCACCACCATCGCCAAGGGCACGACCGACTGGACACTCCTGCGGCAATCCGCCATCCCGGTCAGCGACGCCGGCACGTACCGACTCACGATCGGCGCCTACGGTCGTCCGGCGGGCGTCGCGTGGTTCGACGATCTGGCCGTCGTGCCGCTGCGACGGCCTGCCGTCGAAGCCTTCCTGCTCTATCCGAATTTTCGAGGGATGCTGTTCGACGACCGGCCACAGACGATCCGTGTCTCGCTCACCGTAAATGGCCCGGCTGCCGCGGAGGCGCGCGTGCGTCTCAGCGTGCTCGACGAGGCGGGAGGCAGCGCCCGGGTGAGCCGGGACTATCCCGCGTCGCCCGGTAGCCGCGTGGCCGAGCTGGACGCGTCAGAGCTCGGCCTGGGCACGTATCTCCTGCGGGCGCAGCTGATCGGCCGTGCGGGTGAAGTCCTCGCGAAGTATCCGGACTATCGGATCGTCAAGGTCAAGGCCAAGACGCGCGAGAAGCTCAATACCTGGTACGACGAGCACAACACGCTCTACCTCCGCGGCAAGCCCGCGTTCGTGATCGGGCTCTACAACACCACGGGGTACTCGAACTCGCTGAGCGAGTACGCGGGAGGACGCGGCGGCTGGGGGAACGATCGCATCGCCGAGGCGCCGATCAACATGCTGATCAACTACTGGCTCGGCATCACGCCGATCCCGGCGTTGCGAACCTACATGGACGATCTCGACGCCCACGGGATTTCCTATCTGCACACGGTGAACTTCTACTACGAGGACGATCCGCAGTACGCGAAGCTGCCGTACCCGCCCGCGAAGGAGGGCGAGGACGCGGTCAACCGCTGGATCGCCAAGACGCTCGAGTCGCATCGCGCGCTCGCCGGCTTCTACACGGCCGACGAGCGGACTGCGGACCGCATTCCGACGATCTTCAAGCAGCACCGTGCGCTGCGTGACGCGGCGCCCGGCACCGTCGACTTCGGGGTCGTGGGGGACGGCTGGCAGGAGCAGGCGCCGCTCTGGCGCGATGCGGTCGACGTTCTCGGGCTCGACCCGTATCCGATCACCCGCAAGAACGAGAACCATCTCGCGCTGGTCGCCGAATGGACCCGACTCGGGCAGGACGCCGTCATGCGAAGTCGGCCGATCTGGACGGTCATCCAGTTCTTTCCGCTGACGAGCGGAGGAGGGTGGCCGAGCTACGAGCAGCTCCGGGCGATGAGCTGGATGGCCATCGTCGAAGGGGCACGCGGTCTTCTCTACTGGTCCTTCGGCGAGCGCGGTCTCGCGTGGGTGAAGGACCCGCAGGAGCGCGTGGCGCATTGGAGCGATCTCGTGCGGGTGACACAGGAAATCAAAGCGCTCGAGCCGGTGCTCCTGGCTCCGGACGCGTCGCTGATCAGCCGGGAGTCGAGCAAGGGCGCCATTCGCACGCTCGGCAAGCGGATGCCCGACGGCAGCCGCTATCTCTTCGCGTACAACACCACCGGCGCGCCGGTCGCGGTGACGTGGACGCTGGGCGACGCCGTACGCGAAGCAACGCTACTCGCTTCTCCGGGAGCGGCTCCCAAGATCGAGGGCACCACCGTCTCGGACAACTTCGCCCCCTACGAAGTGAAACGCTACCGCCTGAAATAGCGTCCGGAACGCGCTGCCTGCGGGACAGCACCCGCCTTCATGCCGCCTGGCGTTCCGCCGTCTCTCGGGCCAGAAACCACTCCCACGTCCGCGCGAGACCCTCGGCCAGATCCACCGTGGGAAACCAGCCGAGATCGCGCTTGGCGCGGGCCGGGTCGAGGACGCTCCGGCGGAGATCGCCGGGCCTCGGGGGCTCGTGATGCGGTGTGACGGTGGGCGCGGCGATTGCGGCCAGCGTGTCCCACACCTCGTTCACGCTGGCTTCCCGCCCGGTGGCGATGTTGAAGACGGACGACCTGTCGCCTCCGACGGCGACGTCGAGAGCGGCGAGGTTGGCTCGAACGACGTCGTCGACGTACACGAAATCGCGAGTCTGCTCGCCGTCTCCGAAGATCGTCGGCGCGATGCCGGCGAGGATCTGCTGGATGAAGATCGCAACGACGCCAGCCTCGCCGTGCGGATCTTGCCGCGGGCCGTAGACGTTGGCGTAGCGGAGGACCACCGTCTCGAGGCCATACGTCGCCCGGTAGTACTCGAGGTAGTGCTCGACGGACAGCTTGGCCACCGCGTAGGGGCTGAGCGGCCGACAGGGATGCTGCTCATCGCCGAGCCCGCGCTCGATCTCACCGTAGATCGCCCCGCCCGTGGAAGCGAAGATCACGCGACGAACCCCGTGCTTGTGGGCCGCCTCGAGCACGCGGACCGAGCCGAGGATGTGCACCGAGGCGTCCGTGAGCGGCGCCTCGACCGAACGCCGGACGCTGACCTGTGCGGCGTGATGGTTCACGACGTCAGGGTGCTCGGTCTCGACGATGTGATCGATCTCGTCGCTACGGACATCGACGTTGTAGCAGCGCGCCGCGGGGTTCCGATTGGCGCGAGAACCCGACGAAAGGTCATCGACGACGATGACCTGATGGCCGGCTTCGACATACGCGTCGACCACGTTGGAGCCGATGAATCCCGCGCCTCCGGTCATCAAGATTCGCATCGATCGCTCCGTTGTCAGGCCGGCCGCGTGGCGAACCGGCGGGTGGACGTCACGAGAAAGTGCCATTCCTTCGATCCGAGGGCGCCGGTGACGACACAGACGATCAGAAACGCCGCTGGCGTGGCAGTCCCGGCGAGGACGAGATGCAACATGCCGGCGCCCCCGAAGGACAACCCGACGGCCGTCGCGACCACGACGGCGAGCGCGATCTTCATCACCTCGAGCGCCGGGAAACCGCACCGGTACGTCCGGGCCATGACGATGAGCGCCCAGACCGTCGCCAGGAGCTGCGCCGTGCTGTTGGCGGCGACGGCGCCCCAGGTCGCCCAGGGGCCCACGAGCAGCACCGCCATCCCGATGTTGGTGGTGGCGCTCACCGCGGTGGCGGTGACCGCGCATTTCCGGTCGCCGAGGCCCTGGAGCGCGGCCCAGGCCACGTTCCGCGTCACTGCGATCATCGAGATCGGAATCAGGACCGCGAACAGCCGGGCCACCGGAATGTACTCGTCGCCGTACAGCAGCGCGATCATGCCGGGCGCCACGGCAATGCTCGTCGCGGCGATCGGAGCGCCGGCCAGCATCACGTAGCGGATGGCGGTGCGATAGACCTGACCGAACTCATGAAGCGCGCCGCTGCCGTGCAGCGCCGCGAAGGCCGGCAACAAACCGCCCACGGCGATCTGCGGAATGATCATCGCCTTGCCTGCGAGGCCGAAGGCCAGGCTGTAGTACGCGATGTCCTGGGAGCTGCCCCAGAGCTGGAGGAAGAAGACCTCCGACCGATCCCAGACCAGCGCGTCGAGCACGGCGACGAGCGAGAGCGGCAACAGGAACCGGCGCAGCTCGGGCTGGGCATCGTCCGGCACGCGAGCCGCCTGCTTCGGATAGATCTCGTGCGATCGTCGTCGCTGGAGCCAGCAGGCCATGAAGCTCGTCAGCACGTCGCCCACCACGAGACCGAGGATGCCAAAGCCGAGCGAGAGCGCGGTGATCGCCGCGGTGAGCTGGAAGACCATCTTCACCGTGCTCACCTGCGCGGTCAGGTCATACCGCTGGGCTCCGTAGACCGAGTGCGAATAGATGTACCCCACGGTGGCCGGGAAGAGGCCGACGCACGAGACGATGAGCGGCCACCGGAGCATGGTGGGCGCGAAGGCGACGATGCAGGGCAGCAGCACGACGACGACGACGATGGTCGTGATGATCTGACGGCGCTTGAGCACCTGCACGAATCCCCACGCGAGCGCCCGGTCGCCCTGCGCGATCGCGGCGGCCGTGTAGCGGATCGTCGCGATTGCGAAGCCCAGCATGGCGACGGCGGTCATGGTTCGCGAGGCCCACAGGATGTAGGAGTAATCACCCATGCGCGCTGGACCGAGACCGCGGGCGAGCAGGATCGACATGATGAGCCCCGAGAGCAGACCGACCCCGGTCACGAGGCCGTACCACACGGTGTTGCGAACGAGCGTGTCCTGAACGGTCACGCGGCACGCGGGCGAGCGCCGACGTGGCCCGCGGGGGTCCACACGGAGTCGGCGCCGCTTCGGAGGAACTTCACGAGTCCGGCCATTCCGGCCGCGCTCACCACACAGAAGTAGTAGGGGAGCGCCAGTGGCCCGAAGCGCCTGCCGTGCCGCTCGGCCAGGAGCGCGACCAGCGCCAGCAGGTAGAACGCGAGCTGTCCGTCGAGCAGCATCGCGTAGAGGAGCCCGGTCGGCGCCAGCATCGCATTCGTGACCAGCGCGGCAGCGAGGAAGAGCGCGCTCGTCCACCGCAGGACGCGGTGCGACGCGAGAAACCAGACCGCGCGCCAGCGCCCGGCGGCAATGAGGCGCGGCAGCCAGGCCACGAGCAGATGCACACCCTGGGCGATGATGCGCACGTGGCGGCTGAATTCCTGACGCGCGTCGGTCGACGGCGGCTCCATCGTGTACGCGCCGGCGTCGAACGCGCACCGGAAGCCCCCGAGCGCGGTTTGGATCGGATGGAGGAGATCGTTCACTTCGGCGCCGTCGAGATCGCGGTACAGAGTCCGACGGAGCGCGTAGATCGCGCCGTCGGCCCCCGCGATGAAGCCGAACGCCGCTTCCGCGGACTTCAACAGTGCTTCGTAGCGCACGTAGCCGTTGGCGACGACGCGCGCATCGCGCGTCACCTTCGCCGTATAGAGTCCCTGGCCGGTGACGAGACCCAGACGGGGATCGTCGAACCCGGCCGCGAGCCGCCCGATCGCGTCGGGGGCAAACACCGCGTTGGCGTCGGTGAAGACGAGGATCTCTCCCTTCGCCGCGGCTACCCCGCGATTGAGGGCGACGGATTTGCCGGAACGTTGCTCCTGGCGGATCAGCGTGACGCGCGGGTCTGGACAGTTCGCCACGATGTCGTCGGTGCCGTCGGTCGATCCATCCGACACGACGACCACGTCGAGCCGATCCCACGGGTACCGCTGGGACAGCGTGCTCGCCAGCTTTCGGCCGATGCACGCGCGCTCGTTGAATGCCGCCACGATGACCGAGACGCGCGGGCGGGAGCGCCGTCGCGGCGGCGGACCATGTCGCCGCCGCGCGAAGAGCGCAAGGCCCAACGGATACCCCGCGTAGGCGTACCCCACGGTCGCAACGGATAGCCAGAAGACGATTGCGCAGATCACCATGATCGTGTCACGGCGCGGCGGTACACCCGTGCCGTCGCTTCCACCTGGCCATCGAGGCCGAACCGCTCGAGGACACGGTGGCGGCCCGCTCGCCCCATCGCGGCCGCGCGTTCGCGGTCGCCGAGCACGCGGGCGAGCGCGCGCCCGAGCGCGCGTGGATCGGCGGGCGGTACCAGGTAGCCCGTGACATCGTCATCCACGACTTCGGGCGTGCCGTCGACCGCGGTGGCGACGACGGGACGGGCCATTGCCGACGCCTCGATCGCGGTGAGCGGCATGCCCTCGTACAGGGAGGGCAGCGCCAGGGCGTCCATCGTGTCGAGCAGCCGTGCCACGTCCGCCCGGAATCCGGTGAAGATGACGTTGTCCGCGATGCCGAGTGCCCGCGCGCGCCGCTCGAGCGACGGGCGCAGACTTCCATCACCGACGACGAGCAGCCGCGCATCCGGAAAGTCGCGCACCACGGCCGGCCACGCGTCGAAGAGATACGTGTGACCCTTCTGGTGCTCGAGTCGCCCCACGACACCGACGAGCGGTACGGCATCATCCAGCCCGAGCTCTTTGCGGCCGGCCTCGCGGTGGACGCCAGGCGTGAACGCCGACAGGTCGCGGCCGTTCGGCACCACGACGATCTTCTTCTCGGGATAGCCCTTGCCCTCGATCAGGAAGCGGCGCGCCGCCTCCGAGACGGCGATGACCGCATCGACGCAGCGACACACGGCGCGGTCGACCAGGAACTGGCCGCGCAACCCTCGCTGCCGCCATCCCTCGCGACCGTGGTACGTCTCCACAACGCCGCGGATCCGGTGCCAGCGGGCCAGCGGCGCCGCGATCATCGTGGACCGGAAGAGGTGAGCGTTCACGACGTCCGGATGCCAGTGGGCCATGAACTCGCCGAGCCTGCTCAGCTCCCCACGCTGGAGCCAGCTGTCGACGTGGACCGGCAGCGTGTCGACGCACACGCCTCGGAGATCCACGTCGAACGCATCGAGCAATGCGGCGGGAGCAGCGAGCGCCAGCCGGAACTCCTCGGGAGGAAGGCGCTGCAACAGCGCCAGGACGACCTCCTCGACGCCGCCGCGCACTGGCGACGTCAAGAAGAAGAGGAGCCTGATCGACGTCATGCCTGTGACTCCCGGGCCACCGGCAGGCCGAGATCTTCGAGGATGACGTTGCGGATGCCCGTGATGTGGTCGACCGGCCGCTCCACTGGAACCGTCGCGAGCAGCACGGCGTCAGCCGTCGGCTCGCTCGGGTGATAGCCGTGCATGCCGGCGAAGCGAACGCGTCCCATGTCGCTCGGGCAGAGCAGCATGCCGGGCTTGAGGAGGAAGAGCAGATGATAGTAGCGGCCGTCATCGAACCAGACGCCGAGACGCTGCAGCTCGGCCTGGGAGAGCAATCGCCCGCACGGATGACCGGCGAGGAGATCGGTCAGCCGCTCGCGCGCGCGGTCGTTCCACACCCAGAACCGAGCCATGGTCGAGTCATACGCCGGCAGGTAGTCGGTCGGCGCGCGGAGCCCGAGCGTCTCGACATCGCGTCTCAGATCGCAGGTCCAGCGGATCGGCGTCATGCCGTGGTCCGAGAAGATGAACATGCGGGCGTCGCCACGCTCTCGAATCGCCGCCTGATAGATCCGGCGGAGCCCCGCCTCGTACGCGGCGAGCGTGGTGGTGACGCCGTCGCGATCGTGGATGTTCCAGTGGAGGTAGTGATCCAGGCCCGAAAGGTACAGGAAGAGCACCCGGGCGTTGCTCCGGCCGACACGCTCGTGCGCGACCTCCATGATCTGGGCGTCCGAGTGCGTGTGGTACGTGTAGCACTCGTACGGGATCTCGGCGTCGCGGAACGCGTCGAAGATCGACGGCCGGTCGATGCCGCCAGGCTGGTAGATGTCGCGTTTCTCCGTGAGGTCGAACAGCGGCAGGTGGACGATCGGATAGTCGTAGATCGAGAAGTAGCCGCTGTAGCCCGACCATCGCCGCGCGAGCCGCTTGACAGCGTGTCGCGTGAATCGATTTTCTCGCCACCGTTCGGGAATCCAGGCCAGCGCTCGCGTCCAGCCGAACGGCGACGTGTCCGGGGACAGATAGAAGAGGTTCCAGTGGCCGTGCTCGGCGGGATAGGCGCCCGACAGGATGCTGGGGATCGCGCCGGAGCTATACCCGAGAATGGTCGCCAGCCACCGGCGCTCGACCAGGACGTCGTCGAGGAACGGACGCGTCTTGATGACTTCCCAGCCGAGGGCGTCGACCAGCACGTAGATTGAGAGCGGGGACCCCATGGTTTTCTCCGGCCGTCCGAGGCCTTTTCAGGCCTTCCGAGGCCTTTTCAGTTGTTCCGCACGCACCACCGCCAGAGCGCGGTGATCGCCTTGCGTTGGCTTTCGGGATCGTCGGGTACGGCGCCGGCGCGAACGAACAGCAGCGGTTCGATCCTCCCCGCTCGGGTGCTCGGGCCGAGCAGATCGAGCAACGCCAGTGTGCCTGCCGCATACAGCAGCGCGCGCGGGGTCGAGACGAAGGACAGCCGGAGCGCCCGACGCAGGCTGACGGGCAGCGGGGTCGGCATGGGATGCAGCGCCACCTTCGCCCAGTCGCGCAGGCGGCGCACGAGCGGCTGCGACCCGAGATAGGCGTCGAGTAGCCGTGGCAGATTCGCGCGCCGACCAACCAGTTCTTCGAGCTCCCACCGGATGAACGCGGCCACCGCGGGAATGCCGGACAGGATCTGACTCCGAATCCAGGCACGCTGTCCCCGCAGCGACGCCCCGGGTGGAACGAGCGTCGTTCCATCCCCTGGCGTCAGCTTCGTGCGGGCGGCGCGCTCGAGCTCGAGCTCGAAGCCGTCCGGCACGAGTGCCTGGAGGCTCGGCGTCTCCGCGACGAGACGAGCGAACGCGGCCGGGCGCGCTGCATAGCACGGCGAGTGGCGCCCGCTGAAGGCGAGCGCGGAACCGGCGATATCGAGCACGAGCTTGATTCGCTGGTAGGCGGCGTTCGACAGCGCATCGCCGGTGAGAGTCGCCAGCCGATCGTAGAGCTCGAGCTGTTCGATGCTCCGGTTGAAGAGCAGGGCCAGGCAATCCTCGCGCGGGATCGCCGCCGGTCCGAATCTCGGGATCCTGTCCAGCACGTCGGGCGGACCCCAGACGACCCTGCCGTGGGTGAGGAGGTCGTAGAGGAACATCGACGGCCGCGCGTGCCGGGCGAAGTAGCCGAGCTCGATCGGTCCGAACTCGATTTCGGTGCGGAGGCCCTCGCCGATCGTGCCGCTGACCTCGCGACTCCACGCGGCCATCTGGGGTCTCAGCGCGCGGGTGTCGGTGTCCGGCGAGACGATGACGAAGAACTCGAGATCCCCGAGCACCTGCAGATGCCCGTTCACCGGCATTACGCTGCCCTCACCGCGAGCAAAGCTGCCGGTGAGGACCACCGCGACCAGCTCCGGCGCGGGCAGGCGGGACTGGAGGAACTCGACACAGTCAGCGAGCGCCCGGCGGATCGCGGGCGCGTGACCCGGATCGGGGCAGAGCGGGAATGCGGCGTTGATGGTCGCCGCCGTCGCGCCGTTACGCGGACTGGGCGCGAGCACTCATCAGCTCCTGGCGCGTGAGACGGGCGCGGATCACCGTCACGAGGATCTCGACCACCGGCGGCAGCCGGCTCACGTTCAGCACGACCAGGTCGGCGAGCGCCTTGGTGGGCTCGACGTACTCCCGGTGGGCAGGACTCACCACGGTCGTGAACTGACGGATGACAGAGTCGACGGTCCGGTTGCGCTGGCTCGTATCGCGGGCGATCCGTCGTGCGAGCCGCGTCGTCTGCGGCGCGTCGACGTAGATCTTGAGGTCGAGCGCGCTGCGGACCGCGGGGTCGTGGAGGAGGAGGATGCCCTCGACGAGGATCACCTGCCGCGGGTGGAGGACGTCATCGTCGGCGAGGCGGCGGTGCGTCGCGAAGCAGTACCGCGGCGGACGGACCGACTCGCCACGGCGCAAGCGCTCGAGGTCCGCGCGGAAGAGCACCTGATCGAACGCGGACGGGACGTCGTAGTCGATCGCCGCGTACTCGCTCGAAGGCAGGTGGCCGCGATCACGGTAGTACGCGTCGTGACAGAGCACGGCCGCGCGGTCACGCCCGAGAGCCTCGGCAACGCCCTGCACGAGCGTGGTCTTGCCACTTCCGCTGCCGCCTGCGAGTCCGACCATGTACGGTGCGCTCATGCCGCTGTCGCCACCGCCGTCTCGGCACGGCTGGCTCCCGCTCGCGCATACAGAGCGCCGTACTGCCGGGCGACGGCCATCCAGGTGTGGTGTTGCTCGACCAGTGTCCGCGCATTGCGCGCCAGCGTTCGGGCGCCGACCGGCTCGTCGAGGAGCAGCAGCACCGCGTCGATCACGCCTTCGTCGCTGTCGGCCATCATCGCGTGGTGGCCGGGGAGAACGTCGGGGAGTCCGGCGAAGCTTTCGGCTCGCCCGACGACTGGAGTGCCGAGCGCCATCGTCTCGAGCACGCGGTTCTTGGCGCCCACGCCCGCGGCAAGCGCGCTGACCGACACGGTCGCTCCCCATATCGAAGGGCGGATGTCCGACACGGTGCCGACGATCCGCACGCCGGGGGTTCCGACGAGGGCACGAGCGGCGCCGGCCGGATCGGCGCCGACCACGACGAGCTCGGCGCGGGGCCGGGACTTGCGGATAGCCGGCAGGATCCGGGTCGCGAGCCGCTGGACCGTGTCGACGTTCGATCGCCAGGTCAGGCTCCCGGTGAAGACGAGGCGATCTGCCTCGCTCGACCGGCGGAACGCGTAGTGCTCCAGGTCGATACCAGCCGGGATCACCTTGACGCGCGAGAACGGAATGTGGCGGGCGACCTCGCGACGATCGTCCTCGGACGGCACCACGGCGATGTCCACGCCCGGAAACCAGCGGCGCTCCCATGCCGTCTCCATGCGCTCGTCGATCGTCGCCTTGAGCCAGGCACCGAGGCCGCCGGCGAAGTGTCGGGCATCGCGGGCGCGCAGGGCACGAGAGTCGTGGACCGCCATGACGGTCGGGAGATCACAGGTCCGAGCCAGTGGCGCGAGCAGCGGGCCTTCGAGGTGGAGAAGATCCGGATGGAACTGCCCGATGGCCTGCTCCACTGCCGCGCGCACAGCGTCCAGGCCTCGCTCAGGTGCGCCGGTGAGCGGGCTGCGCCAGCGATCCGCGGCCACGAGCTGGAGCGAGAGGCAGTGCTCCGTGGGCCAGCGACGCTGGGCCAGCGTCTCTCCGGGTGATGTCATGGCGATCAGCCTAATCTCGTGGTCGGCGGCGAGCTGAGCGAGGAGCTGCGCCGGCGCGTTGCGCACGGGGTCGTGGCAAGGGAGGTATGGCGCCGACTGCGACACGATTAAGATGCGCACGGGAAACCTCAGCCGGCGGCGACCGGCAGACGTGAGGGAGCGCCAACGACCTCCGCGAAGGCTCGCTCGATCGACGTGAATCGGAAGCACGCCAGCAGCCGGCGCAGCTTTGTCTCGGCGTTCCGGATCCCGACGTAGTGACGGAAGCGATGGCGCCACGTCATGGGCGGACGCGGCTGATCCGGGTCGAGCTCCCACGGGTGAACGTACAGGACGACCGGACGCCCTTCGCCGCGGTTGACCGCGAGAAGCGCGCCTCGCAGCAATGCGAAGGGGAAGAGACGAAAGAACCCGCCCCCGAGCGGCAAGTTCGTGCCCGCGAGACGCGCGGTTCCGACCGGGATCTCCCAGAGCTCCATATCGTTGCTCGTCTCGACGACGTGCGGGAAGCGTGGCGCGCCGGGGAACGCGTACCGGTCGTGAATGATCGGATGCACGCTGGAGTCGTACCGGTAGCCTTCTTCCACGAGGACGGTCGTTGCCCATGGCGTGTCGGGTCGGATGGAATAGTTCGGCGCCCGGTAGCCCCAGACCGCGCGTCCCGCGGCCTGTTCAAGCGCGCGCTTCGCGCGCTTGACGTCGCGCCGAAAACCGTCTCGTCCCAGCGCGTACACGGGCGTGTGATCCCAGCCGTGCGAGGCGATCTCGTGACCGCGCTCCACGATCGCCTGGACCAATCGTGGATAGCGTTGGGCCACGATGCCCAGCGTGAAGAACGTCGCCCGAGCCGAGAATTCCTCGAGGATCGCGAGGACCCGCTCCGTCTCCGGCACCACGCGGCTGGGCAGACTCGCGACGTCCGGGCCGAGCGCGTTTGCGAACTCCACGCCGTGGTAGTACTCCTCGACGTCCACGCTGAGCACGTTCACGACCGAGGTCGTCGGCTCGGTCAAGAGGCCCGACCGATCGGTCGCGTGAGGTACTTGCGCCAGTGGCCGTTGGGCTCGCCGGAGCCCATCGTCAGCGGGTTCCGGTCGTCGTCGTTGAACACGAGTCCCATCACACGGTGACGCCCGATCGCGTCGAGTCCATCGGTGACGCCTTCGCGCGGCGTTCGATTGGCCCGGACCACCATGATGAAGCCGTCGACCAGGTCGCGCAGGATGCCGACGTCCGGGAAGAGCAGGATCGGCGGCGTGTCGACGACCACGAAATCGTAGCGCTCGCGAAGCGCCGCAAACAGTGCGATGAGCCGCGGCGACTTGAGGAGCTCGTACGGCATGGACGACAGCGGCCCCCCGACCACCACGGACACCGCCATCGCGGTGGGAACTTGTACGATCGCGTCGATCGAGAGCGACGGGTCGAGCAGGTGACTGGAGAGTCCACGCCCGGGCGGCAGCCCGAGATAGTCGGCCATCCGCGGATGGCGGAGATCGACGTCGACCAGCGCGACGCGGGCGTCGGGGGCCTGAGCCAGCGCGCCCGCGACGTTGATCGCGGTCATCGTCTTGCCCTCGCCGCGGCCGGGGCTCGACACGCCGACGATCTGGAGCCCGTGCTCACGACGATACGTCTCGATGGCGAGACGGACGGCGCGGTACTGCTCGGCCGCGAAGCTGGTAGGCTCGAGGAGGCTGACGAGGTGGTCGTCCACCGCTCGACTCTCCCCGACGGGAGCGGGCTCGAGCTCGCCGGCAAAGACGCGCTGGTGTGCGCGCGAGCCGACGCTATCGCGCGAGACCCGCGCCCCGTACATCCCACCCTGGTCGGCCGGCGTGGGGCCGGGGCCCCGGGTCTCGGCGGGGTGGTGCGGCTCCGTCCGCGGCGGCTCGAGCACCCGAGCGCCAGGCGCCACCGGCGGCGCCACGACCGCTGCCGACCCGTTCGACTGTTTTGCCGGCGCGTCGATCACCATGGTGATAGCCGTGTCGTCGGCTGCTGGTCCAGCCGCCGCGACGGCGCGCTCTTTCTCGGCGTTCTCGAGTGCCCGGAAGAATTTGCTCACGGATCCCTCCTATCGGATGGCGGCGCCGATGCAGCCGAGACCGCTGGCGGCGACGACGAGCATCAGGGCGAGTAGCAGCACCAGCAGCGCCACGCCGCCACGCGCGGCCCACACGGCGGTCCGGCTGGGGACGAGACGCATCCTCCGGCTCCGCTTCCACTGGGGGCGCTCCCCCTCTTCGAGGTATTCGATCGCCTCGTTGACGAGACCGGCGTCGATCCGACGCTTGCTGTCGGCGTAGCCGCTGAGCAGACAGTGATCGCACACGATGTTGATCACGCGCGGCGTGCCGTGGCTGTAATCCGAGATCTTCTGGATGGCGGCGTCGGTGAAGATTCCGGCGTCGGTGGCGCCGGCGATCCGAAGCCGGTGGCGGATGTAGAGCCGCGTCTCTTCGGGCGACAGCGGGCCGATGTGGCAGCGCAGGCCGATGCGCTGCTTGAGCTGCCGCAGCTCGTGCACGTTGAGCTTGTCGCGCAGCTCCGGCTGGCCCACCAGCAAGATCTGCATGAGCTTCTGGTGGGTGGTCTCGAAGTTCGAGAGCAGGCGCACGGCCTCCAGCGTCTGGATGGACAGATTCTGGGCTTCGTCGATCACGAGGACGGGGCTCGCGCCGCTGCGATGCTGGTCGATCAGGAACTCGTTCAGCTCCACGAGCCGCGAGGCGTGCGTCGTGGCCATCGATTTCACGCCCCAGTCGTGCAGCACGTACTCGAGCAGCCCCTCGATCTCCAGCGCCGAGTTGTGCACGTAGGCGACGTGCGTATCCGCGTCCAGGCGCTCGAGCAGCGTGCGGAGCAGCGTGGTCTTGCCGGTGCCGATCTCACCGGTGAGCACGATGAAGCCCTTTCGCTCGCGCACGCCGTAGATGAGCTGAGCGAGGGCCTCGCGATGCCGGGCCGACTGGAACAGGAACTTCGGATCGGGCGTCGGACTGAACGGCGTCTCGCGCAGACCGTAGAAGTTGAGGTACATGGACTTACCTCTTCGCGCCCGTCGCCGACTGATCGGACATGAGCAGCCCGACCAGCCCGTGGTTGTTGTGTGCCACCGCGTACGAGCAGCCGACGATGACGAGCAGCCCGCCGGCGAGAGCGGCGGCGGCGAGGCGGCGCTGGCGCTGGTGGCGGCGCCGGTCGCTCTCGGTGGCGATGTGCGGGATCGTCGACAGCACGGGGACCGGCAGCCGAGACCGGACCTCGTCGACGCGACGGTAGGAGGTGTCGACGTTCTCGGCGAGGATCACGGCAGCGCCGCTGGCGCCCGCCGCGAGGACCAGGCCGACCAGCAGCAAGCGCAGCCGATTCGGGCCGGCTGGCCGCTCGGGAATGACGGCCGGGTCCATGATGCGGAACTGCTCGCCGTGTTGCTGCTGCTCGAGGTTCGCGGCGATGCCGGCTTCCTCGCGCTTCGCGAGCAGCGACCGGAACATCTCGCGCGTGGTGTCGTTGTCCCGCGTGAGCTGCGTCAGCTCGTGGTCGCGCTTGGGCGCGTTCTCGATGCGGCGCTGGTAGACGGCGATCTGACGATTCAGGGTCGCGATCTCCTCGGCGCCCGTCTTCGTCTCGATGGTGGCCTGATCGAGCTGGGTCATCAGGCTCTGGATGTAGCCGTTCTGCGGGATGACGCGCCCCGCGGGCTTGCGCTGGGACCCGGTCTGTTTCGGCAGCGCCGACGCCTCGGCCGCGACCTTCTCTTCGAGCAGGCGGATCTGCTCTTTCATCTGGACGACGTCGGGATACGTGTCGCGGTACCCGGTCTGCATCTGGAACAGCTCCTGGCGCAGCAGCGCCAGTCGGACGGCCGCGGAGTTGGCCGGCGTCGGGACCGCGACCTCGGGCGCGCTCTGATCGATCTCCGCCAGCGCCTGTGTGATCTGCTGGCGGCGCTCCTGGGCCCGACGAAGGTTTTCCGCCACGAGCTGGAGCTGCTGCTGGAGCCGCTCGAGCGTGCGGAGGTTCGCGTCCCTCTGCTCGGGCAATTCGCCGATGTAGCGCTCCTTGTACTCGACGATCTTCTGCTCCTGCTGGGCGAGCGTCCTGCGCGCCTCGACGAGCTGTGTCTCGAGGAAGTCCGCCGTGCCGACGGCCTGCTTCTCGCGCAGCTTCCCGTTCTCGTCGATGTAGAGCGAGGCCAGGGTGTTGGCGACCATCATTGCGGTCTCGGGCCGCGTGCTCGTGTAGGACACGCTGAACGCGACGGTCTTGGTGTCTTTCGGCCGGCGGTCGCGGCCGTCGTTGAACTCCAGCCGGATGTCTCTGCGCATCCGCTCCACCACCTCTTCTTCGGGGGCGCTGCGCCGGAGGCCCGGATAGAGCTGGTACTGATCGATGATCTTCAGCAGCCGCGTCCGGCTCAGGATCTCCTGGCTCAGCGTGAGCAGCCGGCTCTCCACGTCGCTGGTGACCGTCGACTTGACGAAGGCCTCCGGGATCTGCTGCCGGTCCACCATGATCGTCGCGCTGGCGGTCCAGAGACTGGGCAGGAACAGGGCCACCGACGCCGTGGCCGCGAGGACGAGCACGAGCGGCAGCATTGCGAGAGTCCGGCGGCGCCGGAGAATCTCGAAGAGCGCGGGCAGCCCTTGCCCTCGCGTGGTCGTGTCGGGGGAAGTCTGGGTCATGATCCGTCCCTCCTTACGGCACGACGATGACGTCGCCGGTCTTCAGCAGGAGGTTGTCCTCCTCCCCGGCGGTCGACAGCACGCGGTTGTAGTTGAACCGGATCTTCTGCGTCCGGCCCTCCAGGTCCTTGCGAATGATCATGATCTTGCTGGGCGAGGCGAAGTCGCGGAAGCCGCCGGCCATGGCGATGGCCTCGAGCACCGTCGTCGCGCTCCGAAGCTGGAGGACGCCCGGCTTCTGCACCTCGCCGAGCACGGACACCTTGAAGCTCCGGACTTCCGTGACGGTCACCGACACTTCAGGATTCGGCATGAACTCGCCGAGCGCCACCGCGATCTTGTCGCGGAGCTGCATCGCGGTGAGCCCGCCCGCCTGGATGTCATGCAGCAACGGCATCGAGACCTTTCCGTCGGGCCGCACGGGCACCGTGCGCGAGAGCGTCTCGTTCTTCCAGACGTTGATCAGGAGTATGTCGTCAGGCCCGATCACGTATTCCGACGGGGCCGCTAGCGGCATGGGATGGACGGCGGCCGAGGGCGCTGTCGATTCGGCCGACGGGGCCGAAGAGACCGCCTGCGCGGTGCGGCTTCCGGCCGGCGCCGAGCGTGTCGGCGACGGCGTTCCCGCCACGGGTCCGGCCGGGGCCGGACCCGCGGCGGCGATGATGGGAAGCGCGAGGGCGAGCGTGAAGGTGACGATGGGCCATTTCAGCGTGATCATGCGTGCTCCTCCTGCAATACGGGTGGCCGTTAGCTCGCGGCCGGATCCTGCTTGAGTCCCATGTCTTTGATCTTGTAGAGGAGAGCCCGGTAACTGATCCTCAGCATCTTGGCGGTCTTGACGCGGTTCCAGCGGCACTGCTCGAGCGCGCGACAGATCACCTCACGCTCGGCCTCGAGCACGGCTCTCCGAGAGATCTCCTTGAGGGAGAGTCCCTTCGTCGAGGCGAATGGATCGGGAGGCACGGAAGCCAGCGCGGCCGGCACCGGCGCCACCAGCGTTCGCGGCAACGTCGAGTCTTGAAGGATGATCATCCGCTTGATGAAATTCTCGAGCTCGCGGATGTTGCCCGGCCAGTGGTACTGCATGAACGCCTGCATGGCCTCGGGCGAGATCTCGGACAGCAGCACGTTGAACGCCCGCGAGTACCGGTCGACGAAGTAGCGCACGATGCCGGGGATTTCTTCACGGCGTTCGCGCAGCGGCGGCACCACGATGTTGATCACGTTGAGCCGGTAGAACAGATCCTCGCGGAAACGCCCGGCGGCGATCTCGCGGACGAGATCCCGGTTCGTCGCGCAGATCGTCCGGACGTTCACGTTGAGGTTGTGACGACCGCCGACGCGGGAGAACTCGCCATCCTGGAGCACGTGCAGCAGCTTGGCCTGCAGCGCCGGATGGACCTCGCCGATCTCGTCGAGGAAGATCGTGCCGCCGGCGGCCAGCTCGAACTTTCCGGGCTTGCGCTGGTGGGCGCCCGTGAAGGCGCCGCGCTCGTGACCGAACAGCTCGCTCTCGAGCAGCTCGCGCGGCATGGCCGCGCAGTTCACCTTGACGAATGCGGCGCGGCGCCGCGGAGAGTGCGTGTGAATGGCGCGGGCCACCAGATCCTTGCCGACGCCCGTCTCGCCGCAGACGAGCACGGTCACGTCGGCGCGCGCCGCCTGCTCGATGACGCCGAGGATTTCGCGCATCGGTCCGCTCGTCAGCAGCGCCAGCTCTCGCTGCAAGCGGTCGCCGGAGTCGTCGCCGCCGCCGACCGGTGTGGCGACGTGGGGGCGCGTCTTCGCGGCCAGATTCTTGATCGCGTTCTCCAGATCTTCGGACGTGTACGGCCGGCGGATGAAATCGTCCGCGCCCGCCTGGATGGCCTCGACGATCTGTCCGCTGTGCCCGCTGTCGGCGATCATGATGACGGCCCCCGACTCGCTGAGCTCCTCCGCGCGACGGAGGAAGTCGATGCCCGACATCCCGGGCAGCCGGATCGCGACGAGGGACAGGGAGAACCTCCGGTCCCCGATCAGCGCGAGCGCCTCTTCGGCAGTGCTCGCCGCCACCGGGTTGTATCCCCAGTTCTGCAGCTGTGTCACGACGCGGCGTCGCTGATCCGGCTCGCTCTCGACGACGAGAACGTGGCGGTCCGAGTTCGGGAGGGCAACCGCGGACGGAGCTGGGTCGTAGGTCGGGATCTTCATGCCGGCTGAGCTTTCTGACATGCGGCGAAATCCTGTTTCGCAAGACGCGTGCCGGACCCGGGTTTCGACGTTCCCGGGCACGAACGCGCCGCGGCGACCGAGCGGCCTGTGGCGCAGCGGCCCACTTCTGGGAGCGCCCTGCCACTTCTCAGTAAACCTTTGACGTTGCTCATCCTGGCCGCTTGCCGCACACCACGAACTTCACCGTGTCGAAGAGGATGCGTAGGTCGAACGCGAGTGACAGGTGCTTGATGTAGTAGAGGTCGTAGCAGAGCTTCCGCGTGACTTCTTCCGTCGACATCGAGTATCCGGCTTTGACTTGCGCCCATCCCGTGAGACCTGGACGGACTTCATGGCGGAGGTTGTAGAACGGAATGACCGCGGAGAATGTCGCGACGTTGCCCGCCATCTCGGGACGGGGGCCGACAAGGCTCATGTCGCCGCGCAGGATGTTGATGAACTGAGGCAGCTCGTCGAGCCGGTAGCGCCGGAGCACCGCGCCGATGCGTGTCACGCGGCTCATGTTGTCGCGGCGCCAGATGTCGTCGATCCGCGGATCCAGGATGCGCATCGTCCGGAACTTCACGAGCCGGAACGGTCGTCCACGGAGGCCGATGCGCTCCTGGATGAAGAACGCGGTGCCGTCGGACTCGAGCCGGATGGCGGCTGCGATCAGCGCCATCAGTGGCGCCAGCGCAAGGAGGCCGAGTCCGGCGATCACGATGCTCAACGCGCGCTTGAGCAGGAGCTGCGTGCGCGAGACGTGGAATCCGTCGCCGAACACGAGCGCGCTCGGCGTCAACGATTCCACGGCCAGGCGACGGGTGAAGCGCTCGTAGGTCTGGGTGCCGTCTTCGATCCGGATGCCGCGGAAGCGACAGGCGAGCAGCTCACTCACGGGCAAGTGCCCGCGCCGGTCCGGCATGGCGACGATGATCCGATCCGGACGATGGCGCCGCACGACTTCGCCGACGTCTCCGTACGAGCCGAGGCGCGAGCCCGGCTGGGCCGCGGTGCTCGGATCTCCGAGGAAGCCGACGAGCTTGAGCGCCAGATCGGCGCGGCTCTCGATCTGGTCCGCCAGATCGAGGGCGAGCGAGCTGCGGCCCATGATCACGACGCGCTCGGCGAAGGGGTCACGCTTGGCCAGCGTATAGACGGCGGCCCGAAGCATGAGCAGCGCCACGAGCGTCACGAGCAGGGCGTAGGGCGCGACGTTGCCACCAATGATCATGCGAGGGAACAGCACGTACATCACTGCGAGCAGGACGGACGCAACACCGAGGGCGCGGCAGAGCCGGCCGAAGACCTGAGGCAGATCGTGAGGGACGTCGAAGTTGTAGAGGTCGCTATAGTAGAACGAGGCCACGCAGACACCGACGATCACGGCGGCGCGCGCGACCACATCCCAGGCGTTCGCCGCGCCGGTGGCGGGCGGCCAGAGC
Organism: Methylomirabilia bacterium; assembly: GCA_041490825.1. Lineage (GTDB taxonomy): Bacteria > Methylomirabilota > Methylomirabilia > Rokubacteriales > CSP1-6 > JBGPTW01. The sequence continues at coordinate 46,646 of JBGPTW010000008.1, read as the reverse complement.
CGCATCGCAGTGCTGAGCACCGCGATCGTGAAGAGTCCGTCGAGCCACGCGAGTCGTTGGGCAAGTGACATGATTTTGCTGGGCGATCTCCCCGGTCACCCGCCTGTAAGCGCAAGGCGGGTGCCAAAGCTCGCAAGCCCGCGCGGAAATAGTGTTCTGGGGGCCGTGTGATCCGCCACGCGCAGTACGAATCGCGCGGCTGAGCGGGGAGATTCAGCAACACAGTGCAGCGCGCGTGAGCAAAGCGTTGCATTCGTGGCAGGATCTAGGACCACTCACTCGAGAACACGCGCTGGCGAGGGCATGGGGACGTTTCGAACAGTACGGGCGTGGGTATTGGCCGCGCCGTAAAATCGGGGAGCGTTCCGGGTGACCCGGGACGTCCAGCGTTGCAGAGTGCGAGGAGCCATTTCGGGGGCCCCCTGCCGGTCACGGCGGCGGTGAAATCGAGGAGCGTCACGGCTGGGCCGGGGCGCTCCGAGCGTTGGGGGGTATGGGGGCCATGTCGGGCCCCCTGCCGGTCACGGCGGCGGGAAATCGAGGAGCGTCACGGCTGGGCCGGGGCGCTCCGAGCGTTGGGGGGTATGGGGGCCATGTCGGGGCCCCCATTTTAATTAATCGAACTTGATCGGGTAACCGAAGACGAGGCCTAAGAACACGCGGTTCTGGTCCACGTCAGTCGCGATCGGCAAGCCGGTGATCGGGTTGCGGACCGTACTGTCCGAGCGCTGCTGGAAGAAGACGTAGCCCCCGGTGATGCTGAACCATGGCGTGAACTGCCAGGCCGCCTGCAGCGGGATCGCGAATGACCGCACGTCGATCGAGTTATCGGGCGAATGCAGCGTGCGGTAGTACGGCGATACGTCGAGCGTGAGACCACGCGCGACCCTGACGACCCTCACGTTGGCCGAGATCGTCTGGTTGTCAGAAACGCCCCCGAGAGCGCCGGAGGTGTTCACACGACGGTCATACGCGAGCCCGATCGAGCCGAACTCGAGTCGCTGGGTGATTTGACCGGTCGCGGCCGGCGTGACGCGGTCGCCGCCGCCCTGAGTGTGCTCGAACGTCGGACCCGCGGTGAAGGACGCGGTCAGTGTCGGCGTGAACTGATAACTGGCTCCGACCCGCGGCGTGTTCGTGGTGACGTTCGGAAACGAACGGACGTCGAAGTACGCGAAGTCGTAGCCAAGAATCCCGTGCAGGCGGGACGTGAGGCTGCGATCCAGAGCGATTTCGGCGGCGTACGTGTCGGAATCCAGCAAGCCTTGCCGCTCGAAGCGCAGCACGCTCCAGCCGGCCGAGCCGCGCAGGACGGTGAGCGGGTCGATCTGGAGTGAGGCGCCGGGGCGGAGCGTGTTGCTCCAGTACCGGTCGAATCCGGTGGACACGCCGTCCGGCGTCAGGACGTTGACGCCCGTGGTGAAGCGAAAGATGTCCGAGAGACTCACGCTGAATTCGGGACTGAAGCGGTACAGCGAGTCCAGCGAGAAGTCCTGGCGATCGGGCGCTCTGTTCTGGTCAGGATTGCGCGCGTAGATCCGCGCGGTGAAGTCATAGCTCGCGATGAGCCGGTATACGGGATTCTCCGCCGCAAGGGCGATGGCCGGGACCAGGGACGTGATGAAGTCCGAATGCCGGTTCGCGTTGTCGAAGAAGATGTTGTCGTTGTACTCCTCGAGCACGCCGATCGACGGCGTGAGCGTGAGCGGCGCGCGACGCGGAGCTTCCGTGCCCGGGGGCACCTGTCCGGTCCCCGGGACCTGCGCGCCCGCCGTCGGCGCGAAGGCGAGCACGATGAAGAGCAGCGTCGGAATGAATGGTCGGAATGGGCTCACGAATCGATTGTCTATCACATGCCCTCGGAAGACTGGAAGCGCTTTCTGTCGCCCAGCCGCTCGATCGCCTTGTGGTAATGCGTGAGCGCCGCGGGCTTCGGGATGACATCGACTGCTCCGAGGCGCTTCACTTCGTCGATCTCGTCCGCCGTGGCGTGTCCGGTGATCACCACGACTGCGAGCGAGGGCTTGCTCTGCTTCAACTGTGTCAGGACGTCGAGGCCATTCATCCCTGGCATCGAGATGTCCAGGAACATCGCGTCCGGCGCTGACGCTCCGACGGCTTTCAGCGCCTCGGCCCCGGAATGCACGATGGTCGTGCGATGTCCCTGGCGGTTGAGCGACGTGGCGAGCACCTCGGCGACTTCCGGCTCATCGTCGACGATCAGAATATTCATGGGCAGCCTCCTGTCGCGATGGTAAGAGCTATAAGAACCCGGGAACTTTCTACAAACCGAGCCGCCCAGCGATTTTCCTACCGCCCCCAACTGCGGGTAATCGTTGCGAGAGTGGCATGGCAAAACCTTGGCACTTTGCCTGCAAGACCCTGCAAACAGAAAACGATGCATGTCGCACACCCGACGAGGAGAACCAGATGAGCGAGGGTCTGAACCTGTGCACGAGCGCCAAGATGCAACCAATCCGGGAGTTGGTCGGCAAAGTTGCTGCCACCAACACCACCGTCCTGCTCCGGGGTGAGAGCGGGGTCGGCAAGGAAGTGGTCGCGCGTGCCCTCCACAAAGCCTCGCCGCGAGCAACCAAGCAGTTCCTCAAGGTCAACTGTGCGGCGCTGCCTGGAGAGCTTCTCGAGTCCGAGCTGTTCGGTCATGAGAAAGGTGCCTTCACGGGCGCGTACAGGCAGAAACCCGGAAAGTTCGAGGCCGCCGATCAAGGCACGCTCCTCCTCGACGAAATCGGTGAGATGCCGCTCAGGCTCCAGGCCAAGCTCCTCCATGTGCTGCAAGACGGTGAGTTCTCCCGTGTCGGCGGCGAAAAGATCATCGGCACTGACGTCCGTCTCATCGCCTCCACCAATCGTGACCTCGAAGCGGCGATGCGGGTGCACCAGTTCCGTGAGGACCTCTACTACCGCCTCAACGTCATCGAGATCCGGATCCCCCCACTGCGCGAGCGCCGTGAAGAGATCCCGATCCTGATCGAGAATTTCAAGCGCCGGTTCAATGCTCAGTACGGCCGCACGGTCGAGATCCCGCCCGACACCGTGCGCGTGTGCATGGAATATCACTGGCCCGGGAACATCCGCGAGCTCGAGAACTCGGTGAAGCGGGTCGTCGTGCTCGGCAGCGCACGGCCGGTGCACCAGGAGATCCTGGCGCACCTGCAGCGCGGCGCCCGCGGGATGACGCCGGTCGGGACCGCGGTCGCAGCGACGGTGAATCCGGACGCCGTCGTGGGCCTGAAGGATATCGCTCGGCGGGCCGCCCGCGAGGCCGAGCGCGTCGCGATCAAGGAAGTGCTCGACCGGGTGCACTGGAACCGCGCGAAGGCGGCCCGCCTCCTCCAGATCAGCTACAAGGCGCTGCTCTATAAGATCGTGCAGTGCGGCCTCGTGAGCCAGGACACCGAGAAAGAGAAAGAGATCGTCGCCTCTTAAGAGGCGATCCGGGACGATCGGATCAGTGTTTGTCGCGCGGCGAGCGCAGTCAACAGAACGAAGTACATCAGGATCCTGAGCGCGGTCATCGTCGCCTCCGGGAGGACGGGCAGCAACTCCTGTGCCCCACGCCTGATGCGCCGTAAGTCAGTGAAATCTCGACGCGACGTTTACCACTCGGGACTGTAGAGCAGGTAAAGGTCTTCTCGATTCTGGCAGCGCGTTCCCTGTCTCTACGCCCGCGCTCGGACGGTGCTACTCTAGATGCAATGTTCGACATCGGGCTCCAAGAGATGCTCGTCATCGGCGTCCTGGCGCTGCTGGTATTCGGCCCATCGAAGCTTCCCGAGCTCGGACGGATGTTCGGTCGGGCGATGCGGGAGTTCCGTCGAGCGAGTGACGAGTTCCGATCGACCGTCGAGTCCAATCTCAACGTCGACGAGTCCGACCACGAGCCCGCGCCAACGACCGTCGCGCCAGAGGCAGCGGAGGGAAGCGTCTCGACGTCCTCTGCGAGCTTGCCGTCCGAGCGTGAACCGGGAGGCGCGCCCGAATCGGCATCGATGGCCGCAGAGCCGCCACCCGAGCACGCCGAGCCGTTCTGCGCGAAGCGCGGCGCGCGGCTCTTCCATCGCGTGGAATGCTCGTGGCTCACGCCGATCTCCGAGATCGACCGGGTGTACTTCAAGACCGTGACCGATGCGCGCGATCAGGGCTTCGTGACGTGTCCCGTCTGCGAGCCCTGGCAGCCAACATGAGGTCTTTCTCCTTCCGCCTTTCTTGAGTCGTCGCGCTCAGTCCGTTTTCGGGCACCGGATGTTCTTGACTACTCAACACGAGTTGAGTATGATCCTCGACCAGGAGGACCGAGGCGCAATGCGAGAGTTGACGAGCCGTCAACGCGAAGTTCTTGGCTTCATCCGGGTCTTCTCGGCACGGCATGGCGTACCGCCGACCGTGCGCGAGATCGGGGGGAAGTTCCGCGTGACCCCGCGAGCGGCATTCGATCATCTCCGCGCTCTCGAACGCAAAGGTGCGCTGCAGCGTCGCCCCTCTGCGGGCCGCACTTCCCGAGCGCTCACGCTGACGGACGTCGGAACCGCCGGGGCCTACCGTCGCGTGCCGATACTGGGCCGCATTGCCGCGGGCCTCCCGCTGCTCGCCGAGGAGAATCGCGACGGCGATGTCCCGGTCGCTGCGAGCTCGCTGCCGGACGGTGGTGAGGACGTCTTCGCGCTTCGCGTTCGTGGTGACAGCATGATCAATGCGCACATCTGCGACGGAGACCTCGTGCTGGTACGCCGGCAGGATTCGGCGCAGGCGCACGACATCATCGTCGCGCTCGTCGACACCGAGGCGACGGTGAAACGCTTCGAGCGCGACGGCGAGCGGGTGGTCCTCAAGCCGGAGCACCCGACGATGCGGCCGATCGTCGTCGACCCGCGCGAGCATGAGGTGCGCATTCTCGGTAAAGTGATCGGGTTGATCAGGGGAATCTGAAGGAGACTGTCATGTACTCCCATGCCGTGACGTATCCAGCACTCCGTGCTCGCCGGTTGGTTGGCAGTCGGCGATTCGGCGCTCATGCGCTTCGCCGCCGTGCGCATTTTTTTTCTCGCGTTACCACTCAACACGTGAGGAGCATGTCGCGTGGTCTCGGGGAAGTTGTGCGCATCGCGCTGGCGCTGGCGAACATCGCAGCGTGGCTCGCGCTCGTGCTCCTGCTGGCGTCGTGAACTAGTAAACGTGGGGGCCCCGAAATGGCCCCCACACCCCCAGACGCTCGGCGCACCCCAGCAAAGCTGTGGCGCGCCTCGATACTCCGAGACGCTCTCACGCCTGCGACGTCTGCGCAGGGCGTTCGCCCCGGTCGCTCTAGAATGGGATCGTGACGGGGTTTACCGAGTTTGCGGCGTTGTGCCGGCGGCTCGAGGCCACCGGAAGTCGGCTCGAGAAGCGGCGACTTACGGCAGAATTTCTCAAGCGTCTCGATCGCGATGAAGTCCCGACCGCGGTCCTATTCTTGACGGGCCGCCCGTTCCCGACCTCCGATCCTCGCGTCCTCGGCGCCCGCAGGTTGCCTGCTGCCGCTCAACGAGCGGACGCGCCACGGCTGACGCTGGCCGACGTCGCCGCCGCGTTCGCATCAGTGGCCGAGTCGGCCGGGTCGGGATCGCGCCGTGCGCGTGAGACTCGACTGCGGGAACTGGCCGAGCGCGCCTCCAATGACGAGCAAGAAATCCTCACGCGAATTATCGGCGGCGAGATGCGAACGGGCGTCTCCGACGGCCTCGTGCTGGAAGCGATCGGCGTCTTGTCGGGCGCCGACGCAGCCGCGGTGCGCCGAGCGTCGCTATTCCTCGGCGATCTCTCGGCCGTCGCGACACTGGTGGCCACCGGTGGCCCGGCCGGACTGGCTGCGGCGACGCCCCGGCCATTCGTGCCGCTGCTTCCGATGCTGGCCGAGATCGGCTCGGACTTCGAGGAGATCTTCAAGGCCCATGGCGGGAAGTCTGCCCTCGAGTACAAGTACGACGGCGCCAGGATCCAGCTCCATCGCGTGGGCGATCGTGTCGCGATCTTGACGCGGCGCCTGTCCGACGTCACGCGCAGCTTGCCCGACGTCGTCGACATCGCCCGGGGCGACCTTCGCGGCGATCCGCTGATCCTGGACGGCGAGGTCGTGGCGCTCGATCCGTCAGGTCGTCCGCTGCCGTTTCAGGAGCTGATGCGGCGCTTCCGCCGGATCCACGGCGTGGAGGCGATGACCGGCGCGATGAAGCTGGCGCTGTACTTCTTCGACTGCCTGCTGTTCGAGGGCCACTCGTTGATCGATCGTCCGTACGTCGAGCGGTGGCACGCGCTCGAGCGCGCCACGGGAGGCCGCTACCTGGCCGAGCGGCGCATCGTCAGCTCCGTCGAGGAGGCGGTGGCATTTCGCGGTCTGGCTCTGGCCGCAGGCCACGAGGGTGTGATGGCGAAGGACCTCCGCAGCACCTACGAGCCCGGCGGTCGGGGTAAGCGCTGGTTCAAGGTGAAAGTGGCCGTCACCGTCGACTGCGTCATCGTTGCGGCGGATCGTGGATCGGGCCGTCGAGTTGGTTGGCTCTCGAACTACCACCTCGCAGTCCGCGACGGCGAGACGTTCGCCGACGTCGGCAAGACCTTCAAAGGCCTTACGGACCGCGAGTTCGCGGACATGACCGAGCGTCTATGGCGGCTGGCGATGAGTGATGACGGCTACACCGTGCGCGTCAGGCCCGAGGTCGTCGTCGAGGTCGAGTACAACGAGATCCAGCGAAGCCCGACGTATCGCTCGGGCCTGGCCCTGCGCTTCGCCCGCATCGCCCGCGTCCGAGACGACAAGGCGCCCGCCCAGTCGACCACGCTCGACGAGCTGCGCGCGTTCTACGAGCTGCAGTTCAGGACAAAGGGGCGGGCCGTGTAGAATCGCTGACCATGACTCGACGCGTTTCGACCGGACTCACCAAGCTCGACGCGATGCTGGGTGGTGGGCTCATGCCCGGCACGCTCACCGTGATCTACGGCGCCACCGGCATCGGCAAGACCCACCTCGGTCTGACGTTCGCCGATCACGGTCTCGCCGGCGACGGCGCCCGCGGCGTCGTTTTCGACATGAACGGCCGCGGCGATTCCCAGCAGCACGATGAGTACGCCGCGCGACTGTTCAAATGGTCGCTGGCGCCGTGGACGCACACCGTCACGCCGATGGCCGATCCCTATCCGCCACCGGACCAGATGGAGGCCTTCTACTCGAATGCGCTGCGGTGGGTGGGGCGGGTACGCGATTTCCAGGTACCGACGCCCGACGGCGGCTGGGAGTTCGACTGGAACTGGAAAGCCAGCTACAACCACGCGCTCTACACCGTGCGGCCGTTCCTCTACTTCCACTTCGCGGCGGGGACGCGGCGCGTGGTCGTCGACGGCGTGGAGCCGATGGACTCGCCGGCCGACTCGATCCAGTTCTTCATGTTCGACGAGCTGTACCGCAAGACGATTCACCGCGATGCCGAGACGCTGGGCATGGAGATCTGTCTCCCGGTCTGGAAACACCGCGAGTTCATCGACAGCCACCGCTACGATCACAAAGAGGTGACGACGCTGCTGCTGGTGACGACCGAGGAGACACGGCTCGAGGATCTCCTGGCGCGCAAGGTGGCGACCGGCGACGTCGGCGCGACCGCCAATACCATCGTCGTCATGGGCAGCGAGCGCGTGGGCTCGCGGCTGGCCCGGATGCTGTGCGTGGTGAAGCATCGCAGCAGCGCCATGGGCGACGAGATCGTCGAATACCGGATCACGCCGAACGGTCTCGAAATGTAGGTCGGCGTGTGACCGGGCCGCCGAGCATCCTCGGCGGAGTTATCCACGCTGTCCATGGTCCTGTCCATGGTCCGCCGATGCATCGACCGCGGTCACGTTTCCTGGGTCGGCACGAACTGACGCTTCTCGACGAAGGCACGCGGCCCGTTCAGCGTGTCGGGCAGGGACAGGTTGGTGTTCCAGAGCGTGTTCTCGAGCCGCAGGCCTTCCTCGAGCGTCCGTCCCGACCCTCGGATGCACGCTTCCTTTCCACAGGTCGTGGTCCACCTCTTCGGTGAGGCAGTTCTCGCGGGCGGCGTTGTCGATGGTGACGTGGGCGATGTGGCTCTTCTTCGCGTAGCGAACTTTCTTGAGCCTGAGCGCCATCGCATCCTCCTGCGGTACGTTGGTCTCGGGACTCCAGCATGACGGTGCTACGCCTCGATCGGCTCGGTCCTGAAACGATCGCGCTGCTCCACGCCGTGGACGCGGCCGCGGACGGCGCGGTGCTCGTCGGCGGCGCCGTCCGGGACGTCTGCTTGCGCCGCGCCAGCGGCCGGCCGCTGGTGGACGTGGACGTGGCCGTGCCTGCCGGCGCCATGGACGTCGCTCGTCGGGTCGCCGATCGAATCGGGGGCGCGTTTTTTCCGCTCGATGCCGAGCGCGGAACCGCGCGCGTCGTGGCCGGAGTGACACGACTGGACATGGCCGATTTCCGTGCTCCGACGCTCGGCGAGGATCTCGCAGCGCGCGACTTCACGGTCAACGCGCTCGCGGTGCCTCTCCACGAGCTGCTCCGCCGAGGGACCGCGAGCATCGTCGATCCAACCGGAGGTCTCGCTGACCTCGCGGCCACCCGGCTCCGGTGTCCACGCGCCGGCGTGCTCGCCGACGATCCGGTGCGTACGGTACGCGGCGTCCGGCTGGAGGTCGAGCTGGGGTTCCGGTTGACACCCGCAACGGCCCGCGCGATCCGGACGGTGGCGCGCGATCTCCAGCGTGTCGCACCGGAACGAATTCGCGATGAGCTGCAGGCGATCTTGCGGACACCGCGCGCGAGTCGCGCGTTTCGGCGCCTCGACGCCTTGAAGTTGCTCGAGGTGATCCTGCCTGAGATCGGCGCCATGCGCGGATGCCGACAGCCCGCGCCGCATCGCTTCACGGTGCTCGAGCACTCGCTTCGGGCCCTGGGTGGCGCTGACCGCCTCGTGGAACGCCTCGGGGCCCTGAGCCCGTTCGGCGACGAGCTGATCCTCCACATGGCCGAGCCCGTGGGGGGCGGCTTCGAGCGGCGGGACGTCCTGAAGCTCGCCGCATTCGTTCACGACGTCTCGAAGCCTGAGACGCGCGCCGTCATTCGCGGACGCATCCGCTTCTTCGAGCACGACGTGCGTGGCGCCACGCGCGCGCGAGCGATCGGCGAACGGCTGCGGCTGCCGGAGCGCGCGACCGCCCTTCTGGAGCGCCTGGTCCGCCATCATCTGCGGATCATGCACCTGGAGCAGACCGGGGAGGTGACCCGGCGGGCGCGCTACCGCTTCTTCCGTGACCTCGGACCGGACACCAGGGACGTACTGCTTCTGGCGCTCGTCGACGGCGCCGCGGTGCGGGGTGAATCGCCGCTCCATGTATGGCGGCGATCGGGCCTGGTGAGAGAGCTGCTGGCCGGGTGGCCCGAGGAACAGGATCGAGCCTCTGCGCCGCCGCTCGTGCGCGGTGACGACGTCATGCAGCATCTCGGGCTGGCTCCCGGGCCGGTCGTCGGGCGGCTACTCGAGCGCGTCCGCGAGGCGCAGGCGCTGGGGCTCGTCCACACACGCGCCGAAGCGCTCGCGTACCTTGACTCGTCGGGCGCCGGCTCATAAAGTAGCGGCACTTCAGGAAATCATCGCTCATCCATCGTCGAGGAGGCCTTGCATGCGGTTCGCTACGTGGGCGCTGCTCGTTCTCGTCCTCATGTTCCCGGTGGCCGTCGCGGCCGCGCCGGAAGGAAGAGTCGTGATCGCGCAGGGCGTCGACCCGTCGACGCTCGACACGATGAACCAGCAGGAAACCCCGGCCTCGGTGGTCGCGGGGCACATCTACGACACTCTCGTCGAGCGGGATCAGAGCCTCAAGCTCGTCCCGGGCCTTGCCGCCGAGCTGCCGAAGCTCGTGTCGCCGACCGTGTGGGAGGTGAAGCTCCGCAAGGGCGTCAAATTCCACAACGGGGAAGAGTTCAACGCGGAATCGGTCAAGTTCAGTCTCGAGCGGGCGAAAGATTCTGCGATGCGCGGGAGCTCGAACTTCAGGCCGATCGACCGGGTCGAGATCGTCGATCCGTACACGGTTCGCGTGCACACGCTGAAACCATGGCCGATCTTCGTCAATGCGCTGACGCAGCGCCAGGCGTCGATGTACCCTGCGAAGGCCTACGCAGGGAAAGATTCACCGTTCATCTCGAAGAACCCGATCGGCACCGGTCCCTACAAGTACGTGCGCTGGTCGAAGGACGAAGAGATCGTGCTCGAGGCCGATTCGAATCACTGGCGGGGTGCGCCCCGGATCAAGACCGTGGTGTTCCGGCCGATCCCTGACGACGCGGTCCGCGTCGCGGCGCTCCAGAACGGCGAGGTCGACGTGGCGGTCAACATCCCGCCCCACCTGGCGAACATCATCGCCAACCATCCGAAGGTCTTCCTCTCGACGGCCCCGAGCATCCGGACCATCCAGCTCATGTTCTACACGCATCAGTACGACGCTCAGAACAAGCTCGTCGGCGTCTACCAGGGTGCGACTGCCGACAAGCGGGTACGGCAGGCGATCACCTACGCCCTCGACGTCGACGAGATCATCAAGACGGTTCTGGACGGCAAGGCGATGCGGGTGGCGACGATGCTGCCGAGCATGCATTTTGGCTACGATCCGTCGCTCAAGCCGGTGAAGCAGGATCTCGTCAAGGTGAAGAAGCTGCTCGCCGACTCGGGGCACGCGGGGGGGCTCGACATCGTGCTGAACGGTCCGCAAGGGCGCTACGTGCGGGACAAGGAGGTCCTCGAAGCCGTCGGTGGGCAGCTCACCAAGGCCGGGATTCGCGTCACGGTGAAGACGTTCGAGTTCGTGAGCTACCTCAACACGATGGCGTACGTCCACAAAGCCGGGCCGGTCTGGCTCATCGGCTGGGGGCAGCCCATGATGGACGCTGAAGGCATCTACGTGCCGCTGTTCCGCTCAGGCAGCTTGCTGGCGAACTATCACAACGCCGACCTCGACGGGATGGTGGACGAGGCGCAGACCACGATGGACGAGAAGAAGCGCCGCGAGCTGTACGGGAAGATCAACAAGGTCTGGATCGAGGACGCCGCCGCGGTCCCGCTCTACCAGCAGCTCGATCTCTACGGCGCGAGCAAGCGGTTGAGCTGGAAGGCGCGAAGCGACGAGCTGATCAAGGCGTACGACATGTCGCTCAAGGACGGCAAGTAGTCGCGCGCCGGCCGTGTCGCGCGCGGCTGTGTCGCGTTGTAAGATAGGAGGCGCCGGGCGGCCGTAATTCAGTGGCAGAATGCCAGCTTCCCAAGCTGGACGTCGCCGGTTCGAATCCGGTCGGCCGCTCCATATATTCCAGGAGGGGTTACGTGACATCGGTCGCGTAACCCCTTTTGCTTTCTGCCGTGCATTGCCCCTCCTACAGCCCGAACTGCGCCGCCTTGTCGAAAGCGGAACCCCATGCAGGCGAGTCCCCAATGCGGGAATAACGTTATCCGCAGGTCCGCCCAATCTATCGCAAAATCTCGGAGGGCTCGCCGGCTTTGATGTAAGTTTCTTTCGGCAGCTTGGTCTCTTGGTCGGGGAGGAGCGCGCCATGAGGATTCGACCGGTGTGGCGGTGCTTCTCGGCCTCGCGCTGGCGGGCGCGGCGGGATCAGCGCGTAGCCAATCCAGCGCCCTGAGCCTAGAGTAGCATCTGAGATCGGTTTTCGTGCGTCGTTAGCGTCACCGAAAGGAGGCGCTCGATGAACGATCACGGACGATGAGACTCCAATGAGGACCAACATGAGCAGTGCGAGCCGACGAACGCGTTCTGCGGGTGCGACCATCGTGCTGGTGGTCGGTCTCGCGGTCGCCGCGTGCGCGTCTCAACCGACCATGCCAGACGCCGTGCCTTGGCTCCTCGTGCGGAACCCCCGCGCCGGATGGGCCGGCGAGTCTGCGTACGTCTGGGTCAAGGAAGACAAGGTCCCGTTCTCGTTTAAGGGAATGTTCAGCGCGCGCGCCGTCCTCGCGCCTCCGGAGACCGTCGCACAGTACGGCCCGCCGCCCGGCGGCGGTCGGATCAGCTCGCGCCAAGGCGTGCCGTGGGGCGTCGGGAGCCTGCCCGTCCAGTCGCCGCCGGCCACGCCGGTGTCTCCTACTCGCACGGCCTCGCTCGCGCTCGCGCCGGACAAGCTCTTCGACCACGTTCTCCTAGGACGCTATCACGCTCTCGTCATCGGGAACCAGCAGTACCGCCACCTGCCGTCCTTGACGACGCCGGCGGCCGATGCCACGGCCGTGGTGGACGTCTTACGCAAGGAGTACGGCTTCACCGCCCGCCTGCTCCTGAACGCCACGCGAGTGGAGATGGTGGATGCGCTCGCCGATCTGCGGGGCAAGCTTGGCGAACGAGATAACCTCCTCATCTACTACGCCGGGCACGGCTACCTCGACCGCGAGGCCGACCGCGGCTATTGGATGGCGGTCGACGCCGACCGGAACTCCCCCGCGAACTGGGTCTCCAACGCCGACATTACGGACGCGCTGCGGGCGATGAAGGCCAAGCACGTCCTGATCGTTGCGGACAGCTGCTACTCGGGCACGCTCACGCGGGACCTCGCGATCCGGCCGCCCGAGGCATCGGGCCTCGCCCGGCTCGCTCAGAAGCGAGCCCGTAACGTGCTCACCTCCGGCGGTTTGGAGCCGGTCTCTGACGTCGGTGGCAGCGGCCATTCCGTCTTCGCGCGCGCATTCCTCGAGGCATTGCGGTCGAACGCCGACGTCACCGACGTGACCTCCCTCTTCGCGGGCCTGCGGCGTCAGGTCCTGCTCCAAGCGGAGCAGACGCCGCAGTATGGTGACGTGCGGCTTGCCGGCCACGAGGGCGGCGACTTCATCTTCGCGCGCGCGGGCGCCAAGATTGCGGCGCTCACGCCCGCGCCGGGGCCGCCTCCGCGCCTGGAAGGGCGGGAGGAGATCCGTCCGGAGTTCGGCACACTGGCACTTAGCTCGCGTCTCGCCGGCGTCGAGGTGTGGCTTGGCGATCAGAAAGTGTGGACGACGAAGCCAGGCGCGGGGTACGTGCTCTCCAACATACCGACGGGCACGCACCGCATTGTCGCGCGCAAGGAGGGCCACAAGGAATGGGAGCTCGCGGTCGACGTCGTCGCGAACCAGCGCGCCGAGGTGATGATCGACATCGAACCGTTGCGCCCTGAGCCCCCGAAGGCGGCGCGAGGTGAGGACGGTGCGGAGATGGTGCTGGTGCCGGCGGGCGAGTTCGTGATGGGAAGCGAGGAATCCGGCAACGAGAAGCCGCGCCATCGCGTCTACCTCGACGGGTTCTACATCGACAAGTTCGAGGTGACCAACGCGCTCTACAAGCCTTTCCTGCAGAGCGCCAGACGAAACCAGAGCGCCGGACGAGACGCTCCGAGCGATTGGAGCAACAGTAGGTTCAACGGGGAATCGCAGCCCGTGGTTGGCGTGACCTGGCACGATGCCGATGCCTACTGCACATGGGCGGGCAAGCGCCTGCCGACGGAAGCGGAGTGGGAGAAGGCGGCGCGGGGCACCGACGGCCGAAAGTATCCGTGGGGTGATCAGTGGGACGCGAGCCGCGCGAATTCCAACGAGAGCAAGCTGGGAAAGACCGCGCCAGTCGGCTCGTATGCGGGAGGCGTGAGTCCATATGGCGCGCACGACATGGCGGGCAACGTGTGGGAATGGGTCGCCGACTGGTACGACCCGGACTATTACCAGCGCAGTCCCGAAAGAAACCCCACTGGCCCTGATTCGGGTCGGACTCGCGTCCTGCGCGGCGGGTCCTGGCTCTACGAGCCGTTCGGCCTGCGCACGGCGAGCCGCTTCAGCTTCACGCCGGGCTTCCGGGGCAACCTCATCGGGTTCCGTTGCGCGAGGGGGGCTCTTTAGCTTTTGAGTTCTGAATCCTGAGTCCGGACGCGACGGGTGAGAAGTTACCCGAACCTGTGGCCGAGGGCCACGTCTTTCGAGAATCTCTACGAAGCATTTCGCCGGGCGCGACGCGGTAAGCGGGGCCGACGTCGCTGAATTCGAGTTCGACCTCGCCCGCAACCTCTTCGACCTCCAGCGCGAGCTGCTGGACGGGACGCACCGCCCCGGCGCCTATCGCAACTTCGTTGTCCACGAGCCCATTGAGCGGAAGATCAGCGCCGCGCCCTTCCCCGACCGCGTGGTCCATCACGCGCTCTGCGCCGTCATCCAGCCGCTATTCGACCCCGTCTTTCTGCCACACTCGTTAGCCAATCGGACCGGGAAACGCACCCATCGCGCACTGGACCGCTGCCGTGTGCTCTGCAACGGGCATCGCTACGTCTCAAGGCTGACATCTCGAAATTCTTCCCGAGCATCGACCACGAGATCCTTTACGCGCTGCTGTGCCGGCGCGCGACGCTATGCTGCGCGGCGACGAGCGATTGCTTTCAGCGGAACCGCGAGCCTAAAGCGGGCGGGTCGCGGTCGGGATGCGAGCGATCATGAATGTTCTCCTTCATCGTCGGCCGAAAGGTCCCCAAGCTCCCCAGCGTCCCCAGCCGGCAGCGGGCCAACCTCGTGCGCATTGGCTACGACCCCTGGCTACGACCCCTGGCTCCGACCCCTGGCTCCGACCCCTGGCTCCGACCCTCGTCGGTCGTCGTTGTACCGGGTGGCGAGATATTCGTTGAGCGACGGCACTCGCTTCGGGCGGCGGTCGAGCCCGAGCTTGTCGAGCAGCCGCGCGAGGTGATCGGCGATGGCTTGACGCTGCACGAGCACGGGCAGCACGGACCGGCTGCGCTTGTTAATGAGGGTCTGCTGCTCGGCGAGCCACGCGTCGACATGACCGAGGTAGAGGGACGACCGGCCGGCAAGGTCGACGAGTTTCCGCCTCTGGGGGGAGACCTGATCCTTGCCGCCAAGCGCGGAGATCAGTTCGTCGCGGAACGCGACCATTTCGCGAGCCGCCACCGTTCGCATGTCGATTGCGGCCAATCCGCGGAGCTTCACCCGGGCCTTGGCGGCGTTGAGGCCGTGGCGGGAGTACGGACGGGGCTCGGTCATGTTTGGGTCTCATTACGGCAGAAAAGACGGCAGAATCGCCTCTCGCCGCTCAGTAACTGTCCGTCACTGTTGACCTGACTGCCAGCTTGCACAGCCTGATGGCGCCACGGAGAACGGCGAAGCATGCCCCGAAATGCTCGATCCGAGGGCGCCGTGACGCGGGAGTGCGACAATACCGTGTGGGGTGCCCGCAGAAGGCGGTGGCGGGGCAGGGGGACGGCGGAGTGGGCTACTGGAAGGACCAACTGCTCAAGCAGCAGGAGCAGGGGTGGAGTTCGGTCGATCCTGACCGAATGGTCTGCGCCAAGTGCTTCGAGGACTACGCCATCCAGGGCTTCATCCGTGACTGCGCGAGCGCGAGGAAGTGCTCGTACTGCGGTCGCCGGTCGAAGAAGCCCATCGCCGTGCCCATGAACGACGTCCTCGAACTGATCGGTGAGGGCCTGGGGTACGAGTACGCCGATCCCGCCGAGCAAAACCCGTGGGATGAAGGCGAGTACGTGTTCGCGACGATGTACAGTCGCGACTTGTTCGACGAGATCGGGCCGATCGCGCGGAACGAGGCCGTGCACGAGGAGATAGTCGAGGCCTTCGGGAACAAGACCTGGAACGAGAAGGACTTGTTCGGCCTGTCGGAGGATGATGCCCTGCGGTACGGTTGGCAGGGCTTCGTGAAGGCGGTGAAGTACGAGCGACGCTACGTGTTCCTCAAGCCCAAGAAGAAAAAAGGCCCTCCGGATAGCGACGCGGTCACCCCCGACCAGATGCTCGACCGCCTCGGGGAAGTCATCAAGGAGGTCGGTCTGGTCAGAACCATGAAGGCTGGCATGCGCTGGTTCCGTGCGCGGGTTCACGACCCAGCGAAGGAATACACCTCGGCCGCCGACCTCGGCACCGCACCTCGCAAGGCAGCAGTTTTCTCCAATCGAATGAGCCCAGCGGGCATCCCGATGTTTTACGGGGCGGCTGACGTTGAGACAGTCGTCGCCGAGACCTACACGCCGACTCCAGACAAGCCGACTACTGTCACCGTGGCGAAGTTCGAAACCGCCAGGGATGCCTGCGTTGTGGACTTCACGGCCTTGCCGCCGGTTCCCAGCCTCTTCGATGAAGGCCGGAGACAGCTGCGGGCGCCAATCAGCTTCCTTTGGTCTTTCGTCAGGGACCTCGCCAAGCCCATACAACGTGACGGGCGGGAGCACATCGAGTACGTCCCGACCCAGATCGTGACCGAGTACCTGCGGCACGTCTTCCGGACGGAAGACGGCCCCCGCGTGAGGGGTGTGATCTACCAAAGCTCCCGGAATGGCGGCGGGAAGTGCTCCGTCCTGTTTGTAGGCAACAGGCAGTGCTGTGACGCGAAGCCCGGATGGCAGGAGCTGGAGACCGACCACGTGTTCAAGAAGCGGAAGAAGTACTCGCTGGGGTTGGTTGGCAAACCGAGGCGCCTCGACTACGTCTGAGCGATCCGAACCGGAGTCGAGCAACTCCCGCCGGGGACCTGATGTCTCCGCGCCGCCGACCCTCCGCGCCGCCGCCGATTGAGACCCGAGAGTTCACTCTTGAGGACATTGAGCAAGGCATCCGCAAACTCAATCGTCGGATCGATGAGGTGAAGGCGATCGACGCTGGGTCGATGCGATTCGACGATCCTCAGGTGGAGGCCGCAACAAGAAACATTCACGCCGACATCGGGGACATCTTCGGTCGGAACTCGCCTGAGTATCTCGCCCACGGCAGCCATTCGGTCGGCTACCCAAATATGGGTAAGAATATACTTGACTCACACGGACTCCGGCGCTAGAATTCGGGGCATGGACACCTTGAACGCGCCCACGACGCTGCTGGAAGCTACCCGTTACTTCTCTGACGCCGACGTGTGCCTCAGCTTCATGGTGGCGCTCCGCTGGCCGGGCGGCAACGTGACGTGCCCGATGTGCGGGAGCAGCAACGTCCACTTCATCTCGACCCGTCGACTCTGGCGCTGCAACGAGGGCGACCACGACCGACGCCAGTTCTCGATCAAGGTCGGGACTATCCTGGAAGATAGCCCGCTCGGCCTGGACAAGTGGCTGCCGGCGATCTGGATGATTACGAACGACAAGAACGGGGTCAGCTCGTACGAGATCGCGCGAGCGCTCGGGATCACTCAGAAGTCCGCATGGTTCATGATGCACCGGGTTCGCGCCGCCATGCAGCGCGGGAGCCTGGACAAGTTCTCCGGTGACGTGGAAGTCGACGAGACCTTCATCGGCGGACGCGCTCGCTTCATGCACAAGGGGAAGCGCGCGGAGAAGATCAAGGGTACTGGCCCGATGGGCAAGGCTGCCGTGATGGGCTTGCTCGAACGTCACGGGCCGGATAAGAAATCGCGCGTGCGTCTTAAGGTCGTCGGCGCGACCCGAAAGCGCATTCTTCAAGCGGAGGTCCGCGCACACGTCGAACGCGGCACGAATCTCTACACCGACGCGCTCAAGTCCTACGACGGACTGTCCGACGAATACACTCACGGCGTCATCGACCACGCCGAGAAGTACGTGGACGGAAAGATCCACACGAACGGGCTCGAAAACTTCTGGTCGCTTCTGAAACGCGCGATTCGGGGCACGTACGTCTCCGTCGAGCCGTTCCATCTGTTCCGGTATCTTGATGAAGAAGCGTTCCGCTTCAATGAGCGGGGCGACAACGACGGCGGACGGTTTCTGAAGGTGCTTCGGACCATCGTGGGACGGCGAGTAACCTACAGGGAATTGATCGGTGAAAGTCCACTCCCAGCCTAGGCAACGACGAGGGAAACGACGCCATGAGTGAGAGTCGGGCACTGACGGCATACGAGCGTTTTGTCGAGGCGACGAAGATAATCCTGTCTGTCTCAAAGAAGGAAGTTGACCGCGTGATCGCGCAACAACGACGACGGCGACGAAAGGGTAAAAGAGCCTAGGCATGAAGCCCTCTCTTGATGGGCCAGTCGAAAAACTCGCTCGTGCATTGGAGCACCTGAAATCGCTCAATGAGGAAGTGTCCGCTTTTCTTCGGGCTAACCCGAGTCCGTATACCGCTGTCCGTGAGATCAATAGAGAGCAACGCGCTCACATCTGGCGCATGAAAATCAACGCCCCTGTGCCCCGACGGCCCGGCGTAATAGTCGGCGATGTCGTCCACAATCTTCGCTCTAGCCTCGACCACTTGACGTGGCAACTGGCACTCAGTAATAAGGCTCGGCCACGCCGAGAAACAGCGTTCCCTATCCAGCGAGAAGCCGATAAACACACAAAGGGATTGAACGAAGCCAGCAGAGACGCAATCAGGGATCTCCCGGATCAAGCACAGAAACTCATCGAGTCGATACAACCATATACACGCACGGAGTGCGGTTCTGATCTCTTGGAGTTGAACTACCTCAGCAGGACCGACAAACATCAGATCATTCTTCGTCCGTTTCCTCAAAGCACGGGGAGCGTTACGACCAGCTTGATGGTGAATCCCGAGAGCACCATGCCTCGACTGATTTCTGCTACGCCATGCGATGATGGAGACGAATTGATGCGATTTACCTTCAGAGAGGCCGACCTCCCGAATGTTCCAGAAGACTACCAGTTTTTCCCAACCTTCGATCTCGCCATCGACAGCAGGAGTAGATATGGATTCAGCGCCACGATCCATTTGAAGCGCATGCACGACCGTCTCTGTTACGAGGTGTTCCCCATGTTCTACAAGTTTTTCTGAGCGATCCCCAGGTCTGCCGAGCGGGTCCATTCGTGCCTTTTCTGATTTCTGGCCTCTCTGACGCGAAGCCAAGGCTAGTCCACCGGCCCGTGTGAGTCAAGTATATTCTTACCCAAATATGGTTTTCGGAAGGTCGGATCGCGAGTACCAACACGAGTTCGCCGAAAACCCCCCACGCACGCTCAAGATGCTGGAGGGCCTCATCAAGCGCCTCAACGAGAAGCGCGAGGACTTGGCCGGTGACAAGACGGCGCGTGTCCGCGCCTCGTTCGAAGGTCTCGACCTGCACCCGCGCATCGCCGAGGTCTGCGTGGAACTCTATCGCCACGGGCACTACCGGAACGCGGTGCTCGACGCCAGCCTTGCCCTTGAAGACTACGTGAAGTAGCGGTCGCGGACCCGTGATCGTGACGGCGCCGACCTCATGCGCTACGTCTTTTCTCGGAACAACCCTGTGCTGGCCTTCAACGGTCTCGCAGACGATACCGACCGAAGTGAGCAGGAGGGTTTGATGCACCTCTTCGAGGGCGTGATGCTGGCCCTGCGGAACCCACGCGCCCATGCATTGCTCGACGACTCGCCGGAGGTGGCCCTCGAATACATCGCGCTGATCAGCTTGTTGGCGAAGCGGGTCGACCAGACCAAGCGCACGACGCCCTGAGATGCGAGTTCGATTCTGCCGTGGTTCTGCCGAAGATTCTGTATGAGTGGCGGGAGAAGTCAGGTGATCCCGGTATACGGATTTCGAGAGGCTCCACAACCGGTAGGGGGGAGTAAAGTCTGGGAGAGCGCGACGCGTGGGTAACGCGGTTTCCCAAGCTGGACGTCGCCGGTTCGAATCCGGTCGGCCGCTCCAAAACATGAGGGGGTTACGGGATCATCCGTAACCCCCTTCGTCGTCTCGAGTCACCAGATGGTCACCATGACCTCGTCACTGACCTACTCGGTCAGCAGCCGATAACCGACGCCGGGCTCGGTGAGGAGCCACCGCGGCCGTGCGGGATCCTTCTCCAGCTTGCGTCGCAAGTGTGCCATGTAGACCCGCAGATAGTGCGCGTGCTCGCCGGCGTTCGGTCCCCAGACCTCCCCGAGTAGCTGCCGCTGAGTGACGACCTTCCCCGCGTGGCGGACGAGGGTCGCGAGGAGGCGGTACTCGATCGGCGTCAGGTGGACTTCCGCGCCATCGGCGACGACCCGACGCCGTCCGAGGTCGACTTGGAAATCAGCGACGACGAACGTCGACTCCGTGGCGTCGCCGTCGCGGCGGGCCCCGTGGCGGAGCGCGACGCGCAGGCGCGCGAGCAGCTCACCGACACCGAAGGGTTTGCTGAGATAGTCGTCGGCGCCGGCATCCAGAGCGGCGATCTTGTCGGATTCCTGCCCGCGCGCAGAGAGCACGATGATGGGTACCGGGCTCCATTCGCGCACGCGCTTGATCACGTCGAGGCCGTCCGTGTCGGGGAGACCGAGATCGACGACAAGGACATCAGGCTGGCGGCTGGCGGCCTCGACGAGGCCGCCAGCGCCAGTCGCGGCCTCGAAGAGCCGGTAGCCGGCGGCGCCGAGCGAGGCGCGCAGGAAACGACGGATCTGCGGCTCGTCCTCGATGACCACCACGCAAGGCGCCACGGCATCGTCACGGCGCTCCGTGCGTTCCACCACGCCGCTACTGTACTCCGACGGGCTCGATCCCGGGACTCGACGCTTCCGGGGTCGTGTCTCTACGCGCCTCCGCGGTCGTCACCGCGACGACGGGGACGGGAACGTCGTCGGCCGGCGTGACCGGGGCCCAGGGCCGAGATGGAATGACCCGCATGGTGACCATCGACGAGGCGCAGTCGCACCACTCTGCCTGTTCGAGCGCGACGGCCTCGTGTCGAATCCAGACCGCCATCGTCGCGAAGGCGAATGCCGCGAAGACAGCGCGCGCCGTCGCTCGCCAGAACCCGGCCGGCACGGCAAGCTCGGCGACAAGCGATGCCGTACCCACGCCAGCAAGGGCGACGTACAGCGCGCCCCAGTGGGGACGAATGCGTGACGCCTGCGACCGCCCGGCGTTCCGATCACACATCGGAGATCTCCAACCACAACCGTAGCGGTCGCGCGGATCAACAGACCGTCAAGAACCGCGTCAGCCCTGTAAAAATCGCGTAAAAATCCGTCGATTGCGTCCTGTCGGCGAGAAGACGCGCTACGCTCATTCTCGGGCCATGCGACTCGCGATCCTCAAGCGCGCCCTGGTCGGCGCTCCGATGCCGCTCGCGCAGGCGCGGCACGAACGGCTCGGCAGAGCGGTCGCGCTCGCGGTCTTCGCCTCCGACCCGCTCTCGTCCGTCGCGTACGCCACCGAGGAAATCCTGTTCGTCCTGATCCTTGCTGGTCATGCGGCGCTCAGCTACTCGCTTCCGATCGCCCTCGGTATCGCCACGCTGCTGGCCATCGTGGTCATCTCGTACCGCCAAACCGTCGCGGCGTATCCGCAAGGCGGTGGCGCCTATCTGGTCGCCAAGGACAACCTGGGGATCACGCCGGCGCTCACGGCGGCGGCATCGTTGCTGGTGGATTACGTGCTGACGGTCTCGGTGTCCGTCGCGGCCGGGATCGCGGCCCTGACGTCCGCGATCCCGGCGCTGCATCCCTATCGCGTCGTTCTGACGTCGCCCTACCGATCGCTGCTGCACCCGCTCCTCGAGTACCTCGACAATTTGCAGTCGAGGGATGACGCCATGATGGTGACGGTCGTCCTGCCGGAGTTCATTCCTCGCCGCTGGTGGCAGCACCTGCTGCACAACCAGACCGCGCTGCTGATCAAGGGAGCCCTCCTCTTCCGGAAGAACACGGTCGTGACTGACGTTCCGTATCTCCTCCCTCGCTGACGGCGGGCCCCGGTCGAACCGCTAGGACACGTTCAGCCCTTGACTTGTACTCTCTCTGCTTCTGGCAGATTCTCCTGATCGGCATGCTTCGACACTGGGCGGCGTATGGCCAAGCGGTAGGGATCGTCTGCCTCGCGACCGTAGCGGCGTGGGCAATGTTTTCATTTCTCGATTCGGCCAATCTCGTCATGGCCTACCTCCTCGCAATCGTCATCGTGGCGCGGCGGCACGGCCGAGGCCCCTCGGTGGTGGCAGCGCTGCTCAGCGTGGGACTCTTCGATCTGTTGTTCGTGCCGCCGTATTACACGTTCGCGGTCTCGGATGTTCGCTACCTCTTCACCTTCGCCGTCATGCTGGCGGTCGCGCTGGCCATGAGCGGACTCACAGTCCGTATCCGCGCGCAGGCCGATGCTGCTCGCGACCGCGAGCAGCAGGCCTCCGTCCTCTATGCCATGAGCCGGGAAATCGCTGGTACCCGCGACGTCGACACGCTCGTCGCCGTCGTCGCGCGTCACCTCGGTGAGATCTTTGGCGGGCGAGTGATCGTCCTGCTGCCGGATGCCGGCGGACGGCTCGTCGCGCGCGGTCCCAGCCCACAGGCGTTCGAGCTCGACACTCAGCAACACGACCTCGCCCAGCGTCTCTATGAGAATCCGAGCGCTGCCGGCGTGGCCCCGTGGACGCCGCGCGGCGGGCGCGCCCTGCTCCTGCCGCTTCTCGGATCACGTGGTCCGGTGGGCGCGCTCGGGGTGCTGCCCGACCATCGTCCTGCGGGCGCGACACCCGAACAGCGCCATCAGCTCGAAACGTTCGCCAACCAGACGGCGCTCGCGCTCGAGCGGGCGCAGCTGGCCAACGAGGCCGAGGCCGCACGGGTGCGGATCGAGACCGAGGAGCTCAAGAACTCGCTCCTGAGCTCGGTGTCGCACGATTTGCGAACGCCGCTTGCCGCGATCACCGGAGCGGCCAGTACGCTCCTGGAGGGTGGCGACGGCGTCGATGCTGCGACGCGGCGCGAGCTGCTCGACTCCATTCACGAGGAAGCCGAGCGGCTTAACCGCCTCGTCCAGAACCTGCTCGAGATGACGCGGCTGACCTCGGGCGCGCTCAGTCTCCGCCGGCAATGGCACCCGCTCGAGGAAGTCATCGGCGCCGCGCTCGGACGCCTCGGCAAGCGGCTCGCCGACCGGCGCGTCATCACGCGCATTCCCGAAGATCTGCCGCTCGTGCAGATCGACGATGTCCTCATCGAACAAGTGCTGATCAACCTTCTCGACAACGCGGCCAAGCACACCGCACCGGGCACGCCGATCACGGTCGTCGCGACGGCGACCGATCGCACGGTCACGGTGGAAGTCACTGACCGCGGGCCGGGATTACCTCGCGGGGAGGAGGACGAGGTATTCGAGAAGTTCTATCGCGGTGCCGGCGCGGGCGGCCGTGGCGCCGGCCTCGGTCTTGCGATCTGCAAGGCGATCGTCCAGGCGCACGGCGGCCACATCTGGGCGCAGAACGTCCCCGAAGGCGGCGCCGCATTCTTCTTTACCCTGCCGAATCCAGACGCTCCGCCCGCGCTCCTCCCTGAGGAGAAGGAACGGTAGATCGGACACGCGACCCCTGTTACCGCGGCGAACCCGAGTAAAATCGCTTCCCGAGGACATGCAGGAGTTGGACGACCGACGCGACAGGTTCGCAGGGGAGGCGGAGCGATACCGCCAGCTCCCGAGACACTCGGCGTCTTGCAGCTCCCCGGCGTCGAATGGAACGATCTCGGCGATCCTGGCCGCGTGGTCGCCGTGCGACAACGAATGGATCGCCAGCTCGCGACGGCGTGATGCCATGGTGGAAGCGCAGAAGCCGTCTCCCTCAGCGGCGAGAAGGGGTGAGGAGCGGCACCGTCTCCAGGATGTCGACGCCGGACAGTGGATGTTGTTTCACGATCGTGTATTCCTCGTCGTTCAAACGTCCGGCTGCTCTCGTACTTCTCCCGCGATTCGGGAGCGATTTCGTGGGTCACGGCTGGTCCACGCCTTCGATCGAGTTGTGCAGGATGGACGGCTGGCGGAAGATTGCCGCTGTGCTACTCCAAACACACGGTAGCGGCCGACGTCGGAGCTGAAGACGGATCCGCACGTGCGATGGGCGTACCTCGGCGTGTAGCTGTGCGTAGAATGGTGGGCATGAAGGGGCGTCCGCTCCGTCGCATCGTTGAATGGCTCACTGTCGTCGCCATCACGGGCTCGGGCCCCGCGGCGGCGTGGGCGCAGGAGCGCTCATGGGAGTGGCGCTGGGAGGTGCACCCCATGTGGTGGATGATGGGCGCGTGGGGGATCGGTATGCTCCTCTTCATGCTCATTTTCTGGGGCCTCGTGATCGCCGGTGCGATCGTCGGTCTGCGCTGGTTCTTCAGGCCCGGCCTGCGCGTCGAGCAGGACGCCGCGGTGGCCATCCTCCGCGAGCGCTACGCACGCGGAGACATCGGCAAGGAGGAGTTCGAGGCCAAGCTTCGCGACCTGCGGGGCTGAATCTGTCGCGCTCCGGTTCTTCGTGGCGCTCCATACCGTCGAGTCGGCAATTGTCTTGACGCTGCCTGTTCGGCGACAATAGGCGTGCCATGGTCCTTGCCACCAAGCCGCCCGCCGATCCGCCGCAGAGGAGTTGATGCGCTCAAGCGGTGGACCGTCGAGTGGCCTCCGGCAGGCCGCTTCGAAGGTTTTCGTGTTCACCGCGGTCCTGCCGCTCCTGATCTTCACCTGGACGCTGTATCGGCTGGACGTGATCGACAGCTCGGAGGCTCAGGTCGGCCTCATCCTGGCGCTCGTCGTCGCCCTGCTGGGCTTCGGGATATTTCGTTCGTTGATGTCCAGGCTGTCCGAGGTCATTCAAGCTCTCGGGGCAGCGGCCGCCACGCCAGAGCAGCCGCCCGGCGCTGCGGTACCGGCAGCGACGTCCGAGATTCCGGTCGGCCCGGCGCGTCCTCGGGATCTCACCGTCCCAGGGCTCGGGACGATCCACGAGCTGCGCGGTATCGCCGGTGCGATGTCGGCCATCTGGATGCGTGAGGCGGTCCCTTATGTCGGTCGCCGCGTGCTGGTGTCCGTGCTGCGGTCCTCGCGGCCGATCGCCGGAACGCTCGTCAACGTCACCGAGGACGGAGTGCTCCTCGAGAACGGTGACGAGCAGATCGCCGTCGCATACCGCCGCGTGTCCGGGATCCAGCTCGACGCCTGACCGCGCGATTTTCCTTGGAGGTCTGCGCCGGTCCCCGGTAAATTTTCCTTGGTGATGCCCGGACTTCGAGCTTCGGTCCGGTTCTACCCAGGAGCGTTCGACGATTCTCGCTATCGCCAGTCCCAGCGCGACGCGCCGGTTGGCTCGCGCGATGATCGCGCCGGCACCCAGCCGGCCGCGGTCCCCGTCGACCCCGCGGTCCCGGACCTCGTGATCGTGAGGCGTGACGAGACGGGCGTGTACGAATATCTGTCGATGCGAATGCGCGGGCTCGAGAGCGTGGAGCTGAGGATCGACCAGCGCCGGGACACGCCCGAGCGGCGCGCCGACGATCGGCGCGATCCTCGACGCGGTTTCAATGTCTTCGGGGTGCAAGTGGTCCGTCGTGGGCGAGCGTCGCCGGAGTCCTCCGGAGTCTCACCCTCGCGCTGACGCCTCGCGCGCCCCGCTCACTCGCGCGAGAGGTGCTCGACCCGGAGATCGAAGCCGCTCGGATGCAAGCGGAATCCCTTCACGCCGCCTCGTATCGCCACGACCTGCACCTCGTGGTCGACGAAGATCCATGGCGCATCCTCGACCACCAGTCGTTGAGCCCGCCGGTACAGCTCGGCCCGACGTCCCTGATCCGCGACCTGGCGCGCCTGGAGCAGGAGCTGATCGACCTCGGGATTGGCGTAGTTGCTACGGTTCGGCAATGGCGAGTTCTTCGAGTAGAAGAGCGGATACATCGAGAGGTCCGGATCCTCGGACTTCAAGAACCACGAGAGCGCGAACATCGCCGGAGCTTCTGCCCGAAGCTTGCCGAGATACGAGCCCCACTCCATGGTCTTCAAGTTCGCCTTGACGCCGACGGCGGCGAGATTGGCCTGAATGACCGTGGCCATTTCGACCGGCGACTGCATCCCCGAGCCTGATTCGGGTACCCAGAAGTCGGTCTCGAACCCGTTGGGGTAGCCGGCGTCCAGCAGGAGTTGCCGAGCCGCCTGTGGAGTGTAGGGGTACTTCTTCACGTTCGGCTCGTAGGCCCAGGTCCCCGGCAGGAGTGGCCCGATCGCCGGAATTCCGGTGCCCTTCAGGATGTCGCGCACGATCGCGTCCTTGTTCACGGCGAAGTTCAGCGCCTGGCGCACTCGCCGATCGGCGAACGGCTTCTTGTCGACGTTGAACCCGACGTACCAGACGGTGAGGCCGGTCTTCTTGTGAACGATCACCGCGGGCGTCTTCTCCAGCCGCTCGACGAAGTCCGGCGGGACGGGCAGGATGACGTCGACCACGCCGGTCAGGAGCTCGGTCACCCGGGCATTGGCCTCCGGAATCCCGCGATACACGAGCATCGCGGGCTTGCCTTTCACGCCCCAGTAGTCGTCGTTGCGACGGAGCGTGAGCTTGCTCCCGCGCTCCCACGCTTCGAAGCGGTAGCGGCCGCTACCGACCGGGCGGGCGTTGAAGTCTGCCGGCGCGTGGGCGAATGCCGTGGGACTCACGATCGCGCAGTTCGGCAACGCGAGCAGAGGCAGGAGCGAGCTCGTCGGGTACTTCAGGTAGAGCCGGACCGTGAGCGGATCCACGACCTCCACCGACTTGACGCTGGAGAGATACCCCACGACGAAGGACCACTTGCCGCTCTTGGCGTGCGGGTGCGCGGGGTCGATGACGCGGTCGAACGTGAATTTGACGGCGGCGGCGTCGAGCGGCGTCCCATCGTGGAATCGCACCCCGCGCCGGAGCTTGAACGTCCAGCCGAGACCGTCCGACGACACCTGCCACGACTCGGCCACGCCCGGAACGATCTCGGTGCTGTCGTCGCGCGTGTTCACGAGCGTCTCGAAGATCTCGTGCGTGACTCGCAGCGTGTGGAGGCCGAGCGCCTGTCCGGGGTCCAGGCCGGGTGGCTCCGCCTCCATGCCGACGACGATCACGTCGCGCCCGCTCTGAGCCCACGCCGAGCCCGCCAGGATCGCCACGATCAGGAGAGACCGGATGCCCCATGTCACGCCTCTCATCGTCCATCCTCCGTGCGCCGGGTTAAACCGGCGAGGTGTAGTGAATGAAAGAGTCATACGGTGAAGGGGTAGCGACCCACACCGGCTCTCTACTCTTCCTCGGTCGATCGCCGGCTCAGGGCCGACGATGCGCGGACGTTAGACGAGGACTGGCGGCCCGTCAACCGGAAGCCGACCGGACGAGCGCAGGCGGCGACGAAGGCGTATCATGGCGAGGCACGGACGAGGAGGACCCGCCATGAAGCCCTTCGTCGTGAACCGCTACGGGCGCATCGTGTTTCCGTTCAACTTCTTCCCGGAGCTCGACTTTTCGGTGTTCGAGACGCTCGAGCAGTTCGCCGCCGTCATCAAGCGCGACTTCGAGGAAAAGGCCCCGACGGAGAATGAGATCGTCGAGCGCCTGGATTCCCGCGCGTACAAGGGGCGCTACGACGTGCTGCGAGATCTGGCACTGAACCTGTTCTGGGTGAACCGGTACGCGATGACCATGTACGAGAAACGGCCCACGCGCTGGCGCGACGTACCGCGCACCCGCGACGATGTCTTCCTCCCGGTCTTCAAGCCGTGGGAGGGGGCGGAGATCGCCTCCACCGTCGAGACCGGGTACCGGGCGCTCCTGCCGTCGTTCGACGAGGGCACCGAGGACAAGATCTTTCGCGTTCTCATCGACGTGTTCCGGCACAAGAAAGGCGCGGGGGCCGAATTGCCGGCGATCAAGCCCACCGTCGGCGAGATGCTGGCTGATCCTCGAAACATGACGTACCACCTGCTGAGCTACGATCCCGACTACCCCGGCTACGGCTACGACGACATCATCGAGTACTCGCACCCGGTCGGCGAGATCGAGGCGTTGATGCGGCAGGCGATGGTCCTTCACAACCAGTACCGCTGGGACCGCGCTAAGACCCGGCTGATCGAGGTCGGCAAGCTGCACGACGACGACTTCGTCGTGGTGTTCCACCCGCGCGATGAGTCCGTGCTGCGCTTCATCCGTCGCGTGAAGACGGGACGGCGGCTTCGCCCGGCGCGCCCGGCGCCTGTCGCATCGCGCCCTCCGATCAGGCCGTTTCCCCCCATCGACATCCGGGGTCTCCGGATCAAGCCGCGGTTGGAGGCGCTGGCCGTGCACCGGGGCGAGCGCGTCTGCTCCAACGACGACCTCATCAGGAACGCGGCGTACTGCTGGTCCCCGATGACCGTCGAGGAGATCCGCCACAAGACCGGGATCGAGCAGCGGCTTTACACCGAGCTGGACCTCGATCACATCGCGCTGCTGGCCGCGCGGGCGGCGCTCGAGAAGTCAGGGCGCCGCGCGGAGGAAATCGGCGCAGTGCTCTTCTGCTCCTGCACCAGCGTCAAGATGATGCCGTCGGTGGCGACGTGGCTCTCGGGTCAGCTCGGCATGCTGCAAACGCACGCCTCCTGTGACATCGTCGCGGCCTGTGCCGGGCTGCCGTACGGGCTGTCGGAGGCGGTTCGGCTCCTGCAAGAGGTGGAGCGGCCGGTCATGGTGGTGTGCGGCGAGAAGTTCTCGGACAAGATCGGGACCGTGCGAACGTCCCGGATGATCTTCGGAGACGGCGCCGCGGCCGTCGTGGTCGGGCCCGCGCCTGCCGGCACGCCATCGGACATCGAGTTCACCCAGACGTACGCGAGCGGACCGATGAGCGAGGTCGATTCGATCATCTGGCCGAATCCCGAGTTCGACAACAACATCACCGTCTACGGTCCCGCCGTGAGAACCCTGGTCAAGCGGTATCTCACGCAGATGATCGATGAGCTGAGAGCTCTGCCCAATCCTGACGGCGGTGCCGGCTCGATGCTGGACGCCGTCGATCTCATCGTGCCCCACCAGGCCAACAAGACGATGGTGGTCGACCTGATGCGCGCGGCGGGGGTGCCGCCGGAGCGGCTCTACTTCAACATCCAGAACGTCGGCAACACATCGTCGGCCAGCATCCCGATCGCGCTCGACGACGCCGTCCGGGAGGGTGTGATTGCCCGGCCTTCGCGGGTCTTCACGCCGAGCTTCGGCGCCGGCGCGGTTGGCGGCTACGTGGTGATGCGGTTCGATCCCGCCATCGTGGCGTAGCGCGACGTCAGCTCCGGCGGCCCTGACTGTTCGTCCTGGCCGTCTCTCCCCGTGGCGCGGGTTCGCCGGAGCTTGATGTTCAGTCGGCTCATGCGAAGTGGTTTCGCCTGACCGCGATCGACGTAGGTGATCTGCCCGTCCACGATCCTGATGTGGTTGATCTTGAGCTGGGGATTTCGGACCACACGTGGGTCATCTTCACCACGCTGAGCGGTACCGTCGCCGGACCCGTCGGCGACCCGGCGTTCTGTAAGACCGCGATCCTTCGGATCGACCTCGCCCGGAGAAATCTGGCATCGGACTGGCAGTCTTTTCGCGAACCGCGGAGCCAGAACGAACCGACCGATGATCGAGCGAGCGAAACGGCGGACGGCCACCCACACCGGGGCACTGGTTCAACACGAAGAAGGACTACGGTGCGGCAGTCGGCGCGCTCGAGGCCTTCCTCGTGCTCATGCCGGCCGGGGATGACGCCGACCGTGCTCGCGCCATGCTGGCCGAAGCGCGCCGGCAGAGCGGAGCCCGCTGACGCCATGTCCGTCATCTTCGTCACGGGGGTCAATCCGGGGTCCGCGCCGGTCGAAGTGCGCGAGCGGCTGGCCATGAGCTCCGAGGACGTCGTGGCCGCGCTGGCGGAGATCGGCGAGACCGACGGCCTGGCCGAGACCATGGTCGTCTCGACGTGCAATCGTGTCGAGGTCTGGGGCGTCGCCGAGACGGAGCGCGGAGCGACCGCGGCGCTCGAAGTCCTCTGCCGGCGCCGAGGCGTCGATCCGCAAGCGCTGGCCGGATTCGTCCGGACCAAGACCGCGACGGAGGCCATTCGGCATTGCTTCCGCGTCGCGGCCAGCCTCGATTCGGTCGTCGTGGGGGAGCCGCAGATCCTCGGGCAGGTGAAAGACGCGTTCGCGGTGGCACGGCGGTGCGGCACCGTGGGACCGTTGCTCGATCGAGTCGTGAGCCGCGCCTTCAGCGTCGCGAAACGGGTGAGGACCGAAACCGGTCTGGGACAACACGCCGTTTCCGTCTCGTTCGTCGCGGTGGAGCTGGCGCGGAAGATTTTCGGGGAGCTTCGGACGCGGTCGGCGCTGCTCATCGGCGCCGGTGAGATGGGTGAGCTGAGCGCGCGCCACCTCGTGAGCCAGGGACTCGCCCGGCTCTATGTCGCGAACCGCACGTGGAGCAAAGCAGCCGCGCTGGCCGAAGCTCTGGCCGCGACTCCGATTCCGTTCGAGCGCCGCGCGGAGGCGCTGGCGATGGCGGATATCGTGATCACGTCCACGGGCGCTCCGGACCCGATCGTGACGCGCGACGTGGTCCACGCGGCGATGACCGCCCGCGGGCATCGCCCCCTGTTCGTGATCGACATCGCCGTCCCGCGGGACGTCGAGCCCGGGGTCGGTGAGCTCCCGAACGTCTTCTGTTACGACGTCGACGATCTCCGTCACGTCGCGGAGGCGAACCGCAAGGAGCGGGAGCGCGAGGCTCTGAAGGCTGAGGGGCTCGTGGAGCGGGAAGTCGCGAAGTGGGCTGCCGGGCTCCAGGCCCTCGACGTCGTTCCCACCATCGTCTCGCTCCGTCGCCGTCTGGACGCGATGCGCGAGGCCGAGATGACCAAGGCGCTCGCCAGGATCCCGGATGCATCGCCGGCAACGCGTGAGGCGCTGGAGGCGTTGTCGACCGCGCTCCTCAACAAGATCCTTCATCCACCCACGAGCAAGCTGCGAGACTCCGCCCAGACGGGCTCGGGCGATCGGTGGGTGACGGCGGTCAAGGAGCTGTTCGATCTGGACGACACGCGTGGGGCCGACCGGCGCGGCGGGCCGGTCGCGGCGGCGGTAGCCGACCAGTCACATTCCGAGGCCCCGCGTGCGGGTGGCCTCCGACCGCCCGGCTTCATCCCGGCGCCTGTTCGCTAAGGGTTTCCCGGACGCTCGCGAGCCGGTTGTTCAGCGGGTCCTGCCTGCCAGACGTCGATGCACGCTCTCCCGTCTCGTTTGCCGAGATCGAACGCGTGACCGGTGCGGGTGGGATCGAAATCTTGAGGGCGAAGATCGAGCGGAGCTGAAGGCGCGAGGATCTGCACGTCGGTCCCGGGATGCCGGAGCCGCGCGATCTCCATGTCGCGCTCGATCTGCGCGATCATCGCGATTTCGAACGCCGCTTCCAGCGTTTCCCGAATGGACTTCGGTCGCGCCCGGTGCTCTGCGGGCGTGAACGCCATGGCGACGAGCGCGCGATCGACGGCAACGCCATCCTCCAGCGCTTCGAGCACCGGCGCGCGTCCGGTGACGCCGCCGTCAACCAGCACGGCGCCATCCATCTCGACCGGGCGGAACGCGCCTGGCACCGCGGTGGCGGCCATCAGCGCATCGACGCTCAGCGTGTCGTTGTCGAACACGCGCCTCGTACCGCGGACCAGATCGGTCGTGACGACCAGGATGCGCACGTCCGAGGCCCGGATGCGATCGAAGTCGACCGACGTCCTGATGAGCTCCCGCAACGGCCGGGAGTCGAAGAGCGAGCCGGCCGAGCTCAGACCGAGCACGGTGAGCCATCCCGGCAAGAGGCCGGCGAAGAAGACCGAGGGACGGAGCGAGTACACGCGATCAGGCGTGATCGTGCGCCAGATCGACTCGAGGCGATCCAGCCGACCGTCGGCGATCATCGCCGCATTCAACGCGCCCGACGATGATCCCGCGATCAGCCGGACCGGCTCGCGACGCTCGATGAGCGCGGTGACCACACCAGCCTCCCAGGCACTCTTGGCGCCGCCGCCCGAGAGGACGACGGCCAGTGTCGTCCCAGCGGTGCGCGGCGGCTGACAGGCCGCCGCGGCAGGCGAAACGAGACCGATCGTCAACAGGTACACGAGGAGACGCGCCACCCCGGAGACGCGTAGCGTCACCACGACGACCGCCGGTCAGGCCGGGCCGAAAGCGACCGACGTCTGATCATGGCTGACGAGCGGGCGAAAGCGAACGGGGAGTCCGACGGCGACCGCGTCGACGGGCATGTCCACGATTCGTCCGAGCAGCGCGACGCCTTCTTTCAGCCGGACCATGGCCACGGCATGAGGCGTCTCGGCCGCCAGCTCTTGCTCTCCCACCCGGATCACCGTGAAGGTCTCGATCGTGCCCTCGCCGGACAGGGGGACCGCCTCCCACCCGCGCTGGTGACAGGTGGCGCAGGATTCCTTCGGAGGTATCGCGAGCGCGCCGCAATGGCGGCAACGCACGCCTGTCAGCGTTCCTTCCCGCGCTCGCTCGAAGAAATTGCGGAGCGTGATCACGGGCTCAGTGAGAGTCTGAGGATCGAGGCCGCGTGAGGCGCATAGGTCCTCCTGACCGGATGTGAATCATAGCAGAGCGGTGGGTGACGGGCGTGGCCGAGCAGCCGTGCTAGCATCGACCGGCGATGGCGTCCGGAAGGTTCGTGATCGTCGGGTGCGGATGGATCGCGCGCCGGCACGCGGCGGCCGCGCGGCAGCTCG
This sequence comes from Methylomirabilia bacterium, assembly GCA_041490825.1. Classification (GTDB taxonomy): domain Bacteria; phylum Methylomirabilota; class Methylomirabilia; order Rokubacteriales; family CSP1-6; genus JBGPTW01. The sequence goes on along the minus strand of JBGPTW010000008.1, from coordinate 14,139 downwards.
GGATTCCCGTGACCTTCGCCAGCCGAGACGTCGCCAGGGCGCGCGCGTACGCGAAGGAGCTCGGCGGCGTGGCCGCGCTCGGAGGTTATCGCGAAGCCCTCGACGATGCAGACACGGTCGCTGTGATCGTGTGCACGCCGCACGATCGTCACCTCCCCGACGCGCTCGCCGCGCTCGAGGCCGGCAAGCACGTCCTGGTCGAGAAGCCGATCGCGCGCACGCTCGAGGAAGCCGACGGGATGATCGCCGCCGCCGCGGGGGCTGGTCGGGTGCTCATGGTCGCGGAGAACTTCCACTACATGCCCGCATTTCGTCACGTGCAGCATCTCCTGGACAGCGGTCGCCTGGGCGCGCTCCGTGAGATCCATCTCGTCGCGCGCGGGTACCGGCGCCATGCCGGATGGCGATGTAACGCGGAGGTGACGGGCGGCGGCGCGCTCATCGATGGAGGAATCCACTACGTTCACAATCTTCGCTGGTGGGGCGGCGAGCCGCGACGGGTGTTCGCGTTGCGACCACCGCAGACACTGACCGATCTGGAAGGCGAAGATTCCGTGAGCTTGCTCGCGGAGCTTCCTGGCGGCGTACTGGGGTTCCTCTCCAACTCTATCGGTGCGCCGGGCCTCCCGAGGTTCCAATGGTCCACGATCACGGGCGTTGAAGGCACCTGCTTCGTCGACAACCGGGGACGTTGCGTCGTCGTCCGCAGCCGTGGGCGCTTCCAACTCCGGCTCTTCCGCCGGGACCTCCGGGGCCATGAGAAGATGCTGCGCATGTTCCGCGATGCCATCCAGTTCGGAAAGAATCCCGAAACCGATGGTGTCGCCGGCCGCGGGGATCTCGCCGTCGTACTTGCCGGGTACCGCTCACTCACGGAGCGGCGGCCGGTGGATCTCTGATGCTGACCGAGGTGACCGCGATCGTGCTCATGACGCTCGTGGCGTCTGGTCTCGCGATCCTCGGCGTGCTCGATCTGCTCTGGCCGACGCACCCGCGACGTCCAGCCCGGACCTCGGTGTCTCCTCCGGCGACGTCACCGTCGACGGCGGTATCGCTTCGGTCGAGTCGGACCGTTGAGGCGTCGCCGATCGACTCCCGGCCGACCGAGGCGTCGATAGAATCGCGTCTGGCGACGACCGGGGATGAAATGACCGGCGGCGCGCCGGTTTCTACCGTGATCGACAACGATCGTCCCGAACCGCGGGCGAGTCTCATCGAGACTTGTCTCGCGCTGTACGACGCCGGCCGGTTCGACGAAGTGGTTTCGACGGCGATGCCCGCGTTGACGGAGGGGACCGCCATGGCCGCCGCCGATCCCGCCGTGCTCTGGGGCGTGCTCGGCCGCGCCCGCTGGGCGTTGCACGATGGCGATGGGGCACGGAGCGCATTGCAGTGTGCGGTCGAGGTTGCCGCTGCGGATGCGCGCGCCAGCTCTGAGCGCCAGCTGCGGTCGATCGCGCTCGTTGCCGCGGATGACCTGCTCGTCCGTGGCCGTGCGGCCGACGATGGTCATGAACGCTTGGCGCTGCTCCGCTCGGCGCGGGAGTGGGTACGCGCCGCCGAGCTTCACACCGACCCTGACGGCGAGGGGGGCGTCCTCGCGGGCAGCGTCGAGGCGGAGTACTGGCGAGCCTGCGAATCGGACGTCCGCGCCAGTCTCTCCGGAGGTAATTTCAGTGACACTCGCCGGCTGGTCGCTGACCTGCTGCATGACGAGCGTGTGCCCGCAGCGGAGCGTGCGATCCTCGTGGAGCTTTCGGCGGACGCGCTCGACGCCGAGGTCGGGGACCTGGCAGCGAGCGCGATCGAAAGCATGCAGCGAGGGCGGGAGTGGGAAGCCCTCCGGGTGCTGGAGCAGGCGGAAGAGCTCACTGAATCGGCGAGTGTGTCTTCGCCCGGCCGGCGTGACGGGATCAATCGGCGCTTGTGGTGGGTCTACACGCGACTCGGTGTCGCCCGGATCGATGCCGAGGACTTCGAGCAGGCGCTCGATCCGCTGTCACGCGCGCTCCGCGTCGCTGGCAAGGATCCCGACAGACGCGAGGAAACCGGCTCGGCGATGGTGAGGGCACTCGCCGGTCTCGTCAACGTCCGGGCGGCGACGATCCGGGAGGTCGTCGCCGGTGGCCACGGTGAGGCGGGGCGGGTCCAGGCCGAGCGGCTGTGGTCACTGCTCCAGGACGCGATCGCAGCCGGCGCGCCGGAGGAGCCGCTGGCAGCGGCGCTCGCCACATCGCGAGCGTTGCTCGAAGAGCTCGGTCGGACCGCAACGTGATCGGCCCGCCACGTCACGGGCCGGACGCGTCCGGCGGCTACTGCCGCATGAGCGCTTCGATCTGCCGGCGTCCGGCGGCGGCCGCGGGCTCGCCGGTCTGCTCCAGCTCGGCCGCCGTCACGCAGTTCATGTACTCCTCGATGGCGCGCGTGAACTGACGCCGCCGTTCCTGTTCCTGTCCCTCGCGCAGAAATGCTTCGGCCCGGTTCCGGAAATGACCGGCGATCATCCCGATGATCTTGACGACGACTCTGTCCGTGGCGCGGTTCAGCATCTCGGTCGGTACCGGCACCACTCTCGGCTTGGCGGCGATCCGCGCGATGTCGACGCCGTCCGAATAGTCCTGGCGGAAGGCCTCTGACTCGTCGGCGATCTGGGCGAGGCGAACGTCGCCCCGCTCGACGCTCACCAGCCGGAACGAGACCTTGATGTTCCCGAGGGCGCTGATCGTGCCGACCTTGTAGGTGTAGTCACGGATCTCCGTGGTTTCGATCGTCCGCGGAGGCGCGGTCTGCTCGCGGTCCTTGCGAACCGGGTTGTTCAGCCAGTTCAGGTAATCCGGGTTGTCGCTGGTCTTCTTCAGCGGCACCGTCGTCGTCTTCGTCTGCACGTCGTCGTTCTGATCGACCTTGTACTCGAGCACGCGCCCGAGGAGGATGACGTCGATGCCGGCGATCTTGCCGATCTCCTTCGCCGTCTCCACGTCGAGAACGCCGGTCTGCCCGATCGAGATCTCCTTGATGATGGACTGCAGCGCATCGCGCTCGATGATCCTGAAGTCCCGGCGCAGTCTGGACAGCCCCGTGACCAGATTGGCGGTGATGAGGGAGCCGGCGTCCGGCGCCGCCTTCGGCGACTCCATCTCGAACGCGGCGATCTTGATCGTGGCGCGGTCGAGGAGCTTCTCCCGGGTCTGCTCGACCTTGTTCGCCGTGTCGCGGTACGTGCTGTCCATCTGGGAGAGCGCCAAGAACCAGAGATACGTGTTGCCCCACAGCTTCTGGTTCTCGTACTCCATCGCGCGGTCGTACAGCTTGCCGGCGAGCTCCCGCACGATCGTGCGGACCGACGGATGTACGCTCGGCGGCACGCCGTAGGCCTCGACGGCGAGTCCGAGCGCATTGTAGACGCGGCCCCAGTCGTCGCTCTCGGCCCGCTTGAGCGCCTCGGTGTAGAGGCGTCGACGACCCTCGGTGGCCAGACGTTCCAGGGAGTCCTGGATCTCGTTGCCGTAGTACTTCGCGGCGGTCTTGAGATACCGGTATGCCGCTTCCATCTGGCCTTGTCCCTCGAAGTCGCGCGCCCGCCCGACGTAGTACGCGGCGTTGTCCCGGGTTCGGGCGACGGCCAGTCGCCGGCTCGCAGACTCGTTCGCGGGATCGAGTGCCAGCGTCTGTTCGAGATGCCGGACCGCTTCGCGCCAGTCCTCGGCTCCTTCCGCCTGGGCCGCCAGCCGCAGGCTCTTGGCTACTGCGCCGCGCAGAGCGTCCTGCTTCAGCTTCATGGCCTCGGCGTTTGACGGGTCGATCGCGAGGACGCGGGTGGCCGCCTGCTGCGCCGGTTCCCAGTCGTCGCGCACGCCCGCGCTACGGCCCTCGGAGAGCAGCCGCGCGATGTCCCGTTCTAGCGCGCTCTGACGGTCACGTAGCGTCGACTGCAGATCCAGGGATGCGCGGTGCTCGGAGTTGTACTGGAGCGCGCGCGCGACGCTGGTGAGCGCCCGATCGATCTCGGCAAGCTGGCTCATGCTGCCACCGGCGGCCCGTGCTTTCGCGAGCTGCTCGTCGGCCGCGGCGTCACGCGCCCGGCGGAGCGCGTCGGCATACTGCGTGTTGCCGGGCTCTTCCTTCACCGCCTGCTCGTAGGCGCGGAGGGCCTCGTCCCACTTCCGGTCGCTCGCGAAGCGCGCGCCTGCCTCGAATTGAGGCGCGCCCGCGGCGCAGCCGGTCATGCCGAGCGCCACGACCGCGGCGAGCGCCACCCGCATCCTTCGGCATCCCGAGCACGTCACAATCATCACTGTCCTTTCTTCCGGCCGGTCGGCTCGCCGACCATCTCCTTGAGGTTTTCCTGACCCGTCTTCTCAAGCGCCTTCGCCGCCTTCTGCCGGAGCCGTACCTCGTTCAGCGCCTGCCGGTACCGTGCGTTCGCCGGGTCGAGGGACAGCGCCTTCTCGAACGCGGCGAGCGCATCGTCGTAGTTCTTCATTTTCAGGAGCGCCAGGCCCATGCCGTTGTACGCGAGGGCCGACTCGGGATTCGTGGTGATGACGAACTGGAACTCGCGCAGCGCGCGCGGCACTTGACCGTCGGCCAGCAACGTTTCGGCCCGGACGATGAGGTCGAGCTCGAGGCGCTTGAAGGCTTTCCACACCTGGGGCTCGCCGGGGTCCATCTCGATCGCCTTGGCCAGCAGCAGCTGCGCGCCCCGGATGTCCGCGTCGTTGACGAGCGCCTCCGCCTTCTCCAGTAGCGGCCTGATCTGCGCCCATTTGCCGCCGGCATCCACGACGACCGGGCCCTCGGTCGGGGCCGGGACGACAGCGATGTTCCGGTACTTACCGGTCGAGTCGGGTGCCATCGACTCGAGCGAAGGGCCGCTCACGGCCGCCTGGGGTCCGAAGGTCGATGACGCCGACGTTCCCTGGCTGGTGGGGCGCGCGGGAGGCGTGACGTCGACCTGCGCCTTGGGTTCGCCTGAGTCTTCGCTGTTGAGCAGCCCGCGCAACTTCGCGAGCAGCGTCGGGGTTGCGCCGGCGGCGCGGAACTCCTCGACGACTTCGGGTGTCAGCTTGAAATCGACGCCGAGCTCCTGCACGACGGCCAACACCCGGTGATCCTCGACGTGACGGCGCACGAGCTTCAGCACTTCGGGCTTGCTCAGCGGGGTGGCGTTGGCGGAGTCCATGGCCGCGAACACGAGGCACGCGCTCATGCACGCAACGCGCGCGGCCCAGCGGTGTGTCATCGCAGCCGCACGAAGACGCGCACCAGCCGGCCCGAGTATGCGCCCTTGCCCTCTTTCCGCGACTTTTCGATCTCTTCGGCGTCGGGGCACTCGGGAAGATCGCCGACGGCGAGCACGGTGGCCGTCGCCGACGTTGCCAGATTGAGCAGCTGCAAGACGTGGGGGATGTCACCGAGACTCCCGCCCGCTGACCGCTCGAGATGGAACGCGTTGGGAACGACGAGTCCGGTCTGACGGACATGGATCACGAACGCAGGTGGCTCATCGAGATTCAGCCGGACGAGCTCCAGCCGTCCTTCCACCGCGCACAGCGCCGAGGCCGCCGGGGCCGCCGCCAGGACCCCGGCGAAGAGCGCGCCGGCCACCAGCCTTCTCATTCGCACCTCGCCGCGCCCGGCCAACGTTCCGTCGAACCTTAGTCGAGCGCCGGAATTCGTGTCACGGCGACTGCCGCGCCTGGTCGCGCAGTTTGATCTTCAACGACTCATCCATGCGGCCCAAGCCTTTCTTCGCTTCGCCGTGATCCGGTGCGAGCGCGAGCGCGCGACGGTACTCCCGCCGAGCGAGCTCGAGGTCGCCCCGTGCCTCGAAGACCTGGGCGAGGGTGACCGCGTCGTCCACCGCTTTCTTCTGATCGGTGGTCAGAGGCTCCGCCGGTGCTGTCGTGCGTCCGGATGAGCGGCTTTTGCCGGGGAGGGGCACGTCGGCGGGCTCGCGCGGTCGGCGCGCCTCTACCAGCGCCGACTGATAACCCCGAAGCGCCTCGCGCAGTTCGCGCTCGGCCGCGGTGTCGTCGCGCGCCGCCAGTTCCTTCGCGGCCGTCTGTTCGTGCGCGCTGGCCTCGGCGAAGCGCTTCTGCGCGAGACGGTCCGCTCCCGCGCGCGCGGCCTTCTCGCGCGCCGCGGTCACCGACTGCTGCAGTGACTCGACGACCGGTGGCCCCGCTGGCTTCTCGATGGCGATGGTCGCGGTGACCGGCGCCGCGGGACGCGGGCTCGGTGGAGATGGGCGCAGGAACAACGCGCTGGCCACGATCGCGGCGAAGGTGCCGCTGCCGATCGCGACGAGGCGTGGGCGCGCGCGTGCGAGGTGGGCAGCCACCTGCACGCCGCGACTCGCTCGACGGATCGCCGGCAGAGCGCGAAGCGCCGGCGCCGTGGTGCCGGCGGCGACGACGTCCGGCCGCGAGATCTCGGCACGCATCTGGCCGAGATCAGCGAACCGTTCGAACGGGTCCTTTCTGAGGGCGCGCGCCACGGCGGCGTCGAGATGCGGCGGGATGTCAGGGACCACGTCCCGCAACGCCGGTGGTGTCGTCGCGCGCACCTGTTCGGCAATCGTCTCGGCATCGTCGCCGGCGAACGCGGGCCGTGCGGCCAAGAGCTCGTACAGGATGGCGCCCACGGAAAAGATGTCCGATCGGTGATCGACGTGGCCATCGGCGTGCTCCGGCGATCGATAGCGGCGCGCGTGCGCGGGGACGGGCGCGCTCGCGTCAGCGAACGCAGAGAGGCCGATGTCCGGAAACTTCACGCCGTCATGCAGGACGACGATCGCGTCGGGCGCGAGCGCTCCGTGGACCACGCCGTGACGGTGCGCGTGATCCAGGCCTTCACAGACGCGCCCGATCACGTCGAGTTTTTCTCGCAGGGTCAGCGCCTGCGCGTCGCGCAGGCGCACGGACAGCGTCGCGCCCTCCAGCGGCTCCATGACGACGATCAGGCGCCCGTCATCCTCGGCGACGTCGTAGACGACGGGAACACTGGGATGCCGTAGCCGTGCGAGCGCTCGCACCTGGCGGAGCAGCTCCCCCCGTATCTCGGCGCTCCGGCCCGCAGTCGTCGAAGCGACGTAGAGAGTGACCGGGCGATCGAGCAAGGAGTCATGCGCCCTGAACAGCGGCCGCGACGGGTCGCCCTGCACGGGATCGATGACGCGGTAGCGGCTGGTCACTTCGCTCATGCCACGCTCAGGGGGTCGGATTATAGGGAATTCCGTCTCCACCTGTCGTAATTTTTGCAACGTGACATATCACCCGGTCCAACGGACGTCGGGACAGCGGAATCCTTACGGCCGGCGGTGTGTTCGCCTGACATGGTGTAAGATCTGCCCGGCGTGATCGGTCCGGTGATCGTGACGCCTCCGGCCGCGATGAGCAGATACGTGATGCTCGCATTGGTCCTTTTGTTCGCAGGGCCGGTGACCGCCGCGGCCCAGCCGGCGGGCATGCCGCGGCTGTCGACGCCGTCGCTCTATGCGAACTCCTGGGCGCTGATCATCGGGATCAATGCCTACCAGAAGGTCAGCCCTCGTCTGAACTATGCGGTGGCGGACGCGCGCGCGGTCGCCGAAGCCTTGCCGAGCCTCGGGTTCCCCCCGCAGAACATCCGGCTGCTGCTGGACGCCGACGCGACGAAAGCGCGGATCGAGTCCGTGCTGTATCGCGATCTGGTGAAGATGGGACCGGACGATCGGCTCTTCGTCTATTTCGCCGGCCATGGCGACACGGTCGCCGTGCGCGGAGGCGAAGAGGGATACTTCCTGCCGGTCGATGCCGATCGCGACGCCCTTCCCGCGACGGCGCTCCTCATGGAGGACATGAAGCGGATCGGCCGGCGCGTGAAGGCGCGCCACGTCCTGTTCGTGATGGACGCGTGTTTCTCCGGGTTCTCCGTGACCCGCGACGTCGCACCGCGCTCGATCGACGACGCGTTTCTCGCGTCGGCGCTGCGGGAGCCAGTCGTTCAGGTGCTGACGGCAGGCCGGCGCGGCGAGCGCGCCATCGAGGAAGGAGGGCACGGCGTCTTCACCCGCCACTTCCTGCAGGGAATTCGGGGCCTGGCCGATCCGGAGGGACGCGGCATCGTCACTGCGGCACAGCTCGCCGCCTGGATCGAGCCACGCGTCGTCCGAGATTCCGATGGTCGCATGCATCCCCAGTACAGCCGACTCGACGGCGAAGGGCAGTTCGTGTTTGCCGGTGCCTCGGCCACGCGGGCGGCGGCTCAGCCGCCAGCTGCGCGAGCGACCCGCGCGTCCGACCTCGGCCAACTGGTGCTGTCGTCGCACACCGCCGGCCTCGAAATCTTCCTCAGCGACCAGCGGATCGGGCAGATGCAGGGCGGCCGGCTGATGCTGGTCGAGAACGTCCTGCCGGGACCGCAACGGCTTCGGGCGAGCAAGGCCGGGTATCGCGACTGGGTGCGCGAGGTCGTCGTGCGACCGAGCGAACGAACCGAGGTCGAGATCGACATCGAGCCGCTTGGCCCCGCGCGCGCGGTGCGAGGCGAGGATGGAGCCGAGATGGCGCTGGTGCCGGCAAGCACATTCGTGATGGGCAGCTCACCCGCAGAGGCCGAACAGGTCCGCCAGGAGTGCCTGCGCGGCGGCGCGCAGCCGGGATCGTGCAAAGAATGGAGTGAGCGCGCGTCGCCGCGGCACCGTGTGAGCCTCGAAAGCTTTTATCTGGACCGTTTCGAGGTGGCGAACGCGCTCTTCGAGCGCTTCGTTCAGGCGACGCGATACCGGACGGCGGCCGAGCGCGACGGCTGGAGCTGGGTGTACAGGCGTAGTGCGAGCCGCTGGGAGTGGGAGAAGCTCGCCGGCGCCGACTGGCGGAAGCCGATCGGCCCTGGCAGCGCAGCGCCGACGTCATATCCGGTCGTTCAGGTGTCCTGGCACGACGCCGAGGCGTACTGCCGGTGGGCGGGCAAGCGGCTGCCGACGGAGGCCGAGTGGGAAAAGGCCGCGCGGGGGACCGACGCCCGCCGGTATCCGTGGGGCACGGCGTGGGACCCGTCGCGCGCCAACGGCGACATGGACATCGAGACCACGCGTCCGGTTGGAAGCTATCCCGGCGGCGTGAGTCCGTACGATGCGTATGACATGTCCGGGAACGTCAGCGAATGGGTGGCCGACCGGTTCGCCGCCAACTATTATTCTCGGTCATCCGAGCAGAGCCCTCGGGGCCCGGTTTCGGGCGAGCGCCGCGTGCTGCGCGGCGGCGCCTGGGACGACCTGCCCGTCTACCTCACCACGACGTTCCGGCACGATGGCCCGCCCCACTATCGCCTGAACACGATCGGCTTTCGCTGCGCGAAGAACGCGGACTGACATGCGCGTCGCCGATCCGTGCCAAGAGCGTCTCGTGAGGTCTGATCAGGGCGCGATGCTTTTGCGACGGATGTCGGCCAGGACCGTCTCGTCGACCTTGAGGAACGATTGCACGACGCTGGGGTCGAAATGGGTGCCCGCGCAGCGACGGATCTCGGCCTTGGCGGCCTCGAACGAGATCGCCTTCGAATACGGGCGGTCGAACGTCATCGCGTCGAAGGCGTCGACGACGGCGAAGATGCGCGCGCCCAGCGGGATACCTTCGCCGCGGAGCCCGAGCGGGTAGCCAGAACCGTCCCAGCGTTCATGGTGGTGGTACACGATCGGCACGGCGCCGCACAGGAACGGAATGTTCTCGATCAATCGCTTGCCGATCTCGGGATGCCGCCGCATGACCTTCCACTCTTCCGGTGTGAGTGGCCCAGGCTTCAACAAGATCGCGTCCGGGATGCCGATCTTGCCGATGTCGTGGAGGAGCACGCCGTGGGCGATGTCGGTGAGCTGCTCCTCGGGCACGCCGCACTCGCGCGCAGTCGACAGGGAGTAGCCGTGCACGCGCCGGGAATGCGCCTCCGTCCCGACGTCCCGGGTGTCGAGCGCGGAGCCGAGCGCCTCGAGCGTCGACTTGTAGGTGTCCTGTAGCTGGCGGTACGCGCCCTGGAGATCGCGTGTCGCTTCTTCGACCCGCAGCTCCAGATACACCTGGTACTCGCGACGCTCGATCAAGAGCTGACGGCGTTCGAGCGCGCGGTCAGCCGCGATGACCAGCTCGTCGACGTTCACGGGCTTCATGATGAAGTCGTAGGCGCCGAGCTTCAGGCTGTCGATCGCCGTCTTCACGTCGGCAGCCCCGGTGAGCACGATGACCGCGGCATCGGGATCGATGGCCCGGACGGCCTGGAGGAGCGCGATGCCGTCCATGTTCGGCATCTTGAGGTCCGTCACCATCATCGGCGGGCGAGCGGCTTTGAACACCTCCAGACCTTCCCGGCCATCCTGGGCCAGCAGACAGTTGTATCCGGCGGACAGGAAGATCTCGTGAAGGACCTGTCGCACCTGCCAGTCGTCGTCGACGATCAGGAGGTCGCGTCGGTCCATTGGCTCGGTCCATTCTCTGGATGCTTGTCGGTCGATTGCGAGGCCGCCACCTGGTTCTTGCCCGACCGTTTCGCCGCGTAGAGTGCCTCGTCCGCCATCTTGAACAGATCCTCACCCGTGCTCGCCTCGTCATCGGGAAGGCTGGCCACGCCAAGGCTGGCCGTGATCGGCTTGCCGTGCGAGAACGGGAACTTCGAGATGACTTCCCGGATCCGCTCAGCGTAGAGGCAGGCGCCCGCCTTGGAGGTCTCGACGAGGAGCACGACGAACTCGTCGCCGCCGTAACGGGAGACGACGTTGATGCCCCGCGAGTGCTTCATCAGCAGCTGGGCGATGTCGCGCAGCGTGTCGTCGCCGCCGGCATGGCCGAGGTCGTCGTTGACCGCTTTGAACCCGTCGAGATCGAGGAGCACGACCGACACCGGGTGATCGAAGCGGCGGTGGCGCGAGATTTCCTCTTCCAGCCGGATAGTGAAGAAGCGCCGGTTGTAGAGGCCCGTCACCTCGTCCTTGAACGAGGTCTCCTTGAGGCGGGTATTCGTGACTTCAAGCTCCTTGTAGGCCGCTTCCAGTCGAGCCGCGAAGCTGTTGATCTCCGTGCCCTGCTGATCGATGGTCTGGCACATCTTCGAGAAACTCGTCATGAGCGCGCCGACCTCGTCCGTGCGGCTCTCCAGCGTGGCAAGCTTCGGATCACGAGCCATGAGCTCCATCATCCGCGCGACGCTGCGGCCTAGGCTCCAGATCACCCAGCCGCCAGCGATCATGCCGACGAGGGTGAAGAAGACGAGCGCCTGGATACCGTAGAACGTCGTGTCCCCGGGCTCGAGGGCGGGGATGACGAAGTTGCGTACCACGTACGCGAGCACGAGCACCGGCAGCACGGCCGAGAGCGCAAGCGCCAGCAGGACCTTTTGCTTCAGGCTTCGCCCGGCGACGTCGATCCCGACCTCAGCCGGCATAGCACAACATTATTCTGTTGCCGCGCTGGCGTGTCAATGTGAGAATTTTCCCGAGGTATGATTCTGCTGGGTTGAGCTTTCTGGGTGTATGACGATTTCCGCCGACAAGACCATTGACTGTCTCGGGCTCTTCTGTCCGATCCCGATCCTCCGGACCCGTGAAGCGATCCGCTCGCTCGGGCCCGGCCAGGTGCTCGAGATGACTTCCGATGACCCGGCCTCCGAGGCCGACATGAAAAGCTGGTCGGCGCGGACGGGACACGAGCTTCTCGAGATCGACAAGGATGGCCCGGTCTACCGGTTCCTCGTTCGAAAGACTCATTAGAGCCGGCCGCCTTCCGGCCACTCGGGTCTATCTCGATTACGGCGGTTTCTCTCCGGTCGATCCCCGCGTCGTCGCCGTCATGCGACCCTTCCTGGAAGGCGGGGTCGGTAATCCGTCCTCGCCGCACTCGCTCGGCGAGGAAGCGCGCGCCTCGCTCGACGGCGCGCGTGCCAAGCTCGCCAGGCTGATCGGGGGCGCGTCCGGCGGCGTCATCTTCACGGGCGGCGCCACCGAGGCCAATAACCTCGCGGTCCGTGGCGTCGCCGAGCGCGCAACGGGCCGGCACATCGTGACCTCGTCGGTGGAGCACATCTCCGTCGTCAATGCGTGCCGCGATCTCGAGAAGCGCGGGTTCGAAGTCACCTGGCTCCCCGTCGCCGACACCGGCCTGCTGGATCCGGCTGACGTCGCCCACGCGATTCGCCCGGACACGGCTCTCGTGTCCGTGATGGCGGCCAACGGAGAAATCGGCGCCGTGCAGCCGGTGCGAGAGATCGGGCGCATCACGCGCGAACGCGCGGTCCCGTTTCACGTCGATGCCGTGAATGCGCTCGGACGCCTGCCGATCGCCGTCGACGACGGCAACATCGATCTGCTCACGGTCTCGTCGAACGACCTCTACGGTCCTCCGGGTGCGGGTGGGTTGTGGGTTCGGGCCGGCGTGAAGCTTGCGCCCCTGATCCTCGGCGGCGGACAGGAGCGTGGCTATCGCTCGGGCACGGAGAACTTGCCGGCCATCGTGGGCATGGGTCTGGCGGCCGATCTCGCGCGCGCCGAAGGAAGCGCCGAAGGAGCGCGGCTCACGCTGCTCCGTGACCGGCTCCTCGCCGGACTCCTGGCCCGGCTCCCCGAGGCGCGTCGCACCGGTCCCGGCGGCGCGGCCCGGCTTCCCCATCACGTGAGCCTGGTCGTGCGCGGCGTGAAGTCGGACAGCGTGCTGATGGAGCTCGACGTCCGGGGTGTCGTGGCGTCGTCGGGTTCGGCGTGTAGCGCGCTCACCGGCGAAGCGTCGCACGTGCTCCGCGCCATCGGCTGCGACCGGACGGAAGCGGAGGGATCGCTCTGCTTCACGCTCGGACGCTGGACGGCGCCGAGCGAAATCGATACCGCGCTAGACGTCGTGCCCTCGGTCGTGGCCCGGCTTCGTCAGCTGGCGCCCTGAGATGCGACTCTTCCTGTTCGATGTCGACGGCACGCTCGTCACCGCGCGCGGAGCCGGACGCCTCGCGCTCGGTCGCGCCCTCGAGTCGGTCTACGGGACGGCAGGCGCCATCGATCAGTACGATTTCCGGGGCAAGACCGATCCGCGGATCGTGCTCGATCTGATGATGGAGGCCGGTCTTCCCGAAGGCGTGATCGGCGATGGCCTCGGACGCTGCTTCGACGCCTATGTCGGGGAGCTCCAGCACCTGATCGGTGACGGCAGGCGAGTGCAGGTGATGCCCGGCATCGTCGATATCGTCCGCGCGCTCGGCGCGCGTGGGGACGCGCTCGTTGGTTTGCTCACTGGCAACATCGAGGCGGGCGCGCGCGTGAAGCTCGGCCCGACCGGTCTCTGGCCGCTCTTCCAGGTCGGGGCGTTCGGATCGGACGATGCCGACCGGCGCCGGCTCCCGGAGATCGCATGTGCCCGGGCTCGGACGCTCGCCGGCCGCCCGTTCCCGTTCGAGCGCGTGACGATCATCGGCGACACGCCGCTCGACGTCGACTGTGCGCGAGCCTGCGGGGCGGTCGCCGTGGCCGTGGCCACCGGGCAACATGCCGCGCACGAGCTGGCCGGCTGCGCGCCCGATCTGCTTTTCACCGACTTCTCTGATTTCTCGACGGCGCTCACGGCGCTCACGAGTCCGACGCTGTGACGCTCCGGCTCATCGTGATCTGGATCCACGTCGTCGGCATGGCGGTGTGGGTCGGGGGACTGATGTACCAGAGCCACGTGCTCTTGCCGGCCGCGCGGCGCGGCGAGGCACGTGATTTCGTGGCTGCTGCGAGACGCGCGCGGCCGGTCACCTGGGCCGCAATCACGCTGGTCGTGCTGACGGGCTTCTACAACGTCACGCAGCTGGGGCCGGTGGAGCACGTGATGCAGAGCGGATCGGGCGTGCTGCTCGCCGGAAAGTTCATTCTGGTCATTGTTGCCGTCGCGCTCGCGGGCCAGCGCGACTTCGCGTGGATCGCGCGAGTGCCCCGGGCCGCGGAGGGCGATGAGACGCACGCCGCGCTCAAGGCGATCGGCGTCCTGGACCACATCGTGCTGGCGCTGTTGATGGTGATCGTCTATCTCGGTCTAGCAATCTCTCGCGCGTAGCTTCGGACTCGAGGAGCATCCCGGAGTGTCGAGACGGGCGCCGGGTTTCCCGGCGAGCGGCGAGCGTATGGGGGTCTGGGGGCCTTCGAGG
>JBGPTW010000007.1:0-72607 GCA_041490825.1 Methylomirabilia bacterium | reverse complement strand
GGTCGTCGTCTGGGCCCTCACGCGAGCCGGCCCAGTGGCGAGGGCAACCATGCCAAGCCCGCACCCGGCAAGCTTGAGAAAGTTTCGTCGGCCGTGATCAGCGGCGTGATTCCCTGCCATATCCCTCTCCTTGTCCGAGCCCATACGACTCGATGACCCACGACGCCCGCACCTGGAACGACTGCGGCGGATAGACGCCGAGTGCCCGGACCGCCTCGAAGTTTACTCGTCGTTTCGGTCAGTGGCAGAGCGGGCAAACACGTTCTCATAGCGCTTGTCGAAACGGCCTTTGTCACACGGCTGGATCACGAAGCGCTTGCCTCATCGCGACTCTCGCCTCATCGGGCGTTCTCCGTGTGCGTCACCTTGTCCGCCGAACGACTTGCGCTTCTGCTGCGAGCGCTCCAATGAAATGCGCGCGCGAAGCGCGCGCTACCGAAATCATCCGCGCTCGTCGGCAGCAAGCGCTGGTTAGGCAGCAACTCCGGCATTGGAACCGCTCCATGCGAGCTCTATGAACATCCGACGGCCGTCCGTGCGATCTGCTGCGATCACGGCTCGAATGCCTGGGTTGGAAGACAAGGGATGGCGGCCAAGTATCAGGTCGCGATGACGCTCGATTTTCTCCGCCAAGTCTGGCGCGATGGGTTCTTCGATTGCGATGATCCAAGCTGAACGAGACCGCGTGAGCATGAATCCAACGGGCGTTGATCCGGACGCAGCACCCGGCCAGTGCTCCGTCGGCTCGACCTGGGGACCGACGATCAAGCTCACGACCGTCATGTTTCCGGGACGGGGCGGCGCGACCCATCGCATCTGCGCCTCCGAAGCAGGGCGAAACATCCGCAATTCGGATGCGGGAGCAAGTATCTGGATCGCACACGTGCGCACGTCGAGGGGAAGGGTCCGGCGATCCATGTGCCGGGAGAAACAAGGAGGGCGACGTATACCTCGCGGTGCGGTCGCTCGGCGGGACGATGAAGTCCAGCCTGCACTGCGACGGGTTTCACAGCGACGTTCGTCGAGCGGCTGCGAGCGATGGGACGCCAAGTGGTTTCCCCAGCAGCGCCAAGTCGAGCTTCGCGGACCGTTGCTCGTTCCAACAGCCCAGCGCAATCCACCGCGCTTGGCGTCTTCAACGGTGACGACTTGGTTGCCTGCGGAGAACTGCTTCGGTTCTGAGGACATAGCCATGCGGTGTTGCTGCCCAACGTTCCTCGTGAGCGGCCGGCCGCTCTGGGCCGGGCCGCTCGACGAGGTTGTTGGACGGCTCCTCAGCGGCCGAAGACGACATCGATCCCCGAAAGCACCAGCTCAAGCTTAGATCTGGAGAGCTTCCCGGCCCGTTCGGTGAGGTCGGTCTTGTCCAGGGTCACCAGCTGGGAGACGTTGGCGACCGATTCCTTCTGAAGCCCAGTGAGGTTCGACGGCAGCAGCACATTCCCGGGCGCGGTCGCCCACTTGAGGTTGCTTGTCAGGGAAACGCAAACGACGGTTGCGATGCGGCTACGGTTCAGGGCATCTCCTTGCACGACTACAACCGGCCGCCGGAACGCCGGGCCGGAGCCCCTCGCCTCCGGGAGGTCGGCCCACCAGACATCGCCTTGGGCGATGGTCACCAATCGCTGCGCTTCAGGATGCGGCGGGAAGTTGCGCGCAGGAACTGGTCCGGCGGTTCACCGATTTCGGCCAGCGCTCGGTCCATCGCTTCGGTCACGCGATCGGGGGCGTGACGGGCCACGTATTCAGCGAGAGCGCGGCTATACACGTCGCTTCGGGAGCGCTTCGTCCGCCGTGCCAGCTGCTCAGCCTCTTCGAATACGTCGTCCGGAACGGACACCGCAATTTTCATACCCCGAGTATAACCAAGTCGCGCAGCCCGTCAATCCCTGTCCGTCCAACTACAATTCGGCCCACGAATAGGCCGACCTGTGTCTCGCCGCAACGCTGCGGCACGCTGCAGTCTATCGAAAATCACGCAACGGCAAGGGGTCCCGTGGGTTCCTACTCTTCCAACAACTTACCCCTCGCGGCCGTCCTCCAGCGTCGATGGTTTCGGCAACAGCGCGGCGATGCATATCTTGGCGGACGAATTTTTCGTACAGACGGGCGCCCGCCCCAAGGTAGTCACGCCTCCGGCATTCCGTCGACCGGACTCCGCACGCCGGAGGGATCCCGGTTCAGCACGGACGCCATCGATGCGCTGGCGCCGATTGCCCCTGGAGAGGACATACGTGCTCACGGAGTCCCTGTGACTGTTGACCATGCCCGGCGCTGGCAGTGTAGAGCAGGAACTTTGGCGGTACAACGTCGCCGTTCCAATCCATCGAAACAGAACGCGCTAGTAACCTCGGGCGCGATCGACCAGGTTCAAGAGCGGCGCGCGACCCAGATAGCGGCGCAAGTTCTCGGCGAACAGGTCCGCACACTTGTCGTCGTAGCTCGGAAGAAATCCCGAGACGTGCGGGGACAGGATCACGTTGTCGAGCGCGTAGAGCGGATGACCGGGGGGCGGCGGTTCTTGCGCGAACACGTCGATCGCCGCGCCGGCGATGCGCCGCTCTGCCAGCGCTTGCGCGAGCGCGCGCTCATCGACCGTGGCCCCGCGACCGACGTTGATGAAGTACGCGGTCGGCTTCATCGCGCGGAGCTGGCGCGTGGCGATCATGTGATGCGTTGCCGGCGTGAGCGGCGCGGCCATGACGACGACGTCCGACCGCGCCAGCATCTCGGACAGCGCCTCGGGCGAGAACCACCCCGCCGGCAGGGCACCGTCCGGGTCGCCGGTGCCCGGCAGACGATAGCCAGGATCGGCGCGGCGCGATGGGTCACGCTTGCAGGCCAGCACGGTCATCGCGAACGCTGACGTCGCGATGCGCGCAAGCTCGCGCCCGATGCTGCCATACCCGATGATCCCGAGCGTCGCGCCCCGCACCTCGGTCGGGACGAACAGCGGCCAGCGTTGCTCGTCGGCCGGCCACTGGCCCTTGGCGTGCCACTCGATCATTCGCGGCACGCGATGCGCGAGCGCCAGCACCATCGTCATCGCGTACTCGGCAATCGTCGCCGCGTGCACGCCGCTCGTCGTGGTGAGCGGAATGTCGGTCTTCGTGTAGATCGGGTGATCGTAGATGCCGTTCACCCCGGCCATGTGGAGCTGGAGCCACTTGAGATTCGGCATGCCCGACAGGTCGCCCGGCAGCGAGCCCGCGTAGAGAATGTCCGTGTGCGAGTAGTCGGCGGTCTCGGGATTGTCGCGCGTCACGCGCAAGTCGGGCGACACCGCCCTGAGCCGCGCAAGCTGCGCCTCGTCGAAGCGCATGGTCACGAGCACGTTCAGCATGGCCGCTGGCGCTATCGGAGCACCCGCGCGACTTGTTCCAGGTCGTCGACGGCGGCGGCCTCACGGAGCGCGGTGAGCGTGGGCCATGGTGGGATGAGCGGAGCGGCGGTGGATTGCGCTGACGACCTCGCCATACGTCGATTTAACCACCGGACAGACCCGAGTGTAAGGGCTCCACACTCGAGGGCCCGCGGCGCCGCTCGATCGCGAGTGTCGCGTCTGCGAAATCGTGCCGATGATCGCTCTGCGCCGATGGGCGTGTGCGACAGGGGTTGCGGGACCCGTTGCCACCATCTGGTAAGCGGGCAGAGGACGCCTGGATGCAGCCCAGCCGCAGCGGCCATGCGAACGCGTGCCTCGTGGTCCCGCGACCCCTGTCGCACGCGCCCATCGGCGCTGCGTGATGTCGCAGACGTTTACCGGGCGAGTAGCGTGCGTGCCGCGCGGACGATCGCGTCGGCGTCGATCCCGTAATACCGGTAGAGATCCTGGCGCGAGCCGGACTGGCCGAACTCGTCGACGCCGAGCGGGATCTGCGGGACGCCGAGCGTGGCGCCGATGAACGCGAGCCCGTGCGAATGGCCGTCGAGCACCGAGACGACTGGCACGTCTTCCTCGTCGGCGGTCACCAGCTCCTCGAGATACGGGCGCGGAGCGCGCACGCCACGATAGAGGCGATCGGGACTGGTCACCGCGAAGACGCTGGCGAACACTCCGATCTCGCCCAGCGCCCGGCTGGCCGCGACGGCTTCCGGCGCCATGACGCCCGTCGCGAAGATGTGCACAGCGTCGTCGGGCGTGTAGCGCGCCTGCTCGCGCGCGTCGACCAGACGGTAGCCGCCGCGCAACACCTGCGCTTGGTACGTTGCGGTCGCCGGCGGCGCGAGACGCTGATCGATGGGCTTCGTCGACAATCTCAGATACAAGCTCTCACCCTCGCCGCGGCTCAGGTTGGCGAGCGTCTCGAGCAGGATCCATTCGACCTCGCGCGCGAAGACCGGATCGAAATACGTGAGGCTCGGCAACGCCACGCCGATGCCCGGCGTGATCGTCGATTGATGCGCGCCGCCCTCACCGGAGAGGCTCACGCCCGAGGGCGTGGCGACCACGATGAAGCGCCCGCCGGCATAGAGCGCGTGGGAGAGCGCATCCAGCCCGCGCGCCACGAATGGGTCGTAGAGCGTGCCGATCGGCAGCAGCGTGACCCCGGTCAGCTCGCGGCTCAGCCCGAGCGCGCCGAGGAAGAGGAAGAGATTGTGCTCGGCGATGCCGAGCTCGACATGCTGCCCGGCCGGCGATTCCTTCCATTGCACGGGCAGCGGCACGTCGGCGAACGCGTTCGGGCGCGCGATCGGAAAGTAGACGCCCTTGCGATTGATCCAGCCAGCGAGGTGCGTGGTGACGGCCACGTCGGCCGACACGGTCACGACCCGGTCGGCGACTGGCGTGCGACCGAGTGCCCCGAGCACACGCCCGAACGCCTCCTGCGTCGAGATCTCGTCCGGATAGCTCTCGCCGATCTCGCGCGGCACGTCCGGCGGCGCGTCGACTTCGGATGGCGACGTGAAGAGCGGCGGCAGCCGGCGGATGTATGCGGCCTCGGCGCTCGTGTCGGCGAACCCCGCCCATTCCTCGCCAGCCGCGATACCGAGCGACGTGCGCAGCTCCTCGATCTGACCCGCGGTCAGCAACGCCGTGTGGTTCAGCGGATCGGCGGCCAGGGGCAGCCCCCAGCCCTTGATCGTCTGGGCCAGAATGACGGCCGGCCGATCGCGCTCGCGCGCGGCGTCGACGAGCGCGGCGTCGATCGCGACGAGATCGTGACCTCCGAGGTCGGCGACGAGCGCAGCGAGCTCGTCGTCCGCGGTGCCGGCAAGGAGCTGATCGAGCGCGTCGTCGATCCCGCCACCGGGGCCGGTCACGAGCGCCTTCCTCACGGCGCTCGCCGGTGATCTCAGCATGCGGTGATACTGGGCGGCGGGCATCGATGCGAGCCGCACGCGCAGCCGATCTCCGTCGGGCCGCCGGAACATCGACTGCAGGCGCGAGCCCCATCGCAGCTCGACGACGTGCCATCCCGCTGCGGCAAACAGGTCGTGAAGCTGATGCTGGCGCGCGTCGGGGACGACGCGGTCGAGACTCTGGCGGTTCACGTCCACGATCCACAGCACGTTGCCGAGGCGCGCGACGGTCTCCTCGAGCAGCGCCTCCCACACGTTGCCCTCGTCCAGCTCGGCGTCACCGACCATCACGATGAAGCGTTCGGGACCGGACACGCCGAAGTGATCCGCGACGTAGCGGCTGCCGAGCGCAGCGAACGTCGCCTGCACGCCCCCGAGCCCCATCGATCCCGTCGACAGATCGACGATCTCCGGATTCTTGCGGTGACTCGGGTACGCCTGCAGCCCGCCGAAGACGCGAAGGTTACGAAGCCGGTCTGCGGACAGTCGCCCGCGCAGATACTGGATCGCGTAGAAGGCGGGCGAGGCGTGAGCTTTGACGGCAACGACGTCACCCGGCCGCAGCGCACGGAAATAGAGCGCCGTCAGGATGCTGACCAGCGACGACGACGATGCCTGGTGACCGCCGACCTTGGTGCCGTCCGGGTTCGGCCGGATCGCGTTGGCGTGGTGCACCATGTAGGTGCCGAGCCACAGGACTTTCTTCTGGATCGATTCGAGAATCCGAAGCTCGGCCGGATCGATCATCGCGTCCAGAACCCCTCGCGGTCGAACGCGCGCACCATCGCCAGCTCCGCCGCCGTCGGCGCCGGCGTCTCGCGCACGCGCGGAGCAACGGACAGATCCCAGCCGGTCTGCGCCTTCACCGATGCCACGCTCTGCCCGGGATGATACGAGGCGAGATACGCCTCCTTGCTGTCCGGATCGAAGCGGAACACGGCGAGCGTGCTGATCACCGCGACGGGACCGCCGCCGCGCAGCCCTACGCGACGCCGCCAGTCGCCACCGTCGCCGTGACCGGGCGACGTCACGTAGTCCACGCGCGCCTTGAAGCGATGGCGCTCCTGCGGCATGACGATGACCACACGACGCGCGAGGCTGGCGATGTCGCCACCGCCACCGCTGCCTGGCAGCTTCACGCGCGGGTGCCGCCAATCGCCGATGTACGACGTGTTGAGGTTGCCGAAGCGGTCGATCTCGGCGCCGCCGATGAACCCGAGATCGACGAGACCCTGCTGGAGCAGCGCCATCGCGTTGACCGTGCCGGTCGCCCAGTTGGCGCCGGCGACGTTCGCCGGGTCCGAGATCGTCAGAAGCGTCTCCGGCGCCGGCTCTTCGCGCACGATCCCGTTCTCGAACACGCCGACCGCGGCGGGCGCGTGCGTCCGCTTGGCGAGCGCAAACGCGAGAATCGGCAGCCGCATCCCGACGAACACGATCTCGCGATCGGCGATCTCGCGCGCCGCGGCGATCACCATGAGCTCGCGGTCGGTGTAGTCCATCTGCGCGTCGCCCGCCACGTCCACGTGCTCAGTACCCGAAGTCCGGCGGCTCGCCAGGACAGTGCTTGGCGACGATGAGCCGGTCCAGCGTGTCGCGCCCGATCCGGTCGAGCGCGACGTGCCAGTCGGCGACTCCGAGGACCCGCTGCTCGAGCCAGCGCTCGAAACCGGCGACGGTCTTCGATTCGGCGTGATAACGCGTATAGACGTCATGAGCGCGTCCGTAATAGCCCTGCACCGGCGACGGGAACGCGCCCCACGGCTCATGGACCACGGCGACGACCTTCAGCGAGGGCGCCGCCACTAAGTTTGGATCCGAGAGAATGCGTGCGGTCGGCAAGATCTCCTCGGCGACGAGGATCACGGCGCGCGCGGCCATCGCCGCCTCCCGCGTGACGCCGAGCGCACCCCAGCAGTGCGCGTTGCCCTCGGCGTCGGCGCGCTGCACGTGGAGGATCGCCACGTCGGGCACGAGCGCCGGCACGAGGACGATCGGCTCGCCGGACCACGGATCGGTCGAGGTCCGCAGCGTTGCGTTCGACACGAGAAGGGAGGAGCCGAGCAGCGCGCGCGTCGGGATGTACGGCGCGCCGAGCGATCCGGCCAGCAGCGCCATCGCGAGGCTGAGGTTCGTGTGATCTTCGACCGCGAGCGGATGCGGGAGGTCCTGCTCCGTCGCGCGGCGATAGTTGTGGCCGAGACCGCCGACGACGTTGCCGACCCACGCGGCGATCACACGGCGCGCGCAGCCCGCGCCGATGAGCTGGTCGAAGAGCATGTCGGAGATCGGGCCGATCAGCGTGAGGTCGCGCTTGCCCTGGCGAATGATCTCGTGGCCCGCCGCGAACGGGATCAACGCCTCGAGCGCCGTCCCCATGCACACCGAGACGCCATCGCCGACGAAACGCTCGATGGCCTCGCGTAACGGCATGAGCTTCGAGCGACCCATGCCCGCTGAGGATACGCGGGCGCCGGCGATGGCGCAACGCCGCCAGGCACGGCGCCGATCGAAAACCATACCGGACGCCGTATCATAGGTAGCGGCATGGGGTTGGTCGACGTCGAAGGCTTCACCAGGCAGCACGGCTCGTGCGGGACGTTGACGGCAAGCACGTCGAGCCCAACGCGCAGCGGCTCGATCCTCACGCTGACGTGCGCCTGCGGGGCCACGTACGAGCGCTGGGTCACCGCCGAGGAGATGAAGGAGGGCCTGTCGCTGCTGCCGTCGGCACCTAGCTCCGAACCGGACACAGCGCCGCCGATTCCGACGCTGCCCCCGGCCCCGACCGACAGGAAGCTTCTCGAAAAAGCGATGGCGGCCGCCCTCGAAGCGCTCGACGCTCCCGCGCGCACGCCGCCTGCACCGCCTGCGCCGGTCGCTCCGATCGAGCAGGTCACACCGCCGCTCGCGGCGCGGAAACCGCGGCCCGCGGCCGGCTCCGCTCCCGACAAGCAAGCGCTCGAGAACACGCTCCGGACGACGCTCGAAGCATTCGACGCGGAGAGCGAGATGCGGACGGCGCCCCGCCGGCCCGCCCCACAACCAGGCGCGATCGTGCGCGACATCTCCCCGATCCCTGCCCTGACGCGACAGCGCGTCGTCATCGGCTCGGTCGTCGCTGTCGTCGCCGTGATCCTGGCGGTCGGAACGTGGTACGCGCTACGCGGAGATCAATCGGTGGCCCGCGTCGCCGCACCGGCTCCGCCTCCAGCGCCCCGGCTGCGCGCGCCCGAGAATGAACGCCCGGCCATCACGCAGGCCGTCGGGGCGCTCCGGGATCTTCAATCGTTCAGCAAGCCAGACTTACAATTCCGCATGTACTTCAACCGGGTCGCGTTCGCCAAGGCCGACGTCGACCGCTATCTCCAGACCGCGAAGGATTCGGACGTGAAGACGTCGCTCCGCGAGGCAATGGCCCTGCACAACCTCGCCGCCGCCGCCTGGCGCGCGAAGACGCTGAACGAGCCGGCGAAGTGGGAGGCGGTCGGTGACGATCCGGCGATCGAGCTGTGTCCGCCGGTGAAGCGCTTGCTCACGCTCGGTGAGGAGCCGCCGAACACGACGCGCAATCAGTGGCGCGGCATCGCGCTGGCCGCGGGCGTTCCGCTGCTCTGGGACTGCGCCGGCGAGCGCCTGGCCGAGGTCGAGCGCGCGCTCAAGTAAAGCTCGACGAGTCTTCAGGCGATGGTCAAGGCGATCAGCGCGCGGACGTCATCGACCCGCTCCAGACCGTCGACCATCTGGTACGCGTTCACCAGCGCCGCGCTTGGCGCGGGTAACCGCTGGCCGGTGGCCCACACGGTGCTTTCGGTGCCGGCGCCCCACGCGGCCGCACATTCGATCAAGCGCGGCGTCGCCGGCTCGGCGCTCCCTGCGATGGCGACACCGATCGTGTCGAGCACAAACGTCTTGGTCGCCCGCACGGCGGCGGCGGGGATCGCCTCGTACGCGGTGCCGGCGACGTGCTCGGCGAAGGCGCGGATCGGATCGGTCATCGGGATGGCAACGCGCGGCGGGCGAGCGGACGCGAGTCAGAACTTCAGGCGCACACCGGCGCGCGCCAGCAACGGAGCCCCGATGGAGATGACGCCTTCGCTCGTGCGCCCGGTCGTGTAGACCTGATCGAAGAGGTTCTCGACGCCGAGATACGCCTCCCCCCACTTCGCAAACCGGCGACTCAGCGTGACGTCGACCACGAAGTAGCTGCCCATCGGCAGCGTGTTCGCATCGTCCTCGAACTGTCGGCCGACATACCGGCCGGTCACGGAGACGTCAGCCCAGGCCGGGTTGAGGTACCGGACGGTGAGGCTGGCGGAGTGCTCGGGCACCTGGGCCAGCCGGTTGCCTTCGAGCGTTCGCTGCCGCGACGATTCCACGACGCGCGTGTCGCTCAAGAGATAGCCCGCGATGATGCGCCAGTCTCTCGAGAGTTGTGCGGACACCTCCGCCTCGATGCCGCGGATCCGGGCGAGATCGACGTTCTGTCGCTGCCGGCAGGTGGTGCCGGCGGGACAGTCGGGCAGCGGCTTGGGCACCGTGACGTTCGCCACGAGATCGGTCACCTCGTTCCAGAAACCGGTGACGCGGACCTCGACGGGCGCCCAGCGCTGGTGCACGCCGAGCTCACCGCCGGTGAGCCGCTCGGGCCGCAGATGCTCGTTGGCGACGGTCACGTCGTTCCGGACGCGGAAGACACGATAGAGCTCGTTGACCGTCGGAACCCGGAAGCCTTGATAGACCGAGCTCAGGAGATCGGTGGACGGCGTCGCGTGCACCAGCGCCGCGAGGCGCGGACTGGCGGCCAGATGATTCACGTCCGAAAAGCTCTGCCGCGCCGGGACGCCGGCCGCGGGCGGGATATCGCGGCGAAATCCCTCGTAGCTCGTCCACGAGTCTCCCCGAAGGCCCGCGACGATCTCCGC
This sequence comes from Methylomirabilia bacterium, assembly GCA_041490825.1. GTDB lineage: Bacteria > Methylomirabilota > Methylomirabilia > Rokubacteriales > CSP1-6 > JBGPTW01. The sequence continues at coordinate 62,378 of JBGPTW010000007.1, read as the reverse complement.
GAGCCGGCCGAGGGTGATGACGTCCTGCGCGAACGCGCCGGTGAGCGCCTGCTGGCCGCCCGCTTCACGCCGGCGCGTGTAGACCCCGGCGGTGAACACGCGCTCGTCCGTCTCGCCCTCGGTCCAGCGGCCGTCAATGCCGGCGGAGAGGAGATGATTGCCGAACCGGCGACTCCACTGCAGATACGCGGCCACGGATGCCGACGGAGCGATCTGGTCCAGCGCCAGCGTCTCGGAATTCCGGTTGGCGGCCTGATTCGAGAACGTGCTCCTGAAGTTCTGGACCTGGGACGACAACGTGAACGACCAGTCGCTCTCCCCGGCGCGCATCGATCCGCCGAGCGCGGCCCATTCCGACTCCGTGCGGTTGAACTGCAGCGGCGTGCCGTTTCCCCGACTCTCGTCGAAGTAGCTGCCGGTGAGGAAGAGCGACAGCTCCGACGATTGAACGAGGTCGGCGCGACCGGTGAACATGGAATGCCGGGAATCGGCCTCGATGTCCACGGAACCGCGCCGCGACGCCTTGACGACGTCGTAGCCGCCGGTCGAGAAGTCGTTGCCTTCGATGGACAGCCGCAACGGACCGCGGGCCTCGGTCAGCAGGAGATCGACGTTGTGGGTGTCGTGCGTCCCGTAACTTGCATCGAGGAACGCGGCCTGCTCGGTCGGCCGGCGCGTGATGACGTTGATGACCCCGCCGAGCGCGTAGTTGCCCCAGACGCTCGAGCCGCCGCCGCGCACGACCTCGATCTGCTGGATCGACTGGAGCGGAACGCGGCTCCAGTACACCCATCCGCCGAACGGATCGTTGATCGGCACGCCGTCGAGCAGCACGAGCGCGCGGCTGGTCCCGCTCGGGCCGATGCCGCGCAGGGACACGCCTTGCGCCGTCGGATGGGTCACCAGGCTCGAGGACCGACGGAAGAGGCTGAAGCCCGGCACCTGACGGAGCAGATCGTCGACGGTCTGGCTCGCCGAATGTCTGATGTCCTCGTCCGTGACCACCGTGACGCTGCCGGGCGCCTCGCTCGACTGCTGCTCGATCCGCGTCACCGTGACGACGACCGGCTCAAGACGCGTCGGTGGCGGCGCCTCGTCCTGCGCCTGGACCGGGAGCGAAGCCAGGCTGAGGCCGAGGAGCAGGGCAGCGGCCGACAGGAGCGTACGCACAGTGTGCGGAGGATAGGGCCGCGGAGGGCCATTGACAAGCGCCTGGGAGCCGCGTATTAGTGGCGCCGCGCCCCACACTGAGCTGGCAGCCACCAGGCTTCGAGTGCACCCTCAACGCGGAGGTTCAACATGTCGACCCCGCATCACCGCAAGCGATACCGTATCGTCACCGCTGCGATTCTCGCCGGCGTCATCGTCGGGGCTGGCGCGACGCCGCTGGTCCTGGCCCAGCAGCCGCCGCCGACCTGGAAGCAAGGGCAGCCGGACGCGATGAAAGACTCGTCTCTGGCCCCGGTCCCGCAACCGCCGGCGCCGCTGGCCGCCGAAAAGATCCCCGTCAACAAGATCAAGGTGCCGCCGGGGTTCAAGGTCGAGCTCTGGGCGTCCGGGCTCAGCAACGCTCGCGCCATGACGCTCGGCAGCAAGGGCACGCTGTTCGTGTCGAGCCGCGTCGTCGGTGACGTCTACGCGGTGACGGACAAGGGCGGCAAGCGCGAGGTCAAGACCATCGCCAAGGGGCTCGATATCCCCAACGGCGTGGCGTTCCGGGACGGCGCGCTCTACGTGGCCGCGCAGAACCGCATCCTCAGGTACGACGGCATCGAGGACAAGCTCGACAATCCCGGAGAACCGGTGGTCGTGATCGACTCGTTGCCCAAGCACCAGCCTCACGGCTGGAAGTACCTGGCCTTCGGGCCGGACGGCAAGCTCTACTTCAACATCGGCGCGCCCGGGAACATCGTCATGCCGCCGGACACGAACGCCAACATCTCACGCATCAACCCCGACGGCACCGGCCTCGAGTACGTCGCGCACGGCGTGCGCAACAGCGTGGGGTTCGACTGGCACCCGGTGACGAAGGAGCTGTACTTCACGAACCACGGCCGCGACTGGCTGGGTGAGGACGTGCCGAACGACACGCTCCACCAGGTCTCCAGCCGCAACGTACCGCACTTCGGGTATCCCTACTGTCATCAGGGCGACATCCTCGATCCCGATTTCGGCAAGGGCCACGCGTGCAGCGAATTCAACCCGCCGCTGCTGAAGCTCGGGCCTCACGTGGCGCCGATCGGCATGATCTTCTACACCGGCAACATGTTCCCCCCGGAGTACAAGAACCGGATCTTCATCGCGCAGCGCGGGTCGTGGAACCGCACCGAGAAGCTCGGGTACGGCGTGACGACGGTCACCCTGGCCATGGGCCAGCCCCCGAAGCAAGAGGGCTTCGCCTCGGGATGGCTGGAGAACAACAAGCCGTGGGGCCGTCCGGCGTACCTGTTCCAGATGTCCGATGGCGCGCTGCTCCTGTCCGACGACTACGCCGGCGCCATCTACCGCATCAGCTACTCGCGCTGATCGTTCGCCGGAGGGGGTCGTTCCGGCCCCCTCCGACATTTCCATCGTAACCGAGTGACGCAGACGCGCTGGCGCTCGACCACCGCGGTATCGTGAGATTGCTGCCATGTGGGCCCGGATCGCGGCAGGCGCCTTGTGCACGCTGACGTTGATCGCGATGTCGGCCAACGTCCGAAGCGATGACGTCGAGGCCGGACGACGAAAAGCTGCCGAGTGCGCGGCGTGCCACGGCGTCGACGGCAACGCGACGCAGCCCGGGATGCCGTCGTTGGCGGGGCACCCCGCGTACTACACGCACTGGCAGCTCGTCATGTTCCGCAACCAGCGGCGCCGAGATCCACAGATGGCGCCGATCGCTGCCAAGCTGAGCGATGAGGACATGGCGGACCTGGCCGCCTACTTTGCCGCGCAGGTATCCCGGCCGCGAGCAGGACGCCAGGCCGTCGATGCGGCCACGCGCGAGGCCGGTCAGCGTCTCGCCAGCACTTACCACTGTACGTCCTGCCACGGACCGAAGCTCCTGGGACAGGAGGCCGTGCCGCGGCTGGTGGGACAGGATCACCAGTATCTGTTGAAGCGCCTCCGCGGATACCAGATGCGCACGAGCAGCGATCTGGAAGGGTTCATGACGTCGTCGGCTCAGCCCTTGACCGACGAGGACATCGACATTCTCGCGCGCTACATCGCGAGCCTGGAGCCGAGCTGAACTCGCGGCTCCGGGTCCCCCCGCTATCTACACGCTCGTCGTTGCACTGATGTTCATGAATCGTTATTCTGTGTACATCGTCGCGAATTGCGAAAGGGGGGACCGATGATGGCGACTGGGCTCCGACACAAGCACGTGCAGCTCGACCAACGGAAGCTCGACCGCGCGCGCCGCGCGCTCGCCGCGAAGACGGAGACGGAGACACTCGATCGTGCGCTCGACCTGGTGGTGACAGAGGCGGGCATCGACCGGGCGCTCCGGGTTGCGCGCGGAAAGGGCAAGATCCGGCGCGTCTTCTGAGATGCGCCGAGTCGTCATCGATACGAACCTCTATATCGACTGGCTGAACGCTGGTCTCCACGAACGGGTGGTCTTCCAGCGTGATGCGGTCAAGTATCTGAGTGCGTTGGTCATGCTGGAGCTCTACGCCGGCGCGTTCTCCGTTCGTGATCGACGCCTCGTGCGCAGCGTGGTCGCGGCCTTTGATCGGGCTGGCCGCATTCTGCTTCCGTCTCGCGTGGTGTACGAGGACGCGGGACACGTGTTGCGGGCGCTCCAGGAATCGCGCGGCTCCCCAGGTCCTTCTTCCCTGATGAATGACGTGCTGATCGCTCTGTCGGCCCGCTCCATCGGAGCGGTCGTGGTGACGGGCAACGCGAGAGATTTCGCCGCGATTCGGGAGGTTCGGCCTTTCAAGCTGACCATCATTTCGGTGTGATCCTCGCTCCACTATTCAGTCTGGGACTGACCGTCAGTCGAGCACTGACAGTCAGTCATCGAAAAGGGATGGACAAGATGGACAAAAACGACGTCACCGGGCGTGGAGCGGCCAGAGCGATTCTGGGCGGTCGTCGAGGCTGCGCACCTCAGGGCGTACAAGCCACGCACGGCCTAGAGGCGTGGAGCGATGAACTTGCGACAGGTATCAGCTTCGTTCATCGGCTCAAACGCCCGCAGCCAGCCTGCCGGATTTCTCGGGGGTGCGCCGCACCCGCGTAGCCTAGCCTGGCATTCTCGACTCAGTTTCTGGGCTGCCGACTCTGCGGGCCGTTGACATTTCAACACTTGTTGAACGTCAACATTTGCGGAACACCCGAGTCGGCGGGGGTTATGGTGAGGCCGCCTGCAACCCGGTCTTGAATTGCGCGATGAAAGCCTCGGCCTCACCGATGGGATCTTCGGCGCCGCGGAATGCCCTTGCCATGTCTCGTGTGAGGCGCTCCAGGGTCACCGCATCGTCGAGGAGCGCGAGAGCTAGGTTGCGAGTCCCCGTTGTGGTGATCCGAGCGGCGTCTTTGCCGAGAAGCTGCGGACCGGCGAGATCCATGTTGTAACCCAGACTCTCGAGGAGACTCATCTCTTCGCCGAAGAGTCGGTCTTCGTTGCCGGCTCCGCCATACCAGCGCAGCAGCGTAACGAGATCGACGGCATCTTTCGGATTTTCGATGCCGCGGTCAGCCCACGCTAGCAGCTTCAGTATGGCGAGGCCCGGCAACGAGGCGACAGGCACGACGAAGCCTGTAGCGACCTCAACGTCTTGTGCAGCAGCCAGCGCCTCTCGATAACCAGCCACGTTCATGACGATGGAGAGCTCCGGAGGCCAGACGATTTTGTTCGGAGGCTGTTCGATACCACCGAAAGGGAGGAGATCGAGCGGATAAGCTTTCTCACTCGCGTCTTCGCGATGAAAGAGCCGATGAGGCATTCTTTCTTCGGCAGTAAATGCGTTCGTCGCGACGAGGCGCGTCTTAATCAACTCGAACTGCGGCCAATTCTGCACGGCTACGGCGAGGTCTACATCCAGTGTTCCTCGGCCGGGGTCGATACCGAAAACACCATGCAGGAGAATGTCCCGTGCGATCGCGCCTGTCACGAAATAAGCGACCCGCAGCTCTCGCGCAACGCGATCCACCAGCCTCAAGACTTCGAGTGTTCTCGCTGGGAGGGAACGCTCAGACGGGACGGAGAGCATGCTTGATGTACTGTTCGCGGACTTGCTTTGCGACTTCGAGGTTGCGCGGATCGAGAGTGGCCATGAGATCCGCATAGACGAGAAGTGGCGGAACAACGTCTAGCTGAGTGCCCTCGAGATGGAAAGTCCAAAATGCGTCGAGAATCTCGACGTTGCCGCGGGGATCAGCACGCAGCCGGTGTTGCTTCACGAGTGTGGCGATAGTCTCGGCAGCGCTGTGTCTGTCTAAGTAGATCGTGTAAGTCGCCGGCTTGAGATGGCCGGTTAGTTTTGCTGCGGCGATTTCGCCTCCCCAGCGCGCGCCGCGATCGAGCCGCGCTTGTTCCCACCACCCTGGGTCAGGAGCCTGAAAACGGCGTGGATTGAGCTTCGGACGCAGTTTGACAGGGAAATTGGTGACCCATTCGTCAAGGAGGCGATCAGGCTCCAGTAAGCGGCGGTTGCGCTTCCGTAACCCTCCTGCAATGTAACCTCGGCCCTGGAGATCGAAGAAGACGCAACCGACTGCACCCAGGGCGACGTCGGCGACTTCAACAATGTTTCTATATGGCGCGTTGAGGAGCTCGGGTTTGCAGAGCAGGGCGAAGACGACCCGGAGTGCGGTCGCGGTGCCGCCGCCACGAGTGCCCATGGCCATCGCTGTGGTTGGCGGGCGCTCCCCACGGACAAAGACGTAGAGGCCTGGCGCTCGCAGGTACGCGTTGCCGGCAGTGTCGATGAAGTGAAGGTCGAGTTCCTTGCGGCAGTGATCGGCAAGCTCCGCCGTGAGGTAGGGCGTGACAAGCACGCCCCGCTTGGCGTGCTTTCCGAACTGGTTCTTGATGGTCGCAAGCGCGACGACGCGATCCACAGCCTTGACTTCGGCAAAGAACGGGAAGCGCTTGCCATTCGCGTGGATCTCAATCATCGCGCCGGCGCGTGCGGCTGTTGCGCGTGTGGGCTCGCGGGCGGTAACGGTCGCTTTAAGCCCAGTTGTACGCGTTAACGCGCCGAGGGCGTCATCCAAGAGTCTCAGGTCTCGCTTATGCGGCTCTGTTCGTGGGGCCATGGCTTAGTCCTTACCATCTGTTCATTTTATATACATGTTCACGTTACGTGAACATCATGAAGTTATGAACGACCACAATTTATGTTCAGTTAATTCTCATGTACACCAAACGTGAACATGTGTCAAACATGAACAACATCAGATAGGCAGGTCTCCCATAAGGCACTAATAATGTTGATAAAAAGACATATCCGCCAGTAGATCTCGCTCCGCTCGTCGCCTTCGGCGACCCTTGACCCGCCGCCTGCTCGCGGGGTCCGTCAGCAGGCCCACGGATTTGGTAATTCAGGCGGTGTAGCGGAGGGCATCTGCGGTCCAGTCCGTCAGGAGGTTCCAGTGCTTGGCGGCTTCGGGGCGATGCTCGACGAGCCAGCGGCGCTCGGGTTCGGGCAGCGATGCTCGGCGCAGCGTATCTTCGCGGGCCAGCCGACTGCGATCGAGGTGCGCTTCAAGGTCGGCCAACGCGCGAGCTTTGCGCTCGTCGCCAACACGCGCGTGAGGAAGTCCGGCAGCTTGAAGAGTTTCTTCACCGTCGCAAGAAGCGAGGTGTGATCGTACGGCTTGGCTTTCGCGTGCCGGCGATTCTTGTCTCGCCGTGGGTCGTGTTTCAGTCGCGCCGATTTTTTCGGAACTAAACAGCGCGCAACATGCGATCACTTTCAGCGAAAACGTGGTCGCGACTCAAACACGGGTTCGAATCCCGTTGGGGCCACCATTCGAATTTCTCAGTGTCCTGTCCGATAAAACCTACAAGGTGTTCAGCCATCTCCCCAACCGTAATCCGTTGGCGAGACGGTTCTGGCATCACAGCACCCACGCGCGCTCGGCGGAAGCCGACCCGGCGAAGGCGAGCAGGCAGCAGAGGAGAGCGAGCCCGATACGGCAAACGCCTTTCATCTCGGCCACCATCCGCGAGCCCTCCCAAGTCGGTCCAGCGCCCAATCGTAGAGAGACATCCAGACGGAACATCCTACCGCCCAGATGATGAGCGTGATGAGCCAATCCCGGCCTGCCGCGTAGCCGATGGTGCAAGGCGCTCCAGTTGGCTGTGCACCATGACGCTTGCGACTTGGCCGGCTGTCGCCGAGACGCCTTGCCGCGCAAGCTCGTCGGCTAGCTCTTCGAGCCGCGACCAATCCTCAGGCTTCAGCGGAATCTTCTGGATCTTGGTTGCTCCTTCGAGGGCCGGCCGCCCGCCCGTTGAGCGAACCCTGCTCTCCAGCTCTCGCCGCAAGGCGTGCAGGCTGATCGGGGCGCCGTGAACACTTCCCCTGGGTACGATCTCGGCGGCGCCGAGCGCTTTAGCGATCGCCTCGGGACCCACTGACCGGGCGGCAATCCCCGCATGCCGAATCGCGCCAGCGGAACGGCTCGTGATTTTGAATTTGGCTGCCATGCGTGCCTCCGTCATTCGTCGTACTCTTTGATGCGGAAGAACCAAGAACCCTCAGCACCGCTCAGTTCGGCCACGACAACTTCCTGGTTCGTCTCCCGACCGAAACGGTGCAGAAACTCACGAAGCGCGCCGACGTGCGCGAGAAACCGCTCTGGCTTGATATACGTGTACACGATTACGGTTCTCTCGCGTCGGAGCTGTCCGCTCCCGGTTTCCCAGCCGCCGTCGTGAGGCGGGGTCGTGGTGTAGCCTTCTCCAATCTTGGTCAGGATCTCCTGCGCCTCTCGAATCCACCGGGCTGTCCTGATCGGCCGACCGTGGCGGTCCTTGTTCGGAATGTAGAGTGAGAGGATCTGAGTCGAGGCCTCGCGCTCTGCGCCCAACGCAGCAGCGAGATCCAGGTCTCGGTCGTCGGCCACCACTCAGTCAGTAGACGACTTTTAGGCCCGAAAGTCAACCGGTCCGGCCGGCCGCGCGACCCAAAACGCCGCGCTAGCCAAAGTCATTCTGCGGTGGCGCTACGGGCTACGTCAGACGTGCTATCACGGAAGCGATCGACGGCCGGGCTTGCTCTCCTCAGACCCGTGGCTTCTGCGGACCGACTGAAGCGCGCGTAGCGAACTCGTGGCCCTAACGAGAGCCGTATCAGCGAAGTGGATTGCGGGTCTGAGGAGAGCAAGCCCGGCCGTCGATCGCGGGTGGTGACGAAATTCTGACGTAGGACGCTACCGACCCCCGAGCGCTTTCTTCTTCCAGAGCTCCCAGGGCCGCGCGATCGTTCCGCCGACGGAGGCCTCGGCCTTCTTCGCCTCGTCGGCATCGAGGTACGTGACGTTCCCGCCGCCGAGCGCCATCGCCTGCGCCTGAAGCTTCGCGTTGACCTCCGTGTACACGCTCCGGAACACCGCTTGCGGCAGCGCCGCGCCAACGACGACGGCGCCGTGGCCACGCATCAGCGCGACGGGCGCGGCGCCGAGCTTCGCGGCCAGCGCCTTGCCGATCGCGGGATTGCGTACCAGCATGTCGGTGTCCTGGCCCGTCGCAGCGCGGATGTCGAACACCGGCACGCCGCCGCCGAGGAACGCGCTCATGTGATAGAGCGGCTTCAGCTCGGCGCCGGTCACGCCGAACGGAATCACCGACGGCGAATGGTTGTGGACGATCGCCTTCACGTCGGGGCGCACCTTGTAGATCTCGCCGTGGATGAAGCGCTCGAGATAGGTCGTGCGACCTTTCGGGTCCACGGCGTTGCTGTCGAGGTCGTACTCCATGATGTCGGTCGCGGTGACCAGCTCCGGCGCGATCGAGCGGGACATCAGGTAGCGGTTCGCATCGCGATCATGGCGCACACTCACGTGGCCGTAGCCATCGACGACGCCCTGGTCCACGAGGATGTGGTTCGCGGCCACCAGGTCCTCGATCAGCTTGGGATCGGCCGGTCCTGCCGAGGCCGGTCCCGCCTGCGCCAACGCGTTGCGGGAGCGAAAGAGCATGGCCGCCATCGCGGCCATCGAGAGAAATCGTCGCCGGTTGATCGAGTTCATGCGGGCCTCGTGGCGCCTCGCGTCGCGAGCGCGGATCGCACGCGAGCGGGCGTGAATGGCGCTCGGTGAGCTGGGGGCCTCGAAGGCCCCCAGACCCCCATACCCTCGGCGCACCCCAGCAAAGCTGTGGCGCGCCTCGATACTCGCTCCCGGGGGGAGCACGGTCGCTCCCGAGGGGGGCATGGTCGCTCCCGTGAGAATTTCGCGATCGTCAGCCATGGGCGCCGCCAACGATAGCCCAAATCGGCCGGGAGGGAAAATGCTAGGACGCGGCGCTGACCGCGGGCGTCTCGACGCGATGTGCGGTCGGAGATCCGGCGCCGGTGGCCACCGCCACGATGTAGTCCACGAACATCGGCGTCGGGTCGAAGCCGAGCACCGCCCGCGCGTTCGCAACGAAGTTCGACGTGGCGTTGACGTCGTAAAAGTACGTGCGCCCGTCGTTCTTGCCGACGAGGTACTCGACGCCGCCGATGTCGATCGACGCCGCGCGCGTCAACCGGATCGCGGTGTCGACGACATCCGCGGGCGGCTCGAAACGCGTCACGGTCATGGCCGGTCGCGGGTCCACCGGGCACGCCGACAGGTCTGACGCTGCGGACGATGCTGGCACCGCCGCCGACGCGCCCGGCACCTGGCAGATGTCGGCGGGGCACAGATTGAAGTCGGCGGCCGCATTGCGCACGATACGGATCGCGTAGAGATATCGTCCATCCAGGATTTCCACGCGAACGATGGCGCCGTCTCGGGGCTCCACGTACTCCTGAACCAGCGCGGTGTAGTCGGGGCCAAAGCTCACGGTATCGAGCCTGGCTTCCAGTTCCGCGCGCGACTCGAAGCGCACGATGCCGGCGCCGGAGCCGCCGACGTTCGGCTTGATGACGAGAGGAAACCGGATCCGATCGAGTGTCTTCCACACCTGGTCGCGATGGCTGACGACGACGGCGCGCGGATAGGGCACGCCGAGGCGCTCGAACAGCTCGAGCTGCAAGGCCTTCGACTTCTCGAACCGGTACGCGGCGACGGGATTGATGACGGGCACCCCGAGGGACCCGTAATGGCTGAGCACCGCCTCCGCGTAGAAGAGGACGTTGCCGTGGCCGCGCATGTGGGACGACGGGCTCGAACGATTCACGATCACCGAATAGCGCGGCTGCCGATCACGCGGATCGAACGCGTGGCTGGAGTGGTCGATCTTCTCGAACGGAAGCCGGCGGTTCTCGAGCTCCGCCATGAGCCGGCTCGACCACTCGGGGTGCTCGTCCAGGATGCCTATGGGACGTGACAGGCGGGCCAGCGACAATACCCCTTTTCCGATCGGATTTCCCGAACCGTACCGGCGTTTCGGGGCATTGTCAACGGCTTCCGGCCGCGTCAGATCAGGCTCACACTCCCAGCCACCGCGACTTGGCAGCTTCGTCGCGGCGGAGATCGTCGGGCGCCGTCTCGTGCACGATCCGGCCTTTCGACATCAGATACACGCGGTCGGCGACGCGGAGCGCGAACGCGAGGTTCTGCTCGACCAGAAGGATCGACGTACCGCGCGCCTTCAACTCCGCGAGAATGCGGCCGAGCTCGCGGACCAGGAGTGGCGCGAGCCCTTCGGACGGCTCGTCCATCAATAGAATTCTGGGATTGCCGACCAGCGCGCGCCCGCACGCAAGCATCTGCTGCTCGCCGCCGGACAGCTTGCCCGCGCCTTGATGCAACCGCTCGCGCAGCCGCGGGAACAGGTCCAGGATCTTGTCGATCTCCCAGCGTGAGGTCCCGGCGCGACGCTCCCCGATGAGGAGATGCTCCTGCACGTCGAGCGACGGGAAGACGCGCCGGCCCTGCGGAACCAGACCGATGCCGCGCCGGACGATCTGATGCGTCGGGAGACGGGTGATGTCTTCGCCGTTCAGCACGACGTGCCCGCGATGCGGCGGTGTGAAGCCGATGATCGAGCGCATGAGCGTGGTCTTGCCGACGCCGTTCCGGCCGAGCACCGACACGACCTGGCCGGCGCCGACGGTGAGCGACACGCCTTGCAGGATGTAGCTCTCGCCGTAGCTCGTGTGGATATCGCGGACATCAAGCACGGGCGTCAGCCCTCACAGGCGTCAGCACTCACAGGCGTCAGCCTTCATCGGTCCCCAGATAGATCTCGGCCACTTGGCGGTTTCTCCGGATCTCCTCGGTCGTGCCCGCAGCCAGCACGCGGCCCTGGTAGAGCACCGTCACGCGATCGGCCAGCTCCAGCGCGACGTCCATGTCGTGCTCGATCAGCAGCACCGTGATGTCGCGAGAGAAGCGACGGATCATCGACGCGACGGCGGCGGTCTCCGCCGGCGAGAGTCCGGCGGTCGGCTCGTCGAGCAACAGGACCCGCGGCGAGCCGGCGAGTGCGAGGATCAGCTCGACCTGCCGCTGCTCGCCGTAGGAGAGCTGCCGCGTCAGCACGTCGCGCCGGTCGAGCAGGCCCCATTCGCCCAGCAACGTTTCCGCGCGCTCGAAGAGATGCGGATACGCCGTCAGCGGCCGGTGCAAGGCGAAGCGGATGGCATCGGCGCCTTGCACCGCGAGCAACACGCTGTCCAGCACGGACAGCCCCGGAAACAGCGTGGTGATCTGAAACGTGCGTCCCAGCCCCAGCCGCGCGCGCCGGTGCGGCTTGAGCGCGGTCACGTCGTGGTCGAAGAGCCGGATGCGACCGGCCTGCGTTCGATAGATTCCCGTGATGAGATTGAACAACGTCGTCTTGCCCGCCCCGTTCGGGCCCAGGATGGTGAGGCGCTCACCTCGCGCGACCGCGAAGTCGACACCCGCGAGCGCGCGCAGGCCACCGAAATCGTGGACGAGTCGCTCCACCGCGAGCGCGGTCACGCCGCGCGGCTCCCGAGCCGGCCCCGGACGATGCCGACGAGCCCGGCGGGCGCGAAGATCGTCACGGCGACATAGATCAGTCCAAGGATCAGCAGCCATCGCTGGGTGTACGTGCTGATCACGTTCTCGAGGATCACGATCGCGGCGCTCCCGAGCGCGGGGCCCAGAAGTGTTCCCGCGCCGCCGAGGATCACCATGATCAGCGCCATCGCCGAGAAGACGATCGACAGATACGCGGGGCTCACGAACCCCGTGTAGTAAACGAACAGGCCGCCGGCGAGGCCAGCAAAGAGCCCGGCGAGAATGAACGCGACGTACTTGTGGAGCCAGACGTCGTAGCCGAGCACTTCCATGCGTCGCTCGCTCTCCCGGATGCCGACGAGCGCGCGACCGAACGGCGAGCCGATCAAGACCCACAGCGCGCCGACGACCAGCGCAAAAAATACGAGAACGAAATAGTAGAACGCGAGTCCGCCGGCCAGGGACCACGGCAGCCCCAGATCGGGACGGGGAACACCGGGCAGCCCGTCGTCGCCGCCCGTGAGCTGCCGCCAGCCGAACGCGATGCCCCAGAGCACCTGAGAGAGCGCGAGCGTGATCATGAGCAGATACGATCCCTGCGCGCGCAGCGCGAGCAGCCCGAACAGCGCGCCGGTCACGGCCGCCGCGACGAGCCCGGCGCCGAAGTCGATCCAGAAGTTGTTCACCACGCGCACGGCGAGCAAGCCGACCGTGTAGGCGCCCATTCCGAAATACGCGGCATGGCCAAGCGACGGCAGCCCGGTGTAGCCGAGCACCAGGTTCAGGCTCATGGCGAAGATCGCGAAGATCAGCATCTTCGTCAGCAGGCCGAGCTGGTAGGACGACAGCAGCAGCGGCAGCGCAATCAGGACCAGTCCCGCGCATGCGACCAGCGCGCGCTGCTTCATCGAGCTCCGAAGAGCCCGGTCGGCCGGATGGCCAGGATGATCGCCATGGGCGCGAAGATCGTGAACATCGCGAGCTGCGGAAACAGCGCCTTGCCGAAGTTGTCGAGCAACCCGATGAGCAGCCCGCCGAAAAACGCGCCCTTCAGGCTGCCCAGCCCGCCGACGATCACGACCACGAACGCCAGGAGCAAGATTTCAAAGTCCGCGCCCGGATAGACGCCGACGAACGGACCGCCGATGATCCCCCCCAGCGCCGCCAGCGCAGCGCCGAGCGCGAACACGATGGTCGACAGGAGCGACACGTTGACGCCGGTGCCACGCGCCATCTCCGCGTCATCGATGCCTGCGCGAATCATCGCGCCGAGCTTGGTTTTCTCCTGCAGCCACCAGAGCGCCAGCCCGATCACGGCGCCGGTGGCAAGCACGAACAGGCGGTAGCTCGGAAAGATCAGGCTCCCGACCCGGATCGAGCGCTCGAAGATCTCGGGCTTCGGGAGCGTCTGCGGCGTGCCGCCCCAGATCCACAGCGATGCGTCACCGATGATCAGGAGAAAGCCGAATGTGAGCAGCGCCTGGGACAGCTCGTGGCGTGGCACCCGGCGGAGGAAGAAGCGATCCATGACGAGACCGAGGAGCGTACCGGCCGCCGTGCCCGCCACCGCCGCCAGGGCGAAGCTGTCGGTCGCGCGCATCACGGACAGCCCGACGTAGGCGCCGAGGATGTAGTAGGACCCGTGCGCGAGGTTCAGGATGCGCATCAAGCCGTAGATCAGCGACAGCCCGGCCGCGAGGAGAAACAGCAGCATCCCGAACGACACCCCGTTCAGGATCTGGATCGTCCAGAACCTCACCGGGCGGCAGCCTGCCAGACGCCTTCGATGGTGACGGAATCGAGCACGCTGCCGAAGTAGGTCCGGACGTTGTGCACGGCGCTCTCGTGCTCGGCTTTCGTGAGCGCCGCCGCACAGTCCTCGACGAGGACGACGTCGTAGTCGCGCATGAAAGCGTCGCGCACGGTGGACTCGACGCACACATTCGTGGTCATGCCCGCAACGAGGAGCGTCGCCCGGCTCAGTGTCCGGAGCACCACGGGGAGCCGCGTCCCGACGAAGGCGCTGTAGCGATGCTTGACGACGACGCAGTCATCGGGCGCGGGAGCGACGCGATAGAATTCGGCGCCCCAGCTCCCCGTCGCGCAGATCACGCCGGCCGTCCGCACGTCTCGCCGCGTCCACGTCGGCGAGTCAGTCCAGTGATCGTGCTGCGTTCTCACGAACACCACGGGCACGCCGATGCGGCGTGCCGCCTCGATGAGGCCGGCGGTCCGGTCCGCCGCGGCCTGGATCGCCGACATGTCGAAGCCGGCGCGTCCGAACACGCCATCCTGATGACAGTAGTCGTTCTGGACGTCGACGATCAGCAGCGCTGAGCGCGTGTGAGCGAGCCGGTCGGTCAGGTTCGCGTCCATCGCCTACTTCTTGTTCCACCAGCCCCACACCTGCTCCTGCGACGACGGCGGCAGGCGCTCGATGATGGCGTTGACGATGCGCCCGCCCTGCTTCTCCGTCTTCATCACGAACTCCGGCGTGATGCACTGCCGGTAGGCGTCGAACTCCATGTGGCCGCGCGGCGGCTTGATCCTGGGCAGCGCCTGGCGCAGCGCTTCGCGCACCTTGTTGCGGTCGCCGAGATCGCCCTTGAGCGAGTCGAGCGCGGCGGCGATGAGCTGCGCGGTCACATACCCGGCCTCGCTGTAGCGGCTCGGCCAGGTCTTGTGCTTCGCGTCGTACTCCTTCACGAACGCCTTGTTCTCCGGCGAGTCGATGACGGCCGTGTACGAGGACATCGTCACGATGCCGAGCCCGGCGTCCCCGATCGCCGGCAGGATCGTGTCGTCGGTCAGGACGCCGTGACCCATCAGCGCCATCCGGTCCCAGAGCCCGTACTCCTTGTACTGCTTCACGAAGCGAATGGCGTCGGCGCCCGCGAACCACGCGTACACGGCGTCGGCCTTCTGCGAATCGGCCTGGGCGAGATAGGGCGCGAAGTCCGGCGTGTTCAGCGGCGGATAGATCTCCTTGACGATCTCCCCGCCGGCCGCTTTGAAGCCGGCCACGAAGGCCTCGACGGCGTGGCGCCCGGCCACGAAATCCGTGGCCATGATCACGACCTTCCGGTGCTTCGTGTTCTTGATGACCCAGGCGCCCATCGGATAGTTCGACTGGTCGGTCGTCTCCGCGACTCTGAAGATCGACGGCGAGGCCTGCTGCGGCGAGGTGAGCACGCGGGTGAACGCGACGGGCACG
Organism: Methylomirabilia bacterium; assembly: GCA_041490825.1. Classification (GTDB taxonomy): domain Bacteria; phylum Methylomirabilota; class Methylomirabilia; order Rokubacteriales; family CSP1-6; genus JBGPTW01. Next base: position 47,086 of record JBGPTW010000007.1, on the reverse strand, counting down.
ACGAGCGGCGTCTGCTGCTCGTGGACGTAGTTCCGGATGGCGAGCGCCACCACGCTGCTCACCGGGCCCACGAGGAAATCGACGTGGTCACGCTCGACGAGCTTCTTGATCTTCGTCAGCGCGACGTCGGGCTTGGATTCGTCGTCTTCCTTGAAGAGCTGGACCTCCCGTCCACCAGCCTTGTTGCCGATCTTAGAGAGGTACAGCTCGAGGCCGTTCGTGGTGTCGTTGCCCTGCACCGAGAGCACGCCTGTGTAAGGCAGCAAGAGTCCAAGCTTGACGGGCGGCGCCTGGGCTCCGACCGCGGCGGGAACGAGGAGTAGCAGGAGCAACGTCACGACGTAGCGGGTCTTCACCATCGCAGGATCCTCCTTGGCGTCCGCAGCGCCCCGTAGTGTAGCGTGCGGGCAGCCGGTCGGCTACGCGCGCGGTTGCGACGGCAGATCGGCGACGGGCGGGGCGATCGGGAACGTGAGCCGGAAGACGGCACCGCCCGAGGGAGGATTATCCACCGTGATGACGCCGTCGGCGTTCTGGACGATCCCGGCCGCGATGGCCAGCCCGAGCCCCGTTCCCTGCGCCTTGGTCGTGAAGAATGGCTCGAAGATCCGGGCGCGCGTCTCGGCCGGGATGCCGGGCCCGGTGTCCCGGACTTCCACGATGGCGTGCTCGGGATTGGCTACGCCGGCCACCACGATGGATCTCGGCGCGGCCGCGTGGCGCAGCGCGTCCTGAGCGTTCGCGACCAGGTTCAGCAGGACCTGCTGGAGCTGGAACGAGGCGATCGCCGGACGCGGTTCGGCGGGCGGCTGAGAAGGGGAGGCTGATCGTTCCAAACCCTCAACTCGTGGCGGCAGCCTCCGGGCGGCGACGGCGGCGACCCCGCCCACCCCGTCGTGACCGCCGCCGTCGCGGCATCTCTCCCGGGGATGGCGTTTCACCGCCTTGTCCGGCGCCGCCGGCGGGGGGCTCTTCGACCGTGATCGGTCCAGCATGATCAGCCGATCTCGCCTCGGGCTCTCCGGACGGCGTCTCCGCGGCCGTGGAGTCGGAAAGCGTGATGGCGCCCGAACGGCTGACCGCGATCTCCTTGATCCTGCGCAGGCGCGTGATCAAGCGAGGCGAGCCGGGCGGCCGGCTGAATCCATGCGCTTTCAGTCCGTTCGCCAGCGCATCGAGTGTCGTGCCGCCGTCCGGCGACGCTTCGATCAGCCGGCGGACGATCGAGACGATCTCGTCGTGCGGGGCCGTGTGAGGCTCGGCGGCAGGAGTGTCGGCCTGGACTGGCGGCTCGATCCGATGCGGGACCGCTGGGGTCGGACGGGCCACGACGGCGGCCACGGGCCCGCGCCCGCGGCCTCCGCGGTGACGCCCGTAACGGCGCTGACGGTCCGGAGCTGCTGCGATCGGCTCGGACACTTCGGCCGGCTCGCGCTCCGGCGCTCCGGACAAGCTCCGATAGCTGAGCCGGCGGTAGGCGATCCCGAGGCCGGCCGCGACATCGCCGACCGCGTCGAACGCGCGATCATCGGACACGATCTCCAGCACGTCGCCGGGGCGCGCTGTCCCGAGCCAGACTCCGGCGGACACGGCGATGCGCAGATCGCTCCAGTCCTTGACGCCGACCGATGGGGCCGCATGCACGAGCTGCGCGCCGTGGCGCGCGAGCAACCGCGCCGTATCGTGACCAATGACGCGCCAGTTGCCGGCGGCGACGAAGTCCGTCCGCTGACCGAGATGATCGACAGCCAGATGATCGATGAGTCGCGCGACATGCGCGGCGCGGCTGGTGTTCTCGACGTCGAAGAAGATGGCTCGGCGGGCCACGGGCCACGGGCGGTCGGGCTCCGGTGGAGGCGTGCGGGCCGCGAAGCTGCCCTCGGGCAGCGAGTCCTGAACGAGATGTTCGGACTCGGACGGGTCGGAAGCGGCAACCAAGGGTTCCGGCGCGACTGCAGCGACCGGCTCGACCGTCGCCCGGGATTCCTGCGGCGCCGGCTTTCGCCGGCCGCTACGGGGCGACTTGGCCGCGCCTCCACGCCGGACCGCCGGTCTGGATCGCTTCGCCATCATCAAGATACGCGGGTGCTCGTCCACCCGAAGCGAGACACCGCGGGACGACCAGCCGAGGACGCCGTGACCTGTCTCAGACGGCGACGGCGCTGTACATCGGGGTACGCCAGTGCGAGTAGCGCTTCTCGACCCCGCGTACGAGGTTCATGTACGCCGTCATCACCCGCTGGGTGATGGGGCCCACGCCGCCTTCTCCGAGCTGGAAGCGATCGACGGAGACGATCGGCGTGATCTCGTAACCGCTTCCGCAGAAGAATGCCTCGTCGGCGACATAGAGCTCGGTGCGATCGATCTCGCGCTCGGTCACCGAGAGTCCGAGCACGTTCGGGCAGACCTCCTCCATGAGCGTGGTTCGCGTGATGCTTTCGAGGATGTCGCTCGTCACCGGCGGCGTCACGAGCTTGCCCTTGCGCACCATGAAGAACGTCGCGCCCGTGCCCTCGGCCACCTTGCCGCGCTGGTTCAACAAGATCGGGCTGTCGTAGCCGTCGGCCTTGGCCTGCAGCGTCGCCAGGCGCCCGTTCTGGTAATTCGCCCCGCACTTGAGCCGGATCGGAATCGCATTGTCGTTCGTCCGCACCCAGGAGCTGACGCAACAGCGGAGTCCCGCGCCTTCCGCGACACGCGGGCGCCGGCGTGGATTGATGTAGACGCCGGTCGGGCTGGTCGCGTCGAGCCCGGCGCCCGTCACGTATGCCACGAGGTGCATGTGGATGTCCTCGTGGAGATCGTTCCCGGTCAGCACCTCGCGCACGGCGTTGTAGAGGTCTTCGTCGCTGTACGGGATGCTGAACCGCATCATCTTCATGGACTCGCGGAAGCGGACGAAGTGCTCGGCCAGACGGAAACAGTACAGCTCCTCGGCGGCCTCGTTCCAGTAGGCACGGATGCCCTCGAACACGTTCGTGGCGTAGAAGACCGCCGCGCTGTTCACGGGCAACACTGCCTCAGCCTGGGGGACGAGCCTCCCGTTCATCCAGATCCGCAGCTCTTTCATGACTCGGCGCTCCTGTCGATCGGTGTGCACTGCCGACGGGCATCCACTCGGCCGAACGTAGACGAGAACGCGGCCCTCGTCAAGGAACGGTTCGGCGAGTGCAGGAGCCCCGTCGCGGGCGGGATGCATGTAAAAGATTCCACCGCGCTCCGCACGTCGCCGCGTCACCAGGCGAATTTGGCGCGCTCGGCGGCATCCCCTGTGCACCGCGCACCCGGTCAGAGGTTTTCAATCCCGCGACGGGTGGAGGAGGACGTAAGAATGGAGGGCTATGACTCAGGAGCGAGGCAGTGGCCGGTCGCGTGGAGCGCGATCTGGGTCGGGGCACTCGCGGCGGTGGCGCTCGGGCTCATCATCGGGCTCCTCGGATTCGCCGTGGGGGCGCACGAGGTCGCCAAGGCGGTGTCGTTCAAGAACATCCGGCTCACGAGCCTGATCTTCAGCGTCGGTGGCGCGTTCTTCGCGTTCGTGCTCGGCGGCTGGGTGGCGGCCCGCATCGCCGGGATAGAGCGGTCGGAGCCCGCGATCCTGCATGGCGCGATCGCCTGGCTGCTCACGGTGCCGATGATGCTGTTGCTCGGCGCGCTCGGCGCGGTGCGGTACTTCGGCGGCTGGTACGGGGGACTCGCCGGAAACCTGGTGCTGGGTCCGACGCCGACCACGGTTGACCAGGCGACGGCGGCGGCGATGCGCAACAGCGCGTTTGCCACGCTCGTGGCGTTGCTCATCGGTCTCGTCGGCAGCGTGATCGGTGGCTGGATGGCCTCCGGCGAACCGATGTCGTTGACGTACTACCGGTGGCGCGAGCTCCGACACGAGGAACGACCCCGCAGGGTCGCGTAGGGAAAGGAGGCAGACATCATGGCGCTGATCCTTCTGTGGTTACTTGGCGCCCCGCTCGGGCTGATCCTGATCCTGTTCTTGCTGGGCGTGGGCCGCTGATTCGCATTGTTCGCGGCCTGGCCGCTGAACCCGTGTTGGTGGTCGGGCTGCGAGCACCTGACTGACAGTTCAGCCTCCGCGGGTGGGGCTGGCGTCGCTCTCCCCAGAAGCGTTGCTTCTGGGGCTTGACTGAGCCGGGCGCGACGATGCGTGGCTCCAATGAGAGCCGACAGAGCAAAGTGGATAGCGTCTTCTGGGGAGAGCGACGCCAGCCCCACCCGCGGAGGAGCTAGCGCTTCAGGAGATACGGCACGTCGGCGACCACGGTGTTTTTGCGGAACAGGAGCGCGCCTTTGATCAACAGCGCCGTCTGGTTGTGGAGGACATGCTGCCACCACTTCCGCGGCAGGAACTCGGGCAGCACGATCGTCAGCATCTGATCGTCGCCGAGCGACTGGATGTGGTCGAGGTAATCGAGCAGCGGTCGGAGCAGCGATCGGTACGGTGACGTCAGCACGATGAGGGGCACGCCGAGGCCCCACTTCCCCCACTTCTCCTCGAGCTTCGCGGTGCGCGCGGGATCCGTCTCCACGAAGACGGCGCGAACCCTCGTCTCCGGGCCCGCAAGTGTCTTCGCATACTGAAGCGCGCGCACGACGCCGCGGTGGACGTCGCCGATGACGACGAGAATGGTGTGCTGAAACGGCGGCGGTCCTTCGAAGCCTTCCAGCGACAGCTCCGAGGCAACCTCGTCGTAATGGCCGCGCATGATGAGAAAGGTCGCCACCAGGATCGGGATGACGAGCACGACGATCCAGGCGCCGTGCGTGAACTTGGTGACCGCGATGACGATCGTCACGATGCCGGTCGCCGTGGCGCCCACGCCGTTGATCAGCAGTCGATGCCGCCAGCCGGTCTGCCGTAGACGCCACCAGTGGCGCACCATCCCGCTTTGCGAGAGTGTGAACGAGATGAACACGCCGACCGCGTACAGCGGGATGAGGGCATGCGTGTCACCGCGGAAGACGATGATCAGCACGGCGGCGAGCGCGGCCAGCACCATGATCCCGTTCGAGAACACCAGGCGCTCGCCGAGATTCGCAAACTGACGCGGGATGAATCGGTCGCGCGCCAGGAGCGACGACAGGCGCGGGAAGTCGGCGAACGAGGTGTTGGCGGCCAGCACGAGGATCAGGGCGGTCGCCGCCTGGATCAGGTAGTAGGCGAGGCCCGTGCCGAACACGCGCCGCGCGATCTGCGAAACGACGGTCTCGTCCTCGAGGGGCAGCACGTGGTACGCCGACGCCAGAACCGTGATGCCCATGAACAGCGTCCCGAGGATCGCCGCCATCCAGCCGAGGGTGATGGCCGCGTTCCGCGACTCGGGCGGACGGAACGCCGGGATACCGTTCGAGATCGCTTCCGTCCCTGTCATGGCCGTGCAACCCGAGGCGAACGCGCGCAGGATCAGGAACCACGTCAGCTGCTCGGACATCCGCACGTCGGTGGGCGATGGCGCCGTCTCGGCCGTGCCGGTCAGAAGCTTGTAGAACCCGCCGAGCAGCAGCAGCGCGAAGCTGACGATGAAGAAGTACGTCGGGATCGCGAAGAGACGGCCGGACTCGCGGACGCCACGGATGTTCGCGCTCGCGATGGCGGCGACGCACACCACGCCGATCAGGACCTTGTGCGTCGCCAGCGCCGGCACGGCCGACGTGATGGCGGCCACCCCGGCCGCGACTGACACCGAGACCGTCAGGACGTAATCGACGAGCAACGCCGCGGCCGCGATCAGACCCGGCACGGCACCCAGGTTCTCACGCGCGACGATGTACGACCCGCCGCCGCTCGGGTAGGCGTGGATCGTCTGCTGGTAGGAGATCGCGACGATCACCAGCAGCGCGGTGATCGAGATGGCGATCGGCGTGGCGAGGTACGTGGCAGCCGCGCTCGCCAGCACGAGGATGAGGAGAATTTCCTCTGTCGCGTACGCCACCGACGACATGGCGTCGGACGAGAAGACCGCGAGGGCGACGGTCTTGCGGAGCCGCTCGTGCCGCGCCTGCGCGAGCGGCATGGGCGTGCCGACGAGGAGCCGTTTCACCAGGGTGAGCCGCATGCCAGAGAAAGACTCTACTCCATCGGGGCGGCGAGCGCGTGGTCAGCGTGGGCGCTTCGGCGACAGAGAGATCAGGCGAACCGTCAGAAGAACGAGTAGGACAGCGCCAGCGTCAGCGTGTTCTGCTCGCGCGAGGTCGGCCCGCGGTGGTCCTGAACGCTGAAGGCATTGCGATTGGCTTGATCGTGGCGATATTCGAGGCGCCCGACCAGCCCGCGCCAGATCTTGTATTCCGCCGTAGCCGTCGTCTCCCAGAGATCGGCCCGGTTGCCGGGCATGATCGTCTCGCTGCTGCGGACACCTTGCGGATCGGTGAAGTACTCGAGCCGGACGACCGTGCGAAGCGCCTTCGTCCAGTCGTATCCCGCGTACCCCGCGATGCCGCCCCAGCGGGAATCGGCGTCCTTCCGCGTGCCGACGAGCGCCGGGTCGTTCTCTTCACCGGCGAAGTCGAAGTTGACTGCGAGCGTGACCTTGTCGATGCCCGTGTAGACGATCGTCGTGTCGACGATCCAGCGCTGGTTGACGTCGTTCCCGCGCATCTGGCTCCTGTTCTGCTCGGGGCCGAACATCCAGTGCACGGAGGCGGTCAGCTTGTCGATCGGCGTGAAGTCAAAGAGGCCCATCGGCCGGAGGTAGCCGTTGTTGTTGTCAGCGCTGTCCCAGCCGTTGGTGAAGCCCGCACTCGCGCCGAACCACGGCGTGAACTGGTAACTCGCGAGCAGTCCCGTGTGCGTGTACGGCGTGCCGAGCGTATACAGGAACGAGCGCGAGAAGTTCAGGTTCTTGGGGCTCTCGTACCCCTCGTAGCCGATGGGCGTCCCCCATTTTCCGGCCTTCAGCGTGAGGCCGTCACCGACCGGGACGAGATACGACGCGTACATCTCGGGGAAATCGATCTGGGGTGTGTTCCTGAACAGGGGTCCCTGATCGTCCTTGTCGCGAAAGATCCCGAGCGAATGGTTCTTCTGGGAATCGACGCCGCCGGTGGCGACGATGCCGTAGCCGAAGCGATAGCGCTCCGACGGATCCTTCTTGATGCTGATCTCCGCGGCGTTGAACGTGTACCCGGCATCGTGGTCGTAGAACCGCAGCTCGTTGACGTTGCCGCGACCGGGATGCGGATTGAAGACGTAGCTGTTCTCGACGTACCCGTAGAGCGTCAGCTCCTCGCGATACGTCTTGGGCTGCCCTTCGGGCGTGGCTGGCCAGCCCAGCACGTCGGCGAGCGACTTCTGCGCCATTGCGGCTCCCGGCGTCACCACGAGGAGCGCGAGCGCGCACACGATGAGCGTTCGGATTCGAGTCACGTGACTTTCCCCTTCGGTTCCCCGACTATTTGCCGTCGAGCGCCAGGTTCAGCTCGAGGACGTTCACTCGCGGCTCGCCCAGGACTCCGAGCGTCCGCCCTTCGACGTGCTGCTGGACCAGACGGCGGACAGCGTCGGGATTGAGCTTGCGCGCCCTGGCGACGCGCGCCACCTGATAGAACGCCGCCGCCGGGCTGATGTGCGGATCGAGACCGCTGCCCGAGGCGCTCACGAGATCGACGGGCACCGGCGCCGTGTTACCGGGATCTGCGGCATGCAGCGCATCGACGCGCCCCTGCACCGTCTTGACGAGATCCGGATTCGTCGGGGAGAGGTTCGAGCCCGACGAGGAGCCGGCGTTGTACGCGAACGGCGTCGTGGCCGACGGCCGCCCCCAGAAGTACTTCGGATCGTCGAACGGCTGGCCGATCAGCGCCGCGCCGACGACCTTGCCGTCCTTGACGATCAAGCTGCCGTTGGCCTGATGCCGGAACACGACCTGCGCAATGACGGTCACGAGCGCGGGATAAACCATCCCCGTGATCACCGTGAACAGCGCCAGCGAGACGACCGCAGCGCGAATGTGGTTCAGCATGGCGAAGCTCCTTTACACCAGCCCGAGCGCCGTGAGGATCATGTCGACGAGCTTGATCCCCGGGAACGGGATGATGATGCCGCCCACGCCGTAGATCCACAGATGACGGCGCAGGACGACGGCCGCGCCGAGCGCGCGGTACTTGACACCCTTCAGCGCGAGCGGAATCAGCGCGACGATGATGAGCGCGTTGAAGATGACGGCGGACAGGATCGCGCTCTGCGGCGTCGCCAGATGCATGATGTTGAGCGCGTTCAGCACCGGATACGTCGTCGCGAACGCCGCCGGGATGATCGCGAAGTACTTCGCGACGTCGTTGGCAATGCTGAACGTCGTGAGCGCCCCGCGGGTCATCAGCATCTGCTTGCCGGTCTCGACGACCTCGAGCAGCTTCGTCGGGTTCGAGTCGAGATCGATCATGTTGCCGGCTTCCTTCGCGGCCTGCGTGCCTGTGTTCATCGCGACCGCGACGTCGGCCTGAGCGAGCGCCGGGGCGTCGTTCGTGCCGTCCCCGGTCATCGCCACGAGCCGCCCCGCGCCCTGAATGTCGCGAATCAGCTTCAGCTTCGCTTCCGGCGTGGCCTCGGCGAGAAAATCGTCCACGCCGGCCTCGGCCGCGATCGCGGCAGCGGTCAGCGGGTTGTCGCCGGTGATCATCACGGTCTTGATCCCCATGCGGCGCAGCTCGCCGAACCGTTCCTTGATCCCGCCCTTCACGATGTCCTTGAGCTGGATCACCCCGAGCACGGCCTGCCCGTCGGAGACGACCAGTGGCGTCGCCCCTTGCTTGGCGATCGTGTCCACGACCGCCCGGACCGCGGGCGGGAACGTCCCGCCGAGGAGCCGGACATGCTTCTCGATCGCCTCGGCGGCGCCCTTGCGAATCTGCCGGCCGCTCATGTTCACCCCGCTCATGCGCGTCTGCGCGGTGAACGCGACGAACGTGGCGCCGAGCTTCGCGATGTCGCGCTCGCGAATGGCGTACTTCTCCTTGGCGAGCACGACGATGCTCCGGCCCTCGGGTGTCTCGTCGGCGAGCGAGGCGAGCTGCGCCGCATCCGCCAGCGTCGCCTCGCTCACGTTCTCGGCCGGGAAGAACGCGGTCGCCTGGCGGTTGCCGAGCGTGATCGTGCCAGTCTTGTCGAGCAGCAGCACGTCGACGTCGCCGGCCGCCTCGACGGCGCGGCCCGACATCGCGATGACGTTCTTCTGGATCATGCGGTCCATGCCGGCGATGCCGATCGCGGAAAGCAGCGCGCCGATCGTGGTCGGGATGAGGCACACGAGCAGCGCAACGAGGACGGTGACGGTGATCGGCGTGCCGTGCCCGGCCGCCTGCACGCTGTACAGCGAGAACGGGAGCAACGTGGCCGTGGCGAGCAGGAAGATGATCGTCATCGCGGCCAACAAAATATCGAGCGCTACTTCGTTCGGCGTCTTCTGGCGCTTGGCGCCTTCCACCAGCGAGATCATGCGATCGAGAAACGCCTCGCCCGGATTCGCGGTGACGCGCACGACCAGCCAGTCCGACAGCACCTGGGTACCGCCGGTGACCGAGCTGCGGTCGCCGCCGCTCTCGCGGATCACCGGCGCACTCTCGCCGGTGATCGCGGCCTCGTTGACCGAGGCCACGCCCTCGATGACCTCGCCATCGGCCGGGATGAAATCGCCGGCCTCGACGAGGACGACCTCGCCCTGGCGCAGCGTGGAGGCGGCGACGGTCTGGTACCTCGCGCCATGCTGCGGCTGATGGAGCCTCTTCGCCTGAAGATCGAGGCGCGCCTTTCGCAGCGACGCCGCCTGCGCCTTGCCGCGTCCTTCGGCCATGGCCTCGGCGAAGTTCGCGAACAGCACCGTGAACCAGAGCCAGACCGACACCCAGAAGATGAACCAGCCGGGAGCCTCACCCTTCCCAACCGCCGCCTGGACCCACAGCAGCGTCGTCAGGATGGAACCCACGTACACCACGAACATGACGGGATTCCGCACCTGACGGCGGGGCGTCAGCTTGCGGAAGGAATCGATCACCGCCTGCTTGACGATCGAAGCGTCGAACAGCGATCGTGCTCTCGTCGAGGCCGCCATGGATCTCCTCATTGTTTGCGACAGGGGGGAGCGGCGCCGCTCCTCCTCTGACACCCCCCACCGCAACGCTCGCCGCTGGAACGGTTCTTTATGGGTTGGGGGTTCACTTGGCGGCGACCAGCGCCAGATGCTCGACGATCGGCCCGAGCGCCAGGGCCGGGACGAACGTCAGCGCGCCGACCAGGATGACGACGCCGACCAGCAGCGCGACGAAGAGCGGTGTGTGCGTCGGCAGCGTGCCCGCCCCGGCCGGGACGATCTTCTTCTGGGCGAGCGAGCCCGCGATCGCCAGCGTCGGGATCGCGAGCCAGTACCGCGCGAAGAGCATCGCGATGCCGAGCGCCGTGTTGTAGAACGGCGTGTTCGCGGAGAGGCCGGCGAATGCGCTGCCGTTGTTGTTGCCGGCCGACGAGAACGCGTAGAGGATCTCGCTGAACCCGTGGGCGCCGGGGTTCGCCTGGCCGGCCTTCCCGCCCGTGGTCACGACGGCGATGGCCGTGCCGATCAGCACCACCGCCGGCGGAATCAGGATGACGAGCGACGACATCTTCATCTCGTATGCCTCGATCTTCTTGCCGAGGTACTCGGGCGTGCGGCCGACCATCAGCCCGGCGATGAACACCGCGACGAGGGCGAACACCAGCATCCCGGAGAGCCCCGAGCCCACGCCGCCGTAGACGACCTCGCCGAGCTGGATCATCCACATCGGGACGAGGCCCCCGATCGGGGTGAAGGAGTCGTGCATGGAGTTCACCGATCCGTTCGAGGCGGCGGTCGTTGCCGTCGCCCACAGCGCCGAATTCGCGATGCCGAACCGGACATCCTTGCCTTCCATGTTGCCGCCGGCCTGCAACGCAGTGGCGGTGTGATCCACGCCCTGCTTCGCGAACACGTGACCGTTCTGCTCGGCCACCACGCACACGATGAGCAGTCCGACGAAGATGACGGTCATCGCCGCGAGGACGGTCCAGCCCTGGCGCGTGTCGCCGACCATGATGCCGAAGGTGTGGCAGAGCGCAGCGGAGATGAGCAGGATCGCCAGCAGCTCGAGGAAGTTCGAGAGTGGTGTCGGGTTCTCGAAGGGATGCGCCGAGTTGACGTTGAAGAAGCCGCCGCCATTCGTGCCGAGCTGCTTGATCGCGATCTGTGACGCGGCCGGGCCGACGGCGATCGTCTGCTCGGTGAGCGTCGACCTCTTCGTCTTCGGCTGCCCCTTCTCGTCCAGGACAGGCTTCCCGTCCTTGTCGGCGATCGGCTCGTCGTAGCTCGTCGCCTGCACGACGGCTGCCTTGGCATAGGGGCTGAACGTCTGAACGACGCCCTGGGAGACGAGGACCACGGCGAACACCAACGAGAGCGGCAGCAGGATGTAGAGCGTCGTCCGCGTCAGGTCGACCCAGAAGTTTCCGATGGTCTCCGCCGATCGGCGCGCGAAACCGCGGATCATCGCGACGAGCACGGCCATGCCGGTGGCGGCCGACACGAAGTTCTGCACGGTGAGCCCGAGCATCTGCGTGAGGTAGCTCATCGTCGTCTCGCCGCCGTAGCCCTGCCAGTTCGTATTCGTCGCGAAGCTGACCGCCGTGTTGAACGATGAATCGGGCGACACGGCGCCGAGCTTCTCGGGGTTGAGCGGCAAGCCACCCTGGACACGCTGGAGCAGATAGACCACGAGGAAGCCGGCGAGGTTGAAGAGCAGCATCGTCACCGCATACGTCCGCCAGCCCATCTCTTCGTCGGGTCGGACGCCGCACAACCGATAGATCAGGCGTTCGAGCCAGCCGAGGACGCGATCGAGGGCCAGTCGCCGGCCCTCGTACACGCGCGCCATGTAGGCGCCGAGCGGCTTGGCCAGCGCCAGCAGAACGCCGACGTACAGGATCAGCTGGAGCGCGCCGTTCGCCGTCATGAGAAGAGCTCCGGCTTCAGGAGCGCGATCACCAGGTACACGAGGAGCCCCAGTGACACGACACCGCCAACGAGGTAAAGGAGTGGCATCGTCTTCTCCTACAGGCGCTCACACAATCTGACGAGCGCCCAGGTCAGGCCGAAGAACAGCACACCCAGTCCGACGTACAGAAGATCCATCGCGGTCGCCTCCTGACTCAGCTGGTCACGCATCGAGCGTAGTCAGCCTCATGTCAAGAAACGGTCAAGATCGAGTCCGTCCGCGTTAAGGAGGTGTCAAAAACGGGGAGTCGGGAAGGGCACGCTTGGGCGTCGACGGCTGGGAGGTCGCCGGGACGCGCCTCCGCCTCGCATGATCCGTGGTGCGCGCCCCGCCGCGCTACACTAACGCCCGTGAGTACCGCGCGGCCCGATCCCGATGCGCTGCTGGTCCGCGTCCAGGAAGAGGAGGCGCGGCAGCGGCGCGGCAAGCTGAAGGTGTTCTTCGGGGCCGCCGCCGGCGTCGGCAAGACGTACGCCATGCTCGAGGCGGCGCGCGAGCAGCGTGCCGACGGCATCGACGTGGTGATCGGCTACACCGAGACCCATGGCCGCGCCGAGACCGACGCGCTGCTGGAGGGCCTCGAGGTCCTCCCACCCCGGCCCGTCGACTATCGCGGCGCGACGCTCCGCGAGCTCCACCTCGACGCCGCGCTGGCCCGCCGTCCGAGCCTCATCGTCGTCGACGAGCTCGCGCACACCAACGCGCCGGGCTCACGCCACGCCAAGCGCTGGCAGGACGTGCTCGAGCTGCTCGATGCCGGCATCGACGTCTACACCACTGTGAACGTCCAGCACGTCGAGAGCCTGAACGACGTCGTGGCCAAGATCACCGGCGTCGTCGTGCGCGAGACCGTGCCGGATTCCGTGCTGGAGCAAGCCGACGAGGTGGAGTTGATCGACCTGCCGCCGGATGACCTGTTGCAACGCTTCCGCGAGGGCAAGGTGTACATGCCCGGACAGGCCGAGGAGGCCATCCACAACTTCTTCCGCAAGGGCAATCTGATCGCGCTCCGCGAGCTCGCGCTGCGCTCCACCGCCGAGCGCGTGGATGCCCAGATGCGCGTGTACATGCGAGATCACGCGATTGGCAAGGTGTGGCCGACGGCGGAGCGGCTGCTCGTCACGATCGGCCCCAGCCCGTACTCCGCGCGACTCGTCCGCGCTGGAAAGCGGATGGCGGAGCGGCTCGGCGCCGAGTGGATCGTCGCGTACGTCGAGACTCCGGCCCAGCTCCGGCTGCCTCAGGACGCCAAGGACCGCGTGATCCAGACGCTACGGCTCGCCGAGCAGCTCGGGGCGACGACCGCCACGCTGAGCGGGCAACGGATGAGCGAGGCCATCCTGGCGTTCGCGCGGGACCGCAACGTCACCGGCATCATCGTGGGCAAGCCGACGCGGTCGCTGTGGAAGCGCGTCCTCATCGGCTCGATCGTGGACGCGCTGGTGCAAGGCAGCGGCGAAATCGATATCTACGTCATCAGCGGCGACCGTGAGAACGTCCGGCCCGTTGCGCCCGTCGGGCGACGCGCGATCCCGACCGACTGGCCGCCCTACCTCCGGGCCGCGGCGATCGTCGCGGCAACGACCGGCGGCGCGTGGCTCATGTTCCCGTTCCTGGAGCTGGCCAACCTCATCATGGTGTACCTGCTCGGGATCGTGGTGGTCGCGATGCAGCACGGGCGCGGCCCGTCGCTGCTGGCGTCCGTCCTCAGCGTGGCGGCTCTCGATTTCTTCTTCGTGCCGCCGTACTTCACGTTCGCGGTCTCCGATGTCCGATACCTCTTCACGTTCGCCGTCATGCTGATCGTCGGCTTCGTGATCAGCGGCCTGACGGTGCGCATCCGCGCCCAGGCGCTGGCGGCCCGAGAGCGCGAGCAGCGGACGGCAGCGCTCTATGCGATGAGCCGGGATCTGGCCAGCACGCGCGGGGTGGACTCGCTGCTGGCCATTGCGGTGCGACACATCGCGGAGGTGTTCCGGTGTGAGGTCGCCGTCCTCCGCCCGGACCCCTCGGGGCGGCTCGCCGTTCGGAGCGGCGGCGCCGCTGGCTTTCAGATCGACGAGCGCGAGCTGGCCGTCGCGCGCTGGGTCTACGAGCACCGCCAATCCGCGGGGCTCGGCACGGCCACCCTTCCCGGCGCCTCGGCGCTGTACCTCCCGCTGGCGGCGTCGCGCGGGCCTGTCGGCGTCCTCGGCGTACGTCCTCCCGATCGCCACGCCTTTGACGCTCCGGACCAGCTTCACCAGCTCGAAACGTTTGCGAACCAGACGGCCCTGGCCATCGAGCGCGCGCTCCTTGCCGAGGAGACGCAAGACGCGGAAGTCCGGATCGAGACGGAACGTCTACGCAACTCCTTGCTCAGCTCGGTGTCGCACGATCTGAAGACGCCGCTCGCCACGATCACCGGCGCCGTCAGCACCATTCTCGAGGACGGCGGGCGCCTCGACGCGCAGACCCGCCAGGAACTTCTGGAATCCGTGCGCGACGAGGCCGAGCGATTGAACCGGCTCGTGCAAAACCTCCTCGAGATGACGCGACTCGAGTCCGGCGCGCTGAAGCTTCGCAAGGAATGGCACCCGCTCGAGGAAGTCATCGGCGCCGCACTGAGTCGTCTCGGACAGCGGCTCGCGGGCCGGCGCGTGCGGACGCGCGTGCCGGAGGATCTGCCGCTCGTCGCCATCGACGACGTGCTGATCGAGCAGGTTCTCATCAATCTGCTCGACAACGCGCTCAAGTACACGCCGACGACGAGCCCGATCGACATCGTGGCGACCGCGATGGACGGGACCGTCACGGTCGAGGTCGCCGATCGCGGTCCGGGATTACCGCCGGGCGAGGAAGACAAGGTCTTCGAGAAGTTCTATCGAGCGGGGCCGGCCGGCGAGCGCGGAGCGGGTCTCGGCCTCGCGATCTGTCAGGGCATCGTGCGCGCGCACGGCGGCCGGATCTGGGCGCAGAACCTTCCCGAGGGCGGCGTCGCGTTCCTCTTCACGCTTCCGGTGGGGGACGCGCCGCCCGCCGCCGTCCCTTCCGATGCCTGAGCCCTGCGTCGTCGTCATCGAGGACGAGCCGCAGATCCGCCTGTTTCTCCGGGCGGCGCTCACGGGCCAGGGCTACCGCCTGTTCGAGACGGGGACGGGCGAGGACGGGCTCGTCGAGGTGGCGAGCCGTCAGCCGGACGTCGTCATCGTCGATCTTGGTCTTCCGGACATCGATGGGCTCGAGGTCATCGCCCGGCTACGGGAATGGAGCACCGTGCCGATCATCGTGCTGTCGGCGCGTGGTCAGGAACAGGACAAGATCAAAGCGCTCGACGCCGGGGCCGACGACTATCTGAGCAAGCCGTTCGGCATCGGTGAGCTGCTGGCGCGCATGCGCGTGGCGCTACGGCACCGCGCGCACGTCGACCGCGATTCGGCCGAGTCGACGTTGACGGTCGGCGATCTGCACATCGACCTCGGGCGCCGGCGCGTGCTGATCCAGGGCGCCGAGGTGCACCTCACGCCGATCGAGTACCGCCTGCTCGCGACCCTGGTGCGCCATGCCGGCAAGGTCATCACTCACCGGCGACTCCTGCACGAGGTCTGGGGCCCGAACGCCGGAGACCAGTCGCACTATCTGCGTGTCTACATGGCACATCTCCGCCGCAAGCTCGAGAAGGACTCGGCGCGCCCGCGCCACCTCGTCACGGAGCCCGGCGTGGGGTATCGGCTGCTGACGGAGTGACGAGGTTCGAGGAGCGTGCCCAGCCAGCGGCGCCTCATCGGCCTCGGTTCGCGGACGAGACCGGTCAGCGACGGCGGCGGCGCGCGGTCACCTTCCGTGGCACCGGCCGAAAGAAGAGCAGGTCGAGGCTGAGCGTGACGTCGGTGGCGCCGATCGCGTCGAGGCGCGCGCGCTCCTTGGCGCGGAGGGCGCGATACGAGCTGGTCATGACGTCCCGGGCGGCGGCCGGATCGAGACGGGCGACGTGGCGGAGGCGCCGCTGGCGCTCGAGCGTGAACAGCGGCGCGAAGGTGGCGACGGTTCGCTCCACGCGATCGCGCAGGACCCCGGCGCCCAGGATTGCCGCCCGAAGCTCGATGAGGTCCTCGGGGCCGGGCACGGCGACGACCAGGACGCCATCGGCGCGCAGGACGCGCCGGAACTCGATCGCGTTCATTCGTGCCGTGATGGAGAGGACAGCACGGAACGACGCGTCGGCGTACGGAACGAAGCGGTCGACGTTCGCCACGACCCACTGGAGCCGCGGGTAGCGTTTCGCCGCAGCGTCGATCGCCGCGACGGAGATATCGACGCCGTGGGCCTCGCATCCGATCCGCTCCGCGATCACCGCCAGGTGATGTCCCGCACCACAGCCGGCGTCGAGGACGGCGTCATCCCGCGTGATCACGCCCTCATCGACGATCGCCGCGACGAGAGGCGCCGCCAGTCCGCGTTCGACAACCCGTCGTCGGGCGCCGACGGCCTCCACGGAGTCGCCCGGCCGCCGCGATCGCCGGTCGCGTGGCTGCAGAAGATTGACGTAGCCGCTGTGCGCGATGTCGAACGCATGCCCGCCTCGACAGACCATCCGGTGCCGGTCGCGCACGAGCGCCCGACGACAATCGGGAACCGAACAGAGAAGCGTCGCGTCGCCTATCGGTCGATGCCCATCACCCGGTTGCGAGCAACTGCGCGTTATCGACTGCTGGCGGAGTGACGGGTCGTCAACCGACTTCGACGATCTTCACGACGTTGAAGTCTTCGCTGGCTCGAATGATCCACTCCAGATCGTCCGGATGGTCTTCGTAAAGCAGGTCGGCCAGGTGGGTATCGGGGATGGTCGAGGTGACCGGGCCGTGGAGACCGGTGAGCGTCTGCTGCTCCACGCGAATGACCCACAGCTCCCGGTTCGATGTGTGCTGCCAGAGCTGGTACTGCGTCACGCTCGGCATCGTCTCTCCTGTCGGCAGTGCGGACATGGGCTACTCCCGATCATCGTGCAAGCCGTTCGCCAACCGCGAAAGCCTGTATTCTCAGGAGCGGCCCCAATAGTAGCCGAACCTCATTCGCCGGGTTGACGACGTTTGTGCCACTTTGTGCCGGGTTCGGAGACCCGAGGAGGAGCGAGCGTCATGGCCAACACGACCGTGCTCTGGGACGTCGACCGTCGAGGCGTCGCGACGGTGGCGCTGAACCGGCCCGACGTGAACAATGCCTACAATGGCGAGCTGATCCAGGGGTTGCACGCGGCCATGGACGATCTTGGCAAACGCCGTGAGCTGCGCGTCGTCGTGCTGAAAGGCAACGGCCAGCACTTCCAGGCCGGCGCCGATCTGAAATGGCTCAGGCAGATAGGCGGCGAGTCGGAAGCGGAAAACGTGCGCGTCTCTCGTGCCACTGCCGAGGCGACTCACCGGCTCAACACGCTACCCGTGCCGACGGTGGCGCTGGTCCAGGGCGGATGCTTCGGCGGCGGCACCGGGTTCGCGGCGGTCTGCGACGTGGTCATCGCGGCTGACAATGCGATCTTCTCGATCTCCGAGACGCGCTGGGGCCTGATGGCGGGCATCATCATCCCGCAGCTCAACGACGCGATGGGCATCCGGCAGGTGCGGCGCTACGCGCTCACCGGCGAGCGCTTCGACGCGTACGAGGCACGCCGCATCGGGCTCGTCCACGAGGTCGTGCCGGCGGCCGAGCTCGACTCTCGCGGAGAGCGTCTCGTCGATCAGCTTCTCCAGAACGCGCCCGAGGCGACCGCGCAGACCAAGGCCGTGACGCTCGAGAGCGCCTGGACCGCGGTCGCGTCAGCGGCATTCGATCGGTTGATCACGCAGCACGCGGCCAAGCGTCGATCGCCCGAGGCCGTCGAGGGGCTCGCCTCGTTCGCCGAAAAGCGTGCCGCGCGGTGGTATCCGGTGTGAGCGGGAACCACTCACCTGGATGCTCGCGAGGCACGCTACACGCGCGGGATCGCCGCGTTCGTCTCGGAGCTTCGGGTGCGGGACGCCGTGCTCGGTCTCGATAGCCTCGAGGACGGCTCCGTGTTGCCGCGGCTGCTCACGAGCAAGCCATCAGGAGACCTCCCATGACGCCACAACGGGCATCGAGGTCGATCGGTCTCGCCATCGTCGGCGCCGGGCGCATCGGGCTGATTCGCGGCGAGATCGCCGCGCGCCATCCGAGCGTCGGGTGGATCGGCATCGCGGAGACGAAGGCGGAGCGCGGCAAGGACGCGGCGAAGCGCATCGGCGCGGACTTCGTGACCGGCGATTTTCGCGAGCTCCTCGCCCGGCCGGAGGTCACGGCGGTCGTCATCGCGACCGATGAGCATCTTCACGTCGATCCCATCCTGGCCGCGCTCGACCGCAGAGTTCCGATGATGATCGAGAAGCCGCTCGCCACGGAGCTGAAGGAATCGGCGCGCGTGCTGAAGGCGATTCAAGCTTCGGGCGTCGATGCGGTCGTCGGCTACACGCAGCGCTTCCGCCGTCGCTTCCTGGCCGCCAAGGAAAAGCTCCGCCATGGCGCGCTCGGGGACGTGACGCTCGTCACCTCGCGCGCCTTCATGAACCGTCTGGTGGCCATCGACAACTACAAGCGCACCGACAAGCCCGAGACGATCTCGCCGATGGTCATCTCCGGCACCCACGCGCTCGACGTCGTCATGTGGATGCTCGAGGGCAAGACGCCGGTCGAGCTCTACGCACGATCGGTGGACAAGGTGCTCGGCCCGACGTGGAACGGCATCGACCTCACGGCGGGCCTGATCACCATGAACGACGGCACGCTCTATCACCTCAGCATCTCCTGGTCCCTTCCCGTCGTCTGGCCGGGGTCGGTCTACAGCCTCGAGATCGGCATCGTCGGCACCGAGGGCGTCTTGACCATCGACGACACGCATCGCGACGTCGTGCTGGCGACGACGGCGCCGCAGCCCGCGGGCTACACTCCCGAGACGACGCGCCACGTGGATTTCATGGGGAGCTATCCGCCGGGCGACGTGGCGTTCGGTGAATTGTGGGGACCGATGCGCGAGGAGACGAACTCCTGGCTCGGGCGCGTGGCGATGGGCCATCGAACGCCGCACGCCACGGCGGCCGAAGCGCACGATCGCCTGATGCTGACGAAGGCGCTCGATCTGTCGGCGCGCCGCCGGCAGCCCGTGCGCTTGCCGATCACCCCGGAGGACGAGACGTAGCGAGGCGGCTACTCCGTCCACACCGACGCGAGCGCTGGCCGGCGCCGCCACGCCGCGGCGAGCGGCGCGAGGACGAGCGCGGCGCCGAGCGCGTTGAGGACACCGAACCCCCACACGCCGAGAATCATTCCGCCCACGGCGCTGGCGAGCGCGCCCATCAGGCCCATGGCGAGATCGGCGAGACCTTGCATCGACGCGCGCTCCGCCGGTGACAGCGCATCGGTCAGCAACGCGCTCCCGGCGACGAACGCCAGGTTCCATCCGACACCGTTCAGGCACAGTCCGAGCATCACCAGCCCGCTGTCCGCGCCCGGCGCGAGGCCCGCCAGCGCGAGCGCGCCGAGCAGGACGAGGCCGCCGGTCGCGATGGTGGGCAATCGCCCGAACCGATCCGACAGCCAGCCCGACAGTGGCGAGGCCACGTACATCCCGCCGAGGTGAAACGCGACCGCGAGCCCGATCGTCGCCACCGAATGCCCCTGGTCGTGCAAGTAGACGGGTGACGTCGACGTCGTGCCGATCATCACGAACTGGCTCGTCATCAGCGTCCCGAGCGCCAGCTGCACTCTCGGATCGCGCAACGTGTCGCGCAGCGCCCGGGCCCGCTCGCGCGGCTGCGTCAACGCCGCGTGATCGTCCATCTCTCGAGCGATCGCCAGCGGATCCGGCCGCAGGAGAATCTCGACCAGGATCGCGGCGACGCTGTAACCGGCGAGACTGATGAGGAACGCGCTTCCCACGGGAGGCAGCCCGATGAGGCTGCCGACGTGCACGACGAAGCCCATGAGGTTCGGTCCGACGATCGAGCCGACCGTCGAGCCCCAGACGATCAATCCCATCGCGCGCCCGCGCTGCGCTCCAGGGCTGACGTCGGCCGCCGCGTAACGCGCGAGCAGGTTCGACGTGTTCGCGATCCCGAAGAGTGCCATCCCCGCGAGCAGCACGGGGAAGCTCCGGATGAGCACGCCGACCATGCCGAGCGCCGCGCCGGCGACGGCGAGGACGTAGCCCAGCACCAGGCCCGGCCGGCGCCCACGTCGCGCCATCACACGAGCCAGCGGCCAGCTGGCCAGTGCCGTGCCGAGCGCTCCGATCGCGACGGGGAGGCCCGACCACGTGTTCGTCCCCGTGATCGCCGCAGCCATGATCCCGCCGACCGCCATCCCGATCGAGTGACCGGTGCTGCCACACACCTGCGCCGCGAACAGCGTCGCCATCAAGCGGCCACGGTGCGGCGACGCCGGACCGTGGCCGGACATCGAAGTGCTCAGCGGTCTATTTCTCCGCGGTCCGGATCGCGGCCGCGCCGCCCTTCACCGCGAGACGAACCCCCGTGTCGCGGAGCGTGCTGCCGTTCCACTCGAACACCTGGTAGTCCTTCTCCACCATGTTGCCGACGAGAATCTTCTTGCCGTCGGACGAGAACGCCGCGCCTTGCGCCCAGTGGCCGATCGGCAGCTCCGCGACCCGCGCCAGCTTGCCGCCGTCGACGCGCAGGAACACGAGCTTGCCGTGATCGTTGAAGAACGGCGACTCCTTCGGCTTGTTGCTGCCGTTGTGCACCACGACCGCGACGTGCATCCCGTCCGGCGAGACCTTCACGCCCTCGGGCGTCTGCCCGACCGTGATCGTGTCGACCACGCGCGGCGGCTTCGCCTTGAGATCGATGAGGCTGACCGTCTCTTCGTCGCCCTGACCACCACCGAGGTTGCCGACGACGGCCCACGCCCCGCTCGGTGAAATCTCGAGCGCGCCGGGTCGGACGCCGGCGGACAGGTCGCGCTTGGTGTATTCGACCTTGCTCCCGTCGATCGAGAGGATCGAGATCTTGTTGTCGAGGTACCGCGAGACCAGCGCCGTCTTGCCGTCGGGCGTGATCGCGACGTGAGTCGTGCCGGACTTCGCATCGAGCGCGAGATTGCCGGCCGGAGTCACCGTCTTGCCCTGAATCGTGAAGATCGACACCGTGCCGTCTTCACGATTACCGACGAGCGCCAGCGTGCCCTGTCGGTTGATCGACAGTCCCGACGGTCCTCGGCCCGTCTCGAGGGTAGCGATCACTGTCGGCGGAGTCGCCTTGAGATCGATCACGGACATCCGATTGTCCGGCACGGTCTTGGCCGGATCGCTCGGATCGATCTTCGTCGACGCGGTCACCAGCGCGAGACTCTCGTCCGGCGTGATCGCCACGCTGAGCGGCGGGCCGACGACGCTCACCGGTACGCCGGACACTTCGGCGATCGTCTTCGGCGGTGACGCTTTGAGATCGATGACGGTCACGGTGTCCGGCGGCGCATTCGGCACCGGCTTCACCACGCCGTTCACGAGGATGACCTTGTTGTCGTTGGCGCTGACGGCAATCTGCGCGTGGGCGCCCGCGGCCGAAGTGATGACGGCGACAACGCTGGCGAGGACGACGAAA
Organism: Methylomirabilia bacterium; assembly: GCA_041490825.1. Classification (GTDB taxonomy): domain Bacteria; phylum Methylomirabilota; class Methylomirabilia; order Rokubacteriales; family CSP1-6; genus JBGPTW01. The sequence goes on along the minus strand of JBGPTW010000007.1, from coordinate 25,466 downwards.
CGCTTGATCGGCATGCTGGCCTCCTCGTTCGGATCGAGCCGCGCCGTTAGGCTAGCCGAGATGGGACAGGAAAGGAATCGAGATCGGCAGCGAAGGTGGGATCGTTATTCCGCGGCCAAGCCGCGCAGAACGTCCGAGGCAAATTCGATCGCGAGGTCGGCATCGCGCGAAGCAAACCCGCGCTCGGCATTGTAGTCGGCATGCAGCCGTTTCCCATAAAGGCGTTTCAGTGCACGAGCGGCTGAATCACGATCAGCCCGCTCTTGCAGACGCTGAAGCACCTCGCGATGGATTCGGTCGCGTCCGAACGTCATGCCGATTTCGCGCTCGATCGTCGTTCGCGCCGCATGGAATGCTGCATAGTATGCGCGGCTCGCGGCAGCGCGAAAGCACGCTTCCTCCGGCCACGCCTCCCACGGAGGAATGGGTCGGGCCAGGATCGTCCGTGCCAGTTCGAGGTACTGCGCCCAGTCAAACATCCGCTTCCACCGTGACCGTGATCGCGAAGCCGCTTCGGCGAGCCGCCACGTTGAACCATTCGGCATCCAACCGCGCCAGCCGGTCGAGGGCTTGACGCGCTGGCTCGCGCGTGGGTACGACAATGAACAATTCTTCCCGGTCTTCTTCGGGATCCTCGACGAGGTCCACGAATGGCCGGACCGGACCGAAGACCCGCCGAATTGCCTCGGGAGCTTCGGCGAGAACAGGGATGGATTGCGGATGCCGTAACGCGTACCGGAACAGCGTGTCCCAGTCCGCGTCACGCAAGCGAAAGTGGTTCTCGACCTTGTCGAACAGAGCACCGAGCGCTGCGGGGCAGCGAGATGCATTGAACTCTGTCGCTTCCGATGCGGAATCGAAGAGTGCGTCGGCCGAGGCCAGGAGCGTGCTCATCAGTTCAGTCTCGCGAACTGAGTAGCAATGCGGCGAGTCCTCCAAGGAGAAGTCCAGCGAGGACGTTGCGTTGATCCTGGCCGAGTTTCAGTCCCGCGAGAATCTCCACAGCTCGTGAAATTGTTCCGGCCAGGTTGTTTCGGTCAATCGTCACGACGTGATCCGTTGTCGGAACCTCGATTCCTGCATCGACGACAGACACGACAGCCTGAGCGCTCAGTCCCGTGTGCAGGGCCGTGTCCAGCTCGGCATTCACCCATGACTCCTGCGTTCCTTCCAGCGTCGCTATCACGACAAAGGCGTCGAGGCCCTGAAGAAGCTGGACGATTCGCGCGGGGGGCGCCGCAGGAGACCACCGCCGGTCTGCTACGATCGGCTGCATCCCCTTCTGCGCTGCCAGTTCGGCCATCCCATAGATCGCGCCGAGCTCACGAGGCGACACGCTATGACTGAGATACACGCGGAACACCACGTTTATTTCTCGGCCGCGCACACAGTAGGGCGAGTCATGTCGCCATTATAGGAGCGGCTCGCACGGTAACCTGGCCCTACTTCAGCCCGACTGTTTGCCGGAATTGCCGCAGCACTTCCACGTGATCGGGCGTCTTCAATCCGAGGCCCATCGTGTTGACGCAGAGATGCGTGATCCCGCGCATCGCGCGCCAGGTTTCGAGCTCCTTGCCCCAGTCGCCCGGCGGAATCTGCGAGAGCGTCATGCGGCCCTCGATGCCGAAGTGCGCGGGGTCACGCCCGGCCGCACGAATCACCTCGTGGAGACGGTCGACCACCGCTTGCGTTTGCGGTCCCGGTCGGAAGTGCGGCATCCAGCCGTCGGCGATGCGAGCCATGCGTTTCTTCACGATTTCGCTCTCACCGCCCATCCATACCGGAATCGGTCGTTGCACCGGCAGCGGGTTGATCCCGGCATCGGAGATCCGATGGCCCTGGCCCGAGACCGTGACGAGCTCACGCGTCCACAACGTGCGCATCACGGCGATCTGCTCCTCGATGCGCCGGCCGCGTGTCTTGAAGTCCTCGCCGAGCGCCTCGAACTCCACGGGGTTCCATCCGACCGCGACGCCGAGCCTGAGTCGTCCACCTGACAGGACGTCGACGGCGGCCGCCTGCTTGGCGACCAGCACCGTCTGGCGCTGCGGCAGGATGATGATGCCGGTGACCAGCTCGACGCGGCGCGTGGCCGCGGCGAGGAATCCGAAGAGCACGAATGGCTCGTGGAAGGCGTGCCGGTAGGTGTACGGCCCCTTCCAGCCGCCCGGTCGATCGGGGTTGGCGCCGAGCACGTGATCGAAGGCCAGAATGTGCGTGAAGCCCATCGCCTCGATCGCTTCCGCATACGCCTTGATCGCGGCCGGATCGTTTCCGATCTCGGTCTGTGGCATGACGACACCGATGTTCATTGCGCTCTCCTCGTCAGCGTGAGCGACCTCTCGGTGAGCATTATCAACTTCCCGGCACAACGCCCGGCGGCAGCGATTCGATGTGCGCGCAGATCTCGCCCGGGCGCGTCAGCCAGATCCGATCGCGATGCTCGAGGATATGCTCGAACGCGCGGCGGAGCTGGCGGATGCGATACGGCCGCCCGGTGACGAACGGGTGGAGCGAGATCGGACACACCAGCGGCTGGCGCGCCGACTGCTCGAGCATCTCGTCGAACTGATCGACGATCATGTCGGCGAACGCCTCCGAGGTATAGCGGTACCAGACGATCCCACGTGTGTCGTTGACCTCGATCGGGTATGGCATCGACAGGATGCGGCCCTTGCGCGTACGGATCCAGATCGGCTGATCGTCCATGGTCCAGTCCATCACGTAGCGGTAGCCCGCCTCCTGGAGCAGGTCCATCGTCACCGCGCTGTTCGAGAGCCACGGGCTCATCCAGCCGATCGGCCGCTTGCCTTCACGCCGCTCGATCGTGGTGGTCACGCGCTCGATCAGCTCGCGCTCCTGATGCTCGGTGAGATGGCCTTGTTCGTCGGAGTTCGTCGTGCCATGGCCGAGGATCTCGTCGCCTCGCGCGCGAAGCCGCTCCGGGATGTCCGGGGCGATCTCGTAAATCTCGGTGTTCATCTGCGCCTCGGCGGGGATCCGAAGCTGATCCAGCAGTTCGAACAAGCGCCAGATGCCCACCCGGTTGCCGTAGTCGCGCCAGCTGAACACGCTGTGGCTCTGGGCCTGGTCCGGTGGAGCGATCGCCGCGCCCTTGCCGACTCCGAAGCCGAACGCCTCGATGTTGAGCGCGACGTAGACCGCCAGACGGCCGCCGCCGGGCCACGAATAGTCCGGCCGCTTGGTGATGTTCGAGTAATCGTAGCGTCCGTGCGTGGGAAGCATGTCGTCGTTCCTCTCGAGGCGTCTCCGTCCTGGCGGGCGTCAACGCTCCTGGCCGATGGTCGTGCGCCATCGTACAACAGGGTCGAGCTCGACACATGAACGCTTCCCTTGTCGCCGTGCGGCACCTGAGGCGTCAAGACCCGAGCGGTCCGGTCTCAGCCTCGAGGAGCGCCCACGCTTTCGCGCCGAGCTCGCGCTTCCAGCGCGCGTAGAACTCACCGAGGCGGGGGCGGGCCGCGCTCATGTCCGCCCGGTTCATGATCAACCCGCGCTCGACCAGCTTCGTGACGAGGCGGGCGTTCTCGGCATCGGTCTCGGCCCGTTGCCGCTCTGCGTAGCGCTGCGCCACGCGCTCGACGACACCGCGGACGTCATCCGGCAGCGCGCGCCACGCGCCGAGATTCGCCAGCAGGTTGAAGCCCGACCACATGTGGCCGGTGAGGCTCAAATAGGTCTGAACCTCGTAGAGCCGGTTGACCTCGACCATCACGAGCGGATTCTCCTGGGCCTCCACGACCGAGCCATCCCGGAGCGCGTCGTACACGCGGTTCATGTTGATCGCACTGGGCCGCGCACCGAGCGACTCGAAGAAGTCGACGAACAGCCGGCCGGCCGGCGTGCGGATCCGGAGATCGACGAGATCGTCGGTGCTGGCGATCGGCCGCGTGCGCGTCGTGATGTGCCGGAACCCGTTCTCGAAGCACGCGCGCGGGACCATGTAGATGCCGTGGGCGGCGAGCTCCTCGCGCAGATGGTCGCCGAGCGCGCCGTCCATCGCGCTGAACACGTGCGCCTGATCGCGAAACGCGAACGGCACGTTCTGGATCTCGGCGACCGGCGCGACGCTACCGAGCAATCCACCCATCAGCGTGTAGAACTCGATCTCGCCGCCGAGGAGCATGCGAAGCGCTTCGGGATCACCGCCCGCAATGCCGTCGTTCTGCGGGCAGACGCAAACGGACAGTCGGCCGCCGGTCTCCGTGCTCACGGCGTTCCACATCTCGCCGAGCCATCGGTCGAGCGGACTTGCGGCCGGCTGGTTGTGGAACTGACGGTAGGAGATCAGGCCGGTCACTCTTGAAGCCACACGGTGTCGAGCTGGCTGTTCAAGAAGTGGCTCGGGGTGATGGTCCAGCCCTTCACCCTGGCGCTGTGAGCGATGATGCGGTGCCACTGGAAGGTGTAGACGTAGTGCGCCTCCTCGTCGAGCAGCCGGCGCTCGAATTCACGGATCAGCCGTCGGCGCTCTTCGCGATCAGCCGCGCGCCCCTGCTTCTGGTAGAGCTCGTCGAGCGTCCGATCGGTGTAGCGGCTGTAGTTCACCGCGCTCACGTCCATCGACTGGAACTTGAAGAGCGCGAGATCAGGCTCGACGACGTAGCTGCAATGGAAGTCGGCGGCGACCTCGAAGTTGCCGCTGCGAATGTCGGCATAGAGCGTTCCGAGCTCCAGGGTCTGCACGCTGACGTTGAGCCCGACCTGTCGCCACTGATCGGCCAGCCACACGCCGAGCGCCTGGTACGGATTCGGGATGCCACGGTTCTTGAACGTGAACGCGAAGCCGTCCGGCACGCCGGCCTCTCGCAGCAGCCGGCGCGCCTCGGCGCGGGCACGCGTGATGTCGCGTCCATAGCCCGCGAGCTGCTCCAGCTCGGCCGGCGTGGCCGCGAATGGCGTGCCGATCCCCTGCACGCCCGAGACCTCTTTGAGCAGCGTGAGCTTCGACAGCGCCTGCGCACCCTGGTATTTATCGAGCGCCAACGAGAGCGCTCGCCGCACACGCCGGTCGTCGAACGGCTTCCGCTCGTGGTTGACGGCGAGCGGGTTCCAGCACTCCCAGGGGCTCTCCTGGACCGTGATGGCGCTGCCCAGGGCCCGGACGAGGCTGTCGCGCTCTGACGGCGCGAAGCCGCGGAACTGGATCATCGCCCGCCCACCGCGAATCGCGGCGACCTGCGCCGCCGAATCCTTGATGAACAGCGCGCGATAGCCGTCGAGGTACGGCTTGCCCCTGTCCCAGTAATTTGGGTTTCGCCGGCCGACCCAGTGGCTGCCGCGCACGTACTCGACGAAGACGAATGGGCCGGTGCCCATGACGTTCTTCTCGTACCAGTGGATGTCCCGCGCCAGGATGTCGGCCTTGTAGATCCAGTTGAAGGGCGAGGCCAGCGAGGTGAGAAACGACGCCGACGGCCATTTCAGCCGGAACACCACCGTCAACGGATCGGGCGCTTCCACCGCTTCCACTGCGAGGTACTCGCCCTTTCGGTTCGACGCCGTCCCGGCGGGCGGAAAGACGATCTTGTCGTAGGTCGCCTTCACATCGCGCGCGCTGCATTCGCTGCCGTCGTGGAACTTCACGTCGCGGCGCAGCTTGAACGTGTACGTTCGCCTATCCTTCGAGACCGTCCACGATTCCGCGAGGTCTCCCACGAGCCGCGTGCCGCTCCGATCGGTCGGGTCGACGCGCAGCAGCGTGCTGTAGTGAGGCGCCGCGGGATGGACGATCGCGAACGTTTCCTCGCGGTGGGCGTCGTACGACGGCGGCTCGGCCGGGACGACGAAGACCAGTTCACCGCCGTGCCTCGGGCTGTCCTGCGTATGGGCGGGCGCCGCGATGCCGACCAGCACGAAGAGGGTGACGAGGAGCGCCCAGCCCCGCGGGGGTTCGAGGCGCGGCCAGGCTGTGCCCGGACGCTCCGAGCGTTGGGGGGTATGGGGGGCCATGTCGGGGCCGCGCGCGGTGTCGAGGCGCGGCCGGGCTACGCCTGGCCGCGCCGAGCGTTGGGGGGTATGGGGGCCATGTCGGGGCCCCCCATCTCAAACATAGCCCCCCATCTCAAACATGAAGAACGACTTTGAGGGCGTTCCCGACGCGATTCATGTACGTGTCGAACGCGTCATTGATCTTCTCGAGCGGGAAGTGGTGCGTGATGATCGGGTCAGCCAGGATCTTGCCGGCGCTCATCAGCGCCAGCGACCGGCCGCAATTCATGCCGCCTTCGCCCCGCGCAGCGTAGATCCGGACGTTGCTCCGCACGGCGAGGTTCATGTCGATCTGCACGGGGCCGGTGTACCAGGCCACGACGCCGATACGACCGCCGCGCTTCACGCACTCGAGCGCCTCCTGCATCGACGTCGCGCCGCCCGCGCACTCGAGCACGGAATCGGCGCCCTTGCCGCCGGTGATCTCCAGCACGCGGTCCAGCAGCGTTTCCCGCCGCACGTTGATCACATGGTCGGCGCCGAGTTGCCGGCCGATCGCCAGACGCTCGTCGCGCGTGCCGCTCAGGATGATCTGCTCGGCGCCGAGCGCCTTGCAGAGCTGGACCGCAATGAGGCCGATCGGCCCTGGGCCCTGCACGAGCACCGTCTCTCCGGCGACGTAGCCGCCCATCAGGTCGATGGCCCAGAGCGGTGACGCCGCCGTCGTCACCATGCACGCTTGCTCGAACGTGAGATTGTCCGGCAGCCGGTAGAGCGTGTTGATGTGGTTCACCGCGTATTCGGCAAACCCGCCGTCGCACGTGAGGCCCTTGGCGCGGTGACCCTTGGCGAGGTTGCCGTAATTGAGACACGACGTGTACCAGCCCTTGATGCAGTTCTCGCAGCGCTCGCAGCCCTTGTGCACCTCGACCGCGACGCGATCTCCGACCTTGAACTCGTCCACGTCAGGACCGAGCGTCGTCACCGTGCCGGCGTACTCATGGCCCATGATGAAGTCGCCGTCGGGCTGCCCCATGAGCTTCCTGTGCAGCACCTTGACGTCGGTGCCGCAGATCGACGCGACGTTCACTTTCAGCAGCACTTCGCCGGGAGCAAGCTCCGGCACCCGCCGCTGCTCCACGCGCATCTCGTCGGCGCCGTGGAGGACAACCGCCTTCATCGTCGAGGGAATGGACATCGCGTTCCTCCGGATCGGTCGCGGCTCGGGTCAGCGATCCGGCCCCATGTCTATGCCGCGCACACGCGCGCTGTCAAGGCGGCCGGCGGCGTCCGCCGGTGCGTGCGGCGGGGCGGGGCTGCGCTCCGCTGAACCGTGGCTTCTGCGGACCGACTGAAGCAAGCGTCAGAGTCTCGTGGCCCCAACTGAGAGCCGGCAGCGGCAGAGTGGATAGCGTGTTCAGCGGAGCGCGGCTCCGCCAGCGGCCGCCGGTGCGTGCGGCGGGGCGGGGCTGCGCTCCGCTGAACCGTGGCTTCTGCGGACCGACTGAAGCAAGCGGCAGAGTCTCGTGGCCCCAACCGCGAGCCGGCAGCGGCAGAGTGGATAGCGTGTTCAGCGGAGCGCGGCCCCGCCGGCGTCCGCCGGTGCGTGCGGCGGGGCGGGGCTGCGCTCCGCTGAACCGTGGCTTCTGCGGACCGACTGAAGCAAGCGGCAGAGTCTCGTGGCCCCAACTGAAAGCCGGACGCGGCAGAGTGGATAGCGTGTTCAGCGGAGCGCGGCCCCGCCCCGTCGCAGGCGCAACGGGAAGTGACGTGGAACGCACGAGACGAGCGCCACGGAGCGCTTGCCCTGCGCGCGTCGCTGCTGCTACGGTACGCGCCGTGAGCAAGGACGTCGTCGTCCTCGGCACCGCAACTCCGGGCGGCGGGTTCCCCGTCTACGGTGACGCGGTGGCGGCCACGATCAACGAGATCGACGCATCGCTCGAGGTGCGCACCAAGAACACCAAGGGCAGCACCGAGAACGTGCCGATGCTCGAGGCCGGCGAGCTCGACATCGCGCTCGTGCAGGGCGAGGTCCTGCACGAGGCGAAAGCGGACCTTCGCATTCTCGCCGCGATGTATTCCACGCCCGGGATGTTCGTGGTCCGCGCGGATTCGCCGGCGCGCTCGATCGCGGACCTCAAAGGCAAGCCCGTGGCGTTCGGCGCGCGCGGCTCCGGGCTCGTGATCCTCGCGCGCTACGTGCTCGACGGTCTCGGGCTCGACCAGCAGCGCGACTTCCAGGCGATCCTCCTCGACGCGGCCGGCGATGGACCGAAGATGGTGCTCGACGGACGCGTCGCGGCGCTCTGGGGCGGCGGCATCGGGTGGCCGGGCTTCATCGCCGTCGCGAGATCGGAGCAGGGCGCCCGCTTCATCGCGCCCGACGCGGACGGCATCACGCAGGTTCAAGCGAAGCACGCATTCCTCAAACGCCTGACGATCCCCGCCGGCTCGTACCCCGGCCAGGCGACGCCGATCGTGTCGGTTGGATCGTGGAGCCTCATCATGACGCGCCCATCGCTGCCGGACGGCGTGGCCTATCGGCTCGCGCGCGCGCTCCACCAGGGCCAGTCCGCGCTGGCCACGCGCCTGCCGCAAGCGCGCGAGACGACCGCCGAGAATACAATCGAGGCCGCGCCGCGGCTCGAGCTGCTCCATTCCGGCGTCCAGCGCTATCTGCGCGAGATCGGACTCCTGCGCCCGTAGACGGAGAAGCTCGGGCCGTGAGAGCCGCGCCTATTGGCGCTTGTACGTGATCTTCTTGGACCCGCCATCACAACTGCCCACGACCTTTTCGTCCTTCACCTGATCGGCGGGAACGATCTCCAGCGTGTAGCCCTTGACCCCGTTGGCCTGGAGCTTCGCCTCGATCTCGGACTTCAATTCCTCACACGGCTTCGTCGCTGCGAACGCGGGCGTGGCGGCCAAGCACAAGCACACGGCGAGAACGACGCTCTTCATTGTGGCATCCCCCCTGACGTCGAGCTGCAACCCCATCGTCGGCACCAGCGTGGCGATAGCCTAGTGCCGATCAGGCGAGTCTTCAACGGCTGTCGTTGAGGACGCGGGCGAATGCGTCGCGCTCGATCGATGCCACGCGGCGACGCCCGTCGGAGCGCACCGGAGACACCGAGTCTCACCGCGTGACACCACCCGCGCGCCATGCGATCAGGAGATCCGCGACATTCGGCATCACGCGTTCGAGATTCTCACGAAAATGCGCCACGGCATCGTGATCCGCGCCGTCCGTGATGCAGCGGACCTCGAGATACCCGAGCCCACTGAACGCGGCTGCACGCGCGCCTCCACTTCCCTCCCACGCCACGCAGAGCGCGCCGGTCGTCTCGTGGAGCTCCTTCGCGCGCGCCGGGTCGATCACGTCCTCGTCACCGCTCGCGATCGCGCCGAAGTGAAGGCCGAACGGAAACGCCCGGCCGCGGGCGATCTGCTGCCAGTCGTCCAGCAGTTTCGGATCGGGCAGGTGCCGCGGCGGCGGACGCCCGGAGAAGCGGCTCCTGAAATCGTGTTCGATCGTGGTCGTCGACACGACGACGTCACCGAGCGCGAGCGGCCCGGCGAGGCGTCCGGCCGCTCCGATGCACACGAGCGCGGTCGCATCAGGACAGCGGCTGATCAGGTACTGCGCTTGCGCCGCGAACTGCGCTTTGCCGTGGCCACCGATCGCGATGAGCACGTCGAGCGACGGAATCGCCGCGCACGTCATCCTGCCGGCGTCGAACGGCTCGGACGAATGCCCGCGCGCGTGGAGATGGCGAAGGAGCGGCTCGAACTCTCCGGCAAGCGGCGCCACGATCAGCACCGACGCCATCAGGCTTTCCCGTCCAGGACGGCGTCCTTGATGAAGAACCGTACGGCCTCGACCTCGTGGAAAGCGAGCGCGTCCGCCGGCGGCACGTCTCGAATCGGTGCGTGACGACAGGCGCCGGATCATTCACGAACGCCGCCGCTTCGGTCAGATCCATCCGGAGCTCGCTCTACGCCATCAGCTCGATCACGTAACCATCCGGGTCTCTGATGTACGCATAGAGAGCGCCCGGCGCGTGCTCACCGCGCTTGATCAGCTTGCCGCCAGCGGCCTCGACGTCCGCCACCGCGGCATCCATGTCGCCCGCATCCATCAGACGAAAGCCGAAGTGATTCATCCCTCCGTTGTCACCGGCACGCTGCGTATCGTTTGGATCCTGATTCAGCGTGATGAGATCGTGACTGTTGGGCGTGTTCAGGAACACCATGTGCTTGCCTTCGCGGAATTGTTCCGTCAGTCCGAACACGCGTGTGTAGAAGGCCAGCGAACGATCGAGGTCTCGAACGACGAGCTGGATGTGGCTGAGACCCGTTGTCCTGATCATGCGGCACCTCCTTGATGCGACGAGCACTCGGTGCGAGAGCGCCTCAGTGCATCACGCCGCCGCCGGTCACGTTGATCGACTGACCCGTGATGTACTCGGCCGCGTCGCCGGCGAGAAACGCGGCAACCTCGGCAACGTCGCTCGGCCGCGCGATGCGCCCGACCGGCGTCTCGGCGCCCACCTGCTTGATGCGCTCTTCGCGCTGCTTCGCGTCGAACGTCCCGTCCGGCTTCAGTCCCATGTGGTCCAGGCGCTCGGTCGCAACCGCGCTCGGACAGATCGCGTTCACCGTGATGCCCGCGGACGCGAGCTCCTGCGCGAGCGACTGCGTGAAGCCGATGATTCCGAACTTGGACGCGCAATACGCCGCCCGGCGCGCGCCGCCCTTCTTGCCCCACTGCGACGACATGCTGATGATCCGGCCGCGGACGCCGCGCTCCAGCATCGTGCGCGCAACCGCCTGCGAGCAGAGGAACGTACCCTTGAGGTTCGTATCGAGCACCGTGTCCCAGGCTTCCTCGGGCAGATCGACGACCGGCGTCCGATCGAGACTGCCCGGGGCACCGGCGTTGTTGACGAGGATGTCGATGCGCCCGAAGGCCTGGATCGCCTGCGCGACGACCGCGGAGACCTGAGCGCCCGAGCGGACGTCGGCGAGCGCGGTCAACGCGCGGCGACTCTGTTTCCGGATTTCCTCCGCGACGGCTTCGATGCCGCGCCACGCTCCCGCCGGCATCGGCGCCACCCTGAGACCGGTCGGCGCGACGTCGACCAGAACGAGATCGGCGCCTTCCTCCGCGAACCGCCGCGCGATCGCGCGACCGAGACCATGCTCGCCACCTGCCCCGGTCACCACCGCCACCTTGCCGTCGAGCCGTCCCATCGTCTGTCTCCTTCAAGTAACGTGAGGGGCCACGAGATGGCCCCTCCCACTCCCCCACGCTCGGCAGCGTCCCGGGGTACCCGGGACGCTCCTCGATTCTCTGGGGGCCTCGAAGGCCCCCAGACCCCCATACGCTCGTCGGTCGCCGGGTCACCCGGCGCCCGCCTCGATTTTCCTCCCAGCCTTCTCGGGCGTCAGCCTCCTCAGGCGCCAGCCTTCTCAGGCGTCAGCCTTCTCAGGCGTCAGCCTTCTCACGCGCCAGCCTTCTCCGCCCGTCCACTTGGCCGTCAGAACGCTCACCTCGCCGCGCCCGCTACGGCAAATCGTTCCGGGCGGAACGGAGCAAGCGCGTCACTCGGCGTTCCACCGACGATCTCCGCCGAGATCAGTTGCCCGAGGAGCGGACCGAGCGTGACTCCGCTGTGCGTGGCGAGCACCCACGCGTTCTCGAATCCCGGGATTCGTCCGGCGATCGTGTGACCGTCGGCCGGCATCGGCCGAACACCCATGCGGCTGGCCACGACCCGCACGTCGCGCGCGGACGGAAACACCCGGATCGCGCGGTCGAGCAAGAGCGCCGCGAGCTGCCAGCGCGCCTCAGTCGATCCGCCGTTGGCGGCAAGCGTGTCGACGTCGCCGGCGCCCAGCAGGAGACCACCGGTCGCGTCGGGACGCAGATGAATCCCGGGCGCGTGGACGACACGAGCGAGCGGCTGTGGCGGGCGGGACGTGACGGCGAGAAGTCCGGGGACACGGCCGACGGGGACCGTGACGCCAAGCAGCGCCAGCAGCTCCTGCGTCGCCGGCCCGACGCAGACCAGGACCGACTCCGCGACGATCTCTCCGCCATCGATGGCGAGCGCCTCGACGCGCCCGGCCCGCATGCGGAACGACCGCACCGGCGTCTGCTTCAGGATCGTCGCACCGCGCTCCGCCGCGCCCGCGATCAGGCAGCCGATCAATCGCGGAGCGTCGAGCCAACCGTCGCCGGCGTAGAACGCGACCTCGGTGACGTGAGCGGGAATGCTCAGTCCTGCCTCGATGCGACCGGCGCGATCCCGACTGATCCACTCTGCCGGGTAACCACGATGCGCGAGCCGGGCGACGCGAGCGCGCAGCTCACGCTCTGCATCGCCGCCATCGGCCCATTCGAGGGAGCCGCCATCGTGATGGCCGGTGTCGCCGCCGAGCTCGCGCGCCAGCGTTCGGTGCGCGCTCATGCCGTCGGCGTTCAGTCGATGATAGACGTCCGGCTCCTTCCGGACCGCGTTGAGCCAGGCGAACGAGCTTCCGCTCGTGCCTGCGCCAGGAGCTACGGCGTCAATGGCCACGATGCGGGCACCGGCGCGCGCGATGGCGTACGCGGCCGACGCGCCCACGATCCCCGCGCCGACGATCGCGACGTCGTAGCGTGTCATCGGCGGGCTGCCGCTCTGGCCTCGCCGGACATGGCAGGCGCATTATAGGGTTCACCCGAACACCACCGCACGCGAGGAGCAACCGACATGGCGACCGTCATCGTCCGCGGTAAAGCGTCAGGATTCGCGCAAGACATCACGGCTGGGTCGCATCGCCTGAAGGCCGATGAGCCCACGGCGGCGGGCGGGACCGAGACGGGAGCAACGCCGTACGATTTCCTGCTGGCGGCGCTGGGGTCCTGAACGTCCATGACGATCGCGCTGTACGCGCGACGCAAGCAGTGGCCGCTCGACGACGTGACCGTGACGCTGCAGCACGCGAGGATCCACGTCGTCGACTGCGCGGAGTGCGAAACCAAGGACGGCATGCTCGACCGGATCGAGAGCGAGATCGCACTCAGCGGAACGCTGACGCAGGAGCAGCGCGCCCGGCTCCTCGAGATTGCAAAGAAGTGTCCGGTGCACCGGACACTGACGTCGGAGATCAACATCCGGACCCGGCTCTCCGCCTGACGCCCGACCACGCGGGCGAGATCGTGACGCCCGCGAAGCGGCGGACGCGGGGGCACTCCGGAGCGAGCGGGTTTCCGAGACGAAGGAGTGCCCCCGCGTCCGGCGCGCCCGCGACCTCAGCCGCAGGCCACCGCGTACACGTCGTGCACCCCGGCCGGCAACTGGTGCTCCCGCCACGTCTTGCCGCCGTCCTGTGTCCCGAACACCTGGCCGCTGCGGCTTGCGCAGTACACCTGATCGGGATCGCGGCGATGCAACGCGATCGTCATCATCGTGGCGCGCGGGGTGACGTCGTGATCGAAGCGCTTCCACGTCTCGCCGAGGTCCTGGCTCCGGTACAGTGATCCGTCCTCGCTCCGAGCCGCGGGGCTGAGCGCGGCGTACAGCACGTTCGGATCGTGCGGCGACACCTGCACGTCGCGCGCGTACGTCAGCGGAGAGAATCGGCCGATCTGCATGTCCTTCCACGCGCCGCCGCGGTCGTCGCTGCGGAACAGGCCCATCCGGAGGGCGAGGAAGACCGTGCCTGGCCGCGCAGGCGACACGCAGAGCGAGTGCGAGTCGAGCATGCCTTCGTTGTCGGTGTCGCTTCCGATCCGGCTCTTGAGGTGCGGCTGCCGGGCCAGCTCGAGCAGAGCGGCGGTGCAATCGTTCCACGTCTCGCCGCCGTCCAGGCTGCGCATGACGCCGCCGACTTCGAGGCCGGCATAGATCTCCTCGGGACGGCTCGGATCCGCGGTCATCCGGATCACGCGCGTGGAGAAGTCCATCCGGCAGCGCTCGGGGTTCTTGGCGTTCGGAAGCTTCCGCCACGTATCGCCACCGTTGTCGCTGCGGTACACGGCAGTCGGAGTGGTGCCGACGTACATGATGCGCGGATCGTTCGGGTGCATGAGGATCGACCACACGACCGCGGCCCGATCCGGCAGCGCCAGGCGCTCCCATCGCTCCCCGCGATCCGTGGTGCGATACGGTCCGTCCTGCGTCCCCACGTACACGATCCTGGGATCTTCGGGATGGATCGCGATCGCTCGGATCTCGGCGCCTTCGGGCAATCCTTTGCGGAGCGGTTCCCAGCGGTCGTCGTCGACGCGCCGGCGGAACAGGCCGCCGGACTCTGCGGAAGGCCACTTCGCGGCGCCGGCATAGACGTGAGTGTCAGCCATGATCGTCCTCCCCCCTGGTCTCAGATTGCAGTCTCTCAGCTTGCCGTCGTCTGATACCGGGCGTTGTGCAGCACGCGACCCGGATAATTCCCGGTGTGCCCGCCCTTTTCCAGCAACACTTCGCCGTTCACCACGGTGTAGTGGATGCCCTCGGCGAGCTCGCGGATCCGCCAGCCGTTGTTCGGGAAGTCGTGAACGACGTCTTCCTTGCACGGCTGCACGGTGTCGGCGTCGAAGACCACGATGTCCGCCGCCATTCCCGGTTGCAGCAGCCCGCGATCGTAGATGCCGAAGGCCGAGGCGGAATCGAACGTGAGTCGGCGAACCGCCTGCTCGAGCGACATGATGCCCTTCTCCCTCACCCAGTAGCCGAGCAAGCGGGTCGGATTACCGACGTTCGAGTGGAACTGCACGTGCGCACCGCCGTCCGAGAGGCCCACGACGGCGTAGGGGCTGCCGAGGATCTGCGCCACCGCCTCGGTGTCCATGTTGATCTCGCCGAGGCTGAACACGGTGTTCAGCTCTTCCTCGACCGCCAGATCGAGGAACGCGTCGAGCGGGTGCTTGCCCTGCGCCTGCGCGATCTGCGCGATGTTCTGCCCCGCCAGGCCGCGGTGCTTCGGCAGCTGCGGCTCTTCCACGATCATCAAGTCCCAGCGCTTGGAGAACGTCGAATCGGGCCCGAGGGGCGCTTCGACCTCCGCGCGCAGCTTGGCGCGAATCTCCGGGTCGCGATACGCGCGCAGCTTGGCGTCGTCGGAGCCCTGGAGGATCGGCAGCCACGTCGGCATGCTGCGAAAGACCTGGCAATTCTTCATCGTGAACCGGTTGACGATGCTCCCGGGATTGCAGAGCGGCACCGCCCGGATTCCCTGCTTGACCGTCTCCTCGACGTGAGCGAGGTGGGTGCGCCATCGACCCGGCTGACGCGCTTGCTCGAGCAGCGTGTTGTACATCACCTGGCGGCCGCACGCCTGCGACAGCCGGCTCAACAGCCGATCTTTCAGCTCGGGGTTGGTCCCACCTCCGCACTGGATGACGCCCGTGCCGACCTCCCGGAGCACGTCGGCCAGCGCGAAGAGCTCCGACTCGGGAGCGCACGCCGCGGGAATCCGCTTCCCCGCGATGTCGAAGTGGTTCATGTTCCGGGTGATCGACAAGCCGAGCGCGCCCGCCTCGAGCGCTTCCTGCACCAGGCGCCGCATGACGCCGAGCTCCGCATCCGTGGCCGCGCGCTCCGAGCAGTCCGTCTCGCCCATCGCGTAGAGCCTGACGGCGGAGTGACCGACGAGCGTGCCGACGTTGACGCCGAGCCTGCGTCCGATCGCGCTCATGTACTCGGGGAACGTCTCCCACGTCCACGGCACGCCCGCCTGCAAGACGTCCATCGGGATCGCCTCGACGTACGACAACATCCCCGCGAGCTTGTCGCGCGCGGCCGGCTTGACCGGAGCGAGCGCCAGCGAGCAGTTGCCGATGATGACCGTCGTCGCGCCGTGGTTGCACGAGAACGTGCAGAGCGGGTCCCACAGGACCTGGGCGTCGTAGTGACAGTGGTTGTCCACGAACCCCGGCGCCACGACCCGTCCGTCGGCTTCGATGACCTGGCGCGCCGGGCCGCTGAGCCGTCCAAGCTCCACGATCTTTCCCCGCGCCACCGCGACATCGCCGTGAAACGCCGGACGGCCCGAGCCGTCGATGATGCGACCGTTCTTGATCAGCAGGTCGTAGGCCATGGATCCCGCTCCTCTTCTGCCGGAGGACGCCTCGAGGGATGGAATTTGGCGCCGAGTCTACGTCCGGGGAATCGGCCGGTCAACCTTGAGTACGAGCGTACGAGCGTCATCGGCATACAATGCGGCTCGACCCCTGGGTGGCGGGGACGGCCTCAAGGTCCTGACGCTCCGCGAGCTCGCGCGCACCATGCGCCTCACGTGGAGGACAAAGACCTAGGGATTTACCTGCACGATCGAACGATCGAGAACGAAGCGGCGGCGCCGGCCCTTGACGCCGGCGCGCCCGCCGCCCATACTGTGTGTAACGGTGTACATCGTTACACACCAGGTCGAAAGGAGTTGGTCTCATCAAAGCTAAAAACACACGCCCTATGGTCAAACATCTCCCCCTCACCCAGGCCCGCAACAGCCTCGGCGCCGTGGTGAAGCGCGTCCATCTCAACAAGGAGTATGTGATCCTCGAAAAGGATGGCATCCCGCTCGCCGGCGTCATGGACATCGACGAATTCGAGGACTATCTCGAGCTCCAGGATCCCAAAGTCCAGGCCGACATCCGGCGGAGCACCGCCGAGTACCGGGCCGGCAAGAGCCGGCCGGCCGCCGCGTTCCTGGCGGAACTCCGTGCTGAAGAGGAGCGAAAGGTGAAGCGGCGTCGCAGTGCATGACGCCGCCGTTTCTTGTCCGCACCAGCCCGCACTACGAGCGCCTCTCGAGGAAGCTCCTGCGTCAGCACCCGGACTTCTCCCCCATCCAGGAGCGGGCGGTTGCCATTCTCGGCGCCGACCCCTTGAACCGAACGCGGAACCGCCACATCAAAAAGCTCGAGGGCGTTGCCCTCGACGATGGTCAGTGGCGGCTTAGCCTTGGTCGCTGGCGGTTCCGCTACGAGGTGGCCGGCCGTGAGGTGGTCCTAAAGCGCTGCGGTCTCCGCCGCGAGGACACCTACCGCGAGCGGTAGACCAAACGTTGGTCCCGTTCTTCGTGCGGTTCTGCGCTTAGAATGCTCGGTGTATGCACCGACCGAGGCCGCGAAAACTGGCCTGCCGCTTAAGGCGTTGTAATGGATAACCGTCCCCCAGGCTGGCGAATGCTCCGGTTCCTTCCAACTGCGATCGCGAACGATGTCTTTAGTGCACTCGCTACCGACGCCAGAGAGCCCGCTGTTGTCCGGCGCGCCTCTGTAGTGGCTCTCGGGCGGCTCGGTGGGGAAATGGCGATTGCGCCGCTTAAGGCCATATTGGACCGAACGGTTAGGATTGAGCGCAATCTCGCGCAGTTCGCGAGCTTATTTTTGCGCCGTCGCACACGCGCCGAGACGCGCGCGCTCTAGAGCGAAAAGAAAGGACCAGCCATGGCCGGGATCACGCTGCAGCAAGCGGGCACCATCATCGAGGCGGCGCTCAAGAAGGGACGCGAGACCGGCTGCGCGCCGCTCGCCATTGCCGTGCTCGACGCCGGCGGACATCTCAAAGCGTTCGCGCGCGAGGACGGCGCCGGGATCATCCGGCCGCAGATCGCCACCGGCAAGGCGTGGGGCGCGCTCGGCATGGGCATGGGCTCGCGGGCGCTCTTCCGCCGCGTCGCCGAGCAGCCGGCGCAGGCGACGTTCTTCACGGCGCTGAACGCCATCTCGGGCGGCCACGGCGTCGTCCCTGCCGCCGGGGGCGTGCTGGTCAAGAACACCGCCGGCGAAGTGATCGGCGCTGTCGGGATTTCCGGCGACGTCTCCGACAAGGACGAGGCGTGCGCGGTCGCCGGGATCGAAGCGGCCAAGCTCGTCGGCGACACGGGCTAGTGCGATTATTCATGAACGACCGACGCGCGCGCCGACCGGTGATCCGGCGGGAGACAGGCAGCCGGGGTCCTCTGACCACAGGCGTCTTTGCCCCGATCATCGCCGAACGACCGAGGCCGGGGACAGCGTGTCGCCGCGGGCCGGCCGGGTCGGTGGGGGGCCGGCGGACCCGTTCCCGGAGCGTCCTATCGAGGGCAACCAGGCCGCGAGTGGGAACGGCTCGCGGGTCATCGGTCAAAGGGCCTCGTGGTCAGAGGCCCCTCACCGACCCGGCCGGCCCGCGACGCCACGCGCTCGATTGACGGCGAGCGTTCATGACACCGGCTAGTGTCGCGTCTGCGACCCTGACCTGACGTCCGCCACGAACCTGACGCAGAGGACAGAGCCATGCGCAAGAGCGATCAGCGGATCTTGACCACGCACGTCGGCAGCTTGCCTCGCAATCCAGTCCTGCGCGATCTCCTGGTGCGTCAGGACCGCGGCGAGTCCATCGACGAGGCGGAGCTGGCGCGCCAGGTCGAGGCGGCGGTCGCGATGGTCGTGCGCCGGCAGCTCGAGGCCGGCATCGACATCGGCAACGACGGCGAGCAGCCGCGCGTCGGATTCTCGACGTATCCGGCGCGGCGGATGCGCGGCTTCGGCGGCGAAAGTCGCCGGCCGCTCGCGCGCGATCTCGTGGACTTTCCGGACTACGCCGCGATGCTGGCCGACCGCCGGCGGCATGGCGCGAGGATCTCCGACGCGCCTCAGGCGATCGCGGACGTGCAGTACGTGGACCTGAGCGAGGCCGCCAGAGAATGCGACGTGTTCTCCCAGGCACTGGACAAGCAGGCGCGGAAGTTCGCCGAGCCGTTCATGACCGCGGCCTCGCCCGGGACCATCGCAACGATCCTGCTCGACGGGTTCTACGGCTCGCACGAGCGCTACGTCCGGGCGCTCGCGCGCGAGATGCGGAAGGAATACGAGCTGATTCACGCGCGCGGCTTCCTGCTGCAGGTCGACTGTCCCGACCTCGCGATGGAGCGAACGCGATTCTTCCAGAACGATCCGCTCGACCACTTCTTGCAGGCGGTGGAGCTGCACGTCGACGCCGTCAACCGCGCCATCGCTAACGTCCCGCCGGATCGCGTTCGCCTGCACGTCTGCTGGGGCAACTACGACGGCCCTCACGTCCACGACGTGCCGCTCGAGGCGATCCTGCCGATGCTCTACCGGGCTCGCGTCGGCGCGCTGTCCATCGAGCTCGCCAACCCGCGGCACGCGCACGAGTACAAGGTCTTCAAACGACATCCGCTGCCCGACTCAATGCTGCTGCTGCCCGGCGTGATCGATTCGACAACGAACTTCGTCGAGCACCCGGAGGTCGTCGCCGATCGGATCTGCCAGGTCGTCGATGCCGTGGGCGACCGCAGCCGTGTGATCGCGTCGGTCGACTGCGGCTTCGGCACGTTCGCGGGGACGGAAGCCGTCGCGGAAAGCGTCGTGTGGGCGAAGCTCCGGACGCTGCGCGCGGGCGCCGATCTCGCGACCCAACGCCTCTGGAGCTGATCCCAATAGACCTGCACCAAAGAGAAGTCGCGCGCGGCTACGGAGGATTGACCGCCGGTTGATCCTCCGTAGCTGCAGGCGCGGTCGCTACGGAACCTGAGCGGTCGTGGAGTCGCCGGTGGCCGAAAGCGTGAACGTGCCGTCGGCGGCCGAGTTGTAGCCGTAGCTGGCGCTCCACGAGGCGGGCGGCGTGGGCACCGCGGCCATGAACGCTCCCGCGGTCTGGCCCTGAGTGTTCGTCCCCGATGCGGTGATCTGGCCGAGGCTGGCCGGCAGCGTGCCGTAGTGCGCCGAGTACAGCGAGAGCGCCGACGCCATGGATTTCACGTCGGCCTGGGCCTTGGCGATCCGGGCGCGCGCCTGGATGTTGTTGAAGAGTGGGATCGCGATCGCCGCCAGGATCCCGATGATCGCCACGACGATCAGCAACTCGATCAGCGTGAAGCCGGCGTCGTCTCGCCCTCCGTGGATCTGACGATCACGGCGTCTGAGCATGACCAAAATCCCCCTGTCGAAAAAAAAGACGACAGCAGTGAAGATCCTGCGACGACCGCATCAGCGCTGTCAACTGCCGCGGTGAGCCCGCGAGGTCCGCCAGCGGCCCCCGCGCCACCGAACGCAGAGTAGCGCGCCGCCACCTACGAGGCGCGCGGGGGGCCGCGATACGGGTGCTGCGCGATCCAGTGGCGCGCGACGTCGACGCGCCGGCAGATCCACACGTCCGTGCGGCGCTGGACGTGGTCGAGGAACCGCCCGAGCGCCGCCGCGCGGCCCGGGCGCCCGATCAGCCGCATGTGAAGCCCGACTGACATCATCTTCGGGTGCTCGGCGCCCTCGGCGTAGAGCAGATCGAACGCGTCCCGCACGTAGGTGAACCATTGCTCGCCGGTGGTGAACCCGGCGATCGACGAGAACTTCATGTCGTTGTTGTCGAGCGTGTACGGGATGACGAGGTGCGGCTTGCCGCCGACCAGCTCCCAGTACGGCAGGTCGTCGTTGTACGCGTCGGCGTCGTAGAGGAACCCGCCCTCTTCCACCACGAGCCGGCGCGTCTGCGGACTCAGGCGTCCGGTGTACCAGCCGAGCGGACGCTGGCCCGTCGAACGCGTGAGACTCTGCACCGCCCGGCGGATGTGATCGCGCTCGATGTCCGGCTCCACGTACTGATAGTCGATCCAGCGCCAGCCGTGACTCACCACCTCGTGGCCCGCGTCGACGATCGCCTTCGCCGCCTCGGGGTGGCGCTCGAGCGCCATCGCCACCGCGAACACGCTGATCTTGATGTCCCGCTCGGCAAACATGCGCATGAGCCGCCAGAAGCCAACGCGGCTGCCGTACTCGTACATCGACTCCACCTGAAGATTGCGCACGCCTTTGAGCGCCGTCATGCTCGGCACTTCCTGGAGGAGCGCTTCGGATTCGGTGTCGCCGTGCAGGATGGACCGCTCGCCGCCTTCCTCGTAATTCATCACGAGCTGGAGCGCGACTCGGGCGCCGCCGGGCCACTTCGGGTCGGGGGGACGCTGGCCATAGCCGACGAGATCGCGCGGATAACTCATACGCGCCCGATTCCTCGCGCGCCCAGGCGCTCGTCCACGCGGCGGGCCGCGCCGGCGCCGGCCGCTGCGTAGTGAGCGAGCGCGGCATCGACGCCAGCGCCCGGTGTCGCCTTGAATCCCTCGTGGCGCAGCACCGTCTCGAGCGCCGCGAGGCAGAGCAGGACGTTGTGGCGCGCGGCGGAATAGCCCATCGTGCCGATCCGCCAGATCTTGCCCTGGAGCGGTCCGAACGCGGCGCCAATCTCGATGCCGAACTCCTCGAGCAGTCGCTGCCGCACGCGCAGCTCGTCCACGCCGTCCGGCACGATCACCGGCGTGATGAAGGGCAGCCGGCGCTCCGGCGGCTCACCGCCGAAGAGCGTGAGCCCGAGCGCGCCGATCCCGGCTCGCAGCGCGTCGCCGTGCAGTCGATGCCGCGCGAATCGCTGCGACAACCCTTCCTCGTGGACGGCCCGTAACGCCTCCCGCAGTCCATAGATCATGGACGTCGGCGCCGTGTGGTGATTGAAGCGCGACGGGCTCCAGTAATCCGCGAGCTGGCGGAGATCGAGATAGTTGCTGCGGACCTTGGTGCGGCGGGCTTCGAGCACGGCGTGCGCGCGCGCGTTCCAGGTCACCGGCGCCAGCCCCGACGGGCACGACAGACACTTCTGCGTGCCCGCCGTCGCAACGTCGACGCTCCACGCGTCGGCCGCGACCTCGCAGCCGCCGAGCGTCACGACGCAATCCGCCATCAGCAGCGCGCCGTGCTCGTGCGCGATCCGTGCGATGTCCGGCAGCGGCTGCAGCACGCCGGTCGACGTCTCACCGTGAATGATGGCCACCATCCTGGTCGGTGCGCGCTTGACCTCGGCTTCGATCGCCGCCGGATCGAGCGCGCGACCCCACTCGCCGCGCACGGCTGCCACCTTCGCGCCGCACCGTTCCGCGATCTCCATCAGCAAGAGCCCGAAGCGGCCGCATTCTCCGATCACCACGCGATCGCCAGGCTCGATCAGCGACACGATGGCCGCTTCCATCCCGGCGCGCCCGGTGCCGGAGACCGGCAGCGTGTGCGGGTTCTCGGTCTGGTAGACGAACCGGCAGAGCCGCATCACGTCGTTCATGATCGCGGTGAACTCGGGGTCGAACTGGCCCAGGAGCGGCGTGGCCATCGCGCGGAGCACGCGCGGGTCCGCCATCGTCGGGCCAGGACCGAGCAGGATGCGCGGGCCGGGCGTGAGATCACCGAACGTGTCGGGCGGCACCCCAAGAATTTACACTGCCGGCCTCTTGCCCGCGCGGTGGAAATCAGCCACAGTGCGACGGATGGCGTCGGCCACGACCGCGCTCACGCTCGAGACGCTCAACGTGATGGATCGGGAGGCATTTCGCGCTGCCCTCGGCGCTGTCTTCGAGAGTTCGCCCTGGGTCGCCGAGCGCGCGTGGGACGCGCGGCCGTTCCGCACGCTCGACGAGCTCCACGCGGCAATGCGCGCGGTCGTGACGCGTGCGCCGCGCGCCGAGCAAGTCGGGCTGCTGCGCGCCCACCCCGATCTCGCCGGCAAGGCCGCGCGCGCCGGAGCGATGAGCCCCTCGTCGGTCGTCGAGCAGGCGACCGCGGGGCTGGATCGGCTGACCGACGAAGAATTCGCGCGCTTCGCGCGGCTGAACACCGCCTACCGCGAGCGATTCGGCTTTCCGTTCATCATCGCGGTCCGTCGCCACAACAAGGCGGCGATCCTGGCGGCCTACGAGACTCGATTGAAGAACACCGCGGACCAGGAAACGGAGGCCGCCCTCGCCCAGGTGTTCGACATCACGCGCATGCGGCTCGAGGCGCAGGTGCGATGAGCGCGTCGCGCCCTGCGCTCACGACCCACGTGCTCGACACGGCGCGCGGCCGGCCCGGCGCCGGCATGCAAGTCGATCTCGCGCACGTGGCGCCCGGCGGCACCGCGCATCACCTCAAGACCGTGACGACCGACGCGAGCGGGCGCGCGCTCATGCTGGCCGAGGCCGAGATGACCGTCGGCACCTACGTGCTGACGTTTCACGTCGCCGACTACTTCCGGGCCGCCGGTGTCCCCACGGCGACGCCCCCGTACCTGGACGTCGTCCCGGTGCGTTTCTCCATCGCCGACCTCGCCGCGCATTATCACGTGCCGCTCCTCGTCGCCCCGTGGAGTTACACGACCTATCGAGGCTCGTGAGGCCGCCGCTCCGATGAACGTCGCCGCCCACGCGCTGGCGCTCGAGACGATCTCGCACCGCTTCGGCCCGGTCACCGCGGTCGATGACGTGAGCCTCGACATCAGGCCCGGCGAGCTCGTGGCGCTCCTCGGACCAAGCGGATGTGGCAAGTCGACGCTGCTCCGCATCATCGCGGGCTTCATCACGCCGAACATGGGACGCGTGCTCGTGGACGGCGAGCCGGTCGGGCATCTTCCGCCCCATCGCCGCGGCATCGGCATCGTCTTCCAGAACTACGCGCTCTTCCCCCACATGACGGTGGCCGAGAACGTCGCGTACGGGCTCGAGGCGCGCGGCACGGCGCGCGAGCGCGTGCGCGAGCGCGTGACGGCGATGCTCGGGCTCGTCCGCATGGACGGGTTCGCCGATCGATTCCCGCGACAGCTTTCCGGCGGCCAGCAGCAGCGCGTCGCGCTGGCGCGCGCGCTGGCCGTCGAGCCGACGATCCTGCTCCTCGACGAGCCGTTCGGCGCGCTCGACAAAAATCTAAGATTGGACATGCAGATCGAGATCAAGCGACTGCAGCGGCGCTCGGGCGTCACGTCGATCCTCGTCACGCACGATCAGGAAGAGGCCATGTCGGTCGCCGACCGGATCGCCGTGCTCAATCACGGTCGCCTCGAGCAGGTCGCGGCGCCGACGGCGCTGTACGACCGCCCCGCGAGTCTCTTCGTCAACGCCTTCGTCGGCACGACGAACCTCATCCCCGGCAAGGTCGATCACGTCGACGGCGAGGGCCCCGTCGTGGCGCTCGATTGCGGCGTGTTGCTCCCGTGCGCGCCCGCCGGCGTGGCGGCTGGCTCGCGCGTCGTCGTGTCCGTGCGCCCCGAGCAGCTTCGTGTCGTGCGCGGTGCCACCGGCGCCGAGCAGGCGGCGCGCGGCATGATCCCCGGGACGCTCCGCGCCGCGCTGCCGCTCGGTCCCGTCGTCGTGTACGAGGTCGAGGCCGCCGACGGCACGCCGATCAAGGTCAGCCAGCCCCGCGACGCCGCGGGCGAGACGCTCCCGCCCGATGAGCGCGTGCACATCCAGGTGGGATCGCGCCGATCGTGCTTCGTCTTCCACTCACCCACATCAGGAGGCTCGGAATGACCCGACTTACTCGCCGACAGTTTCTCCACAGCGCCGTGGCGGTTGCCGCCGTGGGCGCGCGACCGTCCATGGCGTTCGCCAAGGACGCGCTGGTCGTCGCGACATTCCCCGGCACCTGGAACGAGGTGCATCGCGACATCCTCGGCCCGTACTTTCGCAAGAAGACGAACGCCGACCTCATCCAGACGATCCTGCTCGCCACCGACGAGATCGCGAAGCTGCAGGCCTCCAAGGGCCAGCCGCCGTTCGACGTGGCGATCATGGACGAGGGCCCGCTGCTCGACGGCGTGAAGCTCGGGCTCTTCGACAAGTACCCCGTGTCGAAGTCGAGGAGCTTCAACGACCTGCTGCCCGCGTTCCGCAGCGAATGGGGCCCGTCGATCTCGATGCAGGCGATCGGCATCGCGTACAACCCGACGAAGATCAAGACGGTGCCGAGATCCTGGGACGACCTGTGGAACCCGGCCTACAAAGGCCGCGTCGGGCTGACCGCGCTCAACTCCAGCCTGGGCATGGCGTTCATGGCCGAGCTGGCCCGACTCAAGGGCGGCAGCGAATCGAACCTGGAGCCGGCGTTCAAGGCGCTCCAGACGCTCCTGCCGAACGTCGGCGCGATCTCGGCGAATCTCGGCGCGCACGCCGCGCTCATTCAGCAGGAACAGGTCGACATCGCCGTCCACAACTTCAACTTCATCCAGACGCTCCGGGGCAAGGGCGTGAACGTCGACTGGGTGAAGCCGGACACCGGCGCGCCGGCGTGGCGCACGAGCCTGCACATCGTGAAGGGCGCGCAGCGGCCCGATCTCGCGTTCGAGTACATCGAGGGCCACATCACGCCCGAGATCCAGGCGGCGATGGAGAAGGCGCCGAACTTCGTGATCCCGACGAACCGCAAGGTGCCGCTCACCGGCGCGATCGTCGAGAAGATCGCCCGGACGCCGGACGATCTCTCCAAGCTCGTGTTCCACGACTGGGCGAAGATCAACGAGGTGCGCGCCGCCGCGATGGAGCGGTTCAACCGGGAGATCAAGCTCTAGCGCGGAGTATTCATGAACGATCGCGCGCGAGCCGCCGAAACCGAGCGCCGGGCTGGGGATCGCCCCGGAATTCCGCGAGCTGATGGCGCACGCGCCGAAACGCTGGGGACCGCGGTCAGGGGCGTGGGTGTCCAGTCGATGATCGAAGCCCACGGAATTCCG
>JBGPTW010000006.1:0-76176 GCA_041490825.1 Methylomirabilia bacterium | reverse complement strand
GACGGGCAGCCGGGGCCCGGGGGGACCCATTCCCGTCACGCGAGGCGACGACACAGCCGTGACGAGTGGGAACGGCTCGGCGATGATCGGGGCGAAGGCGCCTGTGGTCAGAGGACCCCGGTTGCCCATCTCCCGCCGGGTCACCGGCCGGCACGCGCGTCGCTCGTTCATGAATTATCCGCGCTAGCATGGCGCCGGCCGACGACCTGCTTGTCGGCGTCCTCAAGCCGGTCAGTCGCAGCTTTTACCTCTCGGTCGGCGTCCTGCCGCGTGATCTTCGCGAGCCCATCGGGCTCGCATACCTGCTGGCGCGCGCGGCGGACACCGTCGCGGACACGCGCCTCATCGCGCGCGCAGCGCGGATCGCCCACCTCGAAACACTGCGACGCGCGTTCACGGGAGAATCAATCGATCTCACGTCCATCGCTGACGCGAGCGCGCCACTGCAGACGCACGCCGCCGAGCGCCGGCTGCTCGAGCGCCTTGGCGACGTCATCGCGCGCGTCCGGGCCCTCCCGGTTCACGACCGCGAGCGCGTGCAGACCGTGCTCTCGACGATCACGTCGGGCATGCTCTTCGACCTGACTCGGTTTCCGGGCGAAGACGCCGCGACGCTCGGCGCGCTCGAGACGATGGAGGACCTCGACCATTACACCTACCTCGTCGCGGGCTGCGTCGGCGAGTTCTGGACGGCGCTCCATCTCGCGCATCGGCCACGGTTGCGCGCCTGGGATGCCGTCGCGGCCTCCGCGCGAGGAGCGCGCTTCGGCAAGGCGCTGCAGATGACGAACGTGCTGCGCGACATTCCGGCCGATCTGCGCCATGGCCGTTGCTATCTCCCGGCGCGCGAGCTTTCGGTGCTCGGCCTGACACCAGCCGATCTGCTGGACCCCGCGGCGACGCCGAAGCTCCGGCCGCTGCTGCGCCGCCTGTTCGCGATCACACTGGACCACTACGAAGTGGCCTGGCGCTACACGCTCGACATCCCCCGGCGCGAGTTCCGGATGCGGCTCGCCTGCGCGTGGCCTCTCCTCATCGGTCTCGGCACGCTCGCCGAGCTCGCGGCGCATCCCGACCCGCTCGCGCCGAAGCGCCCCGTGAAGCTCACCCGTGCTGCCGTGCGAGGCATCCTCGCGCGATCGGCATTCACCGTGTGGTCGAATCGCGCGCTGAGCCACGACGCGGCGCGGCTACGCCAGCGCATCGTGGTGTGATCCCGGCGCGGCATCGTCAGCCCCGCCCAAAATTGCCGCTTGCGCTCGTCATCGCTCCATAGGCACCGTATGGCAGGCGTAGTCCAATCGTCCGCGGCCGGAGGATCGACCAATGGAACGTATGAACCCCGACATGAACATGCCGCCGCACGCGCCCATCGACGTCCCTCAGAACGCGCCCGTATCGCCACCGGCTCCGGAGGCGCATCCGCCCGCCGCCCGGACGGCTCGGAAGAAGAAGCCGGCGGCGAAGAAGGCCCGCGCCAAGGCTCGTCCGAAACCGAAGGCCCCACGGAAGGCCAAGGGACGCAGTACAGCGAAAGCGCGGAAGGCGAAGCCCAAGGCGAAGGCGCGGGCGAAGAAGCGCCGCTAGTCGCATGTCGGATTTATCGAGGCGGACGCGGGCTGGGCCGGCGGCCGACGAGCGTAGGGGGGTCTGGGGGGATCGAGGCGGGCGTCGGGTTCCCCGGCGACCGACGAGCGTAGGGGGGTCTGGGGGGATCGAGGCGGGCGTCGGGTTCCCCGGCGACCGACGAGCGTAGGGGGGTCTGGGGGCCTTCGAGGCCCCCAGCTCGTTAATCCCGGAAGCTCAGACCGAGGAGCGCGACCGGATCGATGCGCGCCTCGCCGAGTTGCGCGCCGAAGTGGAGATGGGGCCCCGTCGCCCGTCCTGTCGCGCCGACCGTGCCGATCGGCTGGCCACGGTCGACCTGGTCGTCTTCGCGCACGGTCACGGTGTCGAGATGGAAGTAGAGCGTATAGAGACCGAGACCGTGGTCGATGACGACGAGCCGCCCCGGGAAGAAATAGTCGGCCACGAGCGCAACGCGTCCGGTGTTCGCCGCAACGACGACCGCCCCGCGAGGCGCCGCAAAATCGACGCCCGCGTGCGGCATCCGGCGTTGCCCGTTCAGGACGCGACGTGAGCCAAAGCCTGTCGGCGGGTCCTGACCGGCCACCGGTCGGACGAACGCCCCGCGCCACAGTCGTTCCGGGCTGATCGTCCGGTAGAGCGTCTTCAACCTGTCGGCCTCCGCCACGGCACGGCGCTCGGTTTCCGGATCGAGGTCGACGAGGCCCCGCGGCAGCGTCAATCGTTGCACTGGAAAATGCCGCGGCCGGACGTGCACCGATCCCTTGACCGTCACCGGCTCCTTGCCCGATTCGAGCATTGCCAGGCGCCAGGCATGCGCTCCCGGCTTCGTCTCGAGGTCGATGCCGACCAGGGCGGCGAAGCCTCCAGCGTAGGGAAAGAAGTGGAGCGGGCGTCCACCGGCCGAGCCTTCGATCGTCGCCGCCTCGGGCGCGCCGCGCACGAAGACCCAGGCCACATCTCCCGGCCGGGGCTGCGGAGGATGCCAGACGACATGAGTGCCGCCGGCGGCAAGGGCGAGCGAGGCGACCGCCAGGGCAGCGAGCGCGGTGACGACCGCGAGACGGGGGCGGCTCAGTCCCGGGACGTTCCAGGCGGATGTTGCCGCAGGAACTGCTCGAACTCCTTGACGAGCTCCGAGGCCGGCGGCAGCTCGCTACCCAAGGACGGCGGTGCGGGTTCCTCTTCGGCATCGCTCGCCTCAAGCTTCGAGACGTAACCCGCAATCTTCGCGTTCTGTCCCACGATCTCCGCCAGGTTCTGATCGAACTGGCGGCCGGCTTCTTCCAGGTCGCTCAGGTCGAGCTCGGCACCGAGAAGCGGCAGGACGCGCCTGATCAGCGCCATGGTGGCTTTCGGATTCTCGATGCCGGAGATGTAATGCGGCACGTTCGCCCAGACGCTCGCCGTGGCGAGCCCCTGCTCGCGACTGATCGAGTTCAGGACGCCGACGATGCCGGTCGGGCCTTCGTACCGGGTCGGTCGCACACGGAGCTGCGCCGCCAGCTCGGGATCGGAGGCGCCGCCGGCGAGCTTGATCGGCCGCGTGTGCGGGACCTCGGCCAGGAGCGCACCGAGCGTCAGCACGAGCGACACCTCGCAGCGGCGCGCCAATCGCAGCACGGCGTCGCAATACGTGCGCCATCGCAGATGCGGCTCGGCGGCGACACCGACGATGACGTCGCGCACCAGCTCGGTGTTCTGAGCGATCGAGAACTCCGTCGCCGGCCAGATCACCTCGCGCTCGGTCTCCGAGCCGGCCATGAACCTCACGAAGGGACGCGAGAGTCCGAAGTGATAGAACTCCTCGGGGTCGATCTCGGCGCACTTCTCGGCGTGAAACGACGACGCCAGATAGCGGGCGGCGGTCGTCGCGGCCTCGGCAGCGTCGTTCCAGCCGGTGAAGGCCATGATCAGCACCGGCCGGCGAAACTTCTCGGGCATCTGGTGAACGCTCAACGGATCCATCAGTCTGGTCGCCTGCAGGCGAGTCTATCATGACGTTGACCGGCGGGACGGCAGCCGGTACATTGACCTCACCATCTCCGATGTCGAAGGAATCAACCAGGGACAGACCCGTGCGCGCCAGGCCCGGAACCGGAATCGCCTCGTTCGTGGTTGCCCTGATGCTGGCTGCCGGAGCCGCGGCCGCGCCCGCCGACGACCGCGTCCTTCCGCCCGCTCAATACGTCTCGCCGAAAGCGAAGGAACTGGCTACCCGGTATGCCTCAGCGTTACGCGCCCTCAGCGCGGAGGTCTACCACTGCCTGCCGTGGGTGGAGGTCAGCAAGCAGAGCGTCGGCTTCTTCAAACCGAAGAACGCCAGTGAGGACGATCGTTATCTGTCGATCCGGATCTACATCGAGCAGGAGAGCTCGCCGCAGTTCGCGCAGCTCGGGCTCGAGCAGCAGGCCTCGGCAATGTTCTCGCGGTACGTCGGCCCTCTCCTGCAGCGGATGGCCCGCAACCCGGCCCTGCTGAACGACGACAAGATCCGCGGCTTCAACGTCATTCTCGAATGGACGAAGCAGACGCCGCAGCGCGCCGGGGGCCGGCCGGTCCACGAGACGATCGCGGTGTTCGTCGAGAAGCCCGACGGGGTGGCGTATCTTGGCGGCACGATCCGCGGGCACGAGCTGGCGGACAAGACCAGGATCCTGGCGTGGGACGGTGAGCAATCGCTCGGCCCGCTTCAGCTCTCCGCCTGGGACGACAACTTCGTCGCTACCTACAAGGTTCAGAACTACCAGCTCGATCCCGGCGTCACCTGCCCGTAGCGCGCGCGACCCAGTCGCGCAGGGCGCGGCGCATCGACGGGAACGCAATCCGGCGATACGGGAGCGCGGTCACGGGAAACCAGCGCACCTCGGTCACGTCGTCTCCGGGTCGGATGCGACCGGGCGCCGGCGTCACGCGGTAGACGACGGTGAGGATCGGGACGCCATTTCGGCCGTAGCGGTCGGCGACGAATCCCAACGGTCGAGCTCGCCGAGTTCGGATGCCCAGCTCCTCACGCAGCTCTCGCCGTAACGCGACCTCGGGAGTCTCGCCCGCCTCGATGAAGCCGCCCGGCAAGTCCCACGTGCCCGCGTAGGGCTGGCGGCCTCGAAGCGTCAGCAAGACCCGGCCCCCGCGCGAGATCACGGCGACCGCGGCGGGCACCGGGTTGCCATAGAACGTCCAGCCGCACTTCTGGCAGCGGCGCCGGCGACGACCCTCGTCCATGACGACGCGGAGGCGCGCGCCGCACGCGATGCAATGCTTGGGCGGCCAGCCGATCATCCCGTGGAGGGTTCGACGGCTGACCGGATTCGACCCGCGATCGCCGTCAGCGCACGCGCGGCCTCGTGCTCGGGCTCGGTCGTGACGAAGGGATCCCCGCGGTCGGCACAGGAGGCGATCATCGGGTAGAACGGCACCCGACCGAGAAATGGAATGCCCGCATCGCGCGCGAGACCGGCGGCATCCGGGCCGGGAAACAAGCCGGCCATGTTTTCGACGAGCCCGAGCACCGGCGCGAGGGCCTGACTGGCGACGGTGATCGATTTTCGGACGACGAGCTGCGAGACGTCGGACGCGATCGTGACGATCACGGTCCCCGAGAGTCGCGGCACGAGCCCGGCGATCGTCGCGAGGCGGTCGGTCCCGGGCGGCAGGTCGATCACCAGCGCGTCGAGCTGGCCCCAGTCCGTGTCCGTGAGGAACTCGCGCAGCGCGTTCGCTTCCATGGCGCCACGCCACGTATGCGCCTCGTCCTGCGTCGGCGCGTCCCACGTCAGCGGCGTCGCGTCGGCGGCGAGCAGCAGATCCATCGACATCACCTTGATCCCGAGCGGCGTCGCGGGCGGCTCGACTCCACCGGTCACAAGAGCCAGCGTGCGGCCGCGAACGCCGAGCATCTTCGCCATCGCCGGGCCGTTCAGGTCGGCATCGAGGACGCCGACACGCCAGCCGCCCCGGGTCAGCGCCGCGGCGAGATTCGCCGTGATCGTCGACTTCCCGACGCCGCCCTTGCCCGACACGACGGCTATCGTGTACCTGATCTCGTCCAGCCGGCGCCGGAGGCGGGCTTGCTGCTCGGCGATCTGGCCGACGATGTTCGAGCCGCCGTCGCCGGCGATGTCACGGTAGCGTTTCACGCGGCGAGCTCCCCTTCGGTGGTCCATGCCGCGCGCGCCACGAGGGCGAGCGCGACGACGGTCACGACGAAGAATACGATGGCGCCAGTCCGGAAGCTGATCTCGCCTCCCCACGGTGCCGGCACCGATGCGCCGTCCGGTCTCACCACGACGCGGGCAACCGCATAGGCTCGGTACGCCATCAAGGCCGAAAGGACGCGCGCGAAGTCACGACGACTCAGCACCCACCGCTCGAATGCCGGCCGGCGCCGGCGCAGCAGGTACGGGATCAGGAAAACCAGGGCCAGTCCGGCGAGCACGAAAGCGCTCGTGGTCACGTAGCGCACCCTGCCGCCACCGGTGGCGCCTCGGACGCCCACGCCGTAAAACGTGAGATACGCGCCACCGAGCAGATACACGACGCCGTACAGGAAGTAGGCGCGCGCCGCGGCACGAAACCGATCATCCGGCCGCGTGCCGATCGCCGTCACCCCTGCGGTCGGAAGCGCCCGCCCCACTGCTGGCGCACGGTCGTGAGCAGCTCGGGCGTGACGACGGCCAGGCCGCGACCGCGCGCATAGGCTTCGACGGCCTTCACCACCATGCCACGGGCGAACGACGGGATGACCTGAAGCCGTGCACGCGCCGTCTCGTCCCAGGTCAGATCGTAGGAGACGGCAAGGCCGAAGGTCATCGACGCCGGCAAGTCAATCACGGCGCCGCCATGACCGCCAGGCTCGTAGCCGCACGCGGGATCTTCCGCGAGGTAATCACCGTACGTGGCGTACGCGCGGCAGCGACAGCCGCCACAGATCTTCGAGAACTCGCAGGCGCCGCAACGGCCGCCGAGCCTCGCATCGCGCAGGTTATCGAAGACCGGCGCGTAGTCCCAGACATCGCCGAACGACCGCTGTCGCAGGTTGCCCGCGGAGACCGGCATGTACGGGCACGGCGTGACGTCGCCTCCCGGCGTAATTCGACAATAGTACTTGCCGGCCGGACACGAGCCGTGCGCGTAATTCCGGAGCAGCGGCGACGCCGGGTTGAGCTCGTAGATGATCCGGCGAAAATGTGGCGCGCACTTCGCGCGAATCAGCAACCCGCCTGTCCGGCCTACCGGCGTCGACCACGGATCTTCGAACGCGCCTGACGTATCGAGGCTTGGCAGTGGTGACGGCGAGCGGCCGGCGGCGGGGGCATGGGGGCCGTGTGGGGCAGACCCAGGGGCGAGTTCGGTTTTCGAGCCATCGGGTCTGCCCCACACGGGCCCCATGCCCCCGCTGCCGGCCGCGCCGCCAACGCCTTGAACGCGCGCCAGATACGCCAGGATGCGCTCGTACGCCGCGGGATCGATGTCGGTGAGCGCCCGTCCTCGCCCCGTACGCACGAGAAAGAAGAAGTTGAGGACCTTCGCCCCGAGGTTTTCGGCGAACTCGATCATGGCCGGAATCTCGTCCACGTTCCAGTCGGTCACGGACATGTGGAGCGAGAAGTCGAGACCTTCGTCCGTCAGCACTCTCGTCGCGCGCACGGCGCCGTCCCAGGCCCCCGGCAGCCGGCGAAATGCGTCGTGGCGCGTGGGATCGAGCGAGTCGAGGCTGATCGACGCGCCGAGCACGCCGTGCCGGCGCATGAGCTTGGCCTCCTTCTCGCGAAGGAGCACGCCGTTGGTGCCGAAGACGACCGTGAACCGCTTGTCGGCGGCGTACCCGGCGAGGTCGAAGAGATCCTTCCGTAAGAACGGCTCGCCGCCGGTGAGGATCAGAAACACGTTCGGATTGACGCCGGCGATCTCATCGATCACGCGCCGGCATTCCGCTGTCGTCAGCTCACCCCGCGTGTCGGCGCCGGCAAAGGCGGACATGTAGCAGTGCGCGCATTCGAGATTGCAGCGCTGGGTCAAGTTCCAGGAGACGGAGTACGCGGTGTACGGACTGGTCATCGGAGGTGACGAAAAGACTGCGGAGGCGGCGGGTGTGGGGAGCCGTTCTGAAATCCGTTGCCGTCAGCGTCGCCCTCGGCGCGCGCCCACACACGGGTCGAGCGTGTGGAAAGCAGTCGGATTTCAGAACGGCTCCCCACACCCGCCGCCCTACCGCGGCTTCTTCTGCGACACGTACCCCGCGATGACTTCGTTCATCGTCTCGCGCGCCTGCCCGATTCCGTCTTCGCACACCGCCAGATCGATCACCGTGACGCCCTTGGCGGTGGCCACGCGCTCGATCTCCTCGCGCGTCATGTCCCGCATGAACCCGGCCGGCACCCGGTTGAGCCGCGCCGTCGCGTCATCGGTCCACGTGAACGGCGACTCGGTCGTGACGCCGGCGCCCGGCATCTCGGCCGGCGCGAACGTGGTCTTCGCAAGGAGCGTGTCCCAGCCGGCGCCGAGCTTGTCGCGGCCCACAGTGTCTTCGATCATCGGGAGCGCGAGCTGGCACGTGATCACCGGGATGCGCTTCGATCGGGCGTACTTCTCGATGCGCGCCTTGGCGCGGCGGCGCAGGTACGCGTCGGTCACCTCGCGGAGCGCGTCGCGCGCATCGGCCGACCACTTCACCGGCACGCCTGGCATCGATTCTTCTTCTTCGATGCCGCCTTCCTGCTTCGCGATCGCCTCGACGACGTCCTTCGAGATGATCTGGAACTTCTCGGGCGCGGCGCTGCAGACCGGACAGGTCACGACGGCGTTCGGCCCCTTCACGGTGTAGCCGCACACCGAGCAGATGGCGGTCGCCATCTGCTGCTCGGCGCGGAGCTTCGCCACCGCGACGTCTTCCGCCATGATCTGCATCTTCTCGGCCATGCGCGTCGGCATGAAGATCGCCATGGCCTCGCCGATGACCTTGTTGGTGATGACGGTGTGGCCCTGCTCGATCGCGTACCGGAGCAGCGCCGTCCGCGCGACGCCCTTCACCTGGATGGGCACCCGCTCCATCCGGGCCTCCGCCTCTTCGGTCCACGAGATGATCTCTTCCGCCTTCACGTCGAGCGGCGGATAGAACTTGCCGCCGGTCACGAGCACGTTGCCGGGCGCCAGCCGCAGCAGGTTCTCGGTGTTGGAGCCGAGATCGATCTCGTTCTCCTCGGAATGGACGCCGACTCGCCCGGCGATGAGCAGCCACGGTTGCTCCTTGCGGGCGAACGTGAGGATCTTTTCGAAGCACTTGCCGTCGAGCAGCGTGATCTGGAGTAGGACACCATCCTCGGCCGCGAGCTTGCGGCCGATCTCGAGGTGCGACTGGTAGATCTTGGCCAATCCGGTATCGATGATCTCTTCGTGCAGCTGTTCTTGTTCTTTGAACCGAAAGATCTTCGAGGCTTTTTCATTCAGCACGCCGACGATGCCGTTGAACATCGCGTAGTGCAGATACGGGTCGTAGACGGCGATCGCCTGCAGTGGCCGGTGGAGCGCTCGTGCGAGCGCGATTCCGAGCTTGAGCCCGTTGAAGGATTGCGGCGAGCCGTCCAGACAGACGACGATCGCACCCTGCTGGTCTTTCAGCGCGTCGGCGTTCCGCACGACGAGGGTATCCGTGGTGATCTTCCGGATGTAGCGCTCGGTCACGGATCCGAGCTGGCTGTCCTTGACGGCGCCCATGCCGAGCGCGCCCATGATGACGAGGTCATAGCGGGAGGCGAGCGTGTCGTCGATGAGGACCTTGTAATGCTTGCCGTCGATCATCTTGCGCTCGAACGCGAGCCCCGCCTCTTCGGCCTTCTTGCCCATCACGTCGAGGTACGAGTCCGAGATGAGCTGCAGGCCCATGGCGATCAGCGAGTCGTGAATCTTTCGCTGGCGTTCGAGCTCGTTCTCGTCCTTGTATTCCTCGGGCAGCGTGTACTCCATCTGCTTGAACCGGTAGTCGTGCAGCCGCGCGGCATACACGTGGCACCCCGTCAGCTTCGAACCGAACGCGCGGCCCAGCTCGACCGCCAGGTCGATCGCCCGGTTCGAGTAATCGGAGTTGTCGACCGGCACGTAGATGTGGTTGAACATTCGCGTCTCCTGTTGTCGCGGGGTCCGCGAGACCGCAAGTCCCGCGGCGGAGCTGTATCCGGATACGCGTGGCTCCGCGCGCCCGGTCGTCCCGTGGTCGTCGTTCCGCATGACGGTCATACGCTTCGTGGCCCCGTTCGCCCGTCGATCACTTCAGCTCGAAGTCCACGGTGGCGGTCGCCCGGGCGCCGATCGTCACGTCCTTGGTCACCATCGCCGGCTCATCGTAGACCCGCCGGCCGTCCTTGTCGGTGCCGCGCTGGCGAAAACCCTCGTGCCACATCGTGACCCGGTAGGTGCCCGGCGGAATCCCCTCGATCCGGTAGGCCCCGCGATCGTCCGTCGTTGCGAAGTACGGGCTGTCGTGCACCAAGAGCCAGCCCGCCATGTGCGGATGCGCGTCGCAGAGCACGCGCACGACGCCGGGCTTCGTCAAACGCCGCGTGATGTCGACCGTCTGCCCCGTGTTCGGCAGGGCGAGATTGAACACGGTCGGCTTCCCCATGAAGCCATGCGTGTTGTGCAGAACCGAGTCGGAGTTCTTCACTTGCGTGTGCTCGCCCGCCATCACCGCGGTCACGTGCTCGACGAACACGCAGCGATGGTTGTCGAGGACGGTCTCTCCCCCGGGCTTCTTGCCGCGCGCGACGCCTTCGATGAGGACCACGCCGCCCTTCACCCCGCCGCCGGCACCCAGCACGAGCGCCTCGGCCGTCTTGTGCTCACCGCAGACGTCGCGATTTTTGTTCACGGCCAGCGGCGCGAACTTCGGCGGCGGGCCGGTGAACCGGACGACACCGCGAAGCGTTGCTCCGTCCGTTGTCGGGATCTCGTCGTAGGCGACGGCCGGCGACCACACCGCGACCGCGGCGAGCACGATCGGCACCACCCGGTTCAGCATCGGGTAACACTCATGGCTCGGGGTTGAAGAACAGCTCGAGCGCCAGCCAGACGCTGCGGCTGTAGCGGAAGAACCACAGCGGGAAGAGGGCGACGACCGGCAGCCAGATCACGAGCTGCATCGTCGTCGACAGCGACATGACGCGCCACAGGAGCAGGTACCCGCCGATCACCAGCATGACGGTCACCGCATAGTTCACGTAGATCGCTCCGACGAAGTATCCCGGCGCGCGTTCGAAGCGCAGCCCGCACAACCCGCACGCCTCGCGCATGGTGAACCATCCGCGAAACAACGGCGCCTCCCCGCAGCGGGGGCACCGCAGCGCCATCGCTCGTCGCGCGAGCTGGGCCGCGCGGCGCAGGGACAGCTCTGATGCCATGTCTCACGCCGCGCTACCGGCCGCGAGCGTGGCCGCGTGACGGACCACGCTAGTGCTTCGCCGACTCGGTGACCGCCGGCTTCCTCGACGGGTCGGTCTTCTTCGCGACCGCGAAGCCGTCCGGCAAGAGGACGAAGACCAGGAACGTCGCGATGGTGAGCGGCGTGAGCGCGATAAGTCCCAGCGTGCGAGTCTCGAACCGCAGGTGCATGAAGTACATCGCCACGAGCGCGGCCTTGGTGACCGCGAGCGCGCACAGCAGCACGCCGATGGTGAATTTGCCGAGCGGCGTGAAGATCACCGCGAGCTCGATCACGGTCAGGATCGCCAGCCACCAGAAGATCGCCATGTAGTTCGGATGCTTGTGACCTGCGTCAGCCATGCCGTCCGCCTCTAGATGAGATACAGGAAGGTGAAGACCATGATCCAAACCAGATCGACGAAATGCCAGTAGAGCCCGGTGATCTCGGTGATGTTGTAGCTGGCCATCGCCTCCGGGCGTCGCGAGACCACGCGGATGATGGCGAGGAGATAGATGACGCCCGCGGTCACGTGGAGACCGTGGAAGCCGGTGACGATGAAGAACGACGTCCCGAAGAGGGTGGCCCCCCAGGGATTGCCGCTGGCGTGCAGACCGCGCTCGATCAGATGCGTCCACTCGAAGGCCTGCAGGCTGACGAAGATGGCGCCGCCCAGCGCGGTGAAGAACAGGAACCAGCGGGCCTTGTTGCGGTCCCCCCTGCTGAGCCACTCCAGCGCCTTGACCATCGTGACGCTGGAGCAGATGAGGAGAAACGTCATGAACGCGGTGAGGTTGATCCCGAGCACGGCATAGGGATTCGGCCAGTCCGCGCTCGTCGCCCGCATCGCGCCGTACGAGGCGAGCAACACCCCGAAGCCGACGGCGTCGCCGGCGAGAAAGATCCACATGCCGAGCTTGCCCCAGCTTTCCGGGGTGAGCGGCGTCTCGGCCGGCTCGACGGCCGAGTGCATCGAAGCCACCTGACTCATGTCGTCTCCTCATTGAGCAGCGGGTCTGTCGACCGTTGCTGGCGGGCGTTCCGGGTGTTGGCCCGATCACACCAGGCGAGGTCGCCACCGATGACGGCGCACAGCACGAGCGGCGTGAGCATCAGTCCGAGGTACGCCCAGTTGAACGTCTGGTCGCCGAATGCGGATGAGATGCACGAGGCGCATGCGGCGGCGCTCCGCGGCGCGAGGACGAAAGCCAAGGCGGCGGGCAACCAGGCGTTCATGACGCACCACGCTGTCATACGAGATACACCGTCACGTACAGAACGGGCCACAGTCCAACCACGAAGTGCCAGTACATGGCGCACGCGCGAGCCACGTTCGTCCGGCCGTGATCGAAGCGGCCGCGAGAAGCCATCGCGAGCGTGATCCCGAGCCACATCAGGGCGGCCACGACGTGTAGCGCGTGCGCTCCGATCAGCGTGTAGAAGCCGGTGCCATAGCTGCCGGACGAGAGCGTGAGTCCAAAGCCAACGAGGCGGATCCACTCGTAGCCCTGCACGACCAGGAAGAGCGCACCGAGCCCGGCCGCCAGGCGGAGCCGAAAAACGAGCGCACGCCGCTTTCCAGGAGCCAGCGCCCGGCCGGCGGCGACCATCGCCGCGCTGGAAGCCAGCAGAACCAGTGTATTGATGCCGGTGACGGCGACGGGCAGCCGTGGCTGCAGCGGCGGTGGCCAGACGGCAGTGCCGAGCCGCAGCACGAGATACGCCGAGATGAGACCGGCGAACAGCATGACCTCGCCGGCGATCACGACGAGCGTCGCGAGCCTTTCATTGTCGAGGATCGGACGCCTCGATCCGGGATCGCCATCGGGCCCGTCATCCCCGTCCGACGGCGGGGGCGGCGGCGGCACCCGCTTGCCGATACGGCGATCCGAGCGACGGCGCGGCGGCGGCTCCAGGACCGAAGCGAACGTGCTCACCAGCGGATCCCGATCGCGAACGAGGCCACCACCAGTACAGCCACGATCACGACCAGCACGCGGCGCAGGACGCGGTTGCGTCGTTCGAGGTCCGTATCTCCCATGCCAAAGACGCCCACGCTCACGCGCTCATACCTTGTCGAAAGCCAGCAGAGCCAGCAGCACCGGCAGATAGAGGAGTGAGCCCAACAGGACGCGCCGAGCGGCGCCACTCGACGGCGTGATCGCCTGCAGCGCGCCGAGGGTTGCGAGAGCGCTGCCGAGCACGAAGGCTCCGGCGAAGTACACCGGTCCGGTGAGACCGATCAGCGTCGGCAGCAGACTGACCGCCAGAAGCGCCAGCGAGCCGGTCACGATCTGGCGCTCGGTGCTGGCGCCGTCGCGATCCACCACGGGCAGGACGCGCACGCCGGCGCGCGCGTAGTCGTCGCGATAGAGCCGGGCAATCGCCAGCGTGTGCGGAAGCTGCCACAGGAACAGGATTCCGAAGAGCACCCAGGCGCCGATGCCGAAATCTTCGCGGGCGGCGACCCAGCCGGTGACCGGCGGCAGCGCGCCCGGCACGGCGCCGATCACCGTACAGAATGGAGTCTTCAGCTTGAGCGGCGTGTACGCGAAGAGGTAGAGCACCGCCGTGGCCGCCGTCACGCCCGCGGCCAGAACGGTCACGAAGGCCGCGAGATACACGATCCCGAGCCCCGTGATGCCGACGCCGAACAGGAGCGCTTCGAGCGGCATCAACCGTCCGTCCGGAAGCGGCCGGCTCCGTGTGCGCTCCATGCGCGCGTCGACGTCACGCTCGCAATACTGGTTCAGCGCGAGCGCGCCTCCGGCGGCGAGCAGCGTGCCGATCACGAGGTGCACCGCTCGGCTGTAATCCGGCGCGCTGGCGAGCCCGACGTAGTAGCCGACCACGGTGGTGACCAGCACCATGACGACGACGCGTGGCTTGGTGAGCGCCACGAAGTCGGCGATCACGCGCCGGCGATCTCGCGCCAGCGCCGTGGCGATGATCTCCGTCGGCGGCGTCACGACGTCGCCCTCGCGCTCGGCGTCAGGGCGGCGGAGTCCCAGGCGGCCGGATGCCGGTGTGCCGCGACCCGCACCGAGAGCGCGACCGCTGCGCCGAGGATGACGCTGGCAACGAGACGATGAGCGACCGGCAAGACCAGCACCGTCAGCTGACCGCCCGGCAACGCGATCGACGAGAAGCGCGCGAGGAAGCTTCCCACGCCGAGCAACAGCTGGAGCCCGAGCGCGGCGATCAACAGACGGGCAAACGGCGCGGCGACGCGGTCACCACTCCGCCTGAGCCGCGCCGTTACCACCGGCACGAACGCGAAGACGAGGACGGCGCCGGCCAGATGCAGGTCGATGCGGCCGGCGTGCGTCAGCAACGCGCCGAAGACGATCTGGAGATAGATGAGACCGGCCGCGAGCACGGTGAGGAGCCGAAGCGAGGGCTCGGTCACTCGCGATGCCGCCTTCATCGCCGGTGAAGCCAGCAGGCCGATCGTCACGATGAGCGCAAAGAACGCCTGGGCGAGACAGCCGTGGATCAGCGCGAGCGTGTCCTTGACGAGCACCACGCGAAGACCACCGAGCACCCCCTGAGCGATCACGGCGGCCACGGCGACGACCCCGAAGGCCCGCAGCGTCGAACCTGCTCGCCACAGGGTCGCCGCGAGGACCACGGTGAGCAGTCCGACGATCGCACCGATGAGGCGATGGCTGTGCTCGAAGAAGATCCCGCCGATCATCTGCGACCACGGGTAGAGGAACATGTTGGAGCCAAAGGTCGTCGGCCAGTCGGGCACGGCGAGGCCCGCGCCCGTGTTGGTCACGAGGCCGCCGAAGAGAATGAGCGCCATCGTCGCCCCCGCGGTCACGAGGGCCAGACGGTACGCCAGGCTCGTCCCCTGCAGCATGGCCGCCGCCGTGCTTCTCGGCCTCAGTGCCGGCCTGCGCGGGCCCGCGCCGGCGTCGGCGGGACGGTCTGAGGCAGGAAGTCGTCCTTGGACTCCGGCGAGCTGTACTCGTACGGCCCGCGGTACACCGTCGGAACGTGCGCGCCCCAGTTCAGGTGCGGCGGCGGCGACGGCGCCGTCCACTCGAGGGTGTTCGAGTTCCAGGGGTTCGCCGGCGCTTTCTTGCCGGCGAAGAGGCTCCAGAAGAAGTTGATCACGAACGGGATCTGAGCGACGCCGAGCAACAGCGCCGACACGGTGATGAAGACGTTCCAGTGCTGGAGCGGCTGGAGGAACTCGTACTGGGTCGGGTTGTAGATCCGCCGCATGTGACCGCCGACGCCGAGGATGTGCATCGGGAAGAACGTGCCGTTGAAGAAGACGAAGGTCGGCCAGAAGTGCAGGTGCCCGAGCGCCGGGTTCGTCATGCGGCCGAACATCTTCGGGAACCAGAAGTAGATCGCGGCGAACGCCCCGAAGATCGATCCGCCGAAGACGACGTAGTGGATGTGGGCGACGATGAAGTACGTGTCCTGGATGTAGATGTCGACCGGCGTCGAGGCCATGAAGATGCCGGAAAGACCACCGATCACGAACATCGACACGAACGCGAGCGCGTTCAGCATCGGGACGGTGAACTGTATTCGCCCGCCCCACAGCGTCCCCAGCCAGTTGAACGTCTTGATGGCCGAGGGCACCGCGATGATCATCGTGGTGATCATGAACGACAGCCCGAGCTTCGGGTTCATCCCGGAGACAAACATGTGGTGGCCGTAGACGATCCAGGACAGGAACGCGATGCCGATCATCGAAAACGCCATCGCGTGATAGCCGAAGATCGGCTTGCGCGAAAACACAGGCAGGATCTCGGAGGCGATCCCCATCGCGGGCAGGATCAGGATGTAAACCTCCGGATGTCCGAAGTACCAGAACAGATGCTGCCACAGGAGCGGCTCACCGCCGCCGGACGGATTGAACCAGCTTGTCCCCAGCACGCGATCGAAGAGCAGCATCGCGGCGGCGGACGTCAGCACTGGAAGCGCCAGCAGCAATAGTATGGCGGTGATGAACAGCGACCAGACTACGAGCGGCATGCGGAACAGCGACATGCCCGGCGCGCGCATGTTGATGATCGTCGTAATGTAGTTGATCGAGCCCATCATGGACCCGACGCCCATGATGAAGAGGCTGATGCACCAGATGTTCTGCCCCCAGTTGACGCCGGTGTAGGAGGTGACCGCCGACAGTGGCGCGTACGAGGTCCAGCCGGCCGCAGCGTGACCACCGTCGACGAAGAATCCCGACAGCATAATCAGGCCCGCGCTGCCCGTCACCCAGAAGGACAGCATGTTCAAGAACGGGAACGCCATGTCGCGCGCGCCGATCATCAGCGGGATGCAGAAGTTGCCGAACGACCCCGCCAGGATCGGCATGATCACGAAGAAGACCATCAGCGTGGCGTGCATGGTGAACGCCATGTTGTACGCCGACGGTTCGATCGCCCCGCCCGTCTCCGGGAGGAACATCCCGAGGCCCGGGATCGGCGTCTCCGGCCACGCCAGCTCCCAGCGCACGATGAGGGCCAGCAGCCCGCCGATGATCATCATGAACAGCCCGAGGAACAGGAACTGCCGCGCGATCATCTTGTGATCCGTCGAGAAGATGTACGTGCGGACGAAGCCGAGCTCGTGGTGCCCGGCGTGGGCCATGTGAGCCGTCGCGGTTGCGCTGTGGGCCATTACTTGGCTTTCCCCCTCGTCTTCGTCTCGGCCTTCGGTTCGTCCTTCTTTGCTTCGCCGGCAGGTTTCTCTTCGGCGGCCGCCCGCGCGACGTTGACGTTCTCCGCGAGCCACTTCGCGTACTCCTCGGGCGTGTGGACGTAGACCCAGGCCTTCATCCCGGAGTGTCCGAAGCCGCAGAGCTCGGCGCACGGCAGCTCGTACTTGCCGGGCTTGGTCACCTCGAACCACTGCGCGATCTCGCGGCCCGGCACCGCGTCCTGCTTCATGCGGAACTGGGGCACGAAGAAGCTATGGATGACGTCCTGGGACCGGAGGTTCACACGGACGGGCTTGCCGGTCGGGACGTGCATCTCGTCGAGCATCGTCTTGTCATCGGCGGTGCCGAACTTGCCGTCTGGCCCGGGATAGGTGAACTGCCAGTTGAACTGCTTGGCCGTGACCTGGATCACGATGTCGGTCGGCGGCATCTGCATCTTGATGCGCGACCATGCCGGCACGCTGAGGAACGTGAGCACGACCAGGATCAGCGCCGGGACGATCGTCCATGCGATCTCGAGCGGGGTGCTCCCGTGCGTGTAACGGGCCTGGCGCCCGGGACGGTCGCGATACACCACGAGGAACACGAGGAGCGTGACGAACACCAGGACGAACGTGCCCCCGGTGATCCAGTAGATGAGATGGAACAGCCGGTCGATCTCCCCGCCGTAGGTCGACACGTTTTCCGGCAGCCACCAGTTCAGCATGTGGGTTCCTTTAAATTTGCCGTCGTGGCGCGATTGATCGTGGACTCGCCTCGCGGCGCGGCGCCGCTCGGCTCGCGATGCGGCCCGACGGTCGAAGAGTCCGCCCGCGCGGCCACTACTTCTTCATCTCGAAGCTGACCTTCGTGGTCTGCCCGGCCTTGACGTCGACGTCCTTCGACTGCTTGCCCAGCACCTCGTGCCAGACTTCGATCTTCTGCTTGCCGGCCGGG
Organism: Methylomirabilia bacterium; assembly: GCA_041490825.1. Taxonomy (GTDB): domain Bacteria; phylum Methylomirabilota; class Methylomirabilia; order Rokubacteriales; family CSP1-6; genus JBGPTW01. The sequence continues at coordinate 58,555 of JBGPTW010000006.1, read as the reverse complement.
ACGTTCTCGATCTTCGCGACACCGTTGGCGTCCGTCACTCCGAAGTAAGGGTTCGGCATCACCGCGACCCAGCCGAGCATCCAGCTGTGCACGTCGCAGGTGAGCTTGATCATCTCGGGCTTCTCGAACTTCTCGGCCATCACCTTCTTGAACTTCGGCTGTGCCTTGTTGATGGACGAGTTCGCCGTCGAGTAGGTGTGCAGGTTGTGCAGGATGCCGTCCGAGTTCAGGAAATCGACCTCGCCCGGCGTGGTGGCGCTCACGTGGGGCTGGAACGAGCATCCCTTCTGATCCACCGAGATCTTCTTGGCGGTGGGCTGGCCCTTGGCATCGGGCGCCGATACCACCGCGTGGGCGAGCCCCTTGTTGCCGCCGACCGCGACCTTCTCGATCGTGGCCTCGGTCCCGCACTTCTCCGTATCCTTGTTGATCTTCAGCTTTTCGACCTGAGCCGCGCCGCTGTACTTGACCTCGACCTCCACGGTCCCGCCACCCTGGGCCGTCGCCGGCCCCGGTCGTCCGATGAACACCGCCGCACCGGCCACCAGTGCAACCGCCGCCGCTACCGCCAGGATCTTCCGCATCGCGTTCGTCCTCCTCAGGCGCTGCCGAGCGCCTCTCGGGCGCTGCCGAGCGCCTCTCGGTTCATCTGTTCGCGTCATGTGCTCAGGACTCGACCGTTCGCTGATAACGCATCGCGCCCGCGAATCCGCGGACGCCGGGCTCGGCGTTCGTTATTGCCTCCGATTCGCGGCGCGCACGATGAGGACCATGGCCGCCAGCGTGAGGATTGCCACGACTGGGGGAACGACAAAACGTCGGGCTGATTCCGGCTCCTCCAGCCGCAGATAGTACCATGAGGTCAGCGACATCTTCGTCCCGGTCTCCCCCGCGCCGCCGTCCCACGCCTGGAACGCTACCGGCATGAACACGGCCGGATGAAACGCGGGACGATCCGGGTCCTTGCCGGCGAGCGCGCGCTTCATCACGAGCCGGTACTGGCCGTTCGCCCAGACCGCCTTGCCTGTCGCCTCGGACCCTGCGACCGCCTGGACTTTCGTTGGGCCGCTCGCCGTGAACTCGCCGACGCCCTTGCCCTGCTCCCAGCGCAGCAGATAGACCGGATCGCCGTCGTTTCCCATCAGGAAATACGGCCGCTCGCCGCCGGCTTCGACCGTCGGCGGGAACTGTAGCTGGATGGCGTCCGCGAATGCCTTCGCGCCATCGCCCTCGGACTCGGTCGGATCATCCCAGGTGAGATGGAACGCGATCTCCTTGCCGTTCCACGCCGCGCGCACCGTCACCACGTCGATCGACGGGTTGAAGTTCCGGGGATCGAGCGTGACCTGTCCGACGAGCGGAACGTTCTGGGGCGTCATCTTCTTCCAGAAGTCGGCGTTCGGATCGTCGGGAATGGCGCCCGACACCGAGGTGGTCGCGATCAACGTCGCGTACGGCGACGACTCGGGGCCGAGCGACGCGACGTAGTTGGCGAGATGCCAGATGTCCTCGGGCTTCTCGACGCTGTCCGAGAACGTCGGCATCGGGGTCCCGAGGACGCCGGAAGCGAGCCGCATCGCAATGTCGGCGCGGGTCGGTCCGCCGCGGAAATCCCATCGCTTGGTCAGGTTCGCGGGACGGATCGGATTTCCCCACTCGTCCTTCAGCTCGGGACGCGACGGGCCGTCACCTCGGCCCTCCTTGCCGTGGCACTTGTTGCATTCGATCGCCTCGAACATCTCCTTGCCGCGCGTGATCGACTCCGCGGAGGAGGCGACCTCCTTCGGAAGCTCGAGCTTCTTCGGCGCCTCCTTGAACTTGTCGGCGGCGAAGGTCTTGAGATACGCCACGAGGTTCCAGCGTTCCTTGTCGGGCAGCACGTCCCATGCCGGCATGTACGTTCCGGGCATGCCGCGCGTGATCACGTTGAACAGGTCCTGGTCGCTCGGGACCTTGTTGGACGTCGTGCGGATCTTGTAGATGCCCGTGGTGAAATCACGCGGCCGGGGGTCGAGGAGGTCCGCGGCGGGCCCCTTGCCGTCTCCCTTCTCGCCGTGGCACAGCGCGCACTTCCGCTCGTACACCGCTTTGCCGGCTGTCGCATCGCCGGCCTGCGCACCGGCCAGCGATGGGCTGATCAGCGTGACCGCGAGGAAGATCGCGCCGCGCGCCAGGCCCCTCGTGAGACGGCTCCCGTCAGTGGCTCTCATGCCCGGCTTCCCAGCGGCGCGGCTGCCGCCCGGTGGCGTCGTACAGGTACATGATGACCTGCCAGATCTGCTCTTCGGTCAGCCGATCTTCCCAGGCCGGCATCACGGAGTTCCACGGCGTCGATTCCCTGGGAAGTCCGGGGCCGCCCTTGGCAATGCGCCAGAAGAGATACGACTCCTGCAGCATCGCGATCGTGCCCGGGTCCTCGAAATTCGCCGGCGGAGGGCTCAGCGCGGGCGCGAAGCGGCCGTGGCCATCCAGATTGTCGCCGTGGCAATACATGCAGTTTCTGATGTAGATCTCGCCGCCAGCCGCGAGAGTCTTCTTCGTATTCGCGGCGTCTTTGCGCAGCGGATTGTCCACGCCGGAGATGTTGATCTCCTTGCCACGGAACTGGATCGAGGCTGGCGGCGCCGGGTGCACCGCGCGCAGCTCGGGAGGTGCCTGCGGCTTCGCCGCCGCCTGCGAGTAGGCGTAGTACCCGAGAAGCAGCGGCACCACGACCATCAGCCCGGACCGGACGACACGCCGCTCCGGCTTCATGAGGGTGTCGCGGATCGGCCGGAGGAACTCTGCCCAGGAGTCCGAGTCGGACGAGACGTAGATCAGCACGGCCAGCACCACGACGGTCATGTAGAGATTGATGACGCTCCAGGGCGCCGGCGGGCGGATACCGAATTTGAAGATGCAGAACGCGGCGATCAGGACGAGCGCCGACTGGAAGAGCCGTGACCTGAGGAACCTCATGCGCGTCGCGCTTTCACTTGAGAGTGAGGAGGAATGCGACCAGGTCCGTATATTCCTTCGCCGTCAGGCGCGCTCCGAAATCCTTCGGCATCACCCCGGCCGGGAATCCCGACACGGTGCCCATCCCGGCCGGGTCGAGGACTTTTTTCATGATGTAGTCGGGCGCCTGGATCTTGGCGATCTGGGTCAGGTCCGGCCCGACCTTGCCTTGCGACACGCCGTTGATCGTGTGACAGGCTCCGCACACGGCTTTCCCCGTGAAGACCGTCTTGCCGGCATTCACGTCGCCAGGCATCTTCACCGCCGCGGCCGCGCCTCCGCCTCCGCCGCCACCGGCGGCGGCACCCGCGGTGGCCGGGATGTCGTCGAGCGTCACGTCCACCGTTCCGCCGAGCGACTCCAGGAACGCGACCATGGCCCACAGCTCGGACCGGTTCAAGCCGATCGGCGGCTTGTCGACCTCCGGCATGATGGGCGGGTAACCCTCGACGACGTACGCCGCCGGCTGGAGCAGGGACTCGATCAGATACTGCTTGGCGCTCATGCCCGGCTTGCGCTTCCCAGAGCGCGCGCCGACACCGCCGAGATCCGGCGCGCGCATGCCCTTCTCGCCGATCTTGTGACAGGTCTCGCAGCTGCCCTTCGTGTGGAAGATCGCCTCGCCGGCCTTGACGAGCTGGGCCGGTGGCACGTTGCCCTCGAGCGACAGGTCTTGAGGTGGCTTGGATTCGATCTGCGGGATGGAGTTCGCGAACCACGAGTACGCGCCCATCGTGGCGAGCGCGAGCGCGACGACCTTCACCCCGACCGGGATTTGCATTCTCAGGAACTCTCGTCGCTGCCGCCGGCGATGACGGGAACAGGCGCGTGACCGTGGCCGCCTTCCATCGCTGCGCCCTTCTCGGGAAGGCCGCCAAGCCAGAAGATGAACATGACGAGCGCGAAAAAGCCGATCGTGACGAGGGTGATGATGTTGGCCGCATAGCCGAGAGCGGGGGTGACGGCGTCGACGGAGGTGTCGCGCAGCACGCCGTAAACGTGCCAGTACTGGCGGATCCCGGATCGCGCAAATCCCATGAGGCCCATGAGCCAGGTGAACGTGACGGCCAGGAGAATCAGGACGTACTGCGACCGCGCCGGAATCTGGCCCCACCGGATCGCGCCGGTGGACCTGGCCCCCTTGAACATCGGGATGTCGATCGTCATGACGAGGGCGATCGCGCCCAGCACCGCTCCGACCTGGTAGACGGAAAAGCCGATGCGCACGATGGACTCGACGAAATAACCGTAGACACCATAGAAGACGACGATCCCGGCGGCCACCGCGAACGCCGCCCACTGCACCGCCATGCCGGTGAGGACCCAGGGCTTGAGCGAGAGCCGGTTCGCGCGCCGGTACAGCACGTACGAGAGAAACGTGGTGAGGATCATCAGATTGACGGCCGTGTTCTTCGCCGACATGACGCCGAAGAACCCGAGGAAGGGATGATGGGTGCCGCCCATCGCCCGCGCCTCGTCGAGCGTGAGGATGAGACTGTGCGGCGTCGCCCACACCATGAAGCCGAGCGACAGGAGCGCGAGCATGTAGGGCACGTACTTCCGGTAGCGCTCGGAGCCCGGGATGCGCTCCATTCCGAGCCAGAGATAGTAGTTCGAGCCGAGGAAGAGCACGCCGATGAGGATGGCCTGGATGATCCACAGCCACGACATGAAGCCGCCCATCATCGTGATGCCCATGGTCTGGTTGAAGGCGTAGATCTCGCGGCCGAGCCAGTACCCGGCGAAGGGCAACACCATGAAGGCCGAGAGCGCCACGAAGTTGCCGATGTAGCCCATCCAGTCGTAGAGCGCCCGCTCCTCGTCGGTCTTCGCGTTGAGGAACCGGAAGGCGGCGTACGCGGCGGCGATGGTTCCGCCGAAGACGAGGTTCGCGATCAGGCGATGCACGTTGAGCGGCATCCACGTGGGGTTCGCGACGGCCGCCCACACGCCGCCCTTGAGCTGCCCCGCCTCCGTGATGCCGGACGGCGACATCATGAACGTCAGCCAGGAGTTCGCGATGAAGAGAATGGTGATGCCGAATAGATTGCTGAGCACGCCAAGCCCCACGTGGATCCACTTCCTCGGCCCGGAGAGCCAGGCCCACCCGTAGTACCAGAGGTAGACGGTGAAGGTCTCCGCGAAGAACAGGAGCGCATAGATCCAGTAGGTCGTGAAGAAGATGTTCGTCATGAACGCCCAGAACTTCGGATAGAAGCCGACGAACAGGAAGAGCAGGAGGGCTCCGAGAAGCGCGGTGGTCGAGAACGCGGCGAACACGAGCTTCACGAACTCGTGGGCGAGCCAGTCGTACTTGGCGTCCCGCGTGCGCCAGCCGACGACCTCGATGATGACGGCGAAGACCGGGACGCCGAGAATGAACGCGGCGAAATTCAGGTGGAGTTGCGCGACGGCCCAGACCACCAGCCGGGAGCCGATCAGCGGGAAGTTACGGTAGACCGTTTCCTTCGCCGCCTCTTCGGCCCCGGCCGGCACCGCGGCGAGCGCGATCGAGAACGCCACGAGAAGCAGCGCGGCCCACGCGCCTGGCCGTGCCGCAGCCCCACTTTTCACGTCTGTGGCTCCTGGAGTCGACATCCCCGCGGGCCTTCGAACGCCGCCCGCGGCGCACCGAGAAGACGAGCTTGTTCTTAAAGTCACATGGCTGATTCAGGGGAAACTTGTAGGGCAATCTCCCTATGGTGTCAAGGGGAAACCGAGGCGAGCAAGTTTGACACCATTCGTCCCCGACGCTAGCATGAAATCCGGATGGCCCGCATGAAGCCGCGCTTCTCCCATCGCATCCAATTCTCGCTGGCGTACGTCCTCGTAGCGGCGATCGTGCTGTCTCTCCTCCAGTCCTGGCTGCTCGCGCCCCGCACCGTCGAGATCCCGATGTCGAAGTTCCTTGACCTCGTGCGCCTGGACAAGGTCGAGAAGGTCGCGCTGACCGAGCGCGAGGTCCGCGGCGTCGCGAAACTGGGCGCGCTTCCGGTCCCGCCGACCGCCACGAGCGATCGTCTCCGGAAGCTGCTGGGCTCCGACGACGACGTCCGTGTGTTCACCGTGACCCGCATTCCCGGCATCGATGAACAACCGCTGATCGTCGAGCTCGAGAAGCATCGTGTCGAGTTCGCCGGACGGATCGAGACGACGTTCTGGAAGGACCTGCTCTTCGGCTGGGTGATCCCGCTCGCCGTGATGGTCGGCATCTGGATGTTCCTGATGCGCCGGGTCGGCGGCGGGCCGACGCAGGCCCTGTCGTTCGGGCGTTCGAAGCACAAGATCTACGATCGCAAGGAGCTCAAGACGACCTTCTCCGACGTCGCGGGCGTCGACGAGGCCAAGACCGAGCTCATCGAGATCGTCGACTTCCTCAAGAACCCGAAGAAGTACCAGCGGCTCGGCGGGCGCATCCCGAAGGGCGTGCTGCTCGTGGGACCGCCGGGCGCCGGCAAGACACTGCTGGCCCGCGCTGTGGCGGGCGAGGCCGACGTGCCGTTCTTCACGCTCTCCGGCTCCGAGTTCGTCGAGATGTTCGTCGGCGTCGGCGCCTCGCGCGTCCGCGATCTCTTCGAGCAGGCGAAGGACAAGGCGCCCTGCATCATCTTCATCGACGAGCTCGACGCGATCGGCAAGTCCCGGGCGGGCGCCACCGGCTTCGTCGGCGGTCACGACGAGCGCGAGCAGACGCTCAATCAGCTCCTCGCCGAGATGGACGGCTTCGACTCGTCCAAGGGCGTCATCATCATGGCGGCGACCAACCGGCCGGAAGTGCTCGACCAGGCGCTCCTCCGTCCCGGGCGCTTCGATCGTCACGTCGTCGTCGACAAACCGGATCTGCGGGGCCGCGAGGCGATCCTGCGATTGCACGCGCGCGCCGTCGTGCTCGCCGCCGACGTCTCGCTCGGGGTGATCGCCGCCCGGACGCCGGGGTTTGCCGGCGCGGATCTCGCGAACATCGTGAACGAGGCGGCGTTGCTCGCCGCCCGGAAGGAGAAGAACGCGGTCGAGATGGCGGACCTCGAGGAAGCGATCGACCGCGTCGTGGCCGGCCTCGAGAAGAAAAGCCGCGTGCTGTCGGACAAGGAACGGGACATCGTCGCCCACCACGAGATGGGACACGCGCTCGTCGCGGCGTCGACGGCCACCGCCGATCCGGTGCACAAGGTGACGATCATTCCGCGCGGCATTGCCGCGCTCGGCATGACGTATCAGCTTCCCACCGAAGAGCGCTTCATCATGACCCGGAGCGAGATCGAGGACCGCCTCGCGGTCCTCCTCGGCGGCCGCGTGGCCGAGGAGCTCGTCTACGGAGAGATCTCGACCGGCGCCCACGACGATCTCGAGCGCGCCACGGATCTCGCCCGTCTGATGGTCGCGAAGTACGGCATGTCCGAGCGGCTCGGGCTCGTCTCCTTCGGCGACCATTCGCCCGTGTTCTTGAAGGGCATGCGGACGCCCTGGGGCGGCGAGCGGGAGTACAGCGAAGAGACGGCGCGGGCCATCGACGAAGAGGTGCACGACATCCTGGACCGCACGCACGACCGCGTCTGCTCGATTCTGACGATGAAGAAGGCGACGCTCATGGCGGCCGCCGCCGCGTTGAAGCGGACCGAGACGCTGGAAGGCGAGCCGCTGCGCCGCGCCCTCGCCGGAGAGCCCCTGGAGAGCCAGTCATGATGCAGGTGAAGCGTCGGACGTTCGTCGTTGCCGTGCTCCTCGCCGCCATCGTCGGCATGACCGTGGGGGTCGCCGCCACGAGCCGCGCGCCGCTTGGCCATCCCCCCACCCTTTCGGCCAATGCGCTCGAGGCGCCCGTCATTCCTGTCCAGATGCCGCTCACGACCGGGACGTTTGCCAAGGTCGCCGAAACGATCCGGCCCGCCGTGATCAACATCAACACGCTGAGCAAGGGCACCATGGGCCGGACGCCGTTCGAGGAGTTCTTCGGTGAGGAGTTCTATCGCCGGTTCTTCGGCGAGGCGCCCGAGCGCATCCCGCAGCGCAGCCTGGGCTCCGGCGTCATCGTCGATCCGTCCGGCATCGCGTTGACGAACGCCCACGTCGTCGAGAAGGCCACCGACATCGAGATCATCACGCTCGACGGAGGCAAGCACAGAGCGAAGATCATCGGGCTCGACAAGAAAACGGATCTCGCCGTTCTCCGCCTCGACGACGGCAAGGCGAGCTTCAAGTTCGCGCGGCTCGGGGACTCCGACCGTATGCAGATCGGCGACTGGGTCATCGCCGTCGGCTCGCCGTTCGGGCTGCAGGCAACGGTGACGGCCGGCATCGTCAGCGCCAAGGCGCGGCAGATCGGGCAGGGCCCGTTCGATGACTTCATCCAGACCGACGCCGCCATCAATCCGGGCAACTCGGGCGGCCCGCTCGTCAACATGCAGGCCGAGGTCATCGGTATCAACACAGCGATCGTCGCGGGCGGCTCGGGGATCGGCTTCGCGATTCCGTCCAACATGGCGAAGAAGATCTACACGGAGCTTGTCGCCAAGGGGAAGGTCAGTCGTGGGTGGCTTGGCGTCTCGATCCAGCCCCTCACGGCCGAGCTGGCCAAATCCTTCGGAGCCAAGGACGCCAAGGGCGTGCTGATCTCGGACGTGGTCCCGGACAGCCCGGCGGCCAAGGCCGGCGTCAAGCCCGGAGACATCGTGCTGGAGTTCGACGGCAAGAAAGTCGAGGCGCCCGCCGATCTCCAGCGCGCGGTGGGCCTGGCCTCACCTGGTCATGACGCCAAGGTGAAGCTCTGGCGTGAGCAGGGAGAAAAAACCGTGGAGATGAAGATCGGCGAGGCGCCGGACGAGCGCGAAGCCCAGCAGCGTCCGGGCAACCGCGGTCGCTCCCCCCTCGGCCTCGAGGTTCGTCCGATCACTCCGGAAGTGGCCCGACAGCTCAATCTGCCCTCGACCGATGGCGTCGTCGTCGCGCGCGTGGACGATGGCACATCGGCCGCCGACGCCGGCATCCAGCGTGGCGATGTCATCCGAGAAATCAATCGGCAGAAGGTCCGCAGCATGGCCGACTTTGAACGCTTGACCCGGGACGTCAAGGACGGGGATCGGCTCACTGTCCTGCTTCAGCGGGGTCCGATGTCGCTCTACGTGGCCTTCACGGTCAACCGAGGATAGCTGTTGAAGGGGGGCGCCGGTCCTCCTTCCGAAACCTTCGCCGGTCTCTCCAAGTGGTCACCGCCTTGAGCTTCTGTTTCTAATATCTGAGTGGTGAACACTAAATATATCTGCTAGACTTCATATCGGATTGGGCCACTGATGGCGCTCGAATTCAAGGACTATTACAAGATCCTCGGGGTCGACCGTGGAGCGGACGGGAAGACGATCAAGTCCGCCTACCGGCGGCTCGCGCGCAAGTACCACCCTGATGTGGCCGCAGGCAAGGACACCGCTGACCGTTTCAAGGAGATCGCCGAAGCCTACGAGGTTCTCTCGGATCCCGAGAAGCGGCAGCGGTACGACACACTTGGCAGCGACTGGCAGCGCTATGCCCCCGGAGCGCCGGGAGCAGAACCGAGCGGTTTCCGAACGTACACGACGCAGGACATCGGTGATCGGGGAGACTTCTCGGATTTCTTCCGGACGATCTTCTCGGACCTCGGCGGGCGGGGCCGCCGCGGACCCGGTGCGGGCCGCGGCGAGGATTTCGAGGACGTGGTGGGGGGCTTCCAGGCCGGTCGGCGCGGACGGCCGCGCGGTGAAGACGTCCAGACGAGCGTCGAGATCAGCCTCGAGGAGGCCTATCACGGAGCTCGCAAGGCCTTCACGCTCGACGCTGATGAGCCGTGCTCGGTCTGCCAGGGCTCCGGCAACGTCGGGGGCAAGCCATGCAGTGGCTGCGGGGGTGGCGGGTGGCAGCGCTCGCGACGACAGCTCGACGTGAAGCTCCCGGCAGGCGTGCGCACGGGACAGCGGGTGCGTGTGAGCGGCGAGGGCGCCGGCGCGAGCGGGGCGCGCGGCGATCTGTATCTCGCGGTGACGGTCTCCCCTCATCCGCTCTTCGAACGCAAGGGTGACGACATCAAGCTCGAGCTGCCGATCACCGTGGCCGAGGCGGCTCTGGGCGCGACGGTCGAAGTGCCGACGTTACGCGGAAAAGTTTCGATGAAGATTCCGCCAGCCACGTCGAGCGGGCGAACGTTCCGGGTGCCCGGGTACGGGATGCCCCGGATGAAGGGCGGCGGCGCCGGTGATCAGCTCGTGGCCGTCAAGATCGTGATGCCCACGGAGCTGACGGCGGACGAACGACAACTCTACGAGAAGCTGAAGACGATGCGCGGCGACAATCCGCGCGCGTATCTGGGGTGAAGGGACATGAGACTCGACAAGTTCACCGTCAAAGCACAGGAGGCGCTGCAGGCCGCGCAGTCATTGGCCGACCAGCACGATCATCAGGCGGTCGAGCCCGAGCACCTGCTCTCGGCGCTGCTCCAGCAGCGCGAGGGCGTCGTGGCGCCCCTGCTCGCGAAGCTCGGCGCGCGTGTCGACGCGATCCAGCGCGCCGTCGAGGCAGAGATGGAACGGCTGCCGAAGGTGCGCGGAGGCGCTAGTCAGTATCTCGGCGAGCGGCTGCGCGCGACGCTCGAGCGTGCGGAGAAAGAAGCCGAGCGCCTGAAAGACGAGTACGTCTCCACCGAGCACCTGCTGGTCGCGATGGCGCAGGACCGCGACGGCGGCGCCGGCCGCGCTCTGGCGACAAATGGCGCGACCGCTGACGGCATCTACAAGGCGCTCGTGGAGATCCGCGGAACCCAGCGGGTCACCGACCCGAATCCTGAGGACAAATACCAGGCGCTCCAGCGCTACGCGCGCGACCTCACGGACCTCGCCCGCAAAGGCAAGCTGGACCCGGTGATCGGGCGCGACGAGGAGATCCGGCGGGTGATCCAGGTCCTGTCGCGGCGCACGAAGAACAACCCCGTGCTGATCGGCGAACCCGGCGTGGGCAAGACCGCCATCGTCGAAGGACTCGCGCAGCGAATCGTCACCGGCGACGTGCCGGAAGGTCTGAAGGGCAAGCGCGTCGTCGCGCTCGACATCGGCGCGATGGTCGCGGGCTCGAAGTACCGCGGCGAGTTCGAAGACCGCCTGAAGGCCGTGCTCAAGGAGATTACGGAGTCCGAAGGGCGGATCATCTGCTTCATCGACGAGATGCACACGCTGGTCGGTGCCGGCGCCGCCGAGGGCGCGGTCGACGCCGCCAACATGCTCAAGCCCGCGCTGGCAAGGGGCGATCTCCGGTGCGTCGGCGCGACGACGCTCGACGAGTACAGGAAGCACGTCGAAAAGGATCCGGCGCTCGAGCGCCGGTTCCAGCCCGTCATGGTGCGCGAGCCGTCGGTCGAGGACACGATCGCGATCCTGCGCGGGCTCAAGGACAAGTACGAGGTCCATCACAAGGTGAAGATCAAGGACGCGGCGCTGGTGGCCGCGGCCGTGCTCTCGCACCGCTACATCGCCGACCGCTTCCTGCCCGACAAGGCGATCGACCTCGTCGACGAGGCGGCTGCGCGCATCCGCATCCAGATCGACTCCATGCCTCAGGAGATCGACGAGATCGACCGGCGCACCATGCAGCTCCAGATCGAGCGCGTGTCGGTGGCCCGCGACGACGATCCGGTATCGCGCGAGCGGCTGGGCAAGATCGACGCCGAGCTCGCGGACCTGAAAGAGAAGTCGGGCGTCCTGAGGGCGCGCTGGCAGGCGGAGAAGGAAGGGATCACCCGCATCGCCAAGGTCAAGGAAGAGATCGAGGCAACCAAGCAGGCGATGGCGGACGCCGAGCGCCGGGGTGACCTCAACCGGGCCGCGGAGCTGCGGTACGGGACGCTGCCCGGCCTCGAGCGGCAGCTCACCGAGCTGGAGGCGCGGCTCGCCGACCAGCCGAAAGACGGCCGGATGCTGCGCGAAGAGGTCGACGAAGAAGACATCGCGGCAATCGTGGCGAAGTGGACCGGCATCCCGGTGACCCGGTTGCTGGAGGCCGAGGTGCAGAAGCTGGTCCGGATGGAAGAGCGGCTCGCTCAGCGGGTCATCGGTCAGGATGAGGCGATCCGCGCGGTGGCCAATGCGGTCCGGCGCGCGCGCGCGGGCCTGGCGGATCCGAACCGGCCGATCGGCTCGTTCCTGTTCCTCGGTCCCACGGGCGTCGGCAAGACGGAGCTGGCGCGCGCCCTGGCCGAGTTCCTGTTCGACGACGAGCGCGCCATGATCCGCATCGACATGTCCGAGTACATGGAGAAGCACACGGTCGCCCGGCTGATCGGCGCGCCGCCCGGTTATGTCGGGTATGACGAGGGCGGACAGCTCACGGAGGCCGTGCGCCGGCGACCGTATTCGGTCGTGCTGTTCGACGAGATCGAGAAGGCGCACTCGGACGTCTTCAACGTCCTGCTGCAGCTGCTCGACGACGGTCGGCTGACCGACGGCCACGGGCGCACCGTGGATTTCAGGAACACCGTCGTGATCATGACCTCGAACCTCGGCAGCCACATCTTCCGGGAGTACGAGCGACCCGAGAAGGCGCGGCCGCTCATGATGCAGGAGCTGCGCAACACGCTCCGGCCGGAATTCCTGAACCGGATCGACGAGATCGTGATCTTCGCGCCGCTCGGCGCCGAGCAGATCGAGCGGATCGTCGACATCCAGCTCGGCCACCTGCGGAAGCGCTTGGCCGACAAGCGCATCGAGCTCGACGTCACCGAAGCGGCGAGGGCCCTGCTCGCCCGCGAGGGTTACGATCGGACGTTCGGGGCGCGACCGCTGAAGCGGACGATCCAGCGCCTCGTGCAGGATGCGCTCGCACTCAAGCTGCTCGAACGCGAGATCGCCCCCGGCGACACGGTAACGGTCGACGCGGCCGACGATCACATCGTCTTCAAACACGCGGTCGCGGCAGAAATCGTGGAGTAGGCGCCGGGTCAGCGGCAGAGAGGGGGAACGGGTGCGGGCAGAAGTGGGGTTTTCTGGAGCCCGCACCCGTTCCCCCTCTCTGCCACTGGCCCAACGCCGCGAATCCATCGCACATCGGTGCGCATCTGAAACGGGATGACCGGATCTGGCGTCGCCCGTTGCCCGCGCGTGCATCGTGCCTGGATCGTGCTCGGCGCGCTCACCGTCTGCATGATGGCCGCCTCGGGGATCCGGGCAATCTTCGGTATCTACATCAAGCCGATGGAGGCGGAGTTCGGCTGGAGTCGTGGCGCGCTGTCCGGCGCCGCTGCAGTGTCCCTGCTGCTCCTCGGCGCCGCGGGCCCCTTCCTCGGTCGTCTCGCGGATCGCTGGGGTCCGCGCGGCGTCATCGCATGCTCGCTCGCGCTGGCAGGGGCCGGGGCCATCGCATCGTCGTTCATCACGTCGCTGTGGCAGGTCTACCTGACCGTCGGTCTCATGATCAGCGTGGGCGCCGGCGGGGCGGCATTGACGACCGGAGCCACCGTGATCGCCCGCTGGTTCGAAACCCGGCGCGGGCTCGTCCTGGGGATCGCCGGCGGCGCCATGTCGGCCGGCCAGCTCATCGCCTTCCCGCTCGCCACGGCGCTCACCATCTGGTTCGGATGGCGCGCGAGCTTCCTCTGGATCGGTCTCGGGTTCATTCTGCTCGTCCTGCCGATCGGCGTCGCGCTCATCCGCAATAGCCCTGAGGAGCACGGTCTCGCGCCGTACGGCGCGACCGGCCCGACGAAGACCGTCGCGGAAGCCTCGGCGTTCCAGAAGGCCGGCCGCGTGTCGGTGGTCGAGGCGTCACGGACACGAGAGTTCTGGCTCCTGATGGCGACGTTCTTCGTCTGCGGCTACACCTCGAACGGGATGGTGCTGACGCACTTCATGCCCCACGCGCTCGAGCACAACTTCACCCAGCTTCAGGCCTCGTCGGCCCTCGGGGTGATGGGCGCGATGAACGTCATAGGAACGATAGGCTCTGGCTGGATCTGCGATCGTTTCGGTCGCCGCGGCCCACTGGCGACGTATTACTTCATCCGCGGACTCTCGCTGCTGTTCCTGCTTTACGTCTGGAACGTGCCGTCGCTCCACCTGTGGGCCGCGATCTTCGGGCTCAATTACATCTCGACCGTCCCACCGACGACGACACTGACGGCGAACATCTTCGGCCGCTACTCGGTCGGTGAGCTGTTGGGCTGGATCTTCTTCTCGCACCAGGTCGGCGCCGCCCTCGGAGCCGCGCTGGCCGGGTGGATCTTCGAGTGGACCGGCAGTTACTCGGGCGCGTTCGTCTCGGCAGCGCTCATGGGATTTCTCGCTGCAGGTCTCGCGCTTGCCATCCGCGAGGAACCGGTGATGTCGTCCCCGCTCGCGCCCGCACCCGTCACCGCTTGACGCGCTGGTTCAGAAGAAGCTCATGTTCTCGAGCTACACGAAGATCGCCGACACGTTGCAGCTCGAGTCCGACATGGGAGCGATCGCGCCGGTCGATCAGTCGCCGGCGCCGGGGGGCTAGGTGTCGGCCACCCTGACGAGCGGCGGCTTGGTGACGCCGACCTCCTCCGACAGCACCTCGGTCTTCTTCTCGGATGGATCCCAGAAGAGAACCCGCTTGCGGATCATGAGGATGAACCGGTTCAGGATCAGTCCCACGACCGACAGGATGAGCAGCACCGAGAACTGTCCCGAGACGTCCATCGTGAAGTTCATCGATTGAATCAGCATCCCGAGCCCCGACTGCGCGCCGACGAACTCGGCGACGATCGCCCCGATCAAGGCCAGGATCATGGCGACGTCCAGCCCCGCCATCACGAACGGGAGCGCGTTCGGTAGCCGGAGCATCCAGAAGATCTGACTCTCGCGAGCAGCCAGCGAGCGCATGAGGCTCACGCGATCCTCGTCCGCGGACTTCAGACCGACCATCGTGTTGACCAGCAGCGGGAAGAACGCGACCAGCGCCGAATTCACCACCTTGGAGGTCAACCCCAGCCCGAACCAGATGACGATCAGCGGAGCGAGCGCGACCTTGGGGAGCGACTGGAACATCACGATGTACGGATAGAGGAAGAACTCGACGTAGCGGTTCGTGGCGACGGCGGCCCCGAGGAAGAAGCCGAGCGCCGAGCCGACGATGAAGCCGAGCACGGTCTCCAGGAGCGTGTAGTAGAGGTGCTTCGGGTAGAGGCCGCTCGCGAAGCCGCGGTACAGCGCCATCGCGACCTTCGACGGCGGCGGCACGATGAATCCGGGGATGTCGAAGACGCGGACGATGCCTTCCCAGAGACTGACGGAGACGACGAACAGCAAGACCGTGAGCGCGAGGTTGCGGGCGTTCCTCATCCGTCGATCCCGCCTTTCACGCTGAAGCGCGACCGGATCTGGCTCACGTAGCGACCGAACTCGCCGGTGTTCATGATTTCGAGCGAGCGGGGGCGCGCGATCTTCACCGGCACGTCGTCCATCAGCCGGCCCGGCCGCGGTGTCATCACGAGTACGCGGTCGGCGAGGAACACGGCCTCCGGGATGGAATGCGTGATGAAGAGCACGGTCTTCTTCCGCTCGAGCCAGATCCGCTGGAGCTCGACGTTCATGTGCTCGCGAGTCATCGCGTCGAGTGCTCCGAACGGTTCGTCCATGAGCAGCATGGCCGGGTCGTGGATGAGCGCGCGCGTGATCGCGACGCGCTGCTGCATCCCGCCTGACAGCTCCCACGGATACCGGTGCTCGAAGCCTGCGAGTCCGACCAGAGACAGGAGATCGAGCGCGGCCTTCCCGTGCCGGTCGCGTCCGAGGCCCTGCACGTCGACGGGAAGCAGGACGTTGTCGAGGACCGTGCGCCAGGGAAAGAGGACGGGCGACTGGAAGACGACACCGATGTCGCGCCGCGGTGCGACGATCGGCGTACCCCGGAGCAGCGCCTCGCCGCTGGAGGTGGTCAGGATCCCGGCCAGGATCTTCAGCAGCGTCGACTTGCCACAGCCGGACGGCCCCACGACCGCGACGAACTCGCCCTCCGCGACGCTGAAGCTGATGCCGTCGAGCGCGGCGACTCCGGAGCCCCGGGCAGCATACGCCTTCGACAGATTTCGGACTGCGATGGCTTCGCTGATCACCGAACGGCTTATCGAGCGATGGCGTGCGAGCCGCGCCGGGGGTCGGCGCCGCCCCACCGGGTTCCTTCAGGACCGACCTTGACGCCGCACACCGCGCCGGCGCGCCATTCCCATTCGGGCCACTCGGCCACGGCGTGACCGAGCGCGGCGAGCGCGTCACGCGTTTCCTTCGGCATGCGACGCTCGGCTTCGACTTTGCCGGGCGCGTAGACGTGCGGCCAGAAGGAATCCGGGAAGCTGCGCGACGCGAAGCGCGGCGCCTCGATGGCTTCCTGCAGCGGCATCCCGAACACGGTGACGTTCAGGAGCACCTGCAGCATCGCCTGCTGCTGCACGTCGCCACCGGGTGTCCCGAACGGCATCAGCAGCCGGCCGTTCTCGAACACCATCGCGGGTGCAGGTGTGAGTCTCGGCCGCTTGCCGGGAGCCACCACCGACGGGTGCGCGGGATCGAGCCAGCCTTGCGACCCGCGGGGCGAGACCACGCATCCGACGCCGGGAACGACGGGCGAGTCGACGTTCGGATCGCTCGGCGTTGCCGAGAATCCGTTGCCGTCCGCGTCGATGACCGCGACGTAGCTCGTGTCGAGATGATCCGAGCCGCCGGCCACTGCGGCGGGCGCCCGGCGCGGCGCGGCCATCATGTCACCCGCGGCCATCATGTCACCCGCGGGCACGTCACCCGCCGGCATGTCACCCGCGGGCGGCATGCCTGGGTGCGCGCGATCGCCGACGAGCCGGCGGCGCGCCTCGGCGTATGCCTTGGACAGCAGCCGCTCCGCGGGGATCTTCACGAACTTCGGATCCCCGTAATAGGCATCGCGATCCGCGAACGCGAGCTTCACCGTCTCGATGAGCCGATGCAGGTACGCCGGCGAGTTGTGGCCGAGCGCCTTCAGATCGATGCCGTCAAGCAGGTTCAGCGCCTGCAGAAGCACGGGCCCCTGACACCAGAAGCCGCAGCTCGCGACCTCGTAGCCACGGAACGTGGTGCGAAGCGCCGGCGCAACCTCGACCGCGAAGCCGGCCAGATCTTCGAGCGTGAGCGGGCCGCCCTCGGCACGGTGGAATTCCGCGATGCGCCGCGCCGTCTCGCCGCGATAGAACTCGTCGCGAGCGGCGAGGATGCCGGCGACACGATCACCGCCCGTGCGCTTCTCGGCGGCGATCATCCGCTTGAACGTCTCGGCGAGCTCCTTCTGGACCAGGATCTCCCCGGCGCGGTGCGCCCGTCCGTCACGCAGCAGATGTGCGGAGGTGGGCCACCGCTGGTACTTCTCGACGTTTGCCGACATCTGGTACGCGCTGAAGTTGGACACGGGGAAGCCTCGCTCGGCATGTTCGAGCGATGGCGCGATCACATCGGCAAACGACATCGTCCCCCATCGTGCCAGTGCCGTGCACCACGCGTCCGGCGCAGCCGGGACGACCGTGCGCGGGAGGCCAACCGGGATCTGTCCGCCGTGCCGATGGTTGAAGTAGTCGACGGTCGAGGCGCGTGGGTAGGTCCCGACGCCCGACACTTCCCACGTCTCAGCGCGACGCGCCAGATGCACGAGGATCGGCGCCACGCCTGCGGGGCTGACCATGTCGGGATGCACAGTGCCGAGACAGAAGCCAGCGGCGACGCCGGCGTCGATGGCATTGCCACCGCCGCTCAGCATCCGAGCGCCGGCCTCGGCGGCCAGGGCGTGACCGGCAGCGATGGCCCATCGAGACCCGATCACTTGCACCGTGTGGGTCGGCTGGTGGGCGGCGGCCTTCTCTTGGGATGCAGCGGAGTCGAGGCTCATCGGGTGCGCACATTCTACCCGAGGTTTGGTCAAAATACCCGACCGTTGTAGGCTCACAGCACATGCCGCTGATCGGCGTCACGACCTCGGTCACTGTCGACACGACGCCCGAGCGCGCCTACGTCAACGCGTCGTATCTGCGAGCCGTGCAGCGCGCGGGCGGCATTCCGGTGTTGCTCCCACCGCACCTCGAGGACCGCGCCCGCCGCGAGCTGTGGTCGCGCCTCGACGGGATCGTGCTGACCGGCGGTGGCGACATCGATCCGGGGCGATTCGGCGAGACGCCGCATCCGAAGGTGTACGACGTCTCGGAAGCGCGCGACAGCCTCGAGCTCGACCTCGTCTCAGTGGCGATCGAGAAGCACGTCCCGCTCTTCGCGATCTGCCGCGGCATCCAGGTGCTGAACGTCGCGCTCGGCGGCACGCTCCATCAGGACATCCCGAGCGAGCCGGGCTCGACGATCGACCACAGCCCGAAAGCACCCCGAGACCAGCCCGCGCACCGTGTCACCGTGAGCGGTGAAACGCGACTGGCGGAGGTGCTCGGCGCGCTCGATGTCGAGGTGAACAGCTTTCACCACCAGGCGATCCGCACGCTCGGTCGCCGGCTGCGTGAAGTCGCGTGGGCGCCGGACGGCATCATCGAGGGTGTCGAGATGCCTGACGGCGACGGCTTCGTCCTCGGCGTGCAGTGGCATCCGGAGGAACTGGTGGATCGCGATCCCGCCGCGCGACGGCTGTTCGAGGCGCTGGTCGAGGCGACCCGGCGCGCTCGCTGATCCGGCTCGTCACGGGTCCTCATCGGCCGGGAGTTTCCGGCGACCCTCGCTATCATCGCGATCCCGGTTCGCACGCCGACCCATTCGATCCACATCAGGGTGGAATGTGTCACGTGACTCGTGCGTTCCGGTCGCCGGCATAGCTGTTGCTATGCCCTGTTGCTATTCCCACGTGCGCACTGCGTTAGATCGCCGTCGAACGACAGGGGGCTAACCATGGAACAGAGCACCGTGCACCTGGAAAAGCTCGTGGATCTGCTGGCACAGCTCATCACCTTCACCGACGTGTCGAGCGCGGGGCCGCGCACCCCGCCACAGCACGATGACGCCGAGCGGCCGACCACGGACGCGATCATGCTGGCGTTTCTGCGTGCATTCTCCAATGAACGTCTGTGCGACCAGTGTCTCGGCCATTCCATCGGCAAGTTCGATCGTGACGTGGCTGCCGGCGTGTCGGTCCTTTTGACCGAGGGCCATGTGGATCGGAAACGCGGTCGATGCGCCCGATGTGCTCGCACCGCGCAGGTGCTCGCCTTACGAGCCGGGATGGGACTCATGAGCGTCGCTGGCGTCGTGCAGTGAGATCGTTCGCGCCGGTGGAGCTCCGGCGACGCCGACGGACGATCAGCGCGTGAGCAACCACCGAGACGGCGCGCCGCGCTCGATCTGCTCCTCCGCCCGCCCTTCGCGCTGCAGCTTCCGGAGGTGAGACTCGACGGACATCGCCGCGGCGCCGTGCAGTGACGGCGACACGTCGGCGTAGATGCGCTTCACCATGTCGGGGATCGTCGGCACGCCGGCCTCGAGCGCCTCGATGATCTGTCGCTCGCGCAGCAGCCGGTGCTCGATGTACTCGCGGATTCGCCCCGGGCCATCTTCGATGACCGGACCGTGTGCCGGATAGATTCGTGTGATGTCGAGCTGCAACAGCCGCCGCAGCGAGCTCATGTAATCCGGAAGATTGCCATCGCCCGACGGGATCACGGTCGTCGAGCCCCCGAGCACCACATCGCCGGTGAAAAGCGCCTTCTCTTCCACCAGGTAATAGCAGAGATGATCGGAAGCGTGGCCCGGCGTGTAGACCGGCCTGAGCGTGACGCCGGCGCCCTGCACGACGTCGCCCTCTCTGAGATCGTCGATCGCCTCCGGCAGTCCGCTGTCCTTGAAGATCATCTTCGCCACCGCAATCCCGGGAAACCGCGCGCGGAGCTGCGGCACGCCGCCGATGTGATCGACGTGGCGGTGGGTCAAGATGATCCGCGAGGGCTGGCGCCAGCCGCGCTCGGCCAGGTAGCGCTCGAGGAGCGACACGTAGTCGGCGACACCGGCGCCGGTGTCGATCAGGATGGGATCGCGGCGACCGACGAGATACGTGTTGGTGCCGGGGCCGGTCATCAGACCCGGATTGAGACCGAGCACTCGTCCGACGAGATCGCTCGGTGTGGCCGTCGTGGGGAACGGGGCGCGTGCGCTCATGCGAGACCGAGGAATCGGCGCTTCACGTCTTCATCGGCGGCCAGCTCGGCCGCCGGGCCATGGTACACGATCCGCCCCTTGCTCATGACGTAGACGCGATCCGCGACGTGGAGGGCCAGCGGCACGTTTTGCTCGACCAGCAGGATGCTGAGGCCCTCGGCCTTGAGCCGCGACAGGACGCGGCCGATCTCTCGCACGATGATCGGTGCGAGCCCTTCGGATGGCTCGTCCAGCAGAAGAAGCCGCGGATTCGTCATCAACGCGCGAGCCACCGCGAGCATTTGCTGCTCGCCGCCCGACAGCGTGCCGCCGCCTTGGGCCGCGCGCTCCGCGAGGCGCGGAAAGATTCGATGCACGCGCTCCGCGGTCCACGGCGCGGTGGCCGAGCGCTGGTCATCCGCGCGCGCGCCGAGGAGGAGGTTCTCGGTCACGGACAGCGGCGCGAAGATCCGGCGCCCCTGCGGCACCAGGCCGATCCCGAGCCGGGCGATGCGATGGGACGGCAGTCGATGGATTGCTCGCCCGTCGAGCCGGATGGCGCCCTCCCGCGGCGGCGTGAACCCGATGATCGAGCGGATCAGGGTCGTCTTGCCGACGCCGTTGCGGCCGAGCAACGCGACTGCTTCTCCGGCCGCGACTGACAGCGACACGCCGTGGAGCACGTGGCTGTCGCCGTAGTAGGTGTGGATCGCCTCGACGTCGAGCATCGCAGGGCTCACCCGTCACGCGCCGTCGCCGGTGCCGAGATAGACCTCGTACACGCGCGGGTCGGCCTTCACGACGTCCGGCGAGCCTTCAGCCAGGACTTCCCCGTAGTGCAGCACCGTGATGCGGTCGGCCAGCGAGAACACCACGTCCATGTCGTGCTCGATGATCAGCACCGTGACGTCGCGCGGCAGCTCGACGAGGAGCCTCGTCATCCGGAGCGTTTCTTCCGGAGACATTCCCGCCGTCGGCTCGTCGAGCAGCAGGAGCGTCGGTCCTGTCGCGAGAGCCACGCCGACTTCGAGCTGTCGCTGCTCGCCATACGAGAGCTGACCGGCGATGGTCGACAGGCGCTCGACCAGGCCGACGGCCTCGGCCACCTCGCGCGCACGGTCGAGCGCTGCGGACATCCGGCCAATCGAGCCGAAGCAATCGTAGCTGCCGGGCGCGCCGACCGCGGCAGCGAGGCGGAGGTTCTCGAGCACCGGGAGCTTCGGGAAGAGGTTCGTGCGCTGAAAGGAGCGGGACAGCCCGAGTCGGGCGATCGCGTGCGGCTTGAGGCCGGTGATCGTCCGCCCGTCGAACACGACCCGGCCGCCGCTCGGCGCGAGCTGCCCGGTGATGACATTGAAGAGCGTGGTCTTGCCGGCGCCGTTCGGGCCGATGATCGCGCGGCGTTCCCGTGCCTCGATCGCGAGCGAGACGCCATTCAGGGCGCTGAGCGCGCCGAAGAACCGCGTGAGGTTCTCGATGGCCAGCACGGTCATGCGCGGAGTCCGATCCGTCCGCGCAATGCGCCGATGATGCCACCCGGCGCGAACAGCACGAACAGCACGAACGTGAGCCCGAGGATCAACATCCACCGCTCCGTGTACGTGCTGACGAGACTCTGGAGCAGGATGAACGCGGCCGCTCCGAGCACGGCTCCTCCGAGCGTGCCGGTGCCGCCGATGATCACCATGAGCAACGCCTCTCCCGACGTGGTCCAGAAGAAGGTCTCGGGCGCCACGTAGCCGTTGAACTGCGTGTACACGGCGCCGGCCACGCCAGCCACGGTGCCGGCGATGACGAACGCCAGGAGCTTGTAGCGATTCACCGGGTAGCCGACGGCTTCCATGCGGGCCTCGTTCTCGTGAATGCCGCGGAGCACGTGGCCGAACGGCGACCCGACCACGCGCCACAACACCAGGGCAGCGACCACGAAGAAGGCGATGACGTAGAGATGAAACGTCATCGGCGCGGCAAGGTCCACACTGCCGATACGGGGTCGCGGGACGCCCGAGATTCCGTCGGACGATCCCAGCCACGCAACCTGGAATGCCACGGCGAAGAACATCTGGGAGAAGGCGAGCGTGAGCATGATGAAGTACACGCCGCTCACGCGGATCGAGAAGAAGCCGATGATCACGGCCGCGATGACGCACACGACGGCCGGAAGGAGCAGCCCCGCCAGTAGTCCCGGCGACTTCATCAACCCGAGCGCCGCCGCATACGCCCCGAGGCCGAAGAACGCGGAGTGCCCGAACGAGACCATCCCCGCGTAACCCATCAGGAGATCGAGGCTCATCGCGAACACGCCCCAGATCAGGATCTCCTCGAGCAGGTTGACCGGATACTTTCCCGCGAAGCGCGGAAAGATCGCGAGTGCGACGATCAGCAGCACGAAGAAGAGCGCGCGCGCCCGCTTCATCTACTTGAGCGGGCGCCCGAAGAGGCCTTGCGGCCGCAGCAGGACGATCAGTGCCATGACGACGTAGATCATGAGCATCGCGGCGTCGGGCAGCCACGCTTTCCCGAACGTCTCGGCCTGGCCGATGATGAGGCTGCCCACCAGCGAGCCCTTCAGGCTGCCAAGGCCGCCGACCACGACGACGATGAGCGTGCGAATCAGGATCTCGCCGCCCATCGCGGGGTACGCCGACTGGATGGGCCCCGCGATGACGCCGGAGAGGCCGGCCAGCGCCGCCCCGAACGCGAACACGCCGGTGAAGACCCGGTGGATGTTGATGCCGAGCCCCGCGGTCATCTCCGCGTCGAACACGCCGGCGCGAATGATCGAGCCGAGCCGCGTCCGCTCGATCAGGAGCCAGAGCGCGACCGCCATGGCGAGACCGAAGACGATCACGAAGAGCCGGTACGACGGGAACGGCACGCCGAGGACGTTGACGGAGCCGGCGAAGATCGCGGGGCCGGGGATCGAGCGGATGCGGCCGCCCCAGATCCACTTGACCACATCTTCGAACAGATAGATGAAGCCGAACGTCAGCAGCACCTGGTCGAGCGGCGGCCGGCGGTAGAGCGGTCGCAGGCACGCGCGCTCCGCAACCGCGCCGACCAGACCGACGGCAATCGGGGCCAGTACCAGCGCCAGCCAGAAATTACCGGTCGCGCCGATGAGCGCCAGGCCCGCGTATGCCCCGAGCATGTAGAACGAGCCGTGGGCGAGGTTGACCACGTCGAGCATCCCGAAGATGAGCGTGAGACCGACCGACAGGAGAAAGAGCAAGACACCGTAGGAGAGGCCGTTCAGCGCCTGGGCGAAGACGTCGGCGAGCGAGGGCACGCGTCGAGCCGGGAGCCGGGCGGGATCGCCCGGCCCCCGTTCGGCAAGCTACGCCGGCAAGGTACAGCCGGTGCCGGGGTCGCGGACGTCGGCGACCTTGTCGATCGGCACGTTGTTGAGACCGCCGGCGACTTCCTTCACCTCGCGGATGTAGACGAAGGGCTGGATCACGTTGTGCGTCTTCGGATCGAAGCGGAACTTTCCGCGCGGGCTGTCGAACTCGACCTTCGCGATCGTCTCCACCAGCTTGTCCTTGTCTTGCGTGTTCCCCTTCACCGTCTTCAGCGCTCGGACGATCACCTCGGCCGTGTCGTAACCCTGGCACGCGAAGCCGTCGGTGTCCTTCTTGAACTTTTCCTGGAACTCTTTCCGGAACTTCACGTTGGTCGGATTGTCGAGGAGCGAGGTGTAGAAGTGCCCGGTGATGATGCCGAGCGCCGAGTTGCCCTGCGCCGGGAGCACGTCGGGCTCGGTCAGGAAACCGGCGCCGGCGAGCTTCACCGTGCCCTTCAAGCCGAACTGGTCGTACTGCTTCACGAAGTTCACGGCATCGGTGCCGGAGAAGAACGCGTACACGAGCTTGGCGCCCGACTGCTTGATCTTCGTCAGGTGGGGCGCGTAGTCCGTCTCGCCCAGCTTCGGATAGTCTTCGGCGACGATCTTGCCGCCGGCGGGCACGAAGCTTTCCTTGAACGCGCCGAGCTGGTCGCGCCCCGCCGCGTAGTTCGGCGCGACGATGTAAGCCTCCTTGGCCATGTTCTTCGCCACCCAGGGCCCCATCGGGAAGTTCGGCTGCCAGTTCGAGAACGAGGTGCGAAAGATCCAGTGCGAGCACTTGTCGCGGCTGATCTCGTTGGCGCCGGCGTTCGAGACGATGAGGATCGTCTTCGAGTTGTGCACCTTGTCGCGCATGCCGAGGAGGATGCCGCTGTGGACCGGACCGGTCAGGATGTCGACCTTGTCCGAGTCGATCAGCTTCTCCGTCTTCCGGATGCCGACCGGCGGCTTCATCTCGTCGTCTTCCTTGATCATCTCGATCTTGCGGCCGGCGACGGTCCAGTTCTCGCGCGCGAACACGAGCTCCATGGCCTGAGTGATCGACTCGCCGAGGACGGCGTAGACGCCGGTGTACGGCAGCACGAGACCGATCTTGACCGGCCCGCCCTGCGCGTGGCTTCGCAAGACCCATGGCCCGACGGCAATGCCGGCGCCCGCCGCAGCCGCGCCTGTGAGGAAGCTCCGACGTGTCAGTCCGTCCATACGCGCTCCTTTCAAGCGGCCCTCAGACTACCACCGACCCGCCATGCTCCGTTGCAAGAGAAATGCACCTCTTCACCAGAATCTGTTGGGCCATTTCCGTTCCTGCGAGTGCCGTCGAGCGCGCCTAGAAAATGCCACCAATAGTCGTGACGCACTCCTTTGTTACCACCTTCCCCCCGAATCCTGGCACCCGCCTCTATGGATTTACCTTGACGCTGTCGAACAAGGCGTCCATGAACGCGTGCTGCCGGCTTCCATTGCAGTTCGCCGCAGAGTTGTTGACCGAGAGCTGCTTGAAGTTGAGGCCGGGCGGGGCGGAGTCGGTCTGGCTGTAGGCAAGGCTGATCGTTTCGACGCGGCCAAGGACGGGCTTCGCCGAGTAGACGAACTGGTTGTTGGCGGCGTCCCACGTGAGCGTGAGCGTGTGGGCGTGATAGGGCGCCCAGGTCGTGGTGAACGTTTGAACGCTCAGTGTCGTCGTGGACGAGCAGGAGGCGTCGGGGCACCGGCTGATCACGGCCTGGATGATATCGCCGAGCGTCGCGTCAGCGACCTTCTGGATTGTCGCGATGATGTCCCCGGTGCGATCACCCGTCCCGGTGCTCGACCCGTCATTGAAGAAGCTTCCCACGATCTGGGCGCGCGACCGGACGGTGGCGCTCGCGTTCGTCGGGCAGGCGAGGGCCGCACCGCTGAGCACGGTGACCGCGGCCTGCATCGTCGTGATCGGCGCCGGATTGTGGACCGCGAGGCGGACCTGGCCTCCGGAGGTCCCACTATCGGAGTTGTTCAACCCGTACTGGTTGAGGCGCAGCTCGAGCTTGGCGTGCTCGATCCGTCGCGCGACCTCGGTGGTCGGGTTCCCGGGTCCTCCGGTCGCGTCGGTGCCAAGCCACTTGGTCGGATCGATGACCCCGCTGCGGAAGTCGTCGTAGAGCACCAACTGCGCGTTGCTCACGGCCGGGTACCCGAGCACGAGCGCTGCGATCACGATCATGAGAGCAAGACTGAACCCACGCATGTGTTCCCCCTTTCCCCGCGCCGCGGTCACTGGTTCACCATCACGTTGTCGAATAAGGCGTCCATGAACGCGTGCTTCTGGCTGCCATTGCAGTTGACCGCGCGATTTTGGGCCTCGAGAACCTTGAAGCCGAGCACTGGCGGCGTGGAGTCGCTCTGCGTATAGGGGATGGTGATCGTTTCCGTGCTGCCGTTGACCGGTTTGACTGAGTAGATAAACTGCTTGTGTGCGGCGTCCCAGGTGAGCGTGAGCGTCTGGGGCTGATTGAGCGCCCAGGTGGTCGTGAACACTTGAAAGCCCAGAGATTGAAAAGACGAGCACGAGGAGTTGGCGCAACGTGATGAGACGGCCTTGAACACATCGCCAAGCGTGCCGTCCAGGTCCTGCTGGATTCCCGTCACCATGTCTCCGGTCAGGTCACCCGGCCCGGTGCTCGAACCGTCATTGAAGAAGTGAGCGTAGATTTCGGCCCCGGCTCGGACGTTTCCGGTCCCTGGGTTCGTTGAGCAGGTCTCCACCACGGCGCTGACCACGGTGACGGTAGCCTGCCACGTCGTGATGGGCGTGGGGTTGGTGACGAGGAGTCGTATCGCGCCTTGGGAACTCCCACTATCGGAGTTGTTCAGCCCGTATTGGTTAAGGCGCAGCTCGAGCTGCCCGCGCTGAATTAGCCGGACGGCCTCGGTGGTCGGGTTCGCAGACCCCAAGTCCGTGTTGTTCCCGTACCACTTGTCCGGATCGATGAGCCCGGTGGAGAAGTCGTCGTAGAGCACCAACTGGGCGTGGCTCGGGTCCGGATGAGTGAGAACCATCGCGCCGATGAGCACTATGAAGGCGAGCTTTCGCATGGTTACCTCCATCTGACAATCCATCCGTGGGGAAGCCACCTGGGGACAGGTATCCCAGAAATCCGTGCTCTGCCCGGCTCCGGGACCACGCGCGCGCCGCTCGTGGCGCGCCTAACTTCTGCGCAAAAGAGACTTGTGTCAAGGTCTCGTCAGGAGGTCTACTCCTTCGCGAACCGATGCCCCTCATCATTTCTGCGCCCGCATTCTGACTGGGGCCATTACAGATTCTGGTGATGAGCGAGAAATGCGCCGAGAGATAGACCCGCGTGATCTCACCTGCCGTACGTGACACGCGCGGACGGCGTGACGATCGCGACGCGGTCGGCACCGCCGGCGGCGATCGGGTCGTCCAGGAACGCCGTGGCGGCGTTCGACATGAGGATTTGCGTCCGAGCGCCAAAATACCATAGCGTTCTCGGCGGAGGTGTCGATGACCGGGTTCGATCTCGACGCGACGATCGAGGCGTTCTGGCGTGAACGCCAGCGCGGCGTCTACTTTCCGTCAGCCTTCAGCGGCGCGCTCACGCTCGATCAGGCCTACCGCGTCCAGCTTGGTCTCGTCGCTCGGCGCGAGGCCGTGGGGGAGCGCCACGTCGGCTGGAAGGTCGGACTGACCTCGAAGGCGATCCAGGAGCAGTTCCGGGTGCACGAGCCGGTCCTCGGCTGCTTGCTCGCCGAGGGGGTCACGTCGACCGGTCACGTCTTCGACCATCGAAGTCTCATCAAGCCCGGTTTCGAGAACGAGGTCTGTCTTCGCCTCGGCCGTCAGCTCTCGGGTGCCGGTCGTACCGTCGACGACGCACGGCGCGCAGTCGCGGCGTGCTATCCCGCGCTCGAGATCATCGAGACTCGTGGGGACTTCACCGCCGATCTTCCGCTCGCGCTCGCTGACAACGCACAGCAGAAAGCGATCGTGCTCGGTCCAGCAACGCAGCTCGGCGACGAGCTCGACCTCGCGCGGCTCGGCGTGCGGGTCGAGATCAATGGCCAGGAGGTCGCGACCGGGCAGGGCCGAGCAGTGCTCGGCAACCCGCTCAACTCGCTGACCTGGCTGGCCGCGAAGCTCGAGGAGCTGGGACGCGGCCTCGAGGCCGGCGAGCTCGTCATGACCGGCTCGTTCACCCGGCAGTTCCCGATCGCGGCCGGTGATCAGATCCGCGCGACGTTCGACAGGCTGGGCGTCGTCGAAGCACGATTTGCCTGAGGGTTGAGTGAGGGCCGGGCGCGCGCGTCAGCGCGGGTTCCAGCGATTACGCGCCCAGTCGAAGTCCTTCCAGAACTCGATCAGGTGGACGAGGCCTTCGAACTTGTGGCGGGAATCGTCGTGCGCGCCCCACAGCTCGTCGATCGAGTCGAACTGTGCGAGATAGGCGACGCCATACTCGGCCGGCTCGGCCATCGCCATCTCCTTCGCCAGAAAGCGCCGGTAGCCTTCGCCCGGATGGATCCAGAACCCTTCGGACGTCTCTTCGTGAAAGAGTCGCGGCGCTTGCCCCGCGGGCACCGGACACAGGAAGAACCTCGCGGTGAAGCGGATGGGACTCGATCGCGGCGTGATGAAGTGTGAGAGGTACCGGAGCGGTCGGAGATCGGCGTACCAGGCCCGCGCGGCCAACAGGTCGGCGAACGACTGCTCGCCGGCCATCAGTGATTTCCGGCACGCGTCGACAGCGCCCAGTCCCGCCGTGCCGGCATCGACCGCCACGCCGCGGGCGTCACACGCGAGCAGAAGGCCCGTCTCCTCGAGCAGCTCCCGGACCGCCGTCATCCAGAACGCGAGCGGCGCCACGCCGTCGGCGTCGTCGATGAGCGCGTTCGCGCTCCCGATGTCGACACCATACCCGCGCGCCAGGCTCGCTGGCGCGCCATCGGCCGGATCGACTTTGCCGCCGGGAAACGCGTAGTAGCCGCCGAGGAACCGCATCGTCTGGTGGCGGCGGATCATGTAGACCTCGAGCGGTTCTGCTGCACCGGGCGGCGTCGGACGGACGAGAAGCACGGACGCTGCGGGTTTCGGCTCGACGGGTTCGGTCACGAAGCGATTATCGCGCGTCAGGACGACAAACTGGGAATCGGGCGTGCGGAGCCACGCGGATCACGCGAGCGGATTGACCGGGCGTGCGGAGCCACGCGCACCTGGATACAGCCCACCTGCGTGCATTGCGGGCACGCGGCCCCCGCTACAAACTAATCAGCTGCGCGACCCGCTCGCGATGATACGTCGCGTCGCCGAACGCGAACTCCGACGACTTCGCGCGCTTGAAGTAGAGGTGCAGGTCGTGCTCCCAGGTGAAGCCGATGCCGCCGTGCAGCTGGATCCCGGCGCCGGCCACCTTGCGAAACGCGTCGGAGACGTACGCCTTGGCCATCGACGCGGAGAGCGCGGCTTCGGGCGCGTTCTCGTCGACGGCCCAGGCGGCGTAGTAGGTCAGCGACTTCGCGTTCTCGACGTCGACCAGCATGTCCGCCGCGCGGTGCTTGACGCCCTGATACGAACCGATCGGCTTGCCGAAGGCGATACGGATCTTCGCGTACTCGGTCGTCATGTCGAGCACCCGCTGCGCGCCGCCGCACATCTCCGCGCAGAGCGCTACCGTCGCGCGCTGGATGACCCGGGCGAGCGGCGCCCAGCCGCTGCCGGCCGCCCCGAGCACGCCGTCCCGGGAGACGCGCACGTCGGTGAGCTTCACCTCGCAGAGCTTTCGTGTCTGGTCCATCGTGGGCAGCAGGGTCACTTCCAGGCCGGCAGCGTCCTTGGGCACGAGGAAGAGGCCGATGCCGTCCTCGGCATTCTTCGCCTCCGCGGTCCGCGCGACGACGACGAGAACGTCGGCGACGTGAGCGTCAGGCACGAAGAGCTTCGTGCCGCTCAACACGAAGCCGCCTCCGGCGGCCCGCGCGGTCACGGTGACACCCGCCGCGTCCCACCGAGCGTTCGGCTCGGTCAGAGCGAGCGTGGCCTTCGCCTCACCGGTCGCAATCTTGCTGAGCCATTCTTTCTTCTGCGCCGCCGAGCCCGCCTCCAGAATGGCAAGCCCGCCGAGCAGCACGGTCGAGACGAACGGGCCCGGCATCGAGGCACGCCCCATCTCCTCCATCAGCACGATGAGATCGACGACGCCGAGACCGCTGCCGCCATACTCCTCGGGATAGATCAACCCGAGCCAGCCCTGCTCGGCGAGCTTGGTCCAGAACTCGGGCGTGACGCCCGCTGGCTCTTCCATCCGCTTGCGGACGAACTCGGAGGTGCACTCGTTCTCGAGAAACTTGCGCGCGGTGGCGCGCAGCAGATCCTGTTCCTGGCTGAATCCGAAATCCATGGCTCGCTCCTGATCCTCTAGATTGCTCGCCTCGCACGGCGGGGCCCCAGCCCCGCGACGTGCTGCGGCTCGCCCATCAGTCTTTCGGCAAGCCGAGAATGCGCTCGCCGATGATGTTCTTCTGGATTTCCGTCGTCCCGCCCTCGATCGAGTTCGCGCGCGACCGGAGGAAGCTGTGCTGCCAGAGACCACCCTCCACCGCCCAGTCCGAACCGCGCATGAGCTGGGAGTACGGCCCCTCGATCTCCATCGCCAACTCTTGAAGCTTCTGGTGCGTCTCCACCCAGCCCATCTTCCCGGTGGAGGCCTCGGGGCCGGGGATTTCCCCGCGCAGCAGCTTCGTGATCGCGCGGGCGCCGGTGTACTTCAAGCACTCGGTGTCGATCCAGAGCTGCGCGATCTTCTGCCGCATGATCGGATCCTGCGTGATGGCCCGGCCCTGCTTGTCCATGCGGCGCGCCAGCTCGACCAGCGCATCGAGGGCGATGCGCAGGCGCACTTGCAATCCAAAGCCGAGCGCGAGGCGCTCGTACATGAGCGTCGTGAGCCCCACCGCCCAGCCGTTGTTGACGCCGCCGAGCACCTGCGACTCGTGGACGCGGACGTTGTCGAAGAAGACCTCGTTGAACTCGGCGTCGCCGGTGATCTGCCGGAGCGGCTTCACGGTCACGCCGGGAAGCTTCATGTCCAGCAGGAAGTACGAAATGCCCTTGTGCTTCGGCGCGGCGGGATCGGTCCGGGCGAGCAACATCATCCAGTCGGCCCAGTGGGCGAGCGAGGTCCACACCTTCTGGCCGTTGATGATCCAGTGCTCGCCGTCTTTCACCGCGCGCGTCTGGAGCGACGCCAGGTCGGAGCCCGAGTTCGGCTCCGAGTAACCCTGGCACCAGATCTCTTCGCACGAGAGGATCTTCGCCGGGTACCGCTTCTTCTGCTCCTCGGTGCCGTAGGCGACGATCGTCGGGCCGGCCATGCCGACGCCGAGGATGTTGAGGATGGGCGGCGCCTTCGCCAGCGCCATCTCCTGATGGACGATCAGCTCCTCCATGAACGTGAGGCCCTGGCCGCCATAGGCCTTCGGCCACGTGAGGCCGACGAATCCGGCGTCGTAGAGCTTGCGCTGCCAGTCGCGGAGAAGCTCGTAGGCCTCGGGACGCGGAACCTCGGAGCTGGCCATGACGCGCCGGGTCCACTCGCGCGGCATGTTCTCGGAGAGCCACGCGCGCACGCGCTCGCGCAAGGCTTCCTGCTCGGGGGTCAGCGTGAAATCCATGTCCACTCTCCTGGGAACGGGGGTGGGGCGACGACTGACTGAACGGTGATTCATTCTAGGAAGGCCGCCGACGGGAAGTCAAGGCAATGGCGGGTCCTGAAACCTCGCCGTAGAGAAGCACAGCAGACCGCGGGAAGGCACGCGGCCGGTTTATACTTCGCGCCGTGGCGACGATCTCGCTTCCGCGTCTGCTCGGGCGGATCGACCGGCTCGCGAGCTTCGGCGCGCTTCCGGGTGGCGGCGTCACGCGCTCGGCGTGGAGCCGACCGCACGAGGAGGCGCGCGCCTGGCTGCTTGGCGAGCTCCGCGCCGCCGGACTCAGCGCCTGGGTGGACCCCGCCGGAAACGTCTTCGGCGGGCTCGGGATCGACCGCTTCAGCACCGAGCGACCGGCGGTCGTGACGGGCTCACACATCGACACGGTTCCCGAGGGCGGCATCCTCGATGGCGCGCTCGGCGTGCTGACCGGGCTCGAGTGCCTCCACACGATCCGCGGGTCGGGCGCCGAGCATCGGCGCCCGCTCGTCGTCGCCGCCTGGAGCGATGAAGAAGGGCGATACGGCAGTCTCTTCGGGTCTCGCGCGTTCTGCGGAATGCTCGACGCGGCTCGCCTCCCGGACATGGCCGCCGTCGACGGCGATCGTCTTGTCGACGCCATGGGGCGCGCGGGCTTCGACGCTCATCGGGCGCCCGAGGCGAAGGTTGCGCCGGAGACGGTGAACGCGTACGTCGAGCTTCATATCGAACAGGGGCCCCGGCTGGAAGAGGCCGGCATCCCGATCGGCGTCGTCGAGGCGATCGTCGGCGTCCGCCGCTCGCGGGTGATCTTCATCGGCCAGGCGGATCACGCGGGCACGACGCCCATGGAACGCCGGCGCGACGGATTCCTCGCCGCCGCCGAATATGCGCTGAAGGCACGTGACCTCGTCGTGCGCCGAGGCGGCGCGCGCAGCGTGACGAACTTCGGCGTCGTGAGCGTTCACCCGGGCGTGTCCAATATCGTTCCCGCGCGGGGCGAGCTGGTCCACGAGATGCGCGATCCCGATCCGACGAATCTCGAGCGTCTGTTTCGCGACTGTAGCGCTCTGGCGCGCCGCATCGCCAAGCGCCGGAAAGTCGCCGTCGAGATCGTGCAGATCTCGGCGACGAAACCGGCGCTGTGCGCGCCGCGAGTGCAGGCCGCTGTCGAGCACGCCTGCGCCAAGGTCTCGCTGACGTGGCAACGGCTGTACTCGGCAGCCGGTCACGATGCCCAGAACCTCGCCGCGGTCACCGAGGCAGGCATGATCTTCATTCCGTCACGCGGTGGGCGAAGCCATCGTGTGGACGAGAAGAGCGACCCCGAAGCGATCGAGCGGGGCGCGAACGTCCTGCTCCACACGCTGCTGGCGCTGGCAGAATAGTTGTCGCGGGGCCGCGAGCCAGCGCGCGTTCTTCTCCCCTCGTTCACGCCCCTTGCGCACGTCGCGAGCCCCCGGTATCGTCGTGAGCCGTGACGTCTGCCCGCCACGGGCATCGGGCGCGCTTCATCGGCCTCGTCGGCGTGGCACAGGCATTGGGTGGGTGCGCCTGGGACTCCCGGATGAGCACGGTGAGCCCTGCCTCGGACCTGGCCAGATCGATCCTGCACGTGTACGGCATCATCACGTGGGCGACGATCGTGATCGCGCTCGTCGTTTCGGTGACCCTGGCGATCGCGCTGCTCCGCTTCCGGGATCGCCCCGGGGGGCCGCTTCCCGCGCAGATCCGGGGCCACACGCTCCTCGAGCTTTCCTGGACGATCGCGCCCGCGCTGATTTTGTTGGTCATCGCGATCCCGACCATCCAGGTGATCTTCCGGACCCAGGGGCCTGCTCCGAAGGGCGCGCTTCAGATCACCGTGCGAGGCTGGCAGTGGTGGTGGGAGTTCCGCTATCCCGGGCTGGACATCGCCACCGCGAACGAGTTGTACGTGCCGGCAGGCCAGCCGGTCGCGCTCAGGCTCGAGGGACCCGACGTGATCCATAGTTTCTGGATCCCACGGCTCGGCGGCAAGCGCGACGTCGTGCCGGGACGGATCAATCACATCACGTTCACGGCGGATACGCCCGGGGAGTACTGGGGTCAGTGCGCCGAGTTCTGCGGGACGTCTCACGCGAACATGCGCATGCGAGTGATCGTGCTCGACCACGCCGCCTTCGATCGCTGGGTCGCGGCCCAGCGGGCGCCGGCCCCGGAGCCGTCGGGCGACGCCGCGGATGGCAAGACCATCTTCGCGCGGAGCGCGTGCGTCGGCTGCCACACGATCCGCGGCCTCTCGGCCGGAGTTCTCGGTCCGGACCTCACGCACTTCGGCAGCCGCAAGATATTCGCGGGCGGGATGCTCCCGAGCGACGCCGAGAACGTCACGGCCTGGATTGTCGATCCGCCGAAGCTCAAGCCCGGATCGAAGATGCCGGCGGTCGGCCTCACGACCGAGCAGGCTCGGAGCGTCGCGGTCTATCTCTTGAGTCTCAGATGATGGCGACCCACGAAGTCGCCCTCGGACATCACGCCCGAGAGCAGGCCGGCGTCGGATCCGGCGTGTGGAGCTGGATCACCACCGTCGACCACAAGCGCATCGGGATCCTCTACGGCGTGAGCGCGTTCGTGTTCTTCCTGGTCGGCGGCATCGAAGCGCTCATCATGCGGATGCAGCTGGCGCGGCCGGATTCGCACGTGGTCGGGGCCGACACGTTCAACGCGCTCTTCACGATGCACGGCACCACGATGGTGTTCCTGGCGATCATGCCGTTCAGCGCGGCGTTCCTGAACTACATGGTGCCGCTGATGATCGGCGCGAGAGACGTCGCGTTCCCCCGCCTGAACGCGCTGTCCTACTGGATCTTCCTCGCCGGCGCGATCTTCCTCAACGCCAGCTTCTTCGTCGGGGCGCCTCCCAACGCCGGCTGGTTCGGCTACGCGAATCTCACGACGAAGCAGTTCTCGCCCGGCGCCAACACCGATTTCTGGCTCCTGAGCCTGCAGGTGCTCGGCGCCTCCTCGGTGCTGGCCGGCGTCAACTTCATCGTCACGATCCTGAATCTTCGCGCCCCCGGCATGACGTTGATGCGCATGCCCGTCTTCGTGTGGATGGCGCTCGTGGTGCAGTTCCTCATCGTGCTGGCCTTCCCGCCGATCACCGTCGGCCTGATCTTCCTGATGTTCGACCGGTTCTTCGGCACGCACTTCTACGACGTCACCGCGGGCGCCGACCTCCTTCTCTGGCAACATCTGTTCTGGATCTTCGGCCATCCGGAGGTCTACATCCTGATCCTGCCGGCGTTCGGGATCGTGTCCGAGGTGCTGCCGACGTTCGCGCGCAAGCCGTTGTTCGGTGCGCCCGTCGTCATCTACTCCGGCGTGCTGATCGGGTTCTTCGGGTTCGGCGTCTGGAGCCATCACATGTTCGCCGTCGGCATGGGGCCGGTGGCCGACGCCGCATTTTCGATCGTGACGATGCTGATCGCGATCCCCACCGGCGTCAAGATCTTCAACTGGCTCGCGACGCTGTGGGGCGGCGCGATCCGGCCCACCACGGCCTTGCACTTCGCCGTCGGCCTCATCGCCATGTTCACGATCGGCGGACTCTCCGGCGTCATGCACGCCTCGCCGCCGGTCGACCTCCAGCAGACGGACACGTATTTCGTCGTGGCCCATTTCCATTACGTGCTGATCGGCGGCAGCCTCTTCGGGCTCTTCGCCGGAGCGTACTACTGGTGGCCCAAGATCACGGGGCGCCTCCTGAACGAGCGGCTCGGGCGCGTGCAGTTCTGGATCCTCCTGATCGGGTTCAACGCGACGTTCTTCCCGCAGCACTACCTCGGCGCGATCGGGATGCCGCGCCGGATCTACACCTATCCCGCCGGGATGGGCTGGGACTTCTGGAACCTCGTGTCGACGATCGGCGCGTTCGGCATCGCGCTGAGCGTGTTCCTCTTCGCCGTGAACGCGATCTGGAGTCTCCGCGCCGGCGCGATGGCGTCGGCCGATCCCTGGGACGGCCGAACGCTCGAGTGGCGGACGTCCTCGCCTCCGCCCGTCCACAACTTCGACGACATCCCACTCGTGCTCGGGCGCGACACGTACTGGCGCGAGAAGTACGGGCGACGTGCGGCGTCCGCATCAACCGAGGGCGGCAGCGGGGGGAGAGGTGGGGGGGCGGCCGGTGCTCAGACGGAGGCCTACTTCGCCGCTGGCCGCCCCCCCACCTCTCCCCCTGCTGCCGCGCACGCGATCCATCTCCCGGCGCCGTCGTACTGGCCGATCATCGCGGCAATCGGCATCGGCGTTGCCGCCGCGGGCGCGTTGCTTCATGTCGCCATCGTGATCGCCGGCGCACTGGTCACCGTCGTGAGCCTGTTCGCGTTCGCGCTCGAGCACCACCGGAACCCCGCGCACGTCCACCAGGACGGCACGCTCGGAATCGATCATCGGAAGGTCGCGATGTGGACGTTTCTCGGCTCGGAGTGCATGTTCTTCGGCACGCTGATCGCCACGTACCTCGCATACCGCGGTCGCAGCGTCGTGGGACCACACCCGCACGAGATCCTGAACATCCCGGTCACGTCGGCCAGCACCTTCGACCTTCTGATGTCCAGCTTGCTCATGGTGCTGGCGCTGGCCGCCGTCCAGCGCGGCGACCGAGGGCAAGCCCGCCTGTGGCTCTTCGGCACCGCGTTGTTCGGGCTCATCTTCCTCGGCTTCCAGGCCTACGAGTTCACGTCGTTCATCCACGAGGGGCTGACGCTCCGGACGAATCTGTTCGGATCGACGTTCTTCGTGCTGACTGGCTTCCATGGCGCCCACGTGAGCCTCGGGGTCGCGTGGCTGGTGACGCTCCTGGTTCTCGACCTGCGAGGCCGGCTGGGACGCGCTGACGCGGTCAAGGTCGAGATCGCGGGACTGTACTGGCACTTCGTCGACATCGTCTGGATCGCCATCTTCACGCTCGTGTACTTGATCCCATGACGGAGATCCCCGCAGTGAGCGAGCCGCACAGCGACGCCGGACATGCGTCGGTGGCGACCTACGTCAAGGTTGCGCTCATCTTGACCGGCGTCACGGCGCTCGAAATCGGCGTCATCTCCATCCGCTTCCTCACGCCGATCGTCGTGCCACTTCTCCTGGCGATGTCGGCCGCGAAGTTCGCGCTCGTCGTCCTGTTCTTCATGCACCTCCGCTACGACTCGCGCGTGCTGTCGGGTCTCTTCATCGGACCGCTCGTCATCGCCATGGTGATCGTCCTCGCCCTCATGAGCCTGATCGGCGCCTTCGTCACGTTCGGTCGCTGACATGGCGGCATCGGACATCGGAGTCCCGGCGCCCTGGATGCCGGGCGAGATTCACGCGGACGTGATCGCGGGCGTCGCGGTGCTCGCCGCCGCATACCTGTGGGCATGGCGCCGGCGTGGCATTCCCGTCTCGCCGAGCCATGCCGGATGCTTCACCGCGGGACTCGTCGTCATCCTGGTTGCCCTCAACGGCCCCTTGCACGACCTGAGCGATCGTTATCTCTTCAGCGCGCACATGGTGCAGCACCTGCTCCTGACGCTCGTGCTGCCTCCGCTCCTTCTGGCCGGACTACCCTCGTGGCTCGCGGACGATCTCATCCGCCTCGCTGGGCGGAGCCGTCCGTCCGCGCTGATCGTCGCGTGCGTGACGCGCCCGCTCCCGGCCTTCGCGCTCTACGCCGTTGCCCTGATCGGCTGGCACCTGCCAGGCCCGTACGGCGCGGCGCTCGGTTCCCACGCATGGCACGTGATCGAGCATCTGACCCTGATCGCGACCTCGACGCTCGCGTGGTGGCCGGTCCTGTCGCCATCGACCTTGGCACCGCCACTGCCGTACGGCGCCCAGATCCTCTATCTCTTCGTGTTCGGGATGCCGATGACCGTCGTGGCCGCAATGATCACCGCGGCCGAAGAGGTGCTGTACCCGTTCTACGCGCTCGCTCCCCGCGTGACGGCGCTCACCGCGCTCGAGGACCAGCGGTTGGGCGGCATCGTCATGTGGGTTCCGGCTGGACTCATCCCCCTCGTTGCCTTCACGATCGTGTTCTTCCGATGGGTCGCCGCTGAAGCGGAGCCGTCCGGGGAGGGGGAAGACGCCGTGCGATGATTTCTCGAAGATCGACACGCGACTGCCTAGAGTAATCCTTCCCCTTTCAGGCATGTCCCCGAAATACGCACTCGATGGCATCAGCCTGCCTGGCACCCCCCTTGCATTTGCTTGACCGGCGTCCGCACCCGCGGAGCAGAGTGGGAGGAGGGAAGAGATCATGGAGACCGGGGGGAACGTGAAAGTGCAGTTCGTGCCTGTCGGACGCAACCGGCGCGAGTGGATGTGGAAAGCGCGCGACGAGAGCAACACCATCACGATCTCGGGCCACAGGTTCGACTCGCTCGGTGAGGCGGTCAGAGACGCGCGAACCCAGATCGACGGGGTCGCGGCATCGGACGACGATGCTGACAACGACGGTCCCTTCGTAGCCTGACGCCTCACGGCGCGAATGGCGCCCCCGGTCAGTTCTGCAATCCAACTGCCCAACCCTGCCGTTTTTTCACTGCATTCCGCCCCTGTCCCTCGGTCCTCCGTTTGCTATGATGACCGTCGATGAATATCTGCGTGGTCGGCACCGGTTACGTCGGGCTCGTGACCGGAGCGGTCTTCGCGGATCTCGGCAACGACGTGATCTGCGTGGACAACTTCGCGGAGAAGATCGAGGCGCTCCGGCGGGGGGAGATGCCGATCTACGAGCCGGGACTTGAGGAGACGGTCCTCCGCAACGTCGCCGATGGCAGGCTCCTCTTCACCACCGACCTGATCGCCGCGGTGCGCCGATCCGTCATCATCTTCATCACGGTCGGCACACCGCCCCAAGAAAACGGCCAGACCGACCTCAGCGCCGTGGAGACCGTCGCGTGCGAGATCGGCAAGGCGATGGAGCGGTACACCGTCATCGTGAACAAGTCGACGGTGCCGGTCGGGACCGGCGAGTTCGTGCGTGAGGTGATCGAGCAGCATCAGACGCAACCGGTCCCGTTCGACGTCGTCTCCAATCCCGAGTTCCT
The DNA here is from genome assembly GCA_041490825.1 of Methylomirabilia bacterium. GTDB lineage: Bacteria > Methylomirabilota > Methylomirabilia > Rokubacteriales > CSP1-6 > JBGPTW01. The sequence continues at coordinate 20,345 of JBGPTW010000006.1, read as the reverse complement.
GAGGGAAGGCTCCGCGATCGAGGACACGCTCCGTCCCGATCGCATCGTGATCGGGGCCCCGACACCGCAGGTGGCCATGACGCTGCTCGAGCTGTACGCGCCGCTCGAGCGCCCGATGATCATCACCGACGTCCCGTCCGCGGAGATGATCAAGTACGCCTCGAATGCGTTCCTGGCGACCAAGATCTCGTTCATCAACGCGATCGCCAACATCTGCGAGAAGGCCGGCGCGGATGTCACGCAGGTCATGAAGGCCATGGGGCTCGACTCCCGCATCGGCTCGGCGTTTCTCCAGGCCGGGCTGGGCTACGGCGGAAGCTGCTTCCCCAAGGACACCGACTCGCTGATCCATACCGCGGCCACGCTCGGCGTCGACTTCACGCTCCTGCGCGCCGTGGTCGAGGTCAACCGAGAGCGCGCCCGCCATCTCGTCGGCATGATCGAGAGCGTTCTGGCTCCCCTCGACCGGCGGGTCATCGCCGTGCTCGGACTCGCCTTCAAGCCCAACACCGACGATATGCGCGAGGCCAAGAGCATCGAGGTCGTCAACGCTCTCGTCGAGGCCGGCGCCGCCGTGCGCGCCTACGATCCCGCCGCGATGACCAACGCCGCGAAGATCCTGCCGGCGAGCCTCGAGTACTGCGACTCGCCCTATAGCGCGGCCACCGGGGCCGACGCGGTCGTGCTGGTGACGGAATGGAACGAGTTCAAGTTCATCAACCTGGAGCGGCTCCGTTCCGGCATGCGGCGCCCGGTCGTGTTCGACGGCCGTAACATCTGGGAGCCGGAGCGGATGCGCCGGCTCGGGTTCGAGTACTACTCGATCGGCCGCAAGCCCGTCCGCCCCGTGTAGCCGCCTCGCGCGCATGCGTGTCCTGGTCACCGGCGGCGCGGGGTTCATCGGCTCGCATCTCTGCGAATTCCTCCTCGATCACGCGTGTCACGTCCTCTGCATGGACAACTTCATCACCGGGTCGCCGGAGAACATGGCGGGCGTCGCCAGCCGGCCGGATTTCACGTTCGTGCTGCAGAACGTCACGGAATACATCCGCGTGGAGGGCCCGCTCGACTGGGTGCTGCATCTGGCGAGCCCCGCGTCCCCGCGCGACTACCTCGAGCTGCCGATTCAGACGTTGAAGGTCGGTTCACTCGGCACGCTGAACGCGCTGGGCCTCGCGAAGGCCAAGGGCGCGCGCTTTCTCCTGGCCTCGACCTCGGAGGTCTACGGGGATCCGCTCGTCCATCCGCAGCGCGAAGATTACTGGGGCAACGTCAACCCGATCGGCCCGCGGGGCGTCTACGACGAGGCAAAGCGCTTCGCCGAGGCGCTGACGATGGCCTATCGCCGGTTCCATGGTCTCAACACGCGCATCGTGCGTATTTTCAACACCTACGGGCCCCGGATGAGGCTCAACGACGGCCGCGCGATCCCGACCTTCGTCACGCAGGCGTTGACCGGCGCGCCTCTGACCGTGTATGGCGATGGCTCCCAGACGCGCTCCTTCCAGTACGTCTCCGATCTGATCGAAGGCATCTGGCGGCTGATGGACAATGCGGTGAGCGACCCGGTCAACATCGGCAACCCGCAAGAGATGACGCTGCTCGAGCTGGCCAAACGGATCATCGAGCTGGCCGGCTCGAAGAGCGAGATCGTCTTCCGTCCGCTGCCCGAAGACGATCCACGGGTGCGCCAGCCGGACATCTCGCGCGCCCGGCGACTGCTCGGCTGGGCGCCGCGCGTCGACACGGACGAGGGGCTGAGACTGACGCTCGACTGGTACCGCGGTCGGCTCGGCGGATGACGCCGCTCAGGCACGACGCGTCGCACCGCAATGCAGCCCACCCTCGGGTGTTGCGCTCTCGCGGTCCCCGTGACCACCGATGAGAGTTGTCGTCACGGGCGGCGCCGGGTTCATCGGCTCTCACGTCGTCGACCGTCTGGTGGCCGACCATCATGACGTCGCGGTCGTCGACAATCTCAGCACGGGCCGCCGGGACCTCGTGCATCCGGCGGCGCGGCTCCATGTCTCGGACATCCGCAGTCTGCGCCTCGGCGAGATCTTCGACGCCATCCGACCTGAGGCGGTGGTCCACGTGGCCGCGCAGGCGGCCGTTCCGCGATCAGTGGCCGATCCGTCGTACGACGCCAGCGTCAACGTCCTCGGCACGCTCGCCGTGTTGACGGCGGCGCAGCATGTCGGCGTCCGTCGCGTGGTGTACATCTCGACCGGCGGAGCGGCGTACGGCGACACGGACATTCTGCCGACGCCCGAAGATCACCCGGCACGGCCAACGTCTCCCTATGGCGTGTCGAAGGTCGCCGCGGAGTCGTACGTCGACTGCTGGGCGGGGTTGACCGGAACGTCGGCGCTGAGCTTGCGCCTGGCCAACGTGTATGGCCCCCGCCAGAACCCGCTCGGGGAAGCCGGCGTCATTGCGATCTTCGCCCATCGTCTCGTACGCGGGGAGCCGTGCGTGATCAACGGGGACGGCGAGCAGACTCGTGATTACGTGTACGTCGAGGATGTGGCCGACGCGATCGCCCGAGCGCTGGCCATGTCGGAAGCATGCGGCGTGATCAACATCGGAACGGGCGTCCCGACCTCGGTGAACGAGCTGTACCGGAGAGCAGCGGCCGGCGCGGGCACAATCGCCCCGCCGCATTTCGCGCCGGCGAGACCCGGCGAGCAGCGTCGCAGCGTGCTCGACCCCACGCGCGCCAAGACGATCCTCGGCTGGATGCCGCTGACGCCGCTCGCCGACGGGTTGAAAAAAACGCTGGACTATTTCAGCACTCGGGCGGCTGGCTAGGAGCGTGTCGGAGTATCGAGGCGGGCGCCGGGTGCCCCGGCGGCCGACGAGCGTAGGGGTCTGGGGGGCCGAGGCGGGCGCCGGGTGCCCCGGCGGCCGACGAGCGTATGGGGGTCTGGGGGGCCGAGGCGGGCGCCGGGTCCCCCGGCGACCGACGAGCGTATGGGAGTCTGGGGGCCTTCGAGGCCCCCAGCTCAATAAGGAGATCTGTGTGATCGACGACGAGCTCAAAGCCATCCTGGTGTGTCCGGCGTGCAAGGGCGATCTCGTGTTCGAAGAGACGCGGATCATCTGTCAGGCGTGCCGCAAGGCCTATCCGATCCGTGACGGCATCCCCGTCATGCTGATCAACGAAGCCGAGCCCTGGTCACCCGCAAAATAGCCCGCGCTCTCGAACGGGGACTATGAACGGCGAGGCGCGGCAGGCCGTCATCCTGGCCGGCGGCCAGGGCACGCGTCTGCGGCCGCTGACGTTCGGACGGCCGAAGCCGGTCGTGCCACTCCTGAACCGGCCGTTTCTCGCCTACCAGCTTGCGCTCCTGCGCGAGCATGGCATCACGGACGTCATCCTCTCGTGTTCGTACCGCGTGGATGACGTCCGCGGCGCGCTCGGCGACGGCGGCGCCTTCGGCATGCAGCTCCGCTACGTCGTGGAGGCGTCGCCCCTCGGCACCGGCGGCGGTGTGCGCAACGCCGCGGACCTCACCCGGGGCACGATCGTGGTGTTGAACGGTGACGTGCTCACCGACGCCGACCTGTCCGCGATGCGGTCCTTTCACGAAGCGAGCGGCTCGCGGACGACGATCTTCCTCATCCGAAGCGACAACCCGCGCGCGTACGGCCTCGTCAGGACCGGTCACGACGGGCGCCTGCAGCAATTTCTCGAGAAGCCGACCGCAGACGAGGAGATCACGACCGACACGATCAACGCCGGTATCTACCTGATCGACGCCGACCTGCTTGCACGCATCCCGACCGATCGCCCCGTCTCGATCGAGCGCGAGTTCTTTCCGCGCCTCATCGCCGACGGCATTCCGAGCTTCGGATGGCTCGCGTCGCCGTACTGGCGCGACATCGGCAGTCCGACCGCGTATCTGGAGGCCCATGTGGACCTGCTCGACGGTCGCGCGCGAATGCCCCTTGCGCCACCCGGTGACCACGAGGCGGGCAACTGGCTCGGGCGCGGCGTGAAGATCGACGCGCGGGCCGTCATCGAACCGCCGTCACTGCTCGGCGACGACGTGACGCTCGGCGCTGACTGTCACGTCGGACCCCACGCGGTGTTGGGAAACTGCGTCACCATCGGAACTCGGGCCCGCGTCCAGCGCACCGTGCTGTGGGAACGAGTCCAGGTGGGCGCGGGCGCGGTGTTGCGGGGCTGCGTGGTGGCGGCGGACACCAAGGTGGGAGTACACGCGGAACTGGGTCCCGGCGTCGTCCTCGAAGCCGGCGCCGTCGTACCCGAGCGCACGCGCCTGCCGCGCTGATGAGGCTGCCACCGCTGCCATCACCGGCCCTGAGAGCCCCGGACGCGGCATGCTAGACTGACCCCGATGGCCCTCGCCAGTAACCGCAACTTTTCCATCGTCGCCCACATCGATCACGGCAAGTCGACGCTAGCGGATCGACTCCTCGCGTTGACCGGGACGATGGACGCGAAGAAAGCCGTCGATCAAGTGCTCGACTCGATGGATCTCGAGCGCGAGCGCGGCATCACGATCAAGGCGCACGCGGTGCGCCTGATGTACCGCGCCAAGGACGGTCACGAGTACACGCTCAACCTGATCGACACGCCGGGCCACGTCGACTTCTCGTACGAGGTGTCGCGGGCGCTCGCCGCCTGCGAGGGCGCGATCCTGATCGTCGACGCCGCGCAGGGTGTCGAAGCCCAGACGCTCGCGAATTACTACCTCGCCCGCGACGCGGGCCTGACGATCATCCCGGTCATCAACAAGATCGATCTCCCGGCCGCGGACGTGGAAGGCACGCGCCAGCAGATCACCGAGATCCTCGAGCTCGACGCGCACGAGGCGCTTACGATCTCGGCCAAGCACGGGACCGGCGTGCCGGAGGTGCTCGAGGCGATCGTCTCGAGGATTCCGCCGCCGACGGGCGATCCGGGCGCGCCGCTGAAAGCCCTGGTATTCGACTCGTTCTACGACTCGTACCAGGGTGTCGTCATCTACGTCCGGATCTTCCACGGGCACGTGCGCGCAGGCCAGCGCATCCTCCTCATGTCGAACGGCCGCGCGTACGATGTCCAGCAGGTCGGCGTGTTCTCCCCCGACATGCGGCAGGTCGAGGAGTTGTCGGCAGGCCAGGTCGGTTACATCACCGCCTCCATCAAGCGCGTCGCCGACGCCAAGGTGGGCGAGACCATCACCGAGCTGGCGCGGCCGACGGCCCAGGCGTTCCCCGGCTATCGGGACGCCAAGCCGATGGTCTTCGCGGGACTGTACCCGATCGAAGACACGGAGTACGAAGGTCTGCGCGACGCACTCGAGAAGCTGCGCCTCAACGATCCGGCCTTTACCTTCGAGCCGGAGACGTCACTGGCGCTCGGGTCCGGCTTTCGCTGCGGGTTTCTCGGGATGCTGCACATGGAGATCGTGCAGGAGCGGCTCGAGCGCGAGTTCAACCTCTCGCTGATCGTGACCGCCCCGAGCGTGCAGTACAAGATCCTCACGACGGCCGGTGACGTCCTCGACATCGCCAACCCGTCGAAGCTTCCCACCCCGGACAAGATCGCGCAGATGGACGAGCCGTACGTCAGTTCCTCCGTCTTCGTGCCGACGGAGTTCATGACGACGATCTACAAGCTGGCCCAGGAGAAGCGCGGCGAGCACAAGTCGCTCGAGTATCTCGGCAAGCGCGTTCACATCCGCTTCGATTTCCCGCTGTCCGAGATCGTCGTGGACTTCTACGACAAGCTGAAGTCGATCTCCAAGGGCTACGCGTCGTTCGACTACGAGTTCAGCGACTTCCGCCCCGCGGATCTTGTCAAGCTCGATATCCTGTTGAACGGGGACCCGGTCGACGCGCTCAGCACGATCGTCCACCGGGACAAGGCCTACGAGCGAGGCAAGGCACTGGTCGAGAAGCTCCGGACCGTCATTCCGCGCCAGCTGTTCGAGGTCGCCATCCAGGCCGCCATCGGCAGCCGGGTCATCGCGCGGGAGACGGTCAAGGCCATGGGCAAGAACGTGACCGCCAAGTGCTATGGCGGCGACATCACCCGCAAGCGGAAGTTGCTGGAGCGCCAGAAGGAAGGAAAGAAGCGCATGAAGCAGGTCGGGCGGGTCGAAGTCCCGCAGGAGGCCTTCCTGTCGGTGCTGAAAAGCTGATGGACGACCACAAGGTCGAGTTCCAGGCGACCGGCGCACAGGTCCCGGTCCCGAACGCTCCGGAGCCCGACGCCGGCGCCTCCATCGCCACCGCGCGCCGCAAGCCGCGCAAGTCGCTCATCCGCGAGTATGCGGAGGCGATCGGGATCGCCGTCATCCTGGCGCTGGTCATCCGGACCCTGATCGTCCAGGCCTTCACCATCCCGTCCGGGTCGATGATGGACACGCTCCTGATCGGCGACTACATCCTCGTGAACAAGTTCCTCTACGGTCCCGAGATCCCGTTGACCGACCGTCACCTTCCCGGCCTGCGCCGGCCCGAGCGCGGCGACATCGTCGTGTTCAAGTATCCGCAAGACGAGAAGCGCGATTTCATCAAGCGGATCATCGGCACGCCAGGCGACACCGTCCAGGTTCGCGGCCGTCAGGTCTACGTCAACGGTCGTCCGCTCGCGGAGCCCTACATCAGACCGTCGGACTCGCCACTCACTCAGAGCGGAGAGCCGACGTATTGTGGCTATGCGTACGGGTGTGAGCCGACGAAGGTGCCGGCCACCTCCTACTTCGTCATGGGCGACAACCGGGACAACTCGCAGGACAGCCGTTACTGGGGCTTCGTCAAGCGCGAGAAGATCAAGGGCAAAGCCTTCCTGATCTACTGGTCGTGGGACAGCGACCGCCACTGGTTACGGTGGTGGCGGCTCGGTCGGTACATTCCCTGACCGCCGTTGTCGGTGGCGGCCCCGGGGGCCATCCGTCGACCACGCGCTCTACGACGATGCTCCCCGTTGCGCGATCCCCGCTCGGCGTCCTCGGCGACACCACACCGAGCCGGACATCGCTCGGGATGTACATCCACGTGCCGTTCTGCGCCAAGCGCTGCTACTACTGCGCCTTCAACACCGCGCCGATGGAGTCGGCGGCCATGGCGCGCTACGTCAACGCGCTTCGACGTGAGATGGATCTGCTCGCCGGGGCCGAATGGGCCGCGCGTGTCCGCATCGCCTCGGTGTTCTTCGGTGGCGGCACGCCGTCATTGCTGGCGCCGGAGGACCTCGCGGCGATGCTCGACCAGCTCCGCGCGCAATTCAGTCTCGACGCCGATCCCGAGATCACGGTCGAATCGAACCCCGAGAGTGTCGATCGTCCGAAGCTCGCCGCGTATCGGGCGGCCGGCGTCAACCGGCTGAGCCTTGGAGTTCAGTCGCTCGACGACACGATCCTCGACCGTATCGGCCGGCTTCACGGCGCGCGAGGCGCCCGCGCTGCGTTCGATGCCGCGCGCGACGCCGGCTTCGTCAACGTGAGCGTCGATCTGATGTACGGACTTCCTGGCCTCGATGCCGGCGCGTGGCGTCGCGCGGTGACGACGATCCTGGACTGGAGCCCTGATCATCTCTCGGCCTACGGGCTCTCGCTCGACTCGGGCAGTCTATGGGGCGCTGCGGGGATCGCCGGCCTGCCGCCGGAGGATGTGGTCGTGGAGCAGTACTGGACCCTGGCGCGCGAGGCCGCGGCACGCGGCTACGAGCACTACGAGATTTCCAACTACGCGCGAGCGGGCTTCCAGTCCCGGCACAACTTGACGTACTGGCGGCGTGGCGAATATCTCGGCTGCGGGCCGGGCGCCTGCGGCTTCGTCGGGAACGTCCGCTACAGCAACGTCAAGCCGGTTCCCCGCTACTGCGGCGAGCTGGAGGCAGACCGGCTGCCGATCGAAACGGCCGAGCGGCTGACCGCGCGGCAGGCTCTGGCCGAGCGGCTCTTCCTCGGGCTGCGGACGGCGGACGGCATCCCGGCTGCGTGGCTCGACGAGCGCGCTACCGGCGACTCGGCGCTGACCGAGCGGCTCACGACGTGGCGCGAAGCCGGGTTGCTGTCTCGTGCGGACGGCGCCGTCCGGCTCACCGAAGCCGGCTTCCTCGTTTCGGACGCGCTCTTCGCGGAACTCCTGTAGGAATGGAGTGTGCCATGGAGTGTCGAGGAGCGCGGCAGGTTCCCCGACGCGCTCCGAACGTGGGGGGGGAGTGTGAGGGGCCATGTCGGGGCCCCTCACTTTCAGTCGGTTGACTTGCGGCACCCCGGTTGCTAGAAGAAATCAGATGGACGTGCGTCATCGTGATGTCCTCGTCGCCGTGATCCGCGAATACATCGACTCGGCGGAGCCGATAGGATCGCGAGCGCTGTCCAAACGCCAGTTTCCGACGCTGTCGCCGGCCACGCTTCGCAACGTCATGGCCGACCTCGAAGAGATGGGATATCTCATCCAACCCCACACCAGCGCCGGCCGCGTGCCGACCGACAAGGCGTATCGGTTCTACGTCGAGTCGTTTCCACCGGCGCCGCGCTCTCCGTTGCCACGCGAAGCCATGCCGTCGCGGCAGTCCGGCATCGATCGGTTCATGGAGCGCACGTCCACGCACCTGTCCAGCGCGACCGGGCAGACGGGCCTGCTGCTGGCGCCGCCGCTTCGCCACACAGTGCTGGCGCGCATCGATCTCATTCCGCTCGGTGACGATCGCGCGCTGGCCGTGGTCATGACCGACGCCGGCTGGATCACCGTGCGCGAGCTGACGCTCGACCAGACGCTCCGTGAAGACGAGGTCCGGCAGCTCGGGCGTGAGCTCACGCGGCGATTTCGCGGGCACTCCGTCCAGGAGATCGTCGACATGGAGAGCGCGCCGGACGATCCACTCGATACCCTGCACACGCGCGCCCGATCGGTGACCGAGCAGATCGTGAATCTCCTGCGCGGCCGCACGCTCTACGTGAGCGGCGTCGTCAACCTGCTCGAGCAGCCGGAGTTCGACCTCGAGACCACGCGCGCGCTGCTCCGGACGTTCGAGGAGAAACAGCGGCTCGCCGAGGCGCTGGCCGGGCTCGCGGAGGACGCTGGCGTGCGCGTGACGATCGGAGACGAGAACGCCGTCGCCCAGCTCCGGGATTGCACGATCATCACGTCGACCTACATGTATCGTGATCAGGTGCTCGGCATCCTCGGGGTCGTCGGACCGCGGCGGCTTCCCTATCCCGACGTCATGTCCGTGGTGAGCGAGACCGCCCGGCACGTCACGGACACGCTCTCGCGCGTCCGGCAGGATCTCTACCTGCCATCATGAGCCGTCCGGCGGCCCCTGGCCTCCGGGGGCTTACGCGCGCGGCTGTTATAATTCAGCCCATGGAGGATCGTACGAACGAAGCGACGCCGGACCCTGCGCGCGACGAGGCGACCACCGAGGCGACGGCGGTCGACGAGCTCCGCCGCGAGCTTGCCGACAAGCAGGACCGCCTGCTGCGCGCGCTCGCCGAGGCGGACAACACGCGCCGCCGCGCGCAGCGCGAGCGCGAAGACTACGTTCGTTATGCGAACGAGTCGCTGCTCCGCGAGCTCATCCCGATCCTCGACAACCTCGACCGCGGCCTCGGCGCCGCGCGCGCCGCCGGTGAGGGCGGCAAAGCCGGCGCCGGCGGGGGGTTGATGGAAGGCGTCGAGCTGATCCAGCGAGAATTCCTCAAGGTTCTCGAGCGCGCCGGAGCCACACGGTACTCCGCGGTCGGTCAGGTGTTCGATCCGACGCGGCACGAGGCGATCAGTCGCGTGGTGAGCGCTCAGGCACCGCCGGACACCGTGATCGCCGAGACACTACCCGGCTACATGCTGAACGGCCGGGTCTTGCGGGCGGCCCTCGTGGCCGTGGCGGCAGCTCCGGACGAGGATGCCGCATGAGCGGCCGAGTGATCGGAGAGACAGCCTAGGTGGCAAGCGACCTCTACGAACTGCTGGGTGTCGCGCGCAGCGCCGACGACGCCGAGCTGAAAAAGGCCTACCGGCAGCTCGCGATGCAGTACCACCCCGACCGAAATCCCGGCAACAAGCACGCCGAGGAGCGGTTCAAAGAGGTGAGCCAGGCCTACGCCGTCCTGTCCGACCCGGACAAGCGGGCGCAGTACGATCGCTTCGGGACCGTCGGTCCGGCCGGCGGCTTCGCCGATGCCGGATTCGGCACGCTGTTCGAGGACATCTTTGACAACTTTTTCGGCGGCGCGGGCCGGCGATCGCGCGGCGCCCGTGGCGATGATCTCCAGTACGAGCTGAAGATCACGCTGGAAGAGGCGGCCACCGGCGTCGAGACCAAGGTCCGGATTCCGCGGCTCGAACCGTGCGAGACGTGCGGTGGCACCGGCAGCGAATCGGGCTCGCGCCCCACGGCGTGCGAGATGTGTCGCGGACGTGGCGAGGTGCGCATGAGCCACGGATTCCTCACCGTCGCGCGCCCGTGTCCCAAGTGCCACGGCGAGGGCCAGGTCAATCGCAACCCGTGCCCAGGGTGCCGTGGAGAAGGTCGCGTGCGGGCCGAGCGCCTGTTACAAGTCAAGATTCCCCCCGGCATCGACGACGGCATGCAGCTCCGGCTGACCGGCGAGGGTTCTGCCGGAACCCCGGGCGCGCCGCCCGGTGACCTCTACGTCCTCGTGCGCGTGGTGGAACACGAGACGTTCGTTCGAAAGAACGACGATCTCTACTGTGACCTGCCGCTCTCGTTTCCGCAGCTCGCGCTCGGCGCCGAGGTCGACGTGCCGATCCTCGGAGGCACTGCGACGCTCAAGGTCCCGGCGGGGTCCCAGCCTCACCAGATCTTGAGGTCGCGCGGCAAGGGCATGCCGCGGCTGCGCGAGCGCGGCCACGGCGACAGCTGCTATCGCCTGATCCTCGAGGTCCCCCAGAAGCTCAACGCCAAGCAGCGTGAAGCCCTGGAGGCGCTCGAGGCGGCGACTCGCGGCGAGCGCGGGCCGCTGTCCTCGGCCTTCGTCGAGCGGATGAAGAAGCTGATCCGGTAGCATCGCGTGCCGGACCAATACTGGCAGCTCGCCATTCCCGCCTCCCAGGACTCGGCCGAGGGGCTCACCAATTTTCTGTGGGAGCTCGGCGCGCTCGGTGTCGTGGAGGAGGAAGCCGACGGGACGTCCCGGCTGCGCGCGTTCTTTGCCGACACCGTAGACGCCAATGCTCTCGGGGAGCGCGTGTCCGCATACGTCGATGGGCTCGCCGCGCTCGGATTCGCGCCCGCCGGCCCGGCCCTGATCGACGCCGTGACGGACGACGGCTGGGCCGAGGCCTGGAAAGCCCACTTCCGGCCGCTGGCGGTGGGCCGGCGTCTCACGATCGCTCCGCCATGGAACATCCCGCCCTCCGATGGTCGGCTGATGATCGTCATCGAGCCTGGGCGCGCGTTCGGGACCGGACATCACGGCAGCACGGCGGGATGCCTCGAAGCGATCGAAGCGATGGTCGAGCGTGACGCGCCGTCGACCGCGGTCGACCTCGGCACCGGCTCGGGAATCCTGGCGATCGCCGCCGCGCGGCTCGGCGTCGCGAGAATTCTTGCGATCGACGACGATCCGGACGCCGTCGCCGCGGCGCTCGCAAACGCGGCTCGCAACCGGGTCTGCGACCGCGTCCGCTGTGTGCTGGGCGAAGCCAGCGCGGTCGAGGTCCAGCCCGCGCCACTCGTGATCGCCAACCTCCTGTCGGCGGCGCACCGACGTCTCGCGGAACGGTACGCTCGGATCGTGGCGCCGGCCGGGAGTCTCGTGCTCGGCGGCATCCTCGACAGTGAGGCCGGCGACGTGACGACAGCGGTGGCGCAGGCCGGATTCAATCTCCAAGCCACGCGATCGCTCGAGGGATGGACCACGATCGAGCTGCGGCGCGGGCGGGAGCCTGACGACGAGCGGCGTGCGGCGCTTCACGATCGCGCCTGATCGGGTCGACGGCGATCGCGTCAGCTTCGATCGTGACGAGACTCGCCACCTCGCGCGCGTGCTGCGTCTGAAACCCGGCGACACGGTGGTCGCCGCCGACGGTCGGGGCCGCGACTACACCGTCCGCATCGAGACGCTCGGCGAGACCGCGGCGGGGACCGTGCTCGGGGTGACGACGCGCGAGGCCGACACGACCTTTCCGATCGTGCTCGTGCAGGGCATCCCGAAGGGCGACAAGATGGAGACGATCGTCCGCGCCGCGACCGAGCTCGGCGTGACCCGCATCCAGCCGGTGATCGCGGAGCGCACGATCGTACGGCTCGAGCCGGCCCGCTGGCGCGACCGGGCGCGGCGTTGGCAGCGCGTGGCGAAGGAGTCGACCAAGCAGTGTGGACGTGCCGCCATCCCGGACGTGGAGATGCCTGGGCCGCTCGCCGGCGTCCTTGGCGAGCTGGGTCCCGTCGAGCCGGGCGAGGTGCGACTCTGTTTCTGGGAAGGTGAAGGGGAGCCGTTGCACCTGGTGCTCGAGCGCGCTCGTGATGGCGCGCGAACGGCGACGGTGCTGATCGGCCCCGAGGGCGGACTGGCTCGCACCGAAGTGGACACCGCGCGCGCCGCCGGGTTCGTCGTGACGAGCCTTGGCCACCGGATCCTTCGTACCGAGACCGCCGGTCTCGCGGCGATCGCGATCTTGCAATCGCACCTCGGCGACCTCGCGCGGTGAGCGCGGACGCCGCCGGCTACGACTACTTCGACGTCGAGGCCGACGTCGGCATCCACGCCTGGGGGCCGAATCTCGCGGACGCCTTCGCCCATGCGGCAGTCGCAGCGTTCGCCCTGAGCGTCGACCCCGCCGACGTGGAACCCGTCGAGCGTCGCGAAGTCAGAGCGCAGGCCGAGTCGCGGGAGGAGCTGCTCGTGAACTGGATCAACGAGTGTCTCTACGTGCACGAGATCGAAGGGTTCGTCGTTCGGCGCGTGGAGGTCGACGCGTGCGACGGCGGGATGGTGCACGGCGTCCTTCACGGCGAAGAGTTCGATCAGCGCCGCCATCGACCCGGCACGATCGTGAAGGCCGCGACGTTCCACCAGGTTGCCGTCAGCGAGAGCAGGGGCCGATTCGACGTGCGCCTCGTCGTGGATATTTAAGCTGGGGGCCTCGAAGGCCCCCAGACCCCCAGACGCTCCTCGGTCGCCGGGACACCCGGCGCCCGCCTCGATCCTCCGCGACGCTCCTGGTGACGTGAGGGGCACTGAGACCGCCCCTCACCGACCCCGCCGGCCCGCGGCGCCACGAGTTCGATTGACGGTGGGCTCGTGTCTCCGATATGAGACGAAGACTCTCCCGTGGCGTGTCCTGTCGTGGACGATAGCTCCATGCGGAGCCGGTCGAGGTTTTCCCCAGAGCAAGGTAAATCATATTGTTACGGCGATTTCGAGTTGTGGCACACCCGTTGCGTACTGCTGCACGCCATGCACCAGAGGACCATCAAGAAGGTGGTCAGCCTCGACGGGATCGGGCTTCATTCAGGCAAGACCGTGCGGGTCAAGCTCTCACCTGGCGCTCCTGATTCGGGCATCGTCTTCCGGGCCGCGCCCGATGGCACCATCATCCCTGCGGCTCCCGAGAGCGTCGTCGATTCGCATTACGCGACGACGGTCGGGAAGAACGGCTCCCGCATCCGAACCGTCGAACATCTCATGGCCGCCGCCGCCGGCCTCGGCATCGACAACCTCGCGGTGGATGTGGAAGGCGGCGAGATTCCCGCTGGCGATGGCAGCGCGAAGCCGTTCGTCGCGCTCCTGGCCAACGCGGGCCGCGTGGATCAGGCGGCGCGACGCCGCCCGATCACGGTGCCCTATCCGGTCCGCGTCGGGAGCAACGGCCGCTGGCTCCAGATCGTCCCTGCTGACCGCTTCCGGATCAGCTACACGCTGGACAGCGACCATCCCGCGATCGGAACGCAGACCCTCACATACGTCGGGAGCGAGCGCAGCTTCGTCGAAGAATTCGCGCCGGCCCGGACATACGGGTTTCTCAAGGACCTCGGCCCGATGCGCCGGAACGGTCTCGCTCGCGGCGGCTCGCTCGACAACGCGGTGGTCGTCGGGAAGCACGCCGTGATCAACGGTCTTCGCTATCGCGACGAGTTCGTCCGTCACAAGGTGCTGGACCTGATCGGTGACCTCGCACTGCTCGGTCGGCCGGTGCTCGGTCACGTCATCGCCCGCAACGCCGGGCACGACGTCAACTTCGAGCTCGTGCTCGCCGTCCAGCGCGCGCTCGGCCTCGAGCGTCGGCCGGTCGTTGCTAGCAATCTTGTGGGGGCCCCGACATGGCCCCCACACCCCCAGCGCTCGGAGCGCCCCGGGGTACCCGGGACGCTCCTCGACTCTCCCACAGCGATCTAGTAAACATGGGGGCCACGAAATGGCCCCCACACCCCCAACGCTCGGAGGGCCCCAGCAAAGCTGTGGCCCTCCTCGACATCGCCCCACGCCCCCAGACGCTCGGCGCACCCCAGCAAAGCTGTGGCGCGCCTCGATACTCCGACACGCTCCTAACGAACCTGCCGGTCGGCGGTTCCCGCCGGCCCCACGGGCTATAATGGCCTGTCCGGCGTATGCGCGCGCTCGGCATCGTGGTTTGCCTCGTAACGACGCTGTCGCTCGTAGTCCCGGCGCTGGTACGCGCCGAGATCGGCATCAGCGATCTCGACGTCTACCTGAACGACCAGGAGGTCACTGTCCACGTCGTGCTGCTCGGAGTCGTCCCACCCGGCTTCAATGAATCGATCGAGAGCGGAATTCCCGCGCACATCCGGTTCACCGTCGAGCTATGGCAGTACAACCGTTTCTGGCGCGACCGGCTGATGATGAGCAAAGTCGTCGAGCGTACCCTCACGTACAACGTCGTGGCCAAGGAATACAAGGTGGCGCCGGTGAAAGGCGAGAGCACCCAGCCCTACGCGACGAAAGACGTCCGCGACGCGCAGCGCGTCCTGTCCGAGCTGCGAAGCCTGAAGCTCACGCCGGCCTCGAGCCTCGCGCCCACCGACGTGTTCTACGTGCGGGTGATGGCGGAGGCGGCGCTGCGCGGCGAGAACACGTTCCTGGCGCGAATGTCGGGAACGGCCGAGCAGACGTTCCGGCAATCGGACTACCGCACAATCGTGCGGGTGCAGTGATGCCGCTCCTGTCCGATCAGACGCGTCGCAAGCGCAACCTGGTCGTGATCAGCGCGTTCCTGCTGCTGCTCCTGGGCGGAAGCGCCTTCAACGTGGTCTTCCGGCCGGGTGAGCTGCCGGTCGCCTCGAACATCATCGTGTTCGCGCTCTTCTACCTGAACGTCACGGTGCTGCTCCTGCTGCTGGTCCTGCTCTTCCGGAACCTGATCAAGCTCTGGTTCGAGCGCCGGCACAACGTCATCGGCTCCAAGTTCAAGGCCAAGCTGGTGCTCGCGTTCCTGTCGCTGGCGCTCGCGCCGGCCATTCTGATCTTCGTGATCGCCTCGAACTTCATCAATCGGTCCATCGAGGGCTGGTTCAAGCCGCAGGTCGAGCGCCCGCTCGACCAGGCCATGGCCGTCGCGCAAACCTACTATCACAACGTCGAGACGGCATCGTTCCGCCACGCCCGGCAGCTTGCCCGCGTGATCGACCGCGACGACCTCCTCACCGATGAGCGCCGCGACGCGCTGAACACCTACCTGGTGGACCAGCAAGAGCAGCTCGGCATCACGGCCGTCACGATCTTCAACGGCGCCGCGCACCGGATCGGCCACGCGACGGACCCGGCGCTACGCGATGACGCTGGCCGTAACGCCAACGACAGCAACGTCCGGCGCGCCCTCGGCGGCCAGGACGTCGGCGCGGTCCGCGAGCTCGACGGGCCCGATCTGATCGAGGTCGCGGTCCCGATCTGGTCGACGCGATCCGGACAGGCCCAGGTCGTCGGCGCCGTGGTCGTGTCCACGCAGATCGCCGAGCGCATCGAGGCGAAGGTCCGCGCGATCTCCGAGGCGTTCAAGGAATACAAGCAGCTCAAGCTGGTGAAGAACCCCGTGAAGGGCACGTACATCGGGCTGTTCCTGCTGATGACGCTGATCGTCGTGTTCTCCTTCACCTGGTTCGGTCTCTATCTGGCGCGCGGGATCACCGATCCGGTGGAGCAGCTCGCCGAGGGTACCCGTGAAGTGGCCGCCGGGAACTTGAACTACAAGGTCCACGCCCGCGCGGACGACGAGATCGGCGTGCTCGTCACCTCCTTCAACCGGATGACGGAGGATCTCTCGGAATCCAAGCGCCGGCTGGAAGAGGCCTACCTGGATCTTCAGGACAAGCACACCGAGCTCGAAGAGCGCCGCCGCTACATGGAGACGGTGCTGGAAGCCGTCACCACCGGCGTGGTGTCGTTCGACCCGCTGGGGCGGGTCACGACCATCAACCGCGCCGCCGCGCGCATGTTCGGGCTCAACGCCACGACCAGCGTGGGCCGGCTACTGGAGGAAGTCTTCGCGAGCGCGGACGTGCGCGACGTCATCACGCTCGTCCAGCGGACGAGGCGGCCGAAGGCCGTCAGCGCCGAGCTGGAGCTGCATCTGCGCCGGAACGGCGGCAACGTCTCGCTCGTCGCTTCGGCCACCGCGCTGCGCGGACCGGAGGGCGACTATGCCGGGACGGTCGTCGTGTTCGACGATCTCACGGAGCTGCTCAAGGCCCAGCGCGTGGCTGCCTGGCGTGAAGTGGCCCAGCGGATCGCCCACGAAATCAAGAATCCACTCACGCCGATCCAGCTCTCCGCCCAGCGACTCCGCCGCCGCCTGCTGCGAGCGCCGAGCGACGACAGCCGGCTCGTGGCCGAGTGCACGGAGACGATCATCCAGGAGGTCGATGCGCTGAAGCGCCTCGTCGACGAGTTCTCACGCTTCGCGCGAATGCCCGCGCCCGTGACGAAGCCGACCGACGTCCGGCCGCTGATCGACGCGATCGCGAGCCTGTATCGGGACTCCCAGCCCGGGCTGGCGATCGTCACGTATCACGCCGCGGATCTTCCGATGCTCAACGTCGATCCCGACCACATCAAGCGCGCGATCCTGAATCTCGTCGACAACGCTGTGCAAGCGGTGGCCGGCAAAGGCCAGGTCTCGGTCGCCACCGCGTATCTCGCCGAGGCCAACGTCGTGCGCGTCACGGTGACCGATACCGGCCCGGGGATCGCTCCGGATGTGAAGGACAAGCTCTTCCAGCCGTATTTCTCGACCAAGGTCACCGGCATGGGACTCGGGCTGCCGATCGTGCACGAGATCGTCCAGGAGCATGGCGGAACGATCCGGGTGGAGGACCACCAGCCGCGCGGCAGTCGCTTCATCATCGACATTCCGGTCGTGCCGACGCCGACGCCGGTCGAGGTGTGAGCGTGGCGGGCGAGCACATCCTGATCGTCGACGACGAGCGCTCCATCCAGGACGCGCTGAAGGGCGTGCTCGAAGACGAGGGCTATCGCGTCACGGCCGTCGGCAGCGGCGCCGACGCCCTGACCGCGGTCAGCGAGGACATGCCCGACCTCGTCTTCCTGGACATCTGGATGCCGGGCATGGACGGTCTCGAGACGCTGGCGAACTTGAAGCGCGTCCGGCCCGAGAGCACGGTCGTCATGATCTCGGGCCACGGGACCATCGAGACGGCGGTCAAAGCCACCCGGCTCGGCGCCTGGGACTTCATCGAGAAGCCGCTGTCGCTCGAGAAAACACTGCTGACGATCAGCCATGCGCTCGAGCACGCGCGGCTCGCGCGGGAAAACGCCACGCTTCGAGCCGCGATCGAGGAACGCTCGGAGATCATCGGCGAGAGCGACGCCGTCAGGACGCTGCGCGAGCAGATCGCCACCGCGGCGCCGACCAGCGGCCGCGTCCTGATCCACGGCGAGAACGGCAGCGGCAAGGAGCTGGTCGCCCAGGCGATTCACATGCGCTCGACCCGCACGGACGGTCCGTTCGTCGAGGTCAACTGCGCGGCGATCCCGGACGAGCTCATCGAGTCCGAGCTCTTCGGGCACGAGAAGGGCGCATTCACCGGAGCGGCCGGTCGCCGGCGCGGGAAGTTCGAGCTGGCCGACGCCGGGACGCTGTTCCTCGACGAGATCGGGGACATGAGCCTCAAGACCCAGGCGAAGGTGCTGCGGGCGCTCGAAGAGCAGGCATTCGAGCGCGTCGGAGGTAAGGAGACGATCAAGGTCGACGTCCGCGTCATCGCCGCCTCCAACCGTGATCTCGAGGCGATGATCAAGGACGGACATTTCCGCGAGGATCTGTTCTATCGGCTCAACGTCATCCCGATCGAGGTGCCGCCGCTCCGCGCGCGGAAGACCGACATCCCCGAGCTCGTCGACCACTTCATCACGATGGTCTGCGCGCAGAACGGCAAGCGGCTCAAGACGGTGTCCGGCGAGGCCCTCGCGTATTTCGTGGCCTACGACTGGCCCGGCAACGTGCGCGAGCTGCGGAACATGGTCGAGCGGCTCGTGATCATGTCGCCGCGCGACGTCATCGGTCCCGAAGACCTCCCGGCGCCACTCCGCCCGAAGGAGGACGCCGGGCCCGGCGAGCCGCGTGAGAAGTCGCTCAAGGAAGCGCGTGATCAGTTCGAGCGCGCCTACATCATTGCCGAGCTGCGTGCTCACGACTGGAACATGACGCGGACGGCCGAGCGGCTCGGGATCGAGCGGAGTCACCTGTACCGCAAGATCAAGGCGTTCGGGATCGCGCCGCCGAAATGAGCCGCTGCCGGCGGCTCGGAGCCTGATGCCCGCCTGGAATTTCGTTCGCGTCAGCGTCTATGAGGACTCCGTGACGCTCATGCGGCTCTCACGCGACATGGAAGCGGTGCCCGGCGTCAAGCGCGCTGCCGCCATGATGGCGACGCCGGCGAATCGTGATCTCCTGCGCGACGCGGAGCTCCTCACGGCTGTCGGAGAACAAGCGGCATCGAGTGACGTGGTCATCGCCGTGATCGCCGATGACGAACGCGCGGCGCTCGCGGCCCGCGACGCTGCCGATGCCGCGCTCGCCGCCCGGCGGGCCACCACTGCCGCCTCGGACGCGCGGGGGCATCCACGCACGCTCGCCTCCGCGCTGAAAGCGCTGCCGGATGCCAATCTCGCGATCGTGTCCGTTCCGGGCGCCTACGCGGGCGCCGAAGCACGCCGCTGTCTCGACGCGGGGCTTCACGTGATGCTCTTCAGCGACAACGTCCCGGTCGAGGCGGAGATCGCGCTCAAGCAGCGGGCGGGCGAGCGCCACCTGTTCATGATGGGCCCGGACTGTGGCACCGCGATCATCGACGGCGTGCCACTCGGATTCGCCAATGCGGTACCACGCGGGCGGATCGGACTCGCGGCGGCGTCCGGCACAGGGCTTCAGGAGGTGAGCTGCCTCATCGCGGCTGCGGGCGAGGGCATCTCGCAGGCGATCGGGCTCGGCGGGCGCGATCTTTCGGACGAGGTCGGCGGCCTGATGCTCGAGCGCGCGCTCGACGCGCTCGTCGCCGATGCCGCCACCGACGTGATCGGCGTGCTCGGCAAGCGGCCGGGGCGGACCGTCGCGACGCGTCTCGCCGCGCGCGTGGCCACGCTTGGCAAACCCTGCGTCGTCCATTTCGCGGGGCAGCCGGGCGCACCGGGATTCCGCTGGACGGCCATGACGCTCGAGGACTGTGCCGCCGCTGCCGTTGCGCTCGCGCGCGGCGCGGTGCCATTGTCGATGGAGTTCGGCGCGCCGGCCGGCGAGATCGACCGGCTCGTGGCCGCGGCGACGGCCCGGATGGCGCAAGGCCAGCGGTTCGTGCGTGGGATCTATGCGGGCGGCACGCTCGCGTGGGAAGCGATTGGCATCCTGGGCTCGCGGCTGCGGGGTGTTGCCGAGAACGTCCTCGGCGACGGCAAGGAACACCGCGTGACCGATCTTGGCGAGGACCGCTTCACCGTCGGTCGTCCGCACCCGATGATCGACGGCACGCTGCGACGCGACTGGATCGACCGCGAGGGACGCGACCCGGTGACCGCGGTGCTGCTCCTCGACGTCGTGCTCGGGTACGGCGCGCATCCTGATCCCGCCGCGGAAATCCTGCCGGCCATCAACCGCGCGATTGCCGAGGCGCGCCGGCGCGGACGCGATCTGGCCGTCGTCGCCAGCGTCTGCGGGACCGAGCGCGATCCACAGCGGCGCTCGGCGCAGGTCGCCGCGCTTCGCGCTGGCGGCGTGACGGTCATGCCCTCGAACGCGCAAGCCTCCCGCCTCGCCGCGCTCATCGCGGAACGGCGCGCGTCATGACGCCCGCGCCGGGCGCGGACGCGGGCAGCGGCGGAGGCGGGCGGCGGGGTGAGGGGTCCGTGCGAGTGGGGTATTCGAGCAAAGGACCCCTCACCCCG
>JBGPTW010000005.1:0-78326 GCA_041490825.1 Methylomirabilia bacterium | reverse complement strand
CGAGGACGGCACGCACGTTTCCGCGGAAACGTCCCGACGTCTGGCGTGCGACGCGCGCCGGGTGGTGATGCGCCACGACGCGCACGGCCGTGTCGTGGAGGTCGGCGCGCGCACGCGCACCATCCCGCCGGCGTTGCGACGCGCGCTTCACCACCGCGACCGAGGCTGCCGCTTCCCGGGCTGCGGGCGCCCATTCGGTCAGGGGCATCACATCCGGCACTGGGCCAATGGCGGCCCCACGACGCTGTCGAACCTCGCGTTGCTCTGTCGTCGCCACCACCGCGCGGTCCACGAGGAGGGATACCAGGTCGATCGCCAGCCCGACGGAGAGCTCAGCTTCCGGCGACCGGACGGCGAACTGCTACCGGCAGTCCCGCGTCCGGCGATGGTCCCCCCCGATCCCGTCGAGATTCTCCGCGCGCGGCACGACGCGCGGGGGCTTCACGTTCACGCGCGGACGTCGATGCCGGCCTGGTTGGGCGAGCGGCTGGACGTCGGGTGGGCGATCGACGTGTTGCATCCGCTTGCGGCCGCTTCCGGCCTAAGAACCACGCTGTCGTTCCGCGAGTCGCTCGCCTGTGAGCCGCCACTGCTCCTCCAGGAACGGGTTGAAGTCCCAGTAACGGGCGCGCGCTCGCGTGAGGAACTCTGTTTCGACATCGGCGTCCCGAGCGAACAGGCAGACTCCGCGATCGGCGACCTCCCAGCCCAGTACGATCGAAGCATCATTGAGCGAGACGAGATTGATCTGTGGCGGCGATGAGATCAGCGCGGCACTCGCGAGGCTGAGGCGAAGATAGCACGAGAGCGAGAGAGCAGCTTTCCACCACTGAACGCAGGGGAAATGGATCTGCCCACTACACCATTGACTGCAAAGCTCTGACAGTCAGGGTGGTGGAAAAGCGGCCATTTGAATTGGGGCCACTGGAGTTCGTGCTGTGGCTGAGCACTCAACCAGCGCACTATTTGTTGCCGCCGTACTGCCTCTCGGTGCGTGGAGTGCAACGCAGGAGGCCGTATCATGTCGAAGACCTCGTTGTAACCATGCCCACCTTCACGGCCGTCCTGTGCCCACCGAATCGCGACCCAGCCACATGATCGATCCAAATGTTGCAGGACATGCCGTCGAAGCTTCGCTGTAAATGGCTTACGATCGTCCATCGGGAACGGGCTCAACGCGCCGTCTCGGTTGCGTCCACGGACCACGAAATGAAGGAGAAGCACGTGGTCGAATCCGAATGCCTTCAGCCCAGTCTGCCTGCCCAGTCCCGAGCGGGTGTCCCGGCATGTCGTCATTAGGCAGAATCGGGAGTCGCTTCACTTCAATAGCGTCAATGCGACTAAAGTCAGGCGAGCCATCTGCGGACCGCTGACCAATCAGGATGTCGAAATCCCCGGGCTTAGACGGGAGATCTGGATCGGAGAGATCCAAGTTGGCGCGCTCCACGTCGAGAGCAAACCAGCACCACGACCACGCTATGCCGAGGACCTCGAACATGCTGGTCAGTGGGGCACCAAACATGTCGAAGATGGCCGCCCGGATGGCACTGGATTCTGTCCTGAGCATTTTATCCATGCGGTCAGTCTAAATTGGGCACGGGCGTCCGGAACGAAATTCGCGCGCTTGGATTGCCCGGCCAGCAGTGCGTCGCGGTTATAGACGGTGTATCGCCGAGGGAGCGACCGAGGTTTATCGCGGGAACGGGCAAGCGCTTAGCAAATCGTAGCAATCGGGACGAGCCGGAAAATTCCGACAGATGATTTGGTGTGCGGTTCTCTGGCTTGACCGACCCGCAAAGCGCAGCGCGTCACCCGCGGACGGTCTTCATCACTTCTTCGTTCTCGAGCACGGCCGTGGGCTCGCCCTGAAAGATGATCTCGCCGCGATCGATCGCGTAGACGCGATCGGCCACCCGCATGGCATTGGCGAGATTCGACTCGGCGATGAGCAGCGAGACACCCATGGCCTTGACCTTCTTCACAGCGTCGATGATGCGCGTGACCACCACCGGGGCCAGGCCCTCGAACGGCTCGTCCAGGAGCAGGATCGACGGCGAGAGCGTCAGGGCTCGCGCGATCGCGACCATCTTCTTCTGACCACCCGAGAGGTGCTGCCCGCGCCGCTGCATGAACGATCGAACCTCGGGAAAAAGCTCGAAGATCTTCGCCTGCGCATCGTCGCCGCTGCCCATGGCCCGGCGGTCCCCCGTCGGCTGGGCCAGCCACTGGCCGATGTCGAAGTTCTCTTCCACCGTCAGGTCGGGAAAGATCCCGGCGTCTTCAGGCGCATAGCCGATGCCCAGGCGCGCGCGCACGTGCGTGGGCAAGCGGGTGATGTTCGTGCTCCGGAACGTGATGATCCCCGATCGCACGGGGAGGAGGCCCATGATGCTCTCGATCGTGGTCGTCTTGCCGGCGCCGTTCCGGCCGACGAGCGCGACAGATTCCCCATCGGCGACCTTCAGGGAGAGCGAGCGCAAGATTTGCGCTGGACCGCGGTGCGTGTCCACGCCTTCGAGCTGTAGCGTCGCGGCTCCGGAGCCGGGGCTCATGTGAGCGACGTTCCGATCAGCGTGGTCGTGACCGTATCGTTCCGCCGGATCTCGTCGGGCGTCCCGTCGGCGAGCACGGTGCCCTGGTGCATCACGACGATCCGCTCGGAATAGCGGAACACGATGTCCATGTCGTGCTCGATGATGACCGCCGTGATCTTCCCGGAGCGGACGATCGACGAGATGATGTCCATGATCGGCGCCTTTTCCCGGGTGCTGACGCCGCTGGTCGGCTCGTCGAGGAAGAGCAGCTTCGGCCGCAGCGCATAGGCCACGGCCACGTCGAGCAGCTTTCGCTCGCCCTGGGAGATCCCGCCGGCGAGCATCGCAGCCTTGCTCTCCAGTCCGAACTGCTCGAGCACGTCGTGCGCCTCGTGCCACACGACGCGGTCGCGATCGGCCAGGGACGCGAGCCGGCGCGTCTTTCCGTCGCGCGAGAAGATGGCGAGGGCGACGTTGTCGAGGCAGCTGAGCTGGTCGAAGAGATTGACGATCTGGAAGCTGCGCGCGATGCCGGCCCTGATGCGCTGGGTCGCGGTCTGCCGGGTGACGTCCACCGACTGAAACACGATGAGGCCGGCGTCGGGCCGGTAGAGTCCGCTGATCAGGTTCACGAGCGTCGTCTTGCCCGCGCCATTCGAGCCGATCAGCGCCAGCACCTCGCCTTCGCGGACGGCGAAGTCGACGTTGTCGACGGCGCGGAACTCCCCGAACTGCTTCACGAGCCCCTTGGCAGTCAGCAGGTCCACGTCAGGTGGCCCTCCTGAGCCGCGGGAGCAACCGGCCGATGCTGCCGGCGATGCCGGTGGGCAGGGTCAGGACGAGCGTGACCAGGATGCCCCCGAGCAATAGCTGCCAGTACACCGTGTAGCCGACGGCGTAGGTCTTCAGGTAGTTGAAGACGATGGCGCCGACCACCGGGCCCACGAAGGTGCGGAAGCCTCCCAGCACGGTCATGAAGACGATCTCGCCGGAGAACTGCCAGTGCATGATGTCGGGCGTCGTCAGACCGTTCAGCGGGACCCAGAGCGCGCCCGCCAATCCCGTGTACACACCGGAGACGAGGAAGGCGACCCAGCGGTAGCGCCAGATCTGAACCCCGACGAACTCGGCGCGCGTCTCGTTGTCACGGATCGCTTGCAGCGCCTTGCCGAATGGCGAATTCACGATCACCCACATCACGCCGAGCGCCAGGAAGAAGATCCCCAGGACGTAATAATAGTAACCGTGGGTCAGGAACGTGATCTTGTCCTCGCCCTCGCCGAGCGTCATGCCCAGCAGCGACGGCGTGGGCACGCGCAGCCCGTCGGTGCCGCCGGTGATCCAGAAGAACTTGAACGCGAGACTCCACAGCACCTGGGACAGCGCGAGCGTGAGGATCCCGAAGAAGATCCGCGTGTAGCGCACGCAGACGATCCCGAACAGCGCGCTCACGACCAGCGAGCTGACCAGGGCGCCGACGACGAAGAGCTCGAGCGAGGTGATCTTGAGGTACTTCACCATGAACGCCACCGTGTAGGCGCCCATGCCGAAGTAGGCCGAGTGGCCGAACGACAAGAGTCCGGTGTACCCCAGGAGCAGGTTGAAGCCGAGGGCGGCGATCGCCATGATCAGGCCGTACGTGAGGCTCATCGTGTCGAACGGGCGAAGCACCCGCGGCGCCACGGCGAGGAGGATGGCAGCCACGGCCGCCGGGGCGAACGTCCTCCACAGCGGCGCGCCGTGGCCCTGCGCGTCTCTCGGGCTCACGCGCGTCCCAGAATCCCGGTCGGCCGAATCAAGAGGACGATCACCGCCATCAGGTAGAGCACGGCCAGCTCGATCTCCGGGAACATTGCGATCCCGGCTTCGCGGACGACGCCGACGAGCAGCGCGCCGATCAATGCGCCCTCGAGGCTACCGAGCCCGCCCACGACCACGACGATGAAGGCCAGGATCAGGGCATCGACACCCATTCCGAGCACGGCAGATTCTTTCGGCACGATGATGGCGCCCCCGAGACCCGCCATGAAGCAGCCGAGCGTGAAGGCCTGGATGTAGACGCGATTCACGTTGACGCCGAGCGCCGACGCCATCCGCTTGTCCTGGGACGTCGCGCGGAGGACGACCCCGAACTTCGTCTTGTACACGAACGCCCACAAGACCACGGCCGCCACGAGTCCGACACCGATGATGAAGAGGTTGTAGATCGGGTAGTACGACTCGCCGATCGCGACGGGGCCGAGGGCCGCCGCCGGTTCGCTCGCGGACAGCGGATACGGCCCCCAGATGGCCCGCAGCACGTCCTCGAGGATCATGAGAAGTCCGAACGTGATGAGCAGCTGGTACTCCTCGGCACGCTTGTAGATCGGACGAAGGAGCGTCGGCTCCAGGATCGCGCCGGCGATCGCTGCGGCGAACGCGCCGGCCGGGAGCAGCAGGAAGAGCACCACTGTCGGCGCGCCCGCGAAGAGCTTGCCCACGGTCCATGCCGTGACGAACGCGCCGAGCGCGAAGAGGTTGCCATGGGCGAGATTCACGATCCGCATGACGCCGTAGATCAGACTGAGCCCGCCGGCGATGAGGAAGAGCGTGGAAGCGTACAGAAGAGCATTGAGGACGTGAATGACCAGCGTGTCCATGAGCCGCTAAAATGCCCTAAGCCGTCGGATGAATCAAGGTCTCAACGCGCGCCGGCGCGATGCTGGGCGATGGTGATCGACGGGTTCACGGCGTTGCCGTTGGCCTCGAACGCGATCATCACGGCGTAGGTGCCCGGCGCAAGGCCCTTCAGATCCACGCGGAACAGGCGCTGATCGTCGTGCGGCGCGCTGCCTGCCCGCACGACGCCGCCGTCGGCGGTGACCACGACGTAGTGACAGCGGGGGACGTGCTCGTGCAGGCCGGGGACTTTCGGCCCGAGTGGCTCCCGAACGATCTCGTACGACCGCGCGAATTTCGAGACGCGCTCGACCTCCGCCCGGATCTCGAGCCGATCGCCGCGGTCCGCGACGCCGGCGACGTACGCGCGAACCGGGATCGCGTACTCGTCGAACGTGCCGACGCCGATCGGATACGTCAGATCGCGGAAGACGCCGAGCACGACGCCGTCGCTCGACCACTTGTCGAGCCGGTACGGGCCATTCGTGACCAGAAAGTGACCGTACTGTCCGTAGAACCGTTTCAGCGCCGCCCAGCGGGCCCTGGCGTCGGCGACCGTGACGTCCTTCTTGAGCACTGGAGGCACGTAGCCCTGAACCTCCCAGGCGGCGACCACGCCGGCGAGTGCCTCGCGAGTCTTGGCGTCGCGGACGACGTCGAGCCACGGGATCCCGCGTCGGGCCGCTTCGTCGCGGGAGAATGCGCCCAGGCCCCGCTTGACAGCCTCCTCCATCAGCGCGGTCACGTGCCAGGGCAGCGCGCTCCACGGTGGCGCCACGGCGGCGGTCTCGGTCGCGTCGGTCGCCCAGTGATCGATGTACATCTCGACGATCGGCACCTGATAGACGAGCTCGACGTCGCTGTACTTGTTGACGACGGTCTCCACCTTCGTGACGCGGAATCCAACGAGCCGATCGCGCAGCAGCGCCGTCGAGGCCGCGATGCCGGCGTCAAGCCCCTTCTCGCCGGATCCCGCGCCCAGGCGGTACGGCAGACCGAGCGAATAGAGGACGTCGGCCACCGTCATCGGCGTCCCGTCGTGGAAGGCGCCCTCGCGGACCCGGTAGACGAGCTTCGTGCGCGCGCGCTTGCCGGCGCCGACCTTCGTGAGCACTCCCGTGCCTGGCGCGGGCCGAACGGCATCTGCGGGAACCGGGATCCCCCCACCTGCCGCCACGTCAGCGCTGGTCCGGTTCGGCAGCCAGCTCGCGCTGTGCGGCGCGGGAAGGAACGCAGGATCGCCGAGCATCCCCCAGATCAGCCGTCCCGCGCGATCAGTGAAGCCCCCGATGGGATTCCAGGCCGCCGCTGGCGCGTTCGGCGTGCCAACACGCAGCCAGCCGTTCCAGGGGAAGTCCTTGAGCTTGACCGTGCGCACGAAGATCGGCGACTCGAGCCCGAGCTGCGAATCCCAGGCGACGTTCTCCACGCCTTGCGAGTATTCGGAGCTGGTGTATTCACGTCTCAGGGTGTAGCCGGCGACCAGACGCTCGCAGCCGGCCGTCAACGCCGAGACGAGCGTTCGTTCGAGCTCGATCCGTGACGCCGCGCCGTCGTAACCGCCGCTGACAAGACGCCGGTACGTCGTCTCGACGGTCCGTTTCGTCTCCGCGTTGCTCACCATGGCGGCATCGAGCAGATACGCCTGGTACCAGCCCTGCTTGAGCCAGGGCGGCCCGATCCAACCATTCAGCTCGATCCGGCGATTCAACAGCGTCTCGAGGTCGAGCTGCTCGATCGTCGCGTTTGGCTCCGTCCGGCTCGCCGGCCCGCTGAGAGCGGCAACGAGCGCTTCGGCAATCGGACCGCGCGCCTGGACACGGAGATCGGGGCGTGCGCCGTCGGCAGCGCGTTCTCGGAACACCTTCCGCGCGTTCTCCACGCGGTCGAAGTGGCTGAGGTAGTCCGCGTGATAGGGCGTGACGGCGTAGGGGTGGAAGACGAAGTCCGCCTTCAGTCCCGCGAGGCCCGCGAGAATCTTGTCGGCGATCGCGCACCGCTCGGCGCGGTCCTTCACCGCGGACGGGTCCACCGTGACGACGATGTACGAGGCCAGCGACTCGACGGGCGTGACGTCCTTGGGCACAGGGCCGCCCGCAAATGGATCGGCGCCGACGTAGGCGTGGAGCGCGCTTGCCTGGAGCCGACGTGCCGCCTCGGCCGGCTCTACCGTCTCGATCTTGACCTCCTGCGGATAGAACGAGGGATAGAACGGCATTTCATGGCCCGCTCGAGCAGGCGTCGCGCTCATCGCTGCGAGCGCAAGGACGAACGCCGCGCGACCGGGACGGAAACGACGACAGCGACGAAGCAGACAGAAGACGAAAAGTCGAGGGCCGGCGTGCGTTCGAACATCCCGCACGCCGGCCCTCGGTGGTGTCAGAGCGCTAGGCCTTGACCTGCGGCCAGGTCTGGTCGATCCAGGTGTACGTCGACGTCTCTTCGCCGCTCGGCCGCGGCCAGCCGGGAGGCGCCGTGAGATTCCGGATGGGGATCGTGATGATCCGGTTCGGGTCGAGGATCGGGAACGGATACTCCGGCACGTTCTTGCTGAAGCCGGTGATCGCGTCCTTGTAGCCCTGGTGATTGTCGGGCCGGATGTAGACGTAGCCGGCCGGTCCGGCCGTCATCGAGCCCTCGAGCATCGTGACCAGCGCGTTGTCGTCCGGCCAGCCGCCCATGAGCTTGTTGGCCTTCTCGATGGCGCCCTTGAGCTTGTACGTCGCCGTGTACGCCCCCTCGGCCTGGAAGTTCGGGTACTCCTTGAACCGCGCGTAATACTTCTCGACGAACGTCTTGTTGAGCGGCCACCGATTCCCTGGCGGGTACGTGAAGTGATAGTTGGAGTGCACGCCGGCGATCGCGCCCTCCGGGTGATCCTTGTTGATCGCGTGCGGGGCCACGCCGAACGCGATCGTGCTGGCCAGCTTCATCTTGTCGAACATCTTGTACTGCAGCGCCTGCTTGTACATGGCGACGTAGTCACCGCCCCAGACCGACGACACGAGGAGATCAGGCTTGGCGGAGATCGCCTTGGTGATGTGCGAGGTGAAGTCGGTGGTGCCGAGCTTTGGCCAGCCTTCGGAGACGACCTGCGCGTGCGGCATCAGCTTCTTCGTGATGATGCTGAAGTGGGCGAACGCGTTGCGGCCGTACGAGTAATCGGGATGAATGTGCGCGATCATCTTCACGTCAGGCCAGGTCGCGGCGACGGCCAGCGCGCACGTGCCGCCGTCGGCGGACTGGATGTTCGTGATGCGGAACGTGTAGTGCGGGTTCGGCACCGCCTTGTCGAAGAGGAAGTCCGTGCAGCCGTCGACGAAGATCGTGATGACCTTCAGCTCCTCGGCGACGGGCCCGAGCGCCGGCGTGTTGCCGCTGGAGGTGATGCCCATGAAGAGGTCGATCTTCTCCTGCAGCTTGAGCCGGCGCAGCTCCTTGACGTTGGCGTCCGTGCCCGCCGCCTCATCGGCCTTGATGATTTCGATCTTGCGCTTGCCGAGCAGTCCGCCCTGCGCGTTGATCTCCTCGGCGGCCAGCACGTTGCCCTTGTACATGGGTTCGCCGAGGACGGCTGCCGGTCCCGTGAAGAACGTCATGTGGCCGATTTTGTACGGCGTGCTGGGGATGTTGCCCTTCGCTGGCGTTTGCGCATGCGCGACGCCGGCGAACGAGAGAGCCCCGGAGGCGGCCGCGAACGTCGAGCCGACCGTGACGCCCAGGCTGTTCAGGAAGCTTCGACGAGTGACCTCATCAGACATTTGTATCCTCCAGGGTGAAAAGGGCATAAAAAGACCGGTAGTTAGCCGCGGGTGTAGCACGTGGGGTACTTGCTGTCAAGCCACTGGACCAGCTTCCTATCGTGAACAACACCGCGGACCGGCACCAAGTTCCGGGAACGCTGATTCCACGCCGGCGCTCGTGAAGAGCCTGTCGGATTATCGAGCCGGATGGGGGTCTGGGGGAGTCGAGGCGGGCGGCGGGTTTCCCGGCGCCCGACGAGCGCATGGGGGTCTGGGGGCCTTCGAGGCCTCCAGCTCGATAATCCCCGAGCGATGTGCGAAAGTTGACGCGTGATCGGACGGACGATGAGAGGGATCACCGGGGCGATACGCCGCCGACCGGCAACGTTCGGTCTGGTGACGCTCGTGATGTTCGCGCTCCACATCGTGGTCCCTCCGATCGTGCTGTCGCTGGCGCGCAAGCCGGTCGATTACTTCGCCTTCAACGCGTGGCTGCCGAATCTGCCGTCCTTCCTCGCTTCTTCCGAAGTCACGTGGCAGCGGAAGCTCGAGGTGCTGCCGAAGCTGGCCCTGTTCTGGTGCGCGTCAAGCAACCCGTACGGCGTGGAATGGGGCTTCGCCGTTGACGTGATCGATCTCGCCCGGTTCGTCTTCACGTCGGCGCTGATCGGCGCCTACTTCACGCTGCTCTCGTATCGACGCGCTCAGCCTTTTCTCATTTCTCGTAGACTCGCCTCGCGCCTCGAAGGCGCTCCGGCTCGCACTGCCACGCGCGGCGGCGTCATCGGCGGGTTCGTCAGTGTGCTGGGGTTGTCGACGGGCCCATGCAGCGTCATGGGGTGCGGCGCCCCGGTGATTCCGGTCGTGGGGCTGGTGCTCGCCGGGCTCTCGAGCACCACGTTGAAGTTCCTGCACAATCTGTCCACCATCGCCACCGCCGTCGTCCTCGCAGCGCTGATCACGAGCGTGGCGTATCTTGCCTGGTCGGTCGGTTCAGAGCCGCCGGCCGCGCCGACTCGCGCCTGAGCTCGTCCGACGTCGAGCCAATGATCGACGCCGGGTGGTGGCGACCCGAGGTGCCCACGCTTCCGCTGGGGGCGCCATTCCGGCCCGGGCTCGATCCGTTGCCGTCTCACCAGGAAGCCTGGGCCGTCGTCAAGGATCGCTCGGGCCGGCCGGCGCACGGCGATCCGAACGTGGCGCTGCGGCGTGTGATCCTGCCCGTGCCGGCGATCGGCCCGAACGAAGCGCTCGGGTACGTGCTCTACGCCGGGCTCACGTACAACACGATCTTCGCCGCGCGCGGCGTGCCGATCTCGGTGTTCGACCTGCACGACCGCGATCTGCACGTCCCGGGGAGCGGTGCCGTTGTCGTCGTCGCCGCCGTCGGCAGTGAGGTCGCGCGCGAAGCACGGCTCCGGGTGGGCGAGCTGCGCGTGCTCTATCCCGGCGTCTCCAATCTTCTGTCGCCGCGCGCGGGCGAAGACCCGATGCACGCCGATTTCAAGATCCAGGGCTACGAGACGCCCGACGGATCCTTCGCCCAGTTCGCGCGGTGCCAGGCGCCGCAGCTCCTCACGCACTCCGAGCGGCTCACGCTCGCGCAGAGCTCGTCGTTCATGCTCGATCTCGAGACGGTGGCAAAGGCGCTGTTCGATGTCGCTCGCGTCGCGCCGGGCGAGCGTGTCTTCGTCGAGGGCGCGGCCGGCGGCACGGGCCTCTATGCCGTGGCATGCGCCGCACTCCGCGGCGCCGAGGTCATCGGGCTCGTCTCGACCGATGCCAAGGGTCAGCTCGTCCTCCGGCGCGGCGGTCGCGCGTACGTGAACCGCAAGGCTCCCGAGATCGACGGCATCTTCACGCCGGTACCGGAGGAGCCCGCTGCGCGCTCCGCATGGAGCGACGCGGGCAAGACATTTCGTGAGCGCGCGCTCGGCCCGGCGGGCACGCCGATCGACTGCGTGGTCTCGTCAGTCGGACGGGATCTGTTCCCGCGCATGGTCGATCTCCTCGGACCCGGCGGCCGGCTCGTGTTCTACGGTGCGACGAGCGGCTACACGCTGACGTTCCTGGGCAAGCGGGGCGCAGCTCCGGCGAGCGACATGTTGCGTCGCATCGATCTCAGGCCGAACGAGGGAGCGGTCGTCTACTACGGCAGCGGCGCCACCACGGCGGATTCCGTCGGCGCCGACGCGATCGCGGCGGCGCTCCGATGCGGAGCTCGCGTGGTGGCCGTCACGCGAACCGACGCTCAAGCCGGGCACGTCACATCCGCGTTCCGTGTGCACGGTGTGGTGAGTCTCGAGAGCCTCACGCGAACGGCCGGGTTCCGGGCGTCCGCGGGGATGCCGGACTACGACACCGATCGCGATCGATACCGCGAGTATCAGGACTCGACGCTGAAGCCGCTCGGCCAGGCGATCGGGCGGCTCCTGGCGACGGCGGACAATCCCCGCGGCGCGCCCGACGTGGTGATCGAGCGGGCCGGGCAGGACACGCTGGGGATCAGCACGTTCATCGCGCGTCCATACACGGGGCGCGTCGTTTACGTCGAGGGGACGGAGGACCAGCGCCTCTCGTTCTACGCGCCGAACGTGTGGATGCACCAGAAGCGCATCGTCTTTCCGACGGTCGCGATCCTCGGCAGCCACCTCTCGAACGCTCACCAGGCCGACGAAGTCGTGCGGCTGATCGACAACGGCGCGCTGGCCATCCACGAGCCGGCCGTGCATGCGTGGGACGATCTCGCCGAGGCGAACCAGGCGATCTACGAGAACCGACATGCCGGAACGCTGACGGTCCGTGTCGCTGGGACGGTCGCGCTCGATGGAGCCCGCACGGCACGCGAGGTCTATGAAGCGTGGGGCTCCCGATTCGTCGACGGCAAGGCCGTGCGGCTGCGGTTCGATCCCGTGCGCCGGGGCTTTCCGGATCTGGTGGCGCTCGTCACGATCGATGCGCCCCCCGCCAACGCGATCGGCAGCGGCACGCTCGGCGAGCTCGAGCGCGCTGTCGAGGCCATCGAGGCAGAACCGAACACGCGCGCGGCGGTGCTCACCGGCGCCGGCGCGATGTTCGTCGCGGGCGCGGACATCCGCGAGCTTCGCGCGCTCGCGCGGGCCGAAGACGTCGAAGCGCTGGCCGCCCGGGCGCAACGGTTGTTCGCGCGCGTGGGAGGGTCGCGAGCGCCGATGATCTCCGCCGTCGACGGCTATGCGCTCGGCGGCGGCAACGAGTTGCAGATGGCCTGCGCCTATCGGGTTGCCGCCTCGCGCGCCGAGCTCGGACAGCCTGAGATCAACTTGCACGTCATTCCCGGCTTCGGGGGCACGCAGATGCTTCCGCGACTCGCGCTTCGCCGCGCCATGACCGGTGGCGGCCAGGTCTACCCGGCGCTGGTCGACGCCCTCGCCGTTCTGCTGGATGGACGGCGGCGCTCGGCATCCGACGCGCTCGCGCTGGGCGTCGTGGACGAGCTGGCGCCGGCGGACGCGCTGTCGCACGCGCTCGCCATCGCGGGGCGCATCGCGCGGGGCGACTTCAAGGGGGTGCTGTGGTCCCCGCTATCGCAGACGACGACGTTCGCGTTTCCCAACGTCGAGCGCGATCCGGAGATCCAGCGCCTGCTCGACCACCATGAGCGCGTGCCGCGCACCGCGCCCGCCCGCGCCGTGCTGGAGGCGGTGCGGACCGGACTGACACAGGGTCTCCAGGCTGGACTTCGCCTCGAGGCCGAGCTGTTCGGACGTCTCGTCGCGTCCGATGAAGGACGTGGCGGGCTCGACCGGTTCCTGGCCCGCCGAGCCTTGCCGCTGCCGCCCCGCGGCCGCGAAGTCTGAGAGCATGACGAAGAATCGAGGAGCGCCGCGGGTTCGAGGCGCGCCCCGGGTTTCCCGGGGGGCGCCGAGCGTTGGGGGTTTGGGGGCCATGTCAGGCGCGTCCGCGCGCCTCTCGGGGCCTCCAATTAAATAATGCGCTGGCTCATCGACGGCTACAACGTGATCCGCCGTGAACCTGATTTGCGCGCCGAGGAGGGACGGAGTCTCGAGGCAGGGCGGCGAGCCCTCATCAGGCTTCTGAGCGCGGCGTTGCCGCGGACCGCAGATGACTTCACCGTCGTGTTCGACGGCGCGCCGGGCTCCGCCGCATTCGGGCCCGCGGGTCGGATCGAGATCGTGTTCTCCCGGCCTCCCGAGAAGGCTGATGACGTCTTGCGGCGGCTCGCGACCCGGTGGCGCGAAGGTGGCGTCGTCGTCACGTCCGATCGCGCCGTTC
Source organism: Methylomirabilia bacterium (assembly GCA_041490825.1). Classification (GTDB taxonomy): domain Bacteria; phylum Methylomirabilota; class Methylomirabilia; order Rokubacteriales; family CSP1-6; genus JBGPTW01. Next base: position 65,116 of record JBGPTW010000005.1, on the reverse strand, counting down.
AAGACGCCACCCGCCGGCTTCACTGCGTCGTCGTCGGCTCCGACGACTTTCTGACCGCGCTGGCGATGGAGTCTGCGGCGGAGGACGACAGTGACGACGACGATGACCGCGAGGCGGAACCAAAACGTGGCAATCCGCGCCGTCTCGCGCGCGATGAGCGCGCGGCCCGCCGCGCGCTCCGGCGACTTCAGGGATTCTGACGCCGACTGAACAATGGCTGTGCACATGCACAGTGCCAGGGCAACGAATCCCGCATGCCGCGGGCTCGGTACGAGTAGTTTCTGAGCGTTCGAGTTTGGTACCGCACTTGCCTCCGTGTAGTGGCATGACCCACACACGCTCGTCGCCTCGCAGGGCAACGGTTGCCCGGCAAGTTCCGTCGCAGGATGACGCGGCCGTCAAGGTGATACCGTTCCCACTGTCGGCCTCCCAGCGGCGCCGCAACACCATGGGCGTGCGCTACGTGGAATGCCTTGTCTCCGGTTACTGGCTGCAGTTCAGCGACGAATCGATGGTGTTCGACGGCGTGGACTACGTCGCCGTGACTGTCATGAAGGCGCAGAGCTGGACGGCAAACGGCACGCCGATCAAGCCACGCAAGCAGCTCGAGCTCCGCGTGTCCCGAAACGAGCTCCTTCGAGCGCTGGCGGCGGTCAAACCGCGCCACGGGGACGGCTGACTCTCACCCGCCCGATTTGCGTCGGCCCGCCGGCGCCCGTATCATTGCCCCAGAATCCGCGCTGACCGCGCCAGGAAGAACGTCGGTCGTTCGTCACAATCCCGGGCGGCGCGAGGGGAGACCATGGCGATCACGCACGACTTCTCGCTGGCGGCGAAATATCGGCAGGAAGACGGTCTCATCTTTCTCTCCGGCATTCAGGCGCTGGTCCGGCTACCGCTCGACCAGCATCGCGCTGATCGCCGGCGTGGCTTGCGTACTGCGACACTGATCTCCGGGTACCGCGGCTCGCCGCTGGGCGGCCTGGATCTGACGCTCGAGCGCAACCCGGATCTGCTGCGCGAGCACGACGTGCGGTTCATCTCGGGGCTGAACGAGGATCTCGGCGCCACCGCCGTCTTCGGATCTCAGCTCGCCAACCTCTTCCCGAAGCCGAAGTACGACGGCGTCCTCGGCGTCTGGTACGGCAAGGGGCCCGGCGTCGATCGCTCTGGCGACGCCTTCAAGCACGCCAACTACGCGGGTGTCGGCCGGAACGGCGGCGTGCTCGCGCTGGCCGGCGACGATCCTCTGTCGAAGTCGTCGACGCTTCCGACGCATACCGAGGTCACGTTCTTCGACGCGTTCTTCCCCGTGCTGTTTCCAGGCAACGTCCAGGAGATTCTCGATCTCGGCCGGCTCGGCTTCGAGCTGTCGCGATACTCCGGGCTGTGGGTCGCATTCAAGATCGTGACGAACGTCGCCGACGAGGTCGGGACGGCGGAGGTCGCGCCCGAGCGCGTGATCATCCACGATCCCGGTTTCACGCTCGACGGCCGCCCATGGCATCACACGCAGAACCCAACGCTGCTGCCCCCCTTCGGCCTCGAGATGGAGCGCGAGATCCACTATGGCCGGCTCGAGGCGGCCAAAGCCTTCGCGGCCGCGAACGGGCTGAACCGCATCACGGTGCCGACGTCCAACGCCTGGCTGGGCATCGCGGCCGCCGGGAAGACGTACTACGACCTCCGTCAGGCGCTTCGCGAGCTGGGCCTCGACGACGAGGATCTGAGGCGCTACGGCGTGCGCCTGCTGAAGATCGGGATGCTGTACCCGATGGAGCCCGGCATCGTCCGCGATTTTGCGCGAGGCCTCGAGGAGCTGTTGGTGATCGAGGAGAAGCGCTCGTTCGTCGAGCTCTTCATCCGCGACGTCCTCTACAACCAGAGCGAACGTCCGCGGATCGTGGGCAAGTACGACGAGCAGGGGCGGCCGTTCGTTCCCGCGCACGGCGAGCTCGATTCGGATCGGATCGCGGAGATCGTGGCGGCTCGGCTCGAGCCGCGGGTGCAGCTCGGCTCGATCACCGCGCGCGTGGCGCTTCTTGAAGCGCTTCGCGAGCGGCCACAGCCGATGACGCTCGCGCGCCAGCCGTACTTCTGTTCGGGGTGCCCGCACAACCGCTCGACGGTCGTACCCGAAGGCTCCATCGCGGCGGCGGGAATCGGGTGCCACGGCATGGCGCTGGTGATGGATCGCCGCACGATGGGCGTCACGCAGATGGGCGGCGAAGGCGCGCAGTGGGTTGGCATGGCGCCGTTCACCGAGATGTCGCACATGTTCCAGAACCTCGGCGACGGCACGTTCTTCCACTCCGGCTCGCTCGCGATTCGCCAGGCGGTCGCGGCCGGCACGAACGTCACCTTCAAGATTCTCTACAACTCGGCGGTGGCCATGACGGGCGGTCAGGACGCGGTCGGCGCCATGCCCGTCCCGGAGCTGACGCGCGCTCTCGATGCCGAAGGCGTCAAGCGGATTCTCGTCGTCACGGACGAGCCGGACAAGTATCCCAAGGACACCCGATGGGCTGACGGCGTCGAAGTGTGGCATCGCGATCGCCTGGACGACGCGCAACGTGTCCTGCGCGACACACCCGGCGTCACGATTCTCGTCTACGATCAGCGTTGCGCCGCCGAGAAGCGACGACTCCGCAAGCGCGGGAAGCTTCCGGATCCGGCGATGCGGGTCGTCATCAACGAGGCGGTCTGCGAGGGCTGCGGCGACTGCGGGGTGAAGAGCAACTGTCTGTCGGTCCATCCCGTCGAGACCGAGTTCGGCAGGAAAACGCAGATCCATCAATCGAGCTGCAACAAGGATTACTCGTGTCTGGACGGTGACTGCCCGTCCTTCGTGACCGTCGTCTCGCAAGGCCCGCCGGTCCCGAAGCCGCGCAAACGGTTCACGGTCGACCGCGCATTGCCCGAGCCCGAGCTCAAGGTCCCGGCCAGCGGCTGCAACGTGTTCATGATGGGGATCGGCGGGACCGGCGTCGTGACGGTCAATCAGGTCCTCGGAACGGCGGCGCTGCTCGATGGCAAGCACGTCCGTGGCCTCGATCAGACGGGCTTGAGCCAGAAGGGGGGTCCGGTCGTCTCCCATCTGAAGATCTTCGACCGCCCCGAGGAGACGTCGAACAAAGTCTCCGCCGGCGAAGCCGACTGCTATCTCGGGTGCGACCTGCTGGTCGCCACGGCGGCGCAGAACCTGGATCACGCGCGACCGGACAAGACGATCGCCATCGTGTCGACGAGCCGCGTCCCGACGGGCGCGATGGTGACGTCCACCGCGGTCGATTTTCCGGAGCTGTCCGGGCTGCTGGCCTCGATCAACCGGTTCACTCGGAAAGACGAGAACGTCTATCTCGACGCCTTGCAGCTCGCCGAGAGCCTCTTCGACGACCACATGGCGTCCAACATGATCGTGCTGGGCGCGGCTTATCAGGCCGGCGCCATCCCCGTCCGCGCGGCGGCGATCGAAGAAGCGCTGAGGCTGAACGGCGTGTCCGTGGAGATGAACGTCGAGGCATTCCGGGCAGGCCGCCTGGCCGTCGTCGCGCCCGAGTGGGCGAACGAGCGGCGGCCGCGGCGGCTCGGCGCCGTTGAGCCGGAGACTGTCCTGGACAGGCATCCTGAGGCTCGCGCGTGGATCGACGACATCGAGACGAGCGGGGAGCTGCGGCGGCGGCTCGACATTCGCGTACCAGAGCTCATCGACTATCAGGACGCCAGGTACGCGCGCCAGTACGTCGACTTCGTGAAGCGCGTTCGCGAGGCCGAGCGCGCCGTTCGGCCGGACGAGACGAGGCTCAGCGCCGCCGTGGCGCGCTATCTGCACAAGCTGATGGCGTACAAAGACGAGTACGAGGTCGCGCGGCTCCACCTCCGTCAAGACCTCGCGGCTCAGCTCGCATCGGAGTTTCCGGGGCCGCTCCAGATCCAGTACAACCTCCACCCGCCGTTCCTCCGCGCGCTCGGCTGGAAGAAGAAGATCCGTTTCGGCAAGTGGTTCGACGGGGTGTTCAAGCTTCTCGTCCGGATGCGAGGGCTGCGGGGCACGCCGCTCGATCCATTCGGCCACGCCGAGGTGCGACGCGTGGAGCGCCAGCTCATCGGCGAGTATCGAGCGCTCATCGAACGCGCCATGGCGACTCTGTCGCCGGAGACGTATGACCGCGCGGTGAAGCTTGCCACGCTGCCCGACGTGATCCGCGGATACGAGGCGATCAAACTCCGGAACGTGGAGCGATTCCGGCAGGAGGTCCGCGCGCTGGGCTACTGATTGGAGGGTCGCACGTGCTGAACCGGGGCCTCCGGCGCGCGGAGTCCTGTCGACGGAATGCCTGAGGCGTGCTGACCCTGCCCGTCCGCCGGCCCGTCCGAAAAATTCGTACGCCAAGATATGCTTCGACGTGCCGTTGCCCGGAACCACCGACTCCGGCGGGCGGCGTCGACCGGCAAGTTGTTGGCAGAGCGGGAACACAGGCGACACGAAGGCACCGCGTGACCCTGGATGGGCAGCACGCCGCGGCGTTTGGTGCAACATCAGATCGGCCTATTCGTGGGCCGAATTGTAGTTCGGCGGACTCGACATGACGAGGAGGCCAGGATCATAGGCCAATGAAGAAAGACGCGCCCCGGAAAGGCGTTCCAAAATTCGACGAGTTGATGAATCCGACGCTTCAGGCCTTGAAGCGGTTGGGCGGAAGCGCCTCGATAGACGAGCTCGTCCCTGAAATCGTCAAGTTCCTCAACCTGCCTCAGGAAGTGGCCGAGGTGCCGCACGGGAACACTGGCCGAACCGAACTGGAGTATCGAGCGGCCTGGGCGCGCACCTACCTGAGGAATGCTGGTTACCTCGACAATTCCGAACGGGGGGTGTGGGCGCTCACCCCCAAAGGAACCCAGACTGAATCGATCGACGGTCGTCAGATTGCGCGCGAGTTCGCTCTTCAATGGCAGGCGGCCCGAGCTGACACGGGGGCAGCCGGCGCGCCCCGGGTCACGGATGACACAGAACCTCCCGCCACGTGGCAAGACAAGTTGATGTCGATTCTCCAGGCGATGGATCCAACAGCCTTCGAACGTCTATGTCAGCGGATTCTGCGCGAGTCCGGCTTCATCGAAGTCGAAGTCACCAAGCGTAGTGGCGACGGCGGGATCGACGGGCATGGAACGATCAGACTCGGCGGTCTCATCAGTTTCAACGTGCTCTTCCAGAGTAAACGCTACAAGGGCAATATCGGCCCGGACACCGTCCGTGACTTTCGCGGCGCGATGGTTGGTCGCGCCGACAAAGGTGTGTTAATCAGCACAGGGGGCTTCACCCTCGAGGCGCGGCGCGAGGCAACTAGAGATGGCGCACCGCCGATTGACCTCATCGACGGGCGGCTTCTCGCAGAGAAGCTGAAAGAGCTTAAACTCGGTGTCCGAACGAGCGTTGTCGAGCAAGTCGAGCCCGTCGAGGATTGGTTCCGTTCGATCTGACCGGGCGCGTTGGGTGCCGCCGAACAGGACGTTGGGCAGCTCAACTGCACCGAATATGAGAAGGAAGAACAATAGGAAACGGCCCGCGGCCCGGCCTTCGTGGAAGCGGACGTGGGCGAAGCTTGCGCTCATCCCCGTGGCAACGATTGTGGCCATGTGGGGTGCGGTGTACACGTACAAGACGACCGGCGCCACTGAATTGCGTACGCAGGTTTATCAGCCGCTCTTTTCCGACTTGGTCGTCATCGAGGAATCGATCGAAGCCTTGAGTGCTGAGAGACCGTCGCTCATGAAGGCTTTCCCGGAGTTGAAGCGGACCGGTGGAGTCGAACTGGTACCCCGCGGCCTCCGTGAACGCATACTAAGAATCGCCGAGCAGAGCTCCAAAATTGATGCGGCAGTTCAGACCGTCCGAGAGCTTGCCCTCAGAGAAATGTCGTCGCGAATTGTCCACCTTCGAACCCAGGAGTCCGATCGAGCGTGGCACGAGAAGACGGTTCGTACTCTTCGCGAGATGGCCAAGTCTCAGAAAGGGATTGCCGACAGCTTCAGCTTCACAATGCGCCATGAGGGCCGGTCCCGAGGAGTCGATCTAAGAAATCCCGGCACACCCGAGGTTTCTGCTCCTGGCGGTCCGGCCTTTGTCGTCAGGGACTGGGTGTCGTACCCCGAGAGCGTCAAGATTGTTGAGGAGCTTTGGACGGACGTTGACTACCTCTACTTCAACGATCGGCAAGACGCGTGGTATTACCAAATCACCCGAGAGGATCTCGAGCGGCAAACGACGGCGCTCCTGGATTTTTTGGCGCCGGTCCACAAGGTTCTGACGGAGAGTCCTGACTTCAAGCTGCTACTTCAAGCTCGACCGGCCCTCCGGCTGGACATCGCGACGGCCAAGGCCGAGGTGGCAGATCGAATTCGCGACCCGAAGCAGCTTGCAGACTTGCTCCGGCGGTAGAAGCTGAGTGATGCAGGAGGTCGCGCTGAGCGTGCCCAACATGCCAGTCGAGCGGGCGGCTGGCCTCGCATTCGCTCGCGCCGCTCACTGCCGGCGTTACGCGACGTCGAGGCTGATCTTGATCGCCCGGTCGATGCTCTCCATGCGCTCGGAAGAGAGAACCCCCAGCCGGCGCCTCAGGCACTCCTTGGCGATCGTGAAGACTTGCGACAGGTTCACCATCGACCGGCGATCGAGGCCGCCTTCGCCCTTCTCGAGGGGTACGGTAACGGGGTAGATCTTGATCGTCGAGGTGATGGCGGCCACGATGGTCGTCGCCGCGTACTGGTTCCCCGTGTCATTCTGGACGACGAGGGCGGGTCTGGGGCCGCGCTGGCGGCTTCCTCGGCCCTCACCGAGATCCACGGTCCAGACGTCTCCTCTGCGTGGCAGCGGCGCGGTCACCTGAGCGCCTCGCGCACCGCCCGCCGGTAGCGCCGAGCCGTGGCGCGATCCTCGCGCGCCATCGCGCGGTAGCCTTCCTGGAGCGCCTCATCGAGCTGCTGGCGCCGCCAGAGACGCAGGGCCTCTTCCACCAGCCGGCTCCGAGCCGTACCCGTTCGTCGGCTCACGATGCCCAGCTCCTTGATGAGCTCCGCGTCGACGCTGACGGTAACCTTGGTCCTGGCGCCCATTTCGTCCTCCGAATCTTCCTAGCTGAGGTACGGCAATAATACCGCACCAAACGGAAGCCCGATCCAGCACGCGGCTGTGCTCGCCAACCTGCTCGACCGATGCTCCGTCGGTGACGGCGGTGCTCCAGATCGACCAGCCCCGCTGCTCGATGCGGTTGTCTTCGACCTCCCATCGCGCTACCGTCGGCGCGACGCCATCGAGGAGGCGACGACGGCGTCGCTCAGCCGGCGCGGCTGACTTGACACCGGACTTCGCCCCCGCCGAGAATGCCGCCACTCTTCAGAGGAGGAATCGCTTTGCGCACGCCGGTGCACGTGCTGTCGGTCGTCTCAGCGTCGCTCCTGCTGCTCGTGGCGGTCGCCGTTCACGCGACGGCCGCCGACAAGGACACGCTCGTCATCGCGCTCGACACGCTGGGCGCCCAGGTGATGGATCCGATCATGGATACGCGCGCGCCGCACGCGCACTACCACGCGCCGGTCTGGGACTCCCTCGTCGGATTCGATTTCGACAAGGGCGGGATCGGCCCCGGCGCGGCCGAGCGGTGGGAGCGAGCCGCGGACGGCAAGAGCTGGACCTTCCATCTCCGCAAGGGTCAACGCTTTCACAACGGCGATCCGGTCACGGCCCACGACGTGAAGTTCAGCCTCGAGCGCATCATGTCGCCGGAGTCCATCTCGTCCGGCGCAGCGGCCCTCCGGCGCGCCGTCGACCGGATCGAGGTGATCGACGATCTCACGGTGCGCATCCACACGAAGGGCGTCATCCCGCACTTCGCCGCCAGCCTCTCGCGGGCCGTCTTCATGGAAGGGACGGTCATGCCGAAGAAGTACATCGAGACGGTCGGCACGAAGGGATTCCGCGAGCATCCGATCGGCAGCGGCCCGTGGAAGTTCGTGCGCAGCGTTCCCGGCGATCGCATCGAGTACGAAGCGGTCGATTACCCGCACTGGCGCGGGACACCACAGTTCAAGCGGATGACGCTGCTGCTCGTGCCCGAGCAGAGCACGCGCCTCGCCATGGTGCGCACGGGCGAAGCGTCGATCGCGAGCATCGGCCCCGACGCGATCAAGGAGGCGCGGGCTGGCGGGATGAAGGTCGTCACGGTGCCAGGAACGATGCAGGCCATTTACCAGTTCTGGGGACTCTACCGTCCCGAAGCGAAGGGCTCGCCGCTGACCGACGTGCGCGTGCGCGAGGCGCTCTCGCTCGCCATCGATCGCCAGCAGATCGTCGACCACGTCATGGTCGGCGAGGCGCGCTGGCCGTTACCGTTCACCGTGTACCGCTACTCTATCGACGTGAGCATCCCGCGCTGGGAAGACTGGGCGAAGACGGCGCTCCGCTACGATCCGGCGCGTGCCAAGAAGCTTCTTGCCGAGGCCGGCTATCCCAACGGATTCCGCATGACGTTCTGGAACACGGCGCTCCCGGGCACGCCGTTCATGGTTCAGATCGGCGAGGCGGTGGCCGGTTTCTGGGAGAAGATCGGGGTCAAGGTCGACATGAAGACCGTGGAGTGGGGCGTGTTCGATCCCATGGGACGCGGTGAGCAGAAGGGCCTCGTGGGAACGGCGACGATGTTCCGCACGGCGGGACGGCCGGAGCCGTCGCCGCGCTACGTCACGTCGTTGACCTCGAAAGGTGTCCAGCATCTGCTCGGCGATCCGAACAACTGTCCGACGATCTGCCAGGAGGCGGACAAGGCGTACGAGGCCGTCGTGAGCGAGAGGGACGACGCCAAGCGACTCGCGGCGACGAACAAGATGATCGAGCTCGTCACGAATACGTGGGTCGTCGTGCCGATCATCGAGGGGATGGGCTACTGGGCGGTGAATCCCGCGCGCGTCGGGCAGTTCAAACCGATCCCGGGCCGCCACGAGTTCGGCGACGTCGCCGAGCGGATGCCGCGTCCGGAGCAGAAACCCTGGAAGTGAGCGGCAGGTGCAGCGCTACGTCGTCCGTCGTCTGCTGCAGAGCGTCCTGGTCCTCGTCGTCCTGGCGCTCGTCGTCTTCGCGCTCGCGCGCGTGACGGGCAATCCCGCCGATCTGCTCGTGCCCGAAGACGCCACGCCGGAGGATCGCGCCAACTTCTTGCGCGTGCTCGGACTTGACCGGCCGATGCACGAGCAGCTCGTCGTCTTCCTTCGCGGCGCGCTGCACGGCGATCTCGGACAGTCGATCCGGTATCGCAAGCCCGCCGTCGAACTCTTCTTCGAGCGGCTGCCGAACACGTTGACGCTGGTGCCGCTGGCGCTCGTCGGCGCCCTGGTCCTCGCGATTCCGCTGGGCGTCCTGGCGGCCGTCCATCGCGGCACGATCATCGACCGCGCGTCGAGCGCCCTGGCTGTCCTCGGCATCGCCACGCCGTCGTTCTGGCTCGGCATCGTGCTCATCTACGTCTTCAGCATCAAGCTCGGCTGGCTGCCGTCCGCCCGGATGGGTGGTCCAGCCCACTACGTGTTGCCCACGATCTCGCTCGGCGCGTTCCTGGTGGCGGGCATGATGCGACTCGTGCGTTCGAGCGTGCTGGAGGTCCTCGACAGCGAGTTCGTCAAGCTCGCCCGGATCAAGGGTCTCTCGCAGACGGTCGTGATCTGGAAGCACTGCCTCCGGAACGCGCTGATCCCGGTCGTCACGCTCTTCGGCGTCTTCTTCGCGCTGCTCGTGACCGGCGCCATCGTGACCGAGACGGTGTTCGCGTGGCCGGGCGTGGGGCGCCTGACTTACGAGGCCGTCATCTTCCGCGACTACCCGCTGCTGCAGGCGATCATCCTCCTCAAGGCGGTCATCGTGCTCGGCGTGAACCTCGGCGTGGACATCCTCTACGCCTACCTGGACCCGCGGGTCCGCTACGCCTAGCGCCGCCGTGGCCCGCGTCCAGCAGCCGATCGGATTCGACGTCGGTGCCGTCGCCGAGGTCGAGGAGAGCGTCGAGCGACCGCTCCGTGGTGAGCTCGCGCGCCTGCCCTGGACGTCCTTCGTCATCATCGTGGTCCTCGTGCTCGTGGCAATCCTCGCTCCGATCGTGGCGCCGTACTCACCGACCGAGCAGTCGCTGCCCGACAAGCTCTTGCCTCCAGCGTGGCAAGAGGGCGGCAGCGCGAAACATCTGCTCGGCACCGATCCGCTCGGACGCGACGTGCTGAGCCGCCTGGTCTACGGAGCTCGCGTCAGCCTCACGGTCGCGGCGTGCGCGCTGCTGGCCGGCGGCGGGATCGGACTCGCCGTCGGAATCCTCGCCGGCTACGTCGGTGGCCGACTCGACGGCTTCCTCATGCGCGTGGTCGACGCGACGCTTACCTTTCCCACGATCCTCATCGCGCTGCTGCTCACCGTCAGCCTCGGCGCCGGCCTTCGCACGATCGTCATCGCGATCACGTTGATCATCTGGGCGCGCTTCGCGCGCGTCGTGCGCGGCGAGGTGCTCGGGGTGAAGGCCCGTGACTTCATCGCGCTGGCGCGCGTCCATGGCTGCTCGCACGCCCGCATCATGGCCGTCCACATCCTTCCCAACGTGACGAACACGTTCATGGTTCTGCTGACGCTCCACATCGGCTTCGTCGTCATCGTGGAGGCGTCGCTCAGCTTTCTCGGCGCCGGCATCCCGCCGCCGACGCCCTCCTGGGGCCAGATGGTCGCCGACGGACGCAGCCACATCGCGAGCGCCTGGTGGCTGTCCGTCGTGCCCGGCGCGGCCATCATGCTCGTGGTGCTCGCCTTCAATCTGTTCGGCGACTGGCTCCGCGACTGGCTGGACCCGCGGCTGCGCCAGCTCTGATGCAGAGCTCGCCGTCGCGCATCCGATGAGCGAGCCGCTCGGCGACACCGTTCTCGAGGTGAAGGACCTCCACGTTCACCTCCGCACGCGCTGGGGCTTGGTGCGCGCAGTGGATGGCGTGAGCCTCGCCATCCGCTCCGGCGAGACACTCGGGCTCGTCGGCGAGTCGGGCTCGGGCAAGACGATGACGGCGCTCGCGGTACTCCGCCTGCTCCCGGAGCCGGCCGGGCGCATCGTCAAGGGCCAGGTCCTCTTCGAGGGTGAAGACCTCGTCACGAAGAGCGAGCGGGAGATGCGCCACGTGCGGGGCCGGCAGATCTCGATGATCTTGCAGGACCCCCAGACCTCGCTGAACCCGGTGTTCACGATCGGCAACCAGCTCGTCGAAGCGCTCCGCGCGCACCGCGGCGACGCGACCCGCAGCCGGTGGGGCGAAGCGGAGGAAGCCCTGCGGAGGGTGAACGTCGCCGCGCCCGCGGAGCGGCTGCGCGCCTATCCGCATCAGATGTCCGGCGGCATGAAGCAGCGCGTCGTCGGCGCGATCGCGCTCGCGGGCGAGCCGCGGCTGCTCATCGCCGACGAGCCCACCACCGCGCTCGATGTGACCATCCAGCTCCAGTACCTGCGCCTCCTCAAGGACGTCCAGCGCCGCATGGGGCTCGCGATGCTGTTCATCACGCACGACTTCGGCATCGTGGCGCGCGTGTGCGACCGGGTGGCGGTGATGTATGCCGGACGGATCGTGGAGAACGCCCCGGTGCGCGCGCTCTTTGCCGCGCCCCGGCACCCTTACACCGAGGCGCTGATGGCGTCGGTCCCGCGCATGGAGGGCCGCGTCGAGCGGCTGCCGTCCATCGAGGGCCAGCCGCCGGCGCTTCACCGCCTGCCTCCTGGTTGTCGCTTCGCGCCGCGGTGTCGCTACGTCGAGGATCGCTGCCGCCGCGAGTACCCGCCTGTCGTTGTCGTCGGACCGGCCCACGAGGCCGCGTGCTGGAGAGTGGAGCCATCGGCAGCGAGCCGCTGATCCGCGTCGAGGCGCTGACGAAGCACTTTCCTGTCACTCGCGGGCTGCTCGTCGCGCGGACCACCGGGTACGTGAAGGCCGTCGACGGGATCAGCTTCACGCTCGCGCGCGAGGAGACGCTCGGTCTCGTCGGAGAGTCCGGCTGCGGGAAGACGACGACGGCGCGACTGCTCCTGCGTCTCGAGCGCCCCACGGCCGGCCGCGTGCTGCTCGACGGGCACGACGTTCACACGCTCGAGGGCGAAGGTCTCCGCGACTATCGCGCGAAGGTGCAGGCGGTGTTTCAAGATCCGTGGTCGTCGCTGAATCCGCGACTTCGCGTCCGCGACACGATCGCCGAAGCGCTCGTCGTCAATCGCCGCGTTGGACCCGCCGAGCGCCGGGATCGGGTCGCTCGAGTGCTGGAGCAGGTGGGGCTCCCAGCCGATGCCGCCGGGCGCTACCCGCATGAGTTCTCCGGTGGCCAGCGCCAGCGCATCGCGCTCGCGAGCGCGCTCGTGTCGTACCCGGAGCTGATCATTCTCGACGAGCCCGTGTCGGCGCTCGACGTCTCGATCCGCGCCCAGATCATGAACCTCCTCAAGGATCTTCAATCGCAGCAGAAGCTCGCCTACGTGCTGGTGGCGCACAACCTGGCCACCGTCCGATACATCGCGCATCGGACCGCCGTCATGTATCTCGGTCGGATCGTCGAGCACGCGGAGACGGAAGCGCTCTTCCGCAACCCGCGTCATCCCTACACGCAGGCGCTTTTCTCGGCGGCGTTGCCGGCCGATCCCGACGCTGCCGGCGGGGACTTCATCCTCACCGGTGAAGTGCCGTCGCCGATCAATCCGCCCTCGGGATGCCGGTTTCATCCACGCTGTCCGTCGGCCATGGAGGCGTGTTCGAGCGTCGAGCCGGTTCTGCAGGCGGTGGCGCCGGGCCATCTCGTAGCCTGCCACCTGTATGGTGTCCACGACCCGGCGCCTGCCGGCGCGTCAGGCGGATGAGACATATAATTCGGCGTCATGAGGCACGGCTCGCGTCTGGATCGAAGGCCGCCTCGGAGCTCCTACAACGTGATGCCTTCTTCGAGCGCGACGCGAACGATCCCGAGCTCGTGACGTCGCTCCTCGAACTCTTCCGGGGTATAGCAGAGCAGCTCGAGACCGCCGGGATAGTCGAGCAGCTCGAGGATGACCGGGGGCCGCCTGAGGAACGGCACCGACGCAAACCACGGCGACACGAGGATGAGGTCGAGGTCGCTCGTTGACAGCGCATCGCCCCGCACCCGCGAACCGAACGCGATCACCCGGAGGGGAGCCAGCCGGCCACGGAGCGTCGGCAGGTGATCGCGGACGAACTCCGCTAGCTTGCGATCTTCCGTCTGAGCCACATGATCACCGTCTCCGCGTTCTGGACCTTCGTCCGCGCGGTGGACTCGTCGTACAGCTCGTATGGTACGGCGTTGGCCGCGTCGGGATACCGGCTGACGGTGTAGTCCGACGTCAGGTCCGCCAGGTGACGGCGCAGATCGGCCGGCACCCCGAGACCGTCCCCGAGCTCGGTCAGCGCATGCGTGTGCGGCGCCGGCTCCTTCTTCGTGACGACCCAGGCACCCTTCAGGTACTTTCCGACAGCCTGCTGGCCGAGGAACGCGGCGACCTCGTACGCCTGGATGGTGAGGTTTTTCCGCGCGTTCTCCAGGTCGCGATCCGCTTGCTTGAGGAGGCGCACGATCTCCGGCCGCATGGGTCTCATTGTAAGTCCGGCGCTCGTAACCGCCTCTCTGTTAGCCCTGGGCGTCGTCACCAGCTCTTCTCGTCCGACGCCTTATCTCGCGCTTCCGCGCCTTCTTGTCTTCCTCCGCGCGGGCCAGTTCCTCGACCGAGACGACGACGTCGGGGCGGCGCTTGCCGAACCGTTTGACATACAGGTGCTCGATAAACTCCAGGAGGGGCAGCTTCCAGGGTTCCTGCTCGTGGTTGTCGAGCTTGCCGAGCTTCTTCGGGTTCATGCCCAGCTCGCGCGCCATCTGCACGTGGGCGTGAGAGAGGCGATGGCGCTTGCGCGCCTCGATCCAAACCCAAAGCCGCTCGGGAATCCGCTCGGAGGACACGGTTGACCGGAGATTCTACCGTGAGAGTCCTCGGCCCCGAGCACCTGACGGACGAAGGTGCCGACCTTCACGCTGGGCGGTGTCGATCCAGACGCTCGGCACCCGTTCGTCGTCCTGGCGTACGATGCTCGACGCGGCCCGGCCCTCCGCGGGAATGACCTGTCACGCGTCGGGGGTACAGCAGAAACCACCCGGTCATCCAACGGTGCCCGGTGGCCTTGCAGCGCCGGCGCCCGAGCGGCGAACGAGGATGTCTTCGAGAGGAGGCGACGGAAGTGACGGCAAGAGCGCGGGAGACCCGCAAAGGCAAGCGCGCCGAGGACGCGAAGGAGAGGGCGCTGCTCGATCTACTCACCCACGGCCTGTCGGAGGACGAGATCCGGCGCGTGGTGGCGTGTGCACTCCTGGCGCTGGATGAGCCGGGACGCGATCGCCTCGTCGCTCGGCTCGGCGACGAGACGGGTGGGACGCTCCGCAGGCTGCTGGTGTCCCTCGGGCAGCGCGAGACGAAGGCGCGGCCATCGCCCGGAGCCGCAAAGATCCGCCAGGAGTGGGAGAAGGCCTGGAGCGAGTGGGAGACCTGCGTCGTCGAATCGCAGGACGAGGACGGCCGGTACGTCATCCGCGAGCACCATTGGGAAGAGCCGTATCTGGACGGGTCCAGCCTGGCCGAGGATCTCGAACCCATCGCGACCAGGATGCGCATGATCCTCGGACGTGTGATGGACGAGGGGCTGGACCCCGATTTCAGCTTTCTCACCACCATCGAGGACCTGGACGCGGGGATCGGTTCGGGACTGCCCGACTGGATGGACCCGTCGTCCGGCGACGGGTGCCCCGTCGGCCCCGAGGTGACCCGCTGTCTCCTGGAATGGGAGTGGCGGGCGAGCCGGCGGAACGGGTGCAGCGCCTTCGAGCTGGCCGACACGATCCGGAAACTGGAGGCGTCGGCCAGAATCGTGAGTCTAGATGACGGCACGATCACGCGGTTTATCGTCGGTCTCGGCGACGCGGATCAGAAAGCGGTCCTCGAAGGAATCGTCGCGCACCGCAGCCAGAGCCACTGGGCGGAGGTCCTCGGGGCGGCCCATTCGGGATGGTTCAAGATCCACCAGGAGCTCGCAAGGCGGTGGGATCCCGCGCTCTTCCGATGACGAGGCGGAAATCCCGGCAGCGAGACTCGCTGGAGGCGGCGATTGAGGCCGCGCTCCAGCCAGGGCGGTTCATTTCGCACGGGGCGGGCTGGGCCTTCGTCTCGAGCCTCGAGGAGGTCGCCGCTCAGCTCGAGAAGCTCGTCCGCACCGACCCCGAGCGAGCTGCGGGTCTCTGCGAGACCTTCCTCGCCGGCTGCTACGAAAAGGCCGAGGAGCTCGACGACTCGAGCGGCAACTTCGGGATGTTCGTCTACAGTCTCTACTGCGGCTGGATCAAGGCGCGGCAGGCGTCCAGGTCCAACGCCGACGAGACCGCGAGGCTGCTGCTCGATCGCATGGGAAACGACCCCTACGGCTTCGCGTCCACCCTCGAGCGCGATGCCGTGAAAGTGATGAACAAGGAGGGCCTCGCCGCCTTCGAGCGCCAGGTGAGGGCTCGCTTCGAGGCGAAGGACGCCGCCGAGCCAGCCTCCGATCGCGCGCACCGGCAGGACCCCGCGTACGCGCGCCGCCGGTGGGGCGACGTCCTGCGCGCGATCTACACCCGGCAGGGCGATGTACGGGCCTACGTCGCGCTCTGCGAGCAGAGCGAGCTCTCGGCCCAGGACTGCCTCACGGTCGCCACCATGCTCAAGATGCGGCGCAAGCAGGACGAAGCGCTCGCCTGGGTGGATCGCGGTCTCACGGTGGAGAAGACACACCCACACGGCTCGATGGCCCGTCACGACCTCGCCAGGCTGAAGCGCGAGCTGCTCACGAAGCTCGGCCGGAGCCGCGACGCCCTCGAGGAGGCCTGGGCCGAGTTCCGCGCGGACCCGAGCACGTTCACCTACGAGGAGCTTATGCGCTTCGTGCCGAAGTCCGAGCGCGCAGCGTGGCACGCGCAGGCGATGGACGCGGCGGAGCGCGCCCACCTCGGGTCGCTCATCGAGCTCTGGCTCCAGACCAGGGAGATCGGGCGCCTCGCGGAACGGCTTCGCACGGCGACCGACGCGGAGATCGAGAACCTCAGCCACGGGAGGACCGCGCCCGCTGCCAAGCGCCTCGCGAAGTCCTACGCGGACGTGGCGTCCAAGGTCTACCGTGCGCTGGGCATGCGCATCCTCAACGCGAAGAAGAGCAAGTACTACGACGCCGCACTGTCGAACTTCGAGGACGCCCGGCGCTGCTACGAGCGCTCCGGCCTCCATCGTGATTGGGAGGCACTCGTCGCGGACGTACGTCGGGCGCACCACCGAAAGGCCGGCTTCATGGCCGACTTCGAGAAGCTGGTGGCCGGCCACGGCCCCAGCGACGCGCCGTCGTTCCTCGAGCGCGCGCGGAGCCGCTGGTCGCCGCGAGGGGAGCCATGACCGCCACGAAGATCCCGTGGGGCAGCGTCCCTTACATCACGCTCGTGCGGAGCTTAACGAGAGGGGAAGGAGAAACACGGGTTCGGATTCCTGCGAAACCGACGTCGAGGTCGTGACCTCGCGAGGTGAGCGATTCACTGCCGCAGTGCCATACCACCGCGGTCACTGGAAGAATCCGATGAGCGATCAGGAAGTGGAAGCGAAGTTCCGTGCGCTCGCTCACGGCGTGCTGGCGCCGGCGCAAACCGATATCCTGCTGGAGCGCCTGTGGAACGTGGAACAGGTGAAGGACGTCGGCGAGGTGATCAAGCTCGTCAAGCGGTCCTGAACGTTCTCCCGAGAGATTCCGCCAGCCGTTGAACAGGATTCTAGTTCATGGTTAAATCGGGCCCATGAAGACGACGATTGATATTCCAGAGAAGGAGCTCAAGGATGCCATGAGATTCACCAGGGCGACGACCAAGCGCGAGGCCGTCGTCACCGCCCTGAAGGACTTCAACCGGCGGAAGCGAATCGCGGCGCTGATGAAGCACTTCGGGGCATCAGACACGTTTATGACGCACGCGGAGTTGATGAAGCTGCGCAGGACCGAATGACCGTGAAGCTCGTGGACTCGTCGAGTTGGGTGCATTGCCTTCGCCGACGCGGCGACCCGCAGATCATCGACCGGGTGAAGCAGTTGCTCGAAAGCGGGGATGCCGCGTGGTGCCCGCCGATCCGGCTGGAGCTGTGGAACGGAGTCGGGAACGAAAGCGACCGCAGAATCCTGCGCGACTTCGAGCAGACGCTTCCCGAGCTCGCCATCACTGACGAGGTGTGGGCGGCGGCCTGTGCCCTGGCGAGCCGCTGCCGCAAGGCCGGGAAGACGGCCCCAGCCATCGACGTCCTGATTGCCGCGTGCGCTCGGCATCACGACATCGAGTTGGAGCATGCCGACAACCACTTCGACTTCCTCATGACGCTATAAGTAGGCCGGGCTGTCGGGTCGGTCCGGCCGACACACGTCAAGCGCCGATCTCCCTCATCTCAGCCTCTGCCTGATCGAGATAGAACCGCATGTCCATCTCGCGGTACATCGTCGTGAGCGTAGGCGACACAAAGGCCCTTAGGATCCCGTCCACGAGGCGGGCGGCGTGCTCCGTCATCCGCGGCCCCCCGCAGCTCGGGCAGAATCCCCGCCCCTTGCAGGAGAACGGCACCAGCCGCTCGAAGGCGCACTCTCGCAGCGCAGGCGGGCGAAGCCGCGGGCCAGGACACCGCAGGCGAGGAAGTCGCGGAACTCCTGCTCCACAAACGGCGGCAGCCCGGTGCCGTCGCTGCGATCCGCAGCCTCCTGGAGGAACGCTTCCAGATGCTCGCGGACGACTGTGTGGAGCACTCCGCGCTCCGCCGCCCGCGGCTGATAGTCGTGGCACACAAGCGCCATACTTCTCGGTACGGCAACGGTGCAGCCGCGACAATGCCGAGAAAGCAGTACACCACGGCGATCGCCACACGGAAGGTCGGATGGCGAGGCACGCGGGGCCGCACGCGGGTGCTGGACGCCGCTGCACCGCGAAGAAGGCGGCGTCGGCGCCACGGGACCGTCCGCTGGGAGTCGGAGTGGCCGTTAGCTGAGCGCCGGAGTGGCGGCGAGCGCTGTGGACCGGCGCGACGCGCCGATGATCGCGTCGGCATCGACCAGCCGCCGAGCCATGGGATCGACGGCGAGACAGAGGGTCTCGAGGGTTGTCGCACCGAGCAGCATCGGCCCTTCATCGGCGATGAAGCACAGGGTCGGGACGTCGTCGCGCCCCTCGACCGCCATCCTGACCTCGGCCACTGGCCAGACGTCGCGGCGACCGCGGGCAATGAGGACAGGCTGCTGGCGACGGACGCGAAGGCCGAGGCGGTTCGCCACGGCCGTCGGAATGACCGAGAACGTCGCGCCCGTGTCAACCAGCAGATCCAGGTCTTCGGTGAGGCCGGTCGGCCCGATCAGCGTCGCGCGGACAGTGAAGAGTCCCATGGCCTGACGATAGTCGTGCGAGCGGGCGTGGTCAATGTCAGGACATGGATACACGTTGATCCGATTATCGAGGCGGTCGCCGAGTTTCCCGGCGGCCGCCGAGCGTATGGGGGTCTGGGGGCCTTCGAGGCCCCCGGCTCATCGATCGAGACTGCCCGGCGCCGCTCGCAAGCCTTTCACCGCTGACCGTCGCTTCTTCGCTGCGAGCCTCCGCTCCTTTGCGCCGGCGGAAGGCCTGGAAGGGCGGCGTGGTCGTGGTGGGACGAGCGCTGCACGGACGAGACGTTCGACCTTCCCTCGAGCGTCGTCGAGATTCCGGGCCTGGTTTCGCGTCACCTGGCTCGTCACCAGCAGCCGCCCGGCGGCATCGAGTCGGTGGCGCGCGAGCGTGTCGAGCCGCGCGCGGGCCTCGTCATCGAGGCCCTCGATGGCGCCGAGATCCACCCGGAGCTCGATCTTCGTCGCGACCTTGTTGACGTTCTGCCCGCCCGGTCCCGAGGCGCGCACGGCCCGCGCGGTCATGGCATGCGCGGGAACACGAACAGCGTCGGTGATCGTGATGGCTTCGGCCACGCGGTCATTGTAGCGGGGTTGTCGTAGCGGGGTGTCGTGACGTAACGAGAGTCGCTCACGTCCCTGCGACGACGACCCCGCGACAAGGACCCCGCTACAATAACCACCATGACGCTCACCGAGCGCGCTCGCCTCGTCGCCGTCGCCCGCGGCGCGGCGGCCGCAGACCTTTACGTTCGCGGCGGGACGGTCCTCAACGTCTACACGGGCGAGCTCTACCGCGCGAACGTCGCGATCGCGGGTGAGCGCATCGCGTACGTCGGATCGAGTGAGGCGATGGTCGGAGCCCGCACTCGACTGATCGATGCCGCCGGGCGTGTTCTGGTCCCCGGCTACATCGACCCGCACGTCCATCCCGCGCATCTCGTGACGCCGTCTGCGCTCGCGCGCTACGTGCTGCCGCTCGGGACGACGTCCGTCTTCGCCGACACACTGCAATTCTGGGAGCTCGGAGGCGTGGAGGCGTTCCGGATCGCGGCCGACGCGCTGGCACGTTCGCCGCTCAAGTTCTACTGGATGATTCGCGTTCACAGTCAGTCGCGGTCGACCGGCGAGAGCCGACGCTTTCCGGTGGCTGCGCTGCGCCGCGCACTGAGGCATCCGTGGGCGGTCGCCGTCGGCGAAGTGACGCGCTGGCCAGAGCTCCGCGCCGGCGATCGTGGTCTGCTGCGCCGCCTTCAGGTCGCCCAGGAGCTCGGCCGTCGGATCGAGGGCCACACCGCGGGCGCGACCGCCGAGAAGCTCCCCGCGCTCGCGGCGGCCGGGGTGAGCTCGGATCACGAGCCGATCACCGCCGATGAAGTGCTGGAGCGGGCGCGGCAAGGCATCGCCGTCATGTTGCGTGAGTCGTCACTGCGACCCGATCTGGTCGGTCTGCTGGCGGCGCTCGAGAAGGCGCCTGCGCTGACCTCG
Organism: Methylomirabilia bacterium; assembly: GCA_041490825.1. Classification (GTDB taxonomy): domain Bacteria; phylum Methylomirabilota; class Methylomirabilia; order Rokubacteriales; family CSP1-6; genus JBGPTW01. Next base: position 45,097 of record JBGPTW010000005.1, on the reverse strand, counting down.
CGCGTGATGCTGACCGCCGACGGGGCCATGCCGGCCTTCATCCGAGCGCACGGCTTCGTCGACCATTCGATCCGGGTCGCACTCGACGGTGGTGTCGAACCGGTCGACGCGTATCGCATGGCGACGCTGAACCCGGCGACGTACTACCATCTCGACGCCGACCTGGGCTCGATCGCGCCTGGGCGCTATGCCGACGTCTGCCTGCTCGGCGATCTTGCCGAGCCGAGACCCGAGGCTGTGATCGCGCGCGGCACGCTCGTCGCCTCGGAGCGCCGCTTGCTCGCGTCAGTTCCGGAGCCGCCGTGGCGGCGAATCTTCCGAACGCCCCGCGCGCGACTCGCGACGCGCTGGCGTTGCCGCTCCGAGGACTTCGCGCTGCCGCCCCGCGCGCGCTACCCGGTGATCCGGCTGGTCAGCGTGGTGATCAGCCAACTCGAGGACCGGCCGCTCGCGCCGGACGACCTGAGCGCGGCACTGCTCGATCGGGAAGGTCGATGGGTGGCGCCCGCCGCCGTCGCCGGATTCGCTGATCGTCTGGACGGTCTCGCCACGACGACGACGACGGACTTCAACATTCTTGCGCTGGGCCGGCGACCGGAGGCGATGGCGCAGGCTGTGAATCGTCTCCTTCAGCTCGGTGGCGGCATCGTGCTCGTCGACAACTCGGAGACCGTCTTCGAGGTTCCCCTCCCGATCGGTGGTGTGATGGCGCACGGCACGCTGGAGGACGCTGCCGAGTGGGAGGGCGCGCTTCACGCGGCGCTTCGCCTACGTGGGTATCCCTACCATGATCCTCTCTTCACGCTGTTCTTCATGGCCGCCGACTTCCTTCCCGCGGTCCGGTTGAGTCCGCGTGGCGTGTGGGACGTCAAGCGCGGCCGCGTCCTCCTGCCCGCTCGCCGGCGCGGCGTGCACCGCTCCATGCTGACCCGATGATCTCTGGACGGTCGCGCGGCCAGCGCCGTCTGGCGGTCATCGTGCTGGTCGTCGCCGCGGCGCTCGCGCTGGCGGCGTCTCCATTTCGCGCGACGTGGTGGGGCGGCTGGGTCCTGGCGATTGCCGAGGCGGGCATCGTCGGCGGACTCGCCGACTGGTTTGCCGTGACCGCGCTGTTCCGCCGGCCACTGGGGCTGCCGATTCCTCACACCGCGTTGATCCCCGCGAACTGGGAGCTCATGGCCGTCCGCGTCGGGACCATGGTCGGGGACCGTGTCCTGAGCAAGGAGTACGTGACGAGCGAAGTGGCGCGCGTTGACATCGCCGACTTGCTCGCCCGCGCGGCCACGCGGATCAGCCGAGAGGACCTCGAAGCCCTGACGGCGACGCTGGCGCGGTGGATCGCCGCCCAGCTGCCGTCAACCGTGAGCCGCGACTTCGTCAGCCGCGTCCGGCGGCTCGCGGAAGGGTGGCCAGTCGCGCCGGTGCTGGCCTCGGCCATCGAGACCGCCCGGCAGCATGGCTGGGACGAGCGGGCCATTGCCGCGCTCGCGCGCGCGCTCGTCGACGCGCTCGAGCAGCCGGGTTTCCGGCGCGTGATCGGTGAGCTCGTCGACGAGCTGCTCAGCCGCTATCGGCAGCAGATGGGCGCGTATCCTCGGCTCGTTCTCGGCCTCGCCGATCTGTTCGGATTGATCGATCGCGAGCGCATCATGGCAGCGCTGCGCGCCGGCCTGCGCGAGATGGCCGACGATCCGGACCATCCCGTACGCCAGCGCCTTGCGCGGGTGTTTGCCGAGCTTCCCGACCGTCTCCGCACCGACGCCGCGCTTGCGAAGCGGGTCGAGACGGCGATGGCCGAGCTGCTCGCGAGTCCAGTCGCGAGTCGCCTTCTCGACGAGGCGATGACCGAGCTGCGTCGGGTGATCGCCGAGGACCTCGGCCGGGCGCGCCCCGAGCTGGCGGGGTGGATCGCCGATCGGCTCGAGCGCGGCCGACAGGCGATCGTGACCGACGCCGCGCTGCGCGCAGACGTCGATTGGTGGATCAAGGCACAGATCACGACGTTGGTGGATCGTCATCACGCGCGCATCGCGACCTTCATCGAGAACGGCGTGCGGGCGCTTGGTCCCGAGGGCGCCGTCCGGCTCATCGAAGAGCACGCCGGTGACGATCTGCAGTACATCCGGGTCAACGGCACCGTGGTCGGCAGCCTGACCGGCGGCGCGCTGTACGCGCTTCATCTTCTGCTGGCCTGGCTCTGAGTGTTGGCCTGACCCTCGGAAGTTGCGGCCTCGCGGCCCTCGCTACAATTGTCGATACTCGCGATTTCACGTACACTCACCCGCATCCAGAGCCGTTCTCAGCGGAGGGAACTCATGTCACGGCGTCGCCTCGCAGTCATCCTTCCACTCCTGTCCGTGCTGCTCGTCGTCGTGGCGTTCGTCGTGCCCGCCGTGAGCCAGACGCCAAAGTCCGGCGGCGTGTTGAACGCGACGCTGCGCGAAGACCTTCCGCAAGGCTTCAACGTTCACGAGACCGGGACCGTCTCGAGCGTGTGGCCCGTCATGCCGTGCTTCAACAACCTCGTGCTCTTCGACCCGATGAAGAAGGTGGAAAGCGTCGACACGATCATCCCCGAGCTCGCCGAGAAGTGGTCCTGGCAGGACAACTATCGCAATCTCGTGTTCTTCCTCCGCAAAGGGGTGAAGTGGCACGACGGCCAGCCGTTCACGGCGATGGACGTGAAGTACACGTTCGATGTCGTGCGCGAGGCCAAGGACGCGCCGGCGAAGCTCAGGACGAGCCCGCGCAAGGACTGGTACGCGAACGTCGAGACCATCGAGGTCGCGGACCCGTACACGGTGGTCTTCCATCTCAAGCGCCCGCAGCCGGCTCTCCTGCTCATGCTCGCGTCGGGCTATTCCCCGGTGTATCCGGCCCACGTCCCGCTCGCCGAGCTGCGAACCCGATGCGTTGGCACCGGCCCGTACAAGTTCAAGGAATGGAAGCGTGGCGAGTCCGTGGAGTACGTGAAGAATCCCGACTACTTCGTCAAGGGTAGACCCTATCTCGACGGGATCCGCTACGTCGTGATCGTCGAGCGCGGGACGAGGACCGCCGCGCTCCAGTCCGGCCGGGTCGACATCGGGTTCCCCGGCGAGAACCCGAAGACCGTCGTCGAGCAGATCAAGGCCGCGGTGCCGAAGCTCGTCGTGGACGTCGTGAGCCAGAACGTCAACGACAATCTCTTGATGAACGTGACCAGGCCGCCGTTCAACAACGTGAAGATCCGGCGCGCGATCAGCATGGCGATCGACCGCGCGGCCTACGTCAGAGCGGTGCACCAGGGCGGCGCAGTCCTCGGCGCCTCGATGCAGCCGAAGCCGTACGGTGTATGGGGGCTCATGGAGAAAGATCTTCGCGCGCTTCCCGGGTACGGCAAGCCCGAGGAGGAAAAGGCCAAGGCCAAGAAGGTGATGGCGGAGCTCGGCTACAGTCCGTCGAATCCCTTGAAGACCGAGATGGCCACCCGGGCCATTGCGATCTACGTCGACTACGCCTCGTTCGTGATCAACGAGCTGAAACAGATCGGCGTCGAGGCGACCCTGAAGCAGGTCGAGACCGCGCAGTGGCACGCGTTCGCAACGCGGCACGAGTACGGGTTGGGCGCGAATCTCACCGGGATCGGCATCGACGATCCTGACGCGAACTTCTACGAGAACTACGCGTGCGGCTCCCCGCGCAATTACACGGGGTACTGCGACGAGCAGCTCGCCAAGATGTTCGACACGCAGTCGCAGGAGATGGACCAGAAGAAGCGGTACGCGCTGGTCGCGCAGATCCAGAAGAAGCTCGAAGACGACGCCGCGCGGCCGATGATGGGCTGGCGCCTCGATTACTTCGCCCAGTGGCCGCACGTGAAGAACCTCGTTCCGCACCACAACATCTACAACTTCGGGCGGATGCAGGAAGTGTGGCTGGATCGATAACATGGGGGGCCCCGAAATGGCCCGTTCGACAACAAAGGGGCCTCGAAGGCCCCTTTACCCCAGCGCTCGACGGTCCCGGGGGAACCCCGGTCCCGTCTCGAACCTGTGGCGCTCCTCGATCCGGCCGGCGCCCGCTCACTGAGGAGCCCCTCACGCGGACCTACGTCGCGAACCGGCTCGGCATTGCCATCATCACGCTCTTCGGGATGTCGGTCGTGATCTTCGTCCTCCTTCGCCTGGCGCCCGGAAACATCGTCGACATCCTCTTCTCGGCCGGCGGCTATGTCAGCGACTCGGACAAGCAACTCATCATGAAGGAGCTCGGCATCGACCGGCCGATGTGGGTCCAGTACGTCGAGTGGATCCGCGACATGGCGACCGGCAACCTTGGCAAGTCCTACCGCTACGACCTGCCGGCCTGGCAGATCGTCAAGCCCCTGGTGCCGGTGACGGTGGAGCTGGCGGTGCTCTCGACCGCCGTCGCCGTGCTTCTCGGCGTCCCGATGGGTGTCATCAGCGCCGTGCGCCAGGACACGATGCTCGATTACGCCGTGCGCGTGTTTTCGCTCGCGGGGCTGTCGATGCCGTCGTTCTGGCTCGGGATGGTGATCATCCTCTTGCTCGTCGGCTGGCTCGGGTGGATTCCACCGGTGACGTACGTGGGCCCGACGGAGAACTTCAAGATCCACGTCGCGCAGTTCATGCTGCCCGCGCTCGCGGTCGGGTACCGCTCCTCGGCGTTGATCACGCGCATCACCCGCTCGGCGATGCTCGAGGTGCTCCGTGAAGATTACGTGCGGACTGCCTGGGCCAAGGGCCAGAACGAGCGCGTGGTCGTCTGGCGGCACGCGCTGAAGAACGCGATGCTGCCCGTCATCACCGTCATCGGGATCGAGTTCGCGTTTTTGATCGGCGGCCTCGTCGTGACGGAAACGGTGTTCAACTTGCCCGGCGTGGCGCGATTTCTCGTCCAGGCGATCCTCTGGCGCGATTACCCGGTCGTCCAGAGCCTGGTGATGTTCATCGCCATCGTGGTCATCCTGTCGAACCTGCTGGTCGACATGCTGTACGGTTGGTTCGATCCGCGCGTGCGCTATGGTGAGTAGTCAACGTGGGGGCCCTGAGATGGCCCCCACACCCCCAGACGCTCGTCGGGCGCCGGGCAACCCGGCGCCCGCCTCGATATTCCGACATGGCGACTAGCCCCGCGGTCGGCGGCTCCATCGAGCTGGTCGATGCCGGGCGGGCGGCCCGTCGGCCCGAGACCGTCTGGTCGGTGATCGTGCGCTTCGTGCGAAAGAAGCCGCTGGGCGCTGCCGGCGGCGTCCTGATGTTGATCATGGGGTTGACGGCGATCTTCGCCGATCCGCTGGCCACGCACGATCCGATCGCCACGGACGCCGCCCACACGCTGGCCCGGCCGGGTCCCGACCACTGGCTCGGGAGCGACCATCTCGGGCGCGACATCTACTCGCGAATCGTGCACGGCGCGCGCGTGTCGCTCATCGTCGGCCTGCTGTCGACGCTGCTCGGCTCGGTCTTCGGCGGGATCATCGGGCTTCTGTCCGGGTACTTCGGCGGCAAGTTCGATCTGATCACTCAGCGGCTGCTCGACATCCTCCAGGGATTACCGTTGCTGGTGCTGGCCCTCGTGATGTCCGCGTCGCTTGGCCCGTCGATTCCGAATGTCGTGATCGCGATCTCGATTCCGATCATCCCGCGGGCCGCCCGGGTGATCCGCGCGAGCGTCCTGTCGATCCGCGAGATGCAGTACGTGGAGGCGGCGCGCGCGCTCGGGCTCCGGCATCTGCGGATCGCGTTTCGCCACGTGCTGCCGAACACGATGGGGCCGTTCATCGTGCTCGTCACCGCCCAGCTTGGCAGCGCCATCCTCGTGGAAGCGGCGCTGTCCTTCCTTGGCCTCGGCGTGCCGGAGCCGTACCCGTCCTGGGGGAGAATGTTGTCGGTGTCCGCGGCGGAATACGCGCAGAAGGCGCCCTGGCTCGTGCTGTTCCCCGGCATGGCGATCAGTCTCGCGGTCTTCGGCTCGAACCTCTTGGGCGACGCGCTGCGCGACACGCTGGACCCGCGCCTGCGCGGAGCCTGAGCATCGGAGAGTTCCGTGACCAACATCGAGTTGTGCTGGCTGCCGGCGACCGAGCTCGCCGCGCTCATCAAGAAAAAGAAGCTGTCACCGGTCGAGCTGGTGAGCGCGACGCTCGATCGCATCGAGAAACTGAACCCCAAGCTCAACGCGTACGTGCTGGTCACCGCGGATCAGGCTCGCCGGGACGCGAAAGCCGCCGAGCGCGCGATCATGAAGCCGGGGGCAAAGCTCGGAGAGCTCCACGGCGTGCCGTTCTCGGTGAAGGATCTCGTCATCACCAAGGCGGTTCGCACGACGTTCGGGACACCGCTCTACCGTGACCACGTCCCGACCGAAGACGCGCCGATGGTCGAGCGCATGCGGGCGGCGGGCGCCATCTTGCTGGGCAAGACGAACACGCCGACGTTCGGCTGGATCGGCGCGACACACAATTTGCTCTTCGGTCCCACCCGGAACCCGTGGAGCGTCGGGCACACGCCGGGGGGCTCGAGTGGTGGCGCCTCGGCCGCCGTGGCGGCCGGGCTCGCGCCTCTGGCGATCGGGACCGACGGCGGTGGCTCCATCCGGATTCCGGCCTCCTTCGCCGGCATCTTCGGCTTCAAGCCGTCGTTCGGACGCATCCCGGTCTATCCGGCGAGCGCCGCCTGGAGTCTCTCGCACATCGGTCCGATGACGCGGACGGTCGCCGACGCGGCGCTCATGATGAACGCCACCGCTGGCCCGGACGAGCGCGATCAGTACTCGCTCCCCGCGGACGGAGTCAACTATCTGACGGCGCTCAGGGGCGATCTCAAGGGCCTGCGGGTCGCCTACAGCGACAGCCTCGGCTTCGTCGACGTGGTGCATTCGGAAGTGCGGGCGGCGTGCTCGAAGGCGGCCAAGGCGTTCCGCGAGACCGGGTGCCGGCTCGAGGAGGTGAATCCCCGCTGGCCGTCACCGCGGGACTGCTGGTGGCAGATCTTTGCCGGCGGCATCGCGACGCGGATGGCCGAGTACGTCGACCGGCGCGACGAGATCGATCCCGGCCTGATGAAGGTCATCGAAGCGACGCTGTCGCAATCGCCGACGGCGTACGTCCAGGCGTGGTTCGATCGGCTCGCGTGGTGGCAGCATCCCCGCGCCTTCTTCGAGAAATACGATCTGCTCGTGACGCCGACGGTGGCGTGCCCGGCGTTCGAGATCGGACTCGACAATCCCTCCGACATCGAGGGCAAAGCGATTCCGCCGTACTCGTGGACGCCGTTCACGTTTCCGTTCAACCTCACCGGGCAGCCGGCGGCCTCGGTGCCGTGCGGGTTCACGCGCAACGGCTTGCCGATCGGGCTGCAGATCGTCGGACGCCGATTCGACGACGCGACGGTGCTGCGCGCGGCTGCGGCGTTCGAGCGCATTCGACCGTGGGCCTCTCAGCGTCCACCTCTGGCCTGATCCGAGTCCCCGGCGCGCCTCGTCGACGAGTGATTGCGCTCACGCTCGCGACGGTACTGGCCGCGGCGTGAGACGGTTCCGGTCAGTGGTCGCCACCAGCTCCTGCTCTTTCCCGAAGGGCAAGGGTGTCCAGAAGCCGCCGCAGTTTCTCTCGACGCACCCTGCGGACGAGACGAGGATCCGGCAAATCGAGGGCTGGTTACCGGAAGCTCGGCAGCACTACCGCCCCAGCTGAGCTCCTGACCGCCCTCGGCCGGTGCCGCCGGCCACCATCCAGGGGGTTCCAGGCACGGAAGGGACCCCAGGGGTCGTCTCCCGGGTGGGTGTATCGAATTCCCTTAAAAAATCTCATGTTTTTCCTTGACACGCCTTTTTGGCAATTGTAATCTCGCCTCCACGTGGGAGAGAGTGGGATGAAGTGGAATAGCCTCCCACGAGGAGCCATGTTCAGGGGCCGATATCAGCACACGGTCGATCCGAAGGGGCGGTTGAGCGTGCCGGCGAGATTCCGGGACGTGCTCGCCCAGTACGAGGGCGCGCTCATCGTCGTGCCGAACGAGCACGCGCTCGAGGTGCACCCGCTCGAGGAATGGGAGCGCCTGGAGAACCGCATCAACGAGAAGTCGGCGTTCGATCCCGAGGTCCGGAAGCTCGGACGCCTCTACGTCTCGCGCGCCAAGGAGATCGTGCTCGATGCCGCGGGTCGCGTCCTGCTGCCGCCCGACAGTCGGCAGCAGGGGGGTCTCAACAACAAGGCCGTGACTCTGGTGGGCCCCGGGCGCCGATTCTTCGAGGTGTGGGATCGCGCGCGGTTCGAGGAATACGAGCGGACGAATGGCGACGGGCTGCCGTCGCTGTTCGAGCGGCTGTCGCAGCTGGGGATCTAGCGGTTCACGTTCCAGTCCTCGTCGACGAGGTCGCGTTTCTGCTGCGACCCCGCGGCGAGGGCTGGGTGATCGACGGGACGGTGGGCATGGGCGGTCACGCCGAAGCGGTGCTGCACGCCACGGGGCACGGCGTCCGGCTGCTGGGTCTCGACGTCGACCCGGACGCGGTGGCGCGCGCGCAAGCGCGCCTGGCACCGTTCGCCGAGCGCGTCACGCTGCGCCACGCGAGCTTCCGGGATCTTGCCGCGGTCGCGGCTGACGCAGGCGTCGAGCAGGTCAGATCGATCCTCCTGGATCTCGGGATGTCCTCCTATCAGCTCGAGGCGTCGGGCCGCGGTTTCTCGTTCCAGACGGACGAGCCGCTCGACATGCGGCTCGATCCCACTGGCGGCGAGCCCGCCGCCGCGCTTCTCAATCACCGGCGCGAAGACGAGATCGCGCGGATCCTGGCGGAGTATGGCGAGGAGCCGCACGCGCGGCGGATCGCCCGGGCGATCGTGGCGCGCCGTCCGCTCAGGACCACAACCGACCTCGTCGACGCGGTGAAGCGCGCGGTGCCGCGGGCTGCGTGGCCACGGCGGCTTCACGTCGCCACGCGAACATTCCAGGCCGTCCGCATGGCCGTCAACGACGAACCCGAAGCGCTCCGCCAGGCGCTTCCGCAGGGCGCCGAGCTGCTCGCACCGTCGGGCCGACTGGGCGTCATCTCTTTTCATTCGGGCGAAGATCGCATCGTCAAGCGCACGTTCCGGGCCCTCGCTCCGGCGGGCTACGCCGAGCTCGAGCCCTCGCCCCTGACGCCCGGGGTTGACGAGGTGCGGGCGAATCCCCGCGCACGGAGCGCGAAGCTGCGAGTGCTGGAGCGGCTCCCGTGACCAACGAACAACGACTGCATCGCGAACAGGATCCCCGCGTGCGCCGGTCGCTGGCGGTAGCGCTCGCGTGTGCCGGACTTCTCGTGCTCGCCGGGCTTGGCCTCGTCGGCCTGCGCATCGAGCACGTTCAGCTCGCGTACCGCCTCGATGCCCTCAGGACCGAACGGGCGCGGAGCGAGCGGCTGATCCGCCAGCTCGAGGTACAGGTCGATACACTGCGCGCGCCAGGCCGCCTCGAGGCCCGAGCGCGCGACCTCGGGCTCACCACCCCCGCGCGCGATCAGGTTCGCCTGGCGCGCGAGTACGTCCCGACCGGGACGGGCACCGCCGCGGCACACGTCGCGGGCACCGAGGCGCTCGTGCGTTGAAGCGCCCCGTCTTCCGGACGCGGGTGCTGATGCTCGCGGCGGTCATGGCCGTCGCGTTCGCAAGTCTCACCGCCCGCCTCGGATGGTTGCAGCTCGTCCGGCACGCCGAGCTCGCGGCGCTCGCCGAGCGACAGTACTCGCGCACGGTGGTGTTGCCGGCCCAGCGAGGCCCGATCGTGGATCGCGCCGGGGCCGCGCTCGCCACGTCGGCGGTCGCCGAGTCGCTCTACGCCCAACCTCGCAGCGTCGGCGATCCCGTTCGGGTCGCCGAACGCCTGGCGCCGATCATCGACGCACCGATCGCGGACGTTCATTTGGCGCTGACGAGCTCGCGGCCCTTCGTCTGGATCAAGCGAAAGCTGGAGCCAGCGGTCGCCGAGCATGTCAAGGCTCTTCGCGAGCCGGGGCTCGGCTTCCTGCCGGAGCCGCTCCGGCTCTATCCCAATCGCGAGCTGGCGGCGCACGTCATCGGCTTCGAGGGCGTCGAGGGAGGCCTCGAAGGCATCGAGCGCGCCTGGAACGGTGAACTGGGTGGAACGTCGGGCAAGGCCATCGTCGGTCGAGACGCGCTTGGCCGTGACGTCATGAGCCAGCACATCCTCGAGGCGCCGGCCCCCGGCCACGGCGTGATGCTGACGATCGACAAGACGATCCAGTACGTGGCGGAGCGAGAGATCGACGCCGCATTCCGCCGCACCAACTCGCGCGCGGCGATGGCGATCGTCATGGAGCCGCGGACGGGCGATATCCTCGCGCTGGCAATCCGGCCGACCTTCAATCCGAACGCGTTCGCGGATGTTCCGAGCCGCGACGTCTGGCGCAATCGCGCCGTGACGGATCCGTTCGAGCCCGGCTCCACGTTCAAGGTGATCCTGGCCGCGGCGGCGCTCCAGGAGCGCGTCGTCGGCCCCGAGGACCGGATCTACGCCGAAAATGGGTCCATCACGATCGCGAAGACCGCGATCCACGACTGGAAGAAGTTCGGCTGGCTGACGTTCGCCGAGGTGCTCCAGAACTCCTCGAACATCGGCTCGATCAAGGTGGGCCTGGCGCTCGGTCGCGATCGCTACTACCGGTACATGACCGCGTTCGGTTTCGGCGCGCTCACGGGCGTCGGTCTCGCCGGCGAGAGTCGCGGGCTGCTTCGGGACCCGCAGCGCTGGTCAGCCCTCTCGCTGCCGACGATGTCGATCGGCCAGGAAGTCTCCGTCACGGCGCTGCAGATGGTCAGCGCCATTGCCGCCGTGGCCAACGGCGGCACGCTCATGCAGCCGCGGCTCGTGCGAGCGGTCTTCGACGCCGATGGGCGCGAGACGCGCCGCTTCGAGCCCAAGGCCGTCCGCCAGGTCATCGCACCCGACACGGCGCGGACGCTGTCCCGGCTCCTCGTGAAGGTCGTGGAGGCCGGCACCGGTCACTACGCGGCGATTCCCGGCTACGAGGTCGCGGGCAAGACCGGAACCGCTCAGAAGCTCGACCCGGCGACGCGCCGATATTCGCGCGCGCCCGGTGTGCTGTCCTTCATCGGATTCGTTCCGGCGAGCGATCCCAGGCTGGCCATGCTCGTCCTGCTGGACGAGCCGAAGAACGAGCAGTGGGGTAGCGAAGCGGCGGCGCCGATCTTCTCGGCGATCGGCCGGGATGTCGTGCGGCACCTCGACATTCCGCCCGCTGATTCACAGCCCGTGCAGATCATGACCGGACCGGTCGACAGCCCGGCGCCCCCGCGCGTCACGCTTGTCAGCACGGCGGCCGGCGACGCCGGCCCGTCGACGATGCCTGATCTCAAGGGCCGTTCACTTCGTCAATCGCTGGCCACTCTCGCCGCCTTCGGCGTGCAGGTGAGCGTCGAAGGACAGGGCCGCGTCAGCGCTCAGGAGCCGGCGCCGGGCACGCCGCTCGAGCACGGGACGGTCGCCAGGCTCACGCTTCGCGCGGGTATGTCGAGTCAATGACATGGGTTCAGTGGTGGGCATGACCACGCTGCTGGAAGCCTTACCAGAGAAGCGCGTGATCGGGACTCCGCCCCGAACCGTGTCCGGGGTCACTGCCGACTCGCGCCGCGTCGAGCGTGGCGCATGCTTCGTCGCGGTGCCCGGCTTCAAGCAGGACGCTCGGCGGTTCGTGCCGGAAGCACTGCGGCGCGGCGCCACCGTCGTCGTGACCGAAGGCGAGGTGCTCGACGTCGACGTGTGCCAGGTCCTGGTGCCGTCGGCCCGCGTGGCGCTGGCTCGGATTGCCGACGCGTACTTCGACCATCCCTCGCGCCATATGACCGTCGTCGGGATCACCGGCACAAACGGTAAGACGACGACGTCGTATCTCGTGGAGGCCCTCCTCCGCGCGCGCGGCGTCCGGACCGGCGTGATCGGCACGGTGCAGTATCTCGTGGGAAGCGAGCGCCGGCCGGCTGGTCAGACGACGCCGGAAGCGCTGGAGCTTCAGGAGATGCTGGCGACGATGCGCACCGACGGTGTGCGCGGTGTTGCCATGGAGGTGTCGTCTCACGCGCTCGCGCTCGCGCGTGTCGAGGGGTTGCAGCTCGACGTCGCCGTGTTCACGAACCTCACGCAGGACCACCTCGACTTCCACGGCACGTTCGACGAGTACCGGCGAGCCAAGCGCCACCTCTTCGAGCTCCTTGCCGTCTCCACGAAGCCGACGCGCACCGCCGTGCTGAATGCCGACGACCCGTCTGCGCCGGAGATGGTGCGCGGACTCGACGTTCCAACGCTCGGCTTCGGCCTCGGCGCCAGCGCCGAGGTGCGCCCCGTCGAGCACAGCTCCGCCCTCGATGGGATCCGGATGACGGTGGCGACCCCGCGCGGGCGCCTTGCCATGACGTCGCCACTCATCGGCGAGCACAACGTGATGAACCTGCTCGGCGCGGTGGCGACGGGCTTCGCGCTCGGCCTCGAGGGTCGCGCCATCGCGGAAGCGCTGGCTGGCGTCGGCGCCGTTCCGGGGCGCTTCGAGCAGGTGCGCGCTGGCCAGCCGTTCCTCGTCGTCGTGGACTACGCCCACACGCCCGATGCGCTCGCGCGCGTGCTGACCACGGCCCGGAAGCTGACGCGCGGCCGGCTTGGCGTCGTCTTCGGCTGCGGTGGAGACCGGGATCGCGGCAAGCGCCCGATCATGGGCGAGATCGCCGCGCGCCTGGCCGACCGCATGTGGGTCACCTCCGACAATCCACGGTCGGAACGGCCGGACGCCATCATCGAGGAGATCGTGGTCGGGATACGGCGCGTCTGGGCAGGCGGCGAGCCCTATGCTACGCTGCCCGAGAGGCAGGCTTCGATCCGCGCTGCACTCGGTTGGGCTCGAGCCGGCGATACGGTCGTCATCGCGGGCAAGGGCCACGAGACCTACCAACTCATCGGGTCCGAAGTGCTTCCGTTTGACGATCGCGAAGTCGCCCGGCAGATCCTCGTCGCGGGGTCGCCGTAGAGGCGCGTATGGCGATGTTCACGGTCCAGGAGATCTTGCGCGCGGCCCAGGGTGCCCTGGTGGCCGGGGATCTGGCCGTTCCCGTGACCGGCGTGTCGATCGATTCTCGCACGCTGGCCGTCGGCGACGCATTCGTCGCGATTCGTGGCCACCGCCTCGACGGTCACGCATTTCTCGTGGACGCCGCCGGCCGCGGTGCCGCCTGCCTGGTGGTCCACACGCTGTCCGACGACGTGCCGGGACATGTCCCGCTGATCCTCGTGGAGGACACGACGGTCGCGCTCGGTCGCCTCGCGGCCTGGCATCGCGCGAAATTCTCGATCCCCGTCGTCGCGGTCACCGGATCCAACGGCAAGACGACCACGAAGGAAATGATCGCCGCCCTCCTCGCCACGCGCTGGCGCACCCATCGCCCTCAGGCGAGCTTCAACAATCAGTGGGGCTTGCCGCTCACGATCCTGCGTCTCGCGCCCGAGCACCAGGCGCTCGTCGTGGAGATCGGCGCCAATCAGCCCGGCGAAATCGCCGCGCTCGCCGCGATCGCGCAGCCGACGGTCGCGGTCGTGACGATGGTCGCTCCCGTCCACACCGAGTTCTTCGGCTCGATCGACGGTGTGCGCGAGGAGAAAGCGGCGCTGGTGCGCGCGGTCCCGGCCGACGGGCACGTCGTCCTCAACGCCGACGATCCGCGCGTCGCGAGCATGGCGAGCGACACCGCGGCGACGGTGCTGACCTATGGCGGATCGGCGGCGGCTGATGTCCGCCCCATCGGAGACGTCGTCGAGGACCCCGATGGTCTGCGATTCGTGCTGCAAGCGCGCGGGGACCAGGCGCCGGTGAGGCTCGCCTTCTCGGGCCGTCACAACGTCGCCAACGCGCTCGCCGCGGCTGCCGTCGGCGTCGCCCTCGGGGTTCGGCTCGATGAGATCGCGCGTGGTCTCGGCAACGCGCGCCCGGTCGCGGGACGCTGCGTGTGGCGCAGGGCCGGGGACGTCCTGATCCTCGATGACACGTACAACGCCAACCCGGTCTCCGTCCGCGCTGCGCTCGACACGCTGGGAGCTCCCCGTGGGGCAAGCCGCCTCGTCGTGGTGCTGGGCGACATGCTGGAGCTCGGCGCGACCACCGACGAGGCGCACCGCGAGATTGGACGTGAGATTGCGGGGCGGGGCGTGACCGAATTCGTCGGAGTGGGACGGTACGCAGCGCTGGCAGTCGCCGAGGCCCGGGATGCCGGGCTCGAGAACGCGCTTCACACGGCGAGCTTCGATGACACGGTGGCCCACCTGCTGAAGCGGCTCGGGGCGGGCGACGTCGTGCTGGTCAAGGGGTCGCGCGGCATGCGGATGGAACGCGTGGTGGACGCGCTCGTCGCGCGGCTGGCTAGGGTCTCGTCGGGATCCGGACACGCATGAGGATGGCGGATGCTCTACCACTTCCTCGTCCCGTTGGCCAAGGATCACATCGTCTTCAACGTCTTCCGCTACCTGACGTTTCGATCCTTCATGGCCTTGATCTCGGCGCTCGTGATTTCGCTGCTGATCGGGCCGGCGATCATCGAGCGGTTGAAGCGGGCGCAGCACGGCGGCGAGACCATTCGGGAAGACACGCCGGAGCGCCATCGCGCCAAGAAGGGAACGCCGACGATGGGCGGCGTCATCATCCTCGCCGCAATCTTAATATCGACGTTGCTCTGGGCCAACGTGTTGAACCGCTACATCTGGGTCGTGGTCCTGGCCACGACGGGCTTCGGCCTGCTCGGGGTGTGGGACGACCTGACCAAGCTGCGCACGCGGAAGGGACTCTCGGCGCGAACGAAGCTGGGTATTCAAGTGCTCATGGCCCTGATTCTGCTCCAGCCCGTCTTCTGGCAACCCGAAGCGAACTGGGCGCCGACCGTCGCGGTTCCCTTCTTGAAGGGCTATCTCTTCGACCTCGGCTGGTTCTGGCTTCCGTTCGCGATGCTCGTGGTGATCGGCGCCTCGAACGCGGTCAATCTGACCGACGGCCTCGACGGCCTCGCGATCGGACCGATCATCATGGCCGCGGGCGCGTTCGGAATCATCGCGTATCTCACGGGCAACTTCAGGGCGGCCGACTATCTCAAGATCTTGAACGTCAAGGGCGCGGGCGAGCTGACGGTCTTCTGCGGCGCTCTCATCGGGGCCTCGGTCGGGTTTCTCTGGTTCAATTGCCACCCCGCCGAAGTGTTCATGGGCGACGCGGGATCGCTGGCCCTCGGTGGAGCCGTGGGCATGCTCGCGGTCCTGACCAAGGCCGAGCTCTTGCTGCCCCTCATCGGCGGGCTCTACGTCGTCGAGGCGGCCTCGGTCATCATCCAGGTCGCGAGTTACAAGCTCACCGGCCGTCGGGTCTTCCGGATGGCGCCGCTTCACCATCACTACGAGCTGGCTGGCTGGTCAGAGCCGAAGATCGTCGTGCGGTTCTGGATCGTCTCGTTCGCGCTGGCGCTCCTGGCGCTCACGACGCTCAAGCTCCGATGAGGCGCGGGGCGTGAGCATCCTGGAGGAAGACTTGGCACTTCGCGGACTCGCGTACCGCGAGTCGATGAAGGGACGTCGCGTGGCCGTCATCGGCCTGGCCCGGAGCGGCGTCGCGGCGGCCAGGCTCCTGCACGACTCGGGCGCGAGCGTCGTCGTGATCGATGCCAAGCCCCTCGACACGCTCGGCGCCGAGGCCCGTGCGCTGCCGTCGTTCGGCATGCGCTTCGTGCCAGAGCGAGAGTGCCAGCCCGCGCTTCGCTCTGCCGACATGATCGTGATCAGCCCGGGCGTGGCCGTCGATGCGCCTGACGTCTCGAGCGCGCGCGCCGCGGGCGTGCGGGTCATCGGTGAGCTCGAGCTGGGCTGGTGCGCGATGGAGGCTCATGCGATCGCCATCACCGGGACGAACGGCAAGACGACGACCACCGCGCTGGTCGGCTCGCTGCTCGCCGAGCAGCCCCGGCCGGTGCTCGTCGCCGGAAACATCGGCACGCCGCTCGCGGCCCACGCGGTCAGCTTCCCCTCGGACGGGCTCGTCGTCTGCGAGGTCTCGAGCTTTCAGCTCGAGACGATCGAGGAGTTCCACCCGCGCGTGGCTGCCGTGCTCAACGTCACGCCGGATCATCTGGACCGTCACCGGACCGTCGAGGCGTACGCGAACGCCAAGGCTCGCATCTTCATGAATCAGACCGCGGCGGACTGCGCCGTGGTGAACGCTGACGATCCTGGCGCGGAAGGGTTGGCCGGCAGGACGCGGGCGGATGTCGTCTGGTTCAGCCGGCGGCGGCGTCTCGATCACGGCGTGTTCGTCCTCGGCGGCCGGATCACGGCCAAGCTCAATGGCCACCTCGAAGACATCGGGCCGGTGTCCGAGATCTTCCTGCGAGGCCAGCACAACGTGGAGAACGTGCTCGCGGCCACCGCCTGCGCGCTCTGGACCGGCCTGGCGCCCGAGCAGATCCGGCGTGGGATCACGCGGTTCCGGGGTGTCGCGCACCGGATCGAGTTCGTCCGCGACCTGCGCGGCGTGCACTACTACAACGACTCGAAGGGCACGAACGTCGCCTCGACGATCAAGGCGCTGGAGAGCTTCTCGGAGCCGATCGTGCTCATCGCTGGCGGGAAGGGAAAAGGCCAGGACTTCGCCCCGCTGGCCGCGGCGGCTCGCGGCCGCGTGCCCGATGTCGTGGTCATCGGCGAGGACGGTGATCGCGTCGGCGCCGCCTTCGAGCGCGAAGGCATTGCCGTCATGCGAGGCAGCTCGTTCGACGACGCGGTGAGGACGGCGACGACGCTGGCGAAGCCGGGCGACGTCGTGCTGCTGTCGCCGGCGTGCGCGTCGTTCGACATGTTCGACAACTTCGAGCATCGCGGCGACGTGTTCAAGAAGCTCGTGAGAGAACTCGCGTGATCGCGAGAGCGCTGTCATGCCGCGTCGAAGATTGCGGCGTTCGAGCGCGGGCTGTGCCCGCGCGATCGTCCACGTCGAACCCGGTGGGGGGGTCTGGGGGTGGAGCGGCGGTCGCTCCCCCCCAGAATCCTTAACATGCCGCGAAAGCTGCGGCCTGACACGTGGCTGCTCTGCGCCGCGGTCATCCTATTATCCACTGGCGTCGTGATGGTGTACTCGGCCAGCGCGATCATGGCGGCCGATCGCTTCCACGATCCCTACTTCTTTCTCAAGAAGCAGCTCGTCTGGGCGGTGCTCGGCGCCGCGGGGCTGTGGACGGCGCTGAAGCTCGACTACCGGAAGCTGGAGCACTGGGTCGTGCCGTTGCTCGCGCTGGCCGGCGGGATGCTCGTGCTGGTGCTCGTGCCGCCGCTGGGACAGTCGATCAACGGCACGCGCCGATGGCTCCGCCTGGGCCCGGTGTCCTTCCAGCCGGCGGAGCTGGCCAAGCTCGCGCTGGTGCTGTTTCTCGCGACGTTCCTCACGCGCCGTCACGACGAGGTGGCGAGGTTCTGGCGTGGCTTCGTTCCACCGCTCGCCGTGGCCGCCGGCTTCGCGGGCCTCGTCGTCCTCCAGCCCGATCTCGGCAACTGCGTGACGCTGGTCGTGCTGACGTTTGCGCTGCTGTTCCTCGCGGGAAGCCGGTGGCTCCATCTCGGCTTCGTGCTGGCGGCGGCGCTTCCCCTCGTGGCAATGGCGATCTACGCCGCGCCGTATCGGCTGCGGCGGATCATCGCGTTCGCGGACCCCTGGCAGGACCCGCGGGGCAGCGGCTTCCAGATCATCCAGTCGTGGCTGGCGCTCGGCTCGGGAGGCCTCCTCGGCCGCGGCATCGGGGACTCGCGGCAGAAGCTCTTCTACCTGCCGGAGGCGCACACGGATTTCATCTTCGCGATCATCGGCGAGGAGCTCGGTTTCGTCGGCGCGCTCGCGGTGATCGCGCTGTTCGTCGTGTTGATCTGGCGGGGACTCCGCATCGGCCTCAGAGCGCCCGAGCCCTTCGGGGCTCATCTGGCGCTCGGGATCACGGTGCTCCTCGCCGCGCAGACGCTCGTCAATCTCGGCGTCGTCACCGGGCTTCTGCCCACCAAGGGCTTGCCGTTGCCGTTCATCTCGTTCGGCGGCTCGGCGCTCGTCATGACGATGCTCTCCACGGGAGTCCTCTTGAACATTTCGCAGCACGCCAATGTTTAAGCGCTACCAGCAGATCCATTTCGTCGGGATCGGCGGCAGCGGGATGTGCGGTATTGCCGAGATCCTCCTGAACCTCGGCTATCGCGTCACGGGATCCGATCTGAAGCGCAACGACGCGATCGAGCGGCTCGAGCAGTTCGGCGCCAAGGTCTTCATCGGCCACGAGGCGTCGCACGTCGAGGGCGCGCACGTCGTGGTGTACTCGTCGGCGGTGGCGCGCGACAACATCGAGGTGCAGGTCGCGCGGCAACGCCAGATCCCGACGATCCCCCGCGCCGAGATGCTCGCGGAGCTGATGCGGCTCAAGTACGGCATCGCGATCGCGGGCACGCACGGCAAGACGACCACCACGTCCATGGTCGCGGCGGTGCTCGCCGAGGGCCGTCTCGATCCCACGATCGTCGTCGGGGGGCGGGTCGGCAGCCTCGGGTCGAACGCGCGGCTGGGGCAGGGCGAGTACCTGGTGGCCGAAGCCGACGAATCCGACGGTTCGTTCCTCAAGCTTCAGCCGACCATCGCCGTCGTCACGACGGTCGACGCGGAACACATGGACTTTTACGGGTCTCTCGACGCGATCCGCGACGCCTTCGTGGCCTTCGTCAACAAGGTGCCGTTCTACGGCGCCGCGGTCCTCTGCCTGGACCAGCCGAACATCCAGATGTTGCTGCCCCGCGTGCAGAAGCGGGTCGTGACCTACGGGCTCGAGTCCGGAGCGGATCTCGTTGCCCGCCACCTCCATCTGGCGGGGCTCACGAGCCGCTTCGACGTGTTCCATCGCGGCGCCCTCCTGGGTGAATGCAATCTCCAGGTGCCGGGCCACCACAACGTGCTGAACGCTCTGGCCGCGGTCGCGGTGGGACTTGATCTCGACGTTCCGTTCGTGACGATCCAGAAGGCGCTGACCGGCTTCGCGGGCGTGCAGCGCCGATTCCAGGTTCGGGGCCGGGCGGGAGGCGTGCTCGTGGTCGACGACTATGGCCACCACCCGGCCGAGATCCGGGCCACGCTGGCCGCCGCCAAGGCCGCGTTCGACAGCCGCGTCGTCGCCGTGTTCCAGCCGCACCGCTACACGCGCACGTTTCATCTTCGCCAGGACTTCCTCACGGCGTTCAACCAGGCGGACGTGCTCGTGGTGCTCGACATCTACGCGGCGGGCGAGAAGCCGATTCCCGGCGTGACCGCCGAGGACCTGGCCGAGGGCATCCGCGCTCACGGCCACCGGCAGGTGACGTATCTCGGCAGCGATCGAGCCCGAGTGGTCGACTACCTGGTCCAGATCACGCGGCCAGGCGATCTGATGCTGACGCTGGGCGCCGGTGACGTCGGGCAGATCGGTCCCGAGCTTCTCAGCAAGCTCGAGCGAGAGCCCGCGAATGGGAGGACGACATGCTAGGAGAAATCCGTGGCGAAGTTCGATTCAAGGAGCTTTTGAGCTTCCACACGTCCCTTCGCATCGGCGGCCCCGCCGACATCTTCGTGGTCCCTCAAGACCTGGACGACATCCGTCACGCGCTGCTCTTCGCCGATCGCGATCAGCTTCCGGTGGTCGTGATCGGCGGGGGCAATAACCTGCTGGTCAACGACCGCGGCGTGCGGGGTGTCGTGCTGAAGCTCGAGGGTTGTTTGGGTCGCGCCGAGTTTCACGGTGAGGAAGCCGTCGCCGGCGCCGGCGTGAGCCTGTCGGCATTGATCCGGGAGGCGGCCGCCCAGAATCTCGGCGGCGTCGAGGCGCTGGTCGGTATCCCGGCGACGATCGGCGGCGCGCTGGCCATGAACGCCGGCACGGACGACGGGTGCATCGGCGATTTCGTCAGCGCGGCCTACTTCCTCCATCCTGACGGCACGATCGGTGAATTCAAGCCCGGCGCGGGGGTGTTCACGTACCGCGCGTTCCATTTTCCACCGGGCGCCGTGCTCGTGGGCTGCCGCCTGCAATTCCACAGGCGTCCGCTGGCCGAGATCCAGAAGGACATCAAGCAGCGGCTCAAGGTGAAGAAGGCCACGCAACCGCTCGCGCTGGCTTCGGCCGGGTGCGTCTGGAAGAATCCCCCCGGCGATGTCGCGGGACGCTTGATCGAGAAGTCAGGGCTCAAGGGCAAGCGGCTCAACGGCGCGGAGATCTCGGCGAAGCACGCCAACTTCATCGTCAACCGAGGCAGAACCACCGCCGGGGATGTCCTGGCGCTCATGGACTTGACTCGCGAGCGGGTGCTCGCCAACTTCGGAGTCACGCTGGAGCACGAGATCAGGATCATCGGTGAGTAGACGCGAGACGCCCCGTCTCTCGATACGGCCCAGCCTCGGTGGTTGCGGGCACAAGGCCCCCGCGACAACGGGGAACTGATGCGTCCCGGTCTCGGCACCCCGAGGCAGGACACGCGCCCACTCCATGATCTCGGCGAACGGTCGGCGTTCGTCGGGGGCCAGCGCGTCGGGCGCGCGCGCCGGCGCCGCGCCCGGACACGCCAGCGGCTGGCCCGGGTCGCGCCGCTGCTGATCGCGGCCGCGCTCGCCGCCACCGCGGTCGGTCTCGTGGCTCGCTGGCTTCTGGTGTCGCCGCACTTCATGGTGGCGCACGTCGACGTCCTTGGCGGCTCCCGGGTGTCGGGCGAGCGCATCCTCGAGCTCGCCGCGGTGCCGAGCGGCGCCAACATTTTTCGAGTCGATACCGATGCGATCGTCGCCCGGGTCGAGGCCTTACCCGAGATCCGCCGTGTCGAGGTGATCCGCGCGCTCCCCGATCGGCTCACGATCCTCGTCCAGGAGCGCCAGCCATTCACGCTCGTGCACGCCGGCCGGCTCCACTGGATCGACGAGGACGGTCACGTGCTCGGCGAAGAGCGCCAGGCCGTCGTCCCGGAGGTCCCGGTCATCAGCGGCCTCACCGAAGCGGAAGTGACAGCGATGCGGACTGCGCCGAGTCCGAAGGCGGAGGCCGGGATCGCGCTGATCCGGACACTGCTCAGGCAGAAGAGCACGCTGGCGGCCGAGATCTCCGAGATCGACGTCGCCGGGGCCGACGGACCGGTGCTCTTCACCGTCGACGGCATCGAAGTGCGACTCGGACCTGACGGGTGGGAGGACCGGCTGGCGCGCCTCGAAGGGGTCCTCGGCCAGGTGGCCGCCCAGGACCGGCGCATCCGCACGGTCGATCTCCGGTTCCGTGACCAGGTGGTCCTCAAGCGCGGAGGCCAGTCATAAAACGATCGAAGGCGCCGGAGCTGGTCGTCGGTCTGGATGTCGGCACCACCAAGATCTGTGCCGTGATTGCCCTTCCGCGGATGGGCGGCGGCCTCGACGTCGTGGGCGTCGGCTCCACGCCGTCGCGCGGACTTCGCCGCGGCGTCGTCGTGAACATCGACTCCACCGTCGAAGCGATCAAGCAAGCTGTCTCGGACGCCGAGCTGCAGGCCGGCGTCGAAGTCGCCGGCGTCTACGTGGGTGTCGCCGGCGGTCACATCAGGGGCGTGAACAGTCGCGGCGTGGTCGCGATCTCGGGCAAGGATCGCGAGGTCAGCCAGGCAGACGTGGACCGTGTCGTCGACGCCGCCCGCGCGATGAACCTGCCGCCCGACCGCGAGGTCATCCACGTGCTGCCGCAGACGTTCGTGGTCGACGACCAGGACGACGTGCGCGAGCCGGTCGGCATGTCGGGCGTGCGCCTGGAGGCCGAGGTGCACATCGTCACCGGCGCGATGACGTCGATCCAGAACGTGATCCGATCGGTGAACCGCGCCGGACTCACCGTGCACGACATCGTGCTGGAGCCGCTGGCTTCGGCCGAGGCGGTGCTCTTTCCCGACGAGAAAGAGCTCGGCGTCGTGTTGATCGACATCGGCGGCGGCACGACGGACGTGGCGCTGTTCCGCGAGGGCGCGATCTGGTACACCGCGATCCTGCCGCTCGGCGGCGATCACATCACGAACGACATCGCCATCGGGCTGCGGACGCCGCTGGCCGACGCGGAGGACCTCAAGAAGCGCTACGCCTGCGCCTCCACCGCGCTCGTGCCCGCCGAGGAGACGATCGACGTGCCGTCCGTCGGGGGCAGAAAGCCGCGACAGCTCTCGCGTCAGGTGCTCTCGGAGATCGTGCAGCCGCGCGTCGAAGAGATGTTCTCGCTCGTGGCGAAGGACCTGTCGAAGGCCGGCTTCCGGGACTCGGCCACGGCCGGCGTCGTCATCACCGGCGGGACCTCGATCATGGAAGGCGTGCCGGAGCTTGCGGAGGCCGTGTTCGAGCAGCCGGTGCGCCGTGGCGTCCCGCACGATGTGGGCGGTCTCGGCGACGTGGTGAAGAGCCCGGTGTATTCCACGGCCGTCGGCCTCGCCATCTACGGCTCTCGGCGGCAGGCCATCACTGAGGTCGCGGTAGAGGCGGCGGCGCGCACGCGGTTGGGCCGGCTGGCCCGACGGTTGACGGCATGGTTCGGCCAGGTCTTCTGATGCTGGTGATCCGCAATCCCGAGGGGAGGGGCTGATGGAGAACGATCGGTCGCGGCGACCGCTGTTCGAGCTGGATCCCGTGGAGCAGGTAGCCAAGATCAAGGTGGTCGGCCTCGGCGGGGGCGGCGGGAACGCCGTCAACCGGATGATGGCGGCGCAATTCACCGGCGTCGAATTCGTGGTGGCGAACACCGACATCCAGGCGCTGCGCGGTTCATCGGTTCCCGTGAAGATCCAGCTCGGCGCGCACCTGACCAAGGGACTCGGTGCCGGTTCCAACCCGGACATCGGCCGCGACGCGGCGCAGGAAGACCCGGAGAAGATCACCCGGTACCTGGAAGGCGCCGACATGGTGTTCATCACCGCGGGACTCGGCGGCGGCACCGGCACGGGCGCGGCCCCGGTGGTGGCCACGCTCGCCAAGGAGATGGGCATCCTCACGGTTGCCGTCGTGACGAAGCCGTTCAACTTCGAAGGCAAGAAGCGCATGGCTCAGGCGGAGGCCGGCGTCGAGGCCTTGCGCAACGTCGTCGACACGCTGATCACGATCCCGAATCAACGCCTCCTGGCCGTCGTCGACCGCGGCACGGCACTGCTCGACGCGTTCCGCGTCGCCGACTCGGTGCTTCAGCAGGCGGTGCAGGGCATCTCGGACCTCATCCTCGTGCCGGGCCTCATCAACCTCGACTTCGCCGACGTCCGGGCGATCATGTCCGGCATGGGCATCGCGATGATGGGCACGGGCGTCGGCCACGGTCAGAACCGGGCGCTCGACGCCGCCCAGAAGGCGGTCGCGAGCCCGTTGCTGGACGACGCGTCCATCGAAGGCGCGCGAGGCATCTTGATCAATTTCACCGGCGGCGTCGATCTCGCGATCCACGAGGTGGAAGAAGCCGCGCGGATCGTGCAGGAGGCCGCGCACGACGAGGCCAACATCATCTTCGGCGCGGTGATCGATCCGACGCTCGAGGACGAGGTCCGGATGACGGTCATCGCGACCGGCTTCGCCGGCAGGAAGGACGTGCTCGCCGCGGGCGGCAAGGTGGTGGACATTCCCCGCATCGCCAAGCCCAGCCCGTTCGCCGCAGCGTCGCCCTGGCGGCGGCGCGCGGCCGCCGATACGCGCCTCGAGTCCGGTGACTCGCTCGAGGTCGACGCGCTCGACGTGCCGACGTTCCTTCGCCGCCAGGCCGACTGAGAGCGGACCGGGGGGCGGGCTCCGTTGCTCGAATACCCCACTCGCACGGAGCCCGCCCCACGGTCCGCTCTCAGTCAGCCTGGGGACGCAGCGGCGTCGACATGAGCCTCGCGCCCCACGGAGAGCCTCCAACCTACTTCACGTTCCCGTCGCTCGAGGCGCTTGGCCTGCCTCACCTGACGACCACGCGCCTGTTCCCTGGCGTGACGTCGCCATCCGAACCCACGGCGCCGTTCGGCGCGGAAGCCGCGGCCGCGCTCCGCTCCGCGGGCCTCGATCCCACGCGGATCGCGTACGCGCGCCAGGTCCACGGCGTCGCCGTGGCTCGGGTGTCGGCGACAGGCGGGTTTTCGGGTGCCGTCGATATCCTCCTCACGACCGAGCCTGGCGTTCCGCTGGCGATCTTCACCGCTGATTGCCTGGCGGTGACGGTGTACGACCCCGAGGCCCGTGCGCTTGCCGTGGCCCACGTAGGATGGCGTGGCACGGCGCGGGGCGCCGCTCAGTCGGCCATCAACGCTCTGCGCGATCTCGGATCGCGTCCGTCCCACATGGTCGCCACGATCTCGCCGTCGATCGGTCCGTGCTGCTACGAGGTCGACGTTCCCGTGTTCGAGGCGTTTACGTCAGCGTATCCCGAGCTCGGACGCGCATGGTTCATCCCGGGGAAGCCGGGACACTGGATGCTCGATCTCTGGCGCGCGACCGAAGATCTCCTCGTCGAGGCCGGGATCCCGCGCGACCGTATCGAGAACGCGCGTTGCTGCACCGCGTGTCACCGGGATCTCCTCTACTCGTATCGAAAGGGTCACCGCGGGCGACTCGTGACCGTGGCCGCGCTTCCGTAACGGCGGCGGACCAACGCTGGCGGTGCAGCCGAATCGGTCGCGCGTACGGCGGTGTATGCTCACGCCGATGAGCGAGTCGGGACGGTGGTGATACCAGCCGGAGGCGTGCTGTTCGATTTCGGCGGAACGCTCGACGCTGACGGCGTGACCTGGAAGGAGCGGATGCGGGGCTTGTGCGAAGCGGAAGGGATCCGCCTTCCATCCGAGCGCTTCGATCGCGCCTTCTACGCGGCCGACGACGCGCTCGTCGGGGCCGTGCCCGCCACGCTGACGTTTCGCGAGACGGTCGTCCGGCTCGCGAACGGTCTCCTCCGGGGTCTGGGCCACGGTGACGGCGGCCTCGTCGACCGGGTCGCCGCGCGTTTTCTCGAAGACGCTCTCGCGAATCTTCATCGTAACGCGCCGGTGCTGGCCGAGCTCGCGCAACGCTACCGGCTCGGCATCGTGTCGAACTTCTACGGCAATCTTGACGCAGTGTGCGATGATGCCAAAATCAGTCGGTACTTCGGCGTCATCGTGGATTCCGCGCGGATTGGTTACCAGAAGCCCGACCCCCGGATCTTCCATACCGCGCTCGGCGCGCTCGGGCTTCCGCCCGCCGAGGTGACGTTCGTGGGTGATTCGGGTCCGCGAGACATGGCCGGCGCGAAAGGCGTGGGCATGCCCCACATCTGGCTGGTCGTCGAGCGGTCGGCGGCCGACGCCGTGTGCTGTCCGGGGGATCGGATCGTGGAGTCATTCGGTGCGCTGGAGGGCTTGTTGCTGTGACGCTACAGCCCGAGATTCGTGGCGGGATCATCGCCGCCGGTGACGGTCGCCGTCTGCGCGAGGCCGGCTGGACTCTCCCGAAACCGCTGGTACCGGTGAACGGCGTCCCGCTGATCGAGGCCGTCATCCGGAACTTCATCGCGGCCGGGTTCGACACCATCGCCATCATCCTGAACGAGCAGGAGCTGGATTGTGCGGAGTGGGTGCGCCGGCGGTTTCCGGACACGGCGATCGAGTTCATCGTGAAGACGACTCGCTCGTCGCTCGAGAGCCTCCGCGAGGTGACGGCCCGGCTCGGCGCGGGCCGCGCGCTGGTGTCGACGGTCGACGCGTGGTGTCGCCCCGAGGATTTCGCGCGCTTCGTCTCGGCGGCGGCATCGCGGCCCGCGACGGCGAGCGTGCTCGCCGTGACACCGTTCGTCGACGACGAGAAGCCGCTGTGGGTGCGTCTCGGCGCCGGCGGCCGTGTCCGGGAGATCGGCGGCACGGGTGGCGACGTCGTGACGGCCGGCATCTATCTGCTGTCGGAGCGCGCCCGCGGTCTCGCGGCGACGGTGGATCTGCCGCGGCTGCGCGATTACCTCGGCTGGCTCGTCGAGCGCGGCGAGGTGGTGTACGGCGAGGTGATCGAGACGGTCGTCGACGTGGATCGTCCCGCCGACATCACGGTTGCCGAAGAATTCGCCGCCCGCCGGAGCGTGACGCGATGAGGGCGACACGCTGCTGGGGAATCTTGAGAGAGCGAGCGCATTCGCCGGGTCGCGAGACGGACGACGCGGAGATCTTGAGGCTCACGGGCAAGATGCTCGAGAGTCAGGGGTTCGACGTTCAGATTCTCGATTCCGACGAGCTGAACGGTGTTGCCGAGCCGCGGCCGGACGGAATCTTCCTGATGTGCGAGCGTGTCGAAGCGCTGGAGCGCCTGCGCGACTGGGAGGTAGCCGGCGTTCCACACGTCAACAGTCCCGTGGCGGTGTGGAACACGTACCGTGAGCGGATGATCGCGCTGCTCGAGGAGGCCAACGTTCAGTTCATCCCGAGCCGGATCGTCTCCACGACCGAAGCCGTTCGCGGCACGGCGCTCCCGGTGTGGGTCAAGCGGGCCGACGTCCACAACACGCAGGACGGGGACGTCGTGTTCGCGCCGACGGAGGAAGCGGCGAACGAGGCGCTCGAGGGGCTGGCGGCGCGGGGCATTCCGCGTGCCGCGATCCAGACGCATGTTCCCGGCGATCTGATCAAGTTCTATGGCATCGGCGGCGGCGCCGCCAATGGCGGGCCGTCCTGGTTCCGGTGGTTCTATCACAAGGACCAGACGCTTGCCGGCCACCCATTCGAACCTGCGCGCCTCGGTCGCCTCGCCCGGAAAGCCGCGGCGGCCATCGGCCTCGAGGTGTACGGGGGCGATGCGATCGCGACGGCAGGCCGCGAGCTGGTGCTGCTCGACGTCAACGCGTGGCCGAGTTTCGCGGTCTACCGAGAGGAGGCGGCGGCTCGCATCGCCGCACACCTCGCATTACGGTTCCGAGGAGGAAGACGGTGACGTCTCGTCGGAGGGTCGTCGGCCCCAGGTCGCAGCAGATCACCGCTCGAGAAGCGCAGCACATCGCGCCGGGATTCCAGTCCTTCGCGCTCTATTCCGGGCTGGCGATCGCGCGCGGCCGCGGCTGCACCCTCGTGGATGAAGACGGTCAGGAGTACATCGATTTCATCGCGGGCATCGGCGTGGGCAGCGTGGGCCACTGTCATCCCGACTACGTCGCCGCTCTGAAGCGCCAGGTCGAGCAGCTCACGTTCGGCAGCTTCACCACCGAGACACGCGCGCGATTTCTCGAGATGCTCGCGAGCGTCACACCGCCCGGCCTCACGCGAATCCAGCTGTTCTCGGGCGGCGCCGAGGCCGTTGAAGCGGCGCTCCGGCTCGCGAAAGCCGCGACGCGCAAGCACGAAGTGGTCGGCTTCTGGGGTGGGTTTCACGGCAAGACGGGCGGGGTTCTCGGACTCCTCGGCAGCGACTTCAAGCACCACCTCGGCCCGTTCGTCCCGGGCCATCATCTATCACCCTACGCCGACTGTTACCGCTGCCCGTTGCGGCTGACGTATCCCGAGTGCGGAATCGCGTGCGCCGAGTACTTGCGCGACGTCATCCGGTATCAGACCGCCGGCGAGATCGCGGCCATCATCGTCGAGCCGATCCAGGGCACCGCCGGCAACGTCATTCCGCCGGATGGCTTTCTTCGCGCCGTTCAGCAGATCGCGCGCGATCACGACGCGCTCCTGATCGCCGACGAGATGATCACGGGCTTCGGACGAACGGGCTCGATGTGGGCGGCCACGCACGACCGCGTGGTGCCCGACGTCATGACGATCGGCAAGGGCATGGGCGGCGGCTTCCCGGTGAGCGGCGTCGTCTCGACGGAGGCGCTGACGGCGAAGAAGCCATGGGCGAATCCGAGCGCGAGCTCGTCCAGCTATGGCGGCAATCCCCTGGCGTCGGCGGCCGGACTTGCGTCGCTCGAGATCGTCCTGCGCGAGAACTTGGTGAAGAACGCCGAACGCGTGGGCGCCGTCATGCTGACCCGTCTGGAGAGCTTCAAGGAGAAGTACCGCTGCGTCGGCGAGGTGCGCGGCCGCGGCCTCCTGCTCGGAATGGAGCTCGTCAGCGACCGCAAGACCCGGACG
This sequence comes from Methylomirabilia bacterium, assembly GCA_041490825.1. GTDB lineage: Bacteria > Methylomirabilota > Methylomirabilia > Rokubacteriales > CSP1-6 > JBGPTW01. The sequence goes on along the minus strand of JBGPTW010000005.1, from coordinate 16,967 downwards.
CCGTTGTCGAAAGACGTCACGCAGGCGCTCTATCAGGAATGCCTCCGGCGCGGTCTGGTGGCGATGTGCTACTCGCCGTCGATCCGCATCAATCCTCCGCTCGTGATTGGCGAAGAGGCGGCGCTCGAAGGGCTGGACATCCTCGACCAGGCGCTCGAGACGGTGCTCCGGCAACACGGGCTGCACGCGTGAAGCTCCGCGGAGCCATCGTCGGCCTCGGCAACGTCGCGCTCAACGGCCATCTCCCGGGCTGGCTGTCCCGCGATGACATCGACATCGTCGCCGCAACGGACGTCCAGACCGCGCGTCGGATGGACGCGGCCGCCAAGCTCCCGCGAGCCCGGTGGTACGATTCCGCCGCTGAGCTGCTCGTTCGCGAGCCACTGGATTTCGTCGACATCTGCACGCCGCCCTCCAGCCACGCGGCACTGATCCGGGGCGCGCTCGAGCGCGGGCTTCACGTGCTGTGCGAGAAGCCGCTCGTGTGCTCACCCGACGAGCTGTCGGTCGTGTCGCGCATCGCTTCGGCGACGAGCCGCGTGCTGCATACCGTCCACAACTGGCACCACGCGCCGATCATCCAGCGCACGTCGGAGCTGATCCGCGACGGCGCCATCGGTCACGTGCACCGAGTGGTCTGGCACACGCTCCGCACGCAGCCTGCGGCCGTCGCGCCGGGGAGCGGGCCGAACTGGCGAGTCGATCCGGCGCTGGCGGGCGGGGGAATCCTGACGGATCATGGCTGGCACGTCTTCTACGTGCTGCGGCGATGGATCGGTCAGTGGCCGACGACCGTCAGCGCGCTGCTCGAACGGCGGGGCGCCGCAGCGCTGCGTGTCGAGGATACCGCCACCGTGCGGCTGACGTTCCCCGGAGCCACCGCCGAGGTGCTCCTGACCTGGGCGTCGCAGGTCAGGCGCAACTGGGCGGAGGTGACGGGCACCGGAGGCACCATGTGTCTCGAGGACGACACGATCGTCGTCCGGCACGGCACGGCCGAGGAGCAGCGGTGGCCGTGTCCGCCGGCGCTGTCCTCCGGCTCATACCATCCCGATTGGTTCCATCAGGTGGCCGCGCGCTTTCTCGGCGCCGTCCGGGGAGTGGCGTCGGACCCGAGCAATCTCGACGAGGCGTCACTCTGCGTCGCGCTCGAAAGCCTGGCGCGCGAATCCAGCCGCCGCGGACAAGAGACGCTCGCGCTGCCGGCGCCGTGGGGCGCAGGAGCGGCGTGGGCGCTGGCCTGACGCTTCCGGCCGAACCTTCGGCAACCGTTGCCGAGGGCCTGCTCGTCGTGCTGCCGCCCGAGGACGGCGCCGCGCGCGAAGTGTCGGGTGACACGCTGGTGGCTGGCGTGGCGTTGCTTCGCCGCATCGCCCTCGCTGGCATGCGCGCCGGGTTCTCCGGCATCGTGGTCGCGCGGCCGCGACCGGCCGATTCGAAGCTCGTTGCCGGCACGGGTGCGACGCTGCTCTCGTCGGACGTCACGCTTCCGGTAGCCGCGTTCTCCCGGATCGTGCTGTTGCCCGCGAACGTGGTTCCCCGGCCGCAGTCGCTCAGGCGTCTCCTGGAGATCCCCCTCGAGCCTGACCGTCTCTACGTCGATCCGACCGTGACCGTGGTCGACGTGAAAGACGCTTCGCCTGTGCTCCGGCTCGCGTCGCGCTGCGCGAACGTGGCCGAGCTGCGGGCGGCGCTGCGCTCCGCGCTCCACACCGAGGAGGCTCGGCTCGATGTCGCCGCTGGCGTTCCGCTCGCCGGCGCCGCCGACGTTCCCCTCGCCGAGACATGGCTGTTGCGAGGCCTCATCAAGCCCAACGAAGGGTTCATGTCGCGCCATTTCGAGCGCCGCCTGTCGCTTGCAGTCACGCGACGGCTCGTGAGGACACGCCTCACGCCCAACGCGATGACGCTCGTGAGCGTCGCCATCGGGCTGGCGGGGGCGCCGTTCTTCCTGTCATCGGCGCCGGTATTTCAAGTCACCGGGGCCCTGCTGTTCCTGACCCACTCGATCCTCGACGGTTGCGACGGTGAGCTGGCCCGGTTGAAGTTCCTCGAGTCGCGCGGCGGCGCCGTCCTCGACTTCTGGGGCGACAACGTCGTGCATGGCGCCGTCTTCACGGCCATCGCGGTCGGTTGGGCCGTGCACGCTGGAGCCCTCTGGCCGCTCGCGCTGGGCGCGCTCGCGGTGGTCAGCACCGGGCTCGTGGCGCTCACCGTGTGGCGCCGCGGCCTCCTGGCCTGGACGCTGGACGAGCATGCGCCGCCGCGCGCGCGCCTCGTGGCCGCGCTCGTGCATCGCGACTTCATCTACGTGATTCTGGCGCTGGCGATGTTCGGCAAGGCCGGGTGGTTCGTCGTCGTCACCGCGGTCGGCGCCCCGCTCTTCTTCGGCGTCCTCGCCTGGGTTGGCCGCGGCCGGCCGACGGCCTGATCGCCGTGGGCGCGCTGCTCGATGTTCTGCTCCGCGGCATCGCCCTGGCTGCACAGAGCGTGGTCGTGGGCGGCGCGGTATTCGTCCTCGTGGTGCTTCGACCCTGGGCGTCAGCGCGTGGCGAGGCTGCGAGTGAAGCGCCGCCGGCGGGACTAGCCACCCGCGCTCGTGGCCTGATCATCGGCGCGGCGCTCGTCGTGGCGGTTGCTCAGAGCGGGGCCCTCGTGCTCGCGCTCGCGGCGCTCGGAGACGATCGTGGCTGGCCGGTGGCGGCGGCGCTGTCGACGGTCTACTTCCGGACGGGGCTCGCACGCTTGGCCCTCGCCATCGTTGCGGCTCTACTGGCCGTGGCGGCGCGTCACCGAGAGCGTGAGCGATGGACGTGGTGGATGCTGACCGCCACGGGGGTCGGCCTCGTGCTGGCCGCTGCCGGGACAAGTCACGCAGCCGCTCGCCTCGAGCACCGCGCGCTCCTCGTTTCCGTTGACGCCCTTCACCAGCTTGCGGCCGGAGTCTGGATCGGAGGGCTCACGTGCCTCATCGTCCTCCGCTTCGCCCCCGCCGAGATCCTTCCGCGCTTCTCGGCGCTCGCGCTGACGGCGGTCGCAGTGCTGGTCGCCGCAGGTGTCACGCTCACCACGGTCTACGTCGGCGGAATCGGTGGACTGCTCGGGACAGCCTACGGCGTGATGGTGCTCACCAAGGTCATCGTCCTCGCCGGGCTGCTTGCGCTCGGCGGCGCGAACTTCCGAGCGGTGCGGGCTCTGGCGGGTGCTCGTCCGGCCTCCCTTGTCAAGATCACGCGCTACGTCGAGGTAGAGCTGGGGCTCGGACTCACGGTGCTCTTGGCCGCCTCCTCGCTCACGTCGCTGCCCCCGGCCGGCGACGTCGTGACCGATCGGGCGACCCTGGCCGAGGTGGCGACCCGGTTCACGCCGCGGTGGCCGACGCTCACGTCGCCGCGCATCGACCAGATGCCCGTCGCCGATCGGGAGGCGCCGCGGACCGACGAAGACCGCGCCTGGTCGGAGTACAACCATCACGTCGCGGGCCTGTTCGTGCTCGCCATCGGTTTCGCCGCCATGGCGCACGAAATCGGCGGTCGCCGCTGGGCGCGGCACTGGCCGCTGCTGTTGCTCGGTCTCGGGGCGTTCCTGCTCGTCCGGGATGATCCCGGGGCCTGGCCGCTCGGACCGATGGGCTTCTGGGAAAGCATGTGGGACCCGGCGGTCCTGCAGCATCGTTTCTTCGTCCTGCTCGTGGTCGCGTTCGGCATCTTCGAGTGGATGGTTCGTACCGACCGTCTCAGATCGCCGCGGTGGGCGCTCGTCTTCCCGGGGCTGTGCGCCGTGGGCGGTGGCGTGCTGCTGACGCACTCGCACGCGATGCTGAACTTGAAGTCGGAATTCCTCGTCGAGGTGACCCACACGCCGCTCGCGCTGTTCGGTATGGTCGTCGGCTGGGGCCGCTGGCTGCAGCTGAGACAGCTCCCGCCCGATGATCGGCTTCCGGGCCGGATGTGGTCCGTGGCGCTCGCGCTGGTCGGGGTCGTGCTTCTCCTGTACCGGGAAAGCTGACGCCGCGCGCCCGGCCCATGCGGTATCTGCGTGTCGCACTCCTGATCGTCGGCGCCGCGGCGCTGGCGATCCTCGTGGCGGAGAACGATCCCGCGGCCATCGTGGGATCGATCGCGCAGCTCTCGTGGCGGTTCGCGATCGTGGTCAGCTTTCATACGTTCGTCGCGGTATCCGACGCGCTCGGCTGGCGGTTTGCCTTTGCCAACGACCGCATCGCGTTCTCACGTCTCATGGCGGTCCGGCTCGCGGGCGAAGCGGTGAACATGACCACGCCGACGGCGTCGGTCGGCGGGGAAGCGGTCAAAGCGTGGCTGCTCAGCGACCGCGCGCCGGTCGAGGAGACGCTGCCGTCGGTCTTCGTGGCGAAGACGACGATCACCGTGGCGCAGGGCCTCTTTCTCCTCGTCGGCGTCGCCGTCGCCGCGGGCTTGTTGCCGTCGGGATCGCCGCTGTTCCGGGGGATGGCGTGGCTGCTGATCGCCGAGGTCGTCGCACTCTCGACCTTCGTCGTGGCCCAGATGCGCGGTCTCCTCGGTGGGCTCGGACGTCTCGTCGGGCGTATCGGTCTTCCTCCATCGGTCGCGCCCCACCACGTGCTCCTGCGCGCCAGCGACGTCCTCGAGCGTTTCTACCGAGAGCAGCCCCGCCGGCTGCTGCTGTCGACGTGGTTTCATCTCGTCGGCTGGATGCTCGGCGTCGCCGAGACGTTCTTGATCCTCCACTTCCTCGGCGTGGAGGTCTCGGTCAGGACCGCGACCGTCATCGAGGCGCTCGCGACCGGCATCCGCTTTGTGGCGTTTTTCATCCCCGCCGGACTCGGAGCGCTTGAGGGGGGATTGCTCGTCGCCTTCGCCGCGCTCGGTCTGAGCCCGACGGTTGCGCTGTCGTTCAGTCTCGTCCGCCGACTGCGTGAAGCGGCCTGGGTCGGTCTCGGCCTCGTTTCGCTCGCGGTGATCCGACCGACCAGAGGGCTCGCGGCCGAGCGTTCGGCGCCGCGGTAGCGGCTCGCAGAAGTAAGGATTCCTCGTTCTCCTACAAGGCCACTGGCAGTCACGGCGGATCTCACTGTTACTGTCCGGGCCCATCCTCGAGGAATATCTGCGCGCTTTGGCTTACCCGAAGTTCAAGCTCACGACAGAGGATGTCAGGGCATTGGTGGAAGAGCAACTGCTACCGTTCGCGGAAACGGTGCGTGTCCGAAGACCGCTTCGCCCGCCCTTGTCCGGCCGAGACGACTGGAAGTTCCTCGACTGCGCCGGGGCGGGCCGGGCAGCATACTCGTGCACTCTCGCGGCCGATTCGCCTCGCCTCGGGTCAGTCCAGGACTCTCAAGGTGAAGCCCTTGTGGCGACGAATCAGGAGAAAGTCGTCGCGGTTGCGTGTGATGACCATGGCGCCGATTCGACGGGCGCTCAGGGCGATCAGGACGTCGTTCAGTAGCGCTGGAAGCGTGGATTTCCAGCGGCGGAGAGATAGGTGGCAGAAAGGAGAGGGAGGAAAGTTGCCCTGAACTGGTCGCGCTTGGCAGGCGAGCGCGAAGCGTCCACGTACACGTTCGTGTCGAGAAGGTACTTCACCGGTAGATCGTGCGGAACCGTCCCTCCCGCAGGAGCCTGTCCAGGGCGTTCTCGACGTCGCGGTCGTCAACGACCTTCCGCAGCGCCTTCTGGATGGCCTCCGTGTCGGTCTTGACGTTGAAGGCACGGCGAGCCGCCGCGATCATCTTGCTGTCGAGGTTGTAGGTCTTCTTGCGGACCGACGGCTTCATTGGTGGCCTCCTCACCGATACAGACATTCTGCCATTTGTGTCAGCATCGGCCAAGTCTGTTGATTGAAATACCCGTCGTCGGCGAAGGCCGGTGATTTCGGTGATCGCGGTGATCCTGAATAGTATTCGATCCACTAGATCTCGTCGAGCAGGCGAGGTTGCTCCGCACCGACAACCCGAATCTCAAGACCGTGATCCCGCACCACTGGCGCCAGCAGCCGCCGCCGGGCGCGCACACCCCGGCCGAGCTGGCCGCCGCGTTCAAGGCATCAGGACTGCCGGTGACCGTGATCAAGCCCGGGTTCAAGAAGGTGTGCGAGCTGACGAAGTAGGTTCGGCTCGACGCCAGCTCGGTCTCAGCGGAAGAGGGCGCCGAGGTCGATGACGAGGTCGGGCCAGTCGGGATGTGCCAGCGTCTCGGGCGCGTGGACCTGGACAACCGGACGGTAGGCGCCGCTCTCGAGCCGTAGACACTCGAGACGCTCCCAATCCGGATCGAGTATCCAGTAATGCCGGACACCCAAGTCGGCGTAGCGCCGCGCCTTGATGCCGCGATCCTGCGCTCGCGTCGACGGTGAGAGGATCTCGACGACGAGCAGAGGCGCGCGCTGGATCGCGCGCTCGCCAACCTGGCCGGGGTCGGCGACGATCAGCAGATCCGGCTGGACGATGTCGAAATCCCCGAGGACAAGATCGATCGGCGCGTCGAAGACTTCGCCGAGCCCGCGCGCCTCGAAGAAATTTTCGAGCTGTCGCTGGAGGCGCTTCGACAGACGCTGGTGGAGCGGCGTCGGCGCGGGCGTCACGTACAGATCACCGTCGAGGATCTCGTAGCGCTTGCCGTTGCCGTCGGGCAACCGCTCGTAGTCCGCGTAGCCGAGCTTTCGCTTGAGCCGTATCGCCATCGCTATCCATCCACGGCGCGCAGCGTCGCACGCGCCTGATGTGACGACAAGTGTATCAAAGGGCAGACGGTGCGGAGGCTGTCGCGCGTGAAGGGCGCAACGTGGCGAGGATCGCGCGAGGGTCGCCGCTACTCGATGACGTGGTCTGCGCGCAGCAGTATGGACGGCGGAATCGTCAGCCCGAGGTCGGAATGTTCGAGTCGACGAAGACCACCGAGCGTTGGACTCGAGATAACCTCGTGCATGGCGACCGTTGGCGTAGATCGCTTCGAGGGCCGCGGCGCCCGGCACATCATCTCGCACACGATGGAGATGATGCTGGTGGCGCTCGGCGTCATCTGGGGCGGAGTGTGCGAGCGCTTCCCGAGGATCCGCATCGGCTTCCTCGAATCTGGATCGCGCCGTGGCTCGACCCGTGCTCCACTGATTTGCGCCGCGCCTCGGCGATCATGGCCGGCGCGAAGTCGACCCCGGTGACGTGATGGCCGCGAGCCGCGAGCTCGAATGAAAGGAGGCCGGTGCCGCAGCCGGCGTCGAGCGCGTCGAGCGCGCGCCGGCCGGTGAGGACGAGATCGAAGATCCGATCCCACGCGGCGCGTTCGCCGGTCGTGCGGATGCTGTGCCCGAAATCGTCGTCGAAGTGAGGCGCGCGCCGATCCCAGTGGGCCGCGATCTGTTGCTTGACGTCGGGCCGCTCAGACGCCATGGGGTGCCGCCCCCGCTGGACTCAGGCGCGTCTCGAGATAGTCTGCGATCTCCCAGGTGCAGGTCATGCCTTGCGGAATCGCCTTGGTGAGAGAGACGAACGCATGGATCTGTCCCGTGTACTCGCGATCGACGACGTCGACGCCCGCGGCACGGAGCCGCTCGGCGTAGGCGTGGCCCTCGTCGCGCAGGGGATCGAATCCCCCGGTGACGATCAACGTCGGCGGTTGCCCGCCGAGATCCTTTGCGCGTAGTGGCGAGGCGCGCGGATCGTCGCGGTCGGCGTCACTCGGCAGGTACTGTTGCGAGTACCAGAGAATTCGGTCACGGGGAATGATGTGTCCGTTCTCGAGCTCGCGATGCGAAGCCGTGTCGAGCCCGAAGTCGACAGCGGGATAGATCAGGACCTGACATGTCGGGATGGGAACGCCGGCGCTCGCGGCCAGCTGGGACACGACCGCCGCGAGATTGCCGCCGGCAGAGTCGCCGGCGACGGCCACGCGCGTGGGATCGGCGCCGACGTCGGCCGCGTGCGACCGGAGCCATCGATACGCGGTCACACAGTCCTCGACCGCTGCCGGAAACTTGGCCTCGGGCGCGAGACGGTAATCGACGGCGACGACGATCGCGCCGGAGCGAAGCGCGAGTCGTGCGCACAGGCCGTGATGCGTCTCGAGATCGCCCTGGACCCATCCACCACCGTGGAAGTACATCAGCGTCGGGCGTGGCGTGGCATCGCGACCACCCGCATCGTAGACGCGCGCCGGCACCGGCCCGGCGGGTCCAGGAATACGGATGTCGTCGATGCGCGCGAGCTTCGGCGCCGGCTCATCCATTAGTGCCACCATGGTCCGTAGCTGCTGACGCAGCTCGGGCAACGGCGGGAAGTATCCCGGCACCCGGATCGATTTCACGAACTCGCCGACGATCTGCGCCTTCGGGTCCATCGTGCGACCGCCGTGCGAGATCCGATGCCCGGCGAGAAACGTCAGCGCCTCTGCTTCGCTCATCGTCGTGTGCTCGAGCGTCAGCGTGAGGCCGGTGGTCTCGCTCATCGCGGCATCACCTCGGCAAGCGCCCGCGCGAGCTGACCTTTCTGGTCCCACGACGCGAATCTCAAGATCGGCGTCGTGCAGCCAGCCTCGACGTACGCGCGGATCTTCTCCATCACGGCAGCCGGCGATCCGCACGCGAGCCAGCTTTCGATGTACTCGCGGGTCATCGCGGAGCTGTAGTACGTGTGCAGGAACTTCACGGACTCCTCGAACGCGGCGCTCCGATCGTCGTTGATGTTGACCATCAGATGGAGCGCGGACTCCATCGTGTCCGTCGGCCGGCCGTTCTCCCGCGCGACCTGCCGGATGAGATCCCAGCGCTCCTTGAAGCGCGCGACGGGCGTGTTGTCGGTCATCCAGCCGTCGGCCAGGAGGCCGACGCGCCGGATCGCACGGTCGATCACGTGTGACGTCGTCAGCTCCGGTTTCGGGTTCGTCGCGATCCAGATCGGGCACGGATTCTGGACGGGCTTGGGCTCGAGCGTCACGTCGCGAAACTGGTAGAAGCGGCCGTCGTGCGTCACGTGGTCTTCGGTCCAGAGCCGCCGCAGGATCGTGATGCCTTCTTCGAGTCGCGGCGCGCGCTCGGAGAGCGGCTGCTTGAACACCCCGAATTCGGCCACGGCCTTCTCGCGCGGCAAGCTGCCACCGATGCAGGCGCCGAGGACCATCCGGCCGCGTGAGATCTGATCGAGCGCGGCCCACTGCGCAGCGAGGAAAATAGGATCGCGCAGCGGAAACGTCGAGAGACAGCACGTGCCGAGCCGCACGCGCCGCGTACGCGCGGCGATCGCCCCGAGCAGCACGAGCGATTCGAGTCGCGGCTTGGCGAACAGGCTGTCGCCGACCCAGATGGAATCGAACGCGCCGGACGCGTCGGCCTGCTCGGAGAGCGCGAGCAGCTCGTCGACGCTCGTCGCGCCGAACAGGACACCGCGGTTCGGCAGGCTCAGCCCGTAGCGAGGTCGCATCACGCGCTCACTTCGCCTTGAGTCGGACGTCTTCGAGCGGTGCCGACCACGGATAGGGGTCGATCAGCAACAGCGCCGGCTCCGCCACGCGCGGGCCGATGCCGCTCGGCCAGATGAATTCGTACAGCGGGCCGAACCGCACGCGATCGTACAGGAGTTGCTGGATCTGGGCGAGCATCGCTGCGCGCTTCTTCCGATCCGTCTCGCGCGCCTGTTGCTTGAAGAGGGCGTCGACGTCGGGATCGGCGCCGCGCGCGTACGCGCCGTCGCTCTGCACCGCCTCGGACAAGCGTGTCGCCGCGTTGCCGAAGTTCGCCATCGTGCACATGCACACGCCCCGAAGCTTTTTCCCCGACCACGCGGGCTGGAACGCCGCGCGCTCCATCGTGCGGAGCTTCATCCTGATCCCGACGGCGCCCAGATAGTTGACGATCGTCTCGCCCGCCGACCAGTACGGTGGATACGGATAGAAATCGCCGCCGTCGAACCCGTTCGGAAATCCCGCATCGCTGGAAGCTGAACTTCACGTCGTCCGCGGTGAAGGAATCGCCGTTGTGGAATTTGAGGCCCTCGCGCAGCTTGAAGTCGTACGCGCGCTGACCCGCGCTCACCGTCCACGACTCCGCCAGGCTCGGCGCCATCAGGTTGCCGGGCATCGGCTTCACGAGCGCGTCGTGCAGCGCGTACATCACCCAGAATGGCGTGAGGAAGCCGGCGGTGACCTCGCCCGGATCGAACCACGCCGGCGCGAGCGTGCACGTAGAGCGCCCAGCGCATCTCGCCCTCCGGCTTTGCCGTCGGCGTCGAACGTTGCTGCGCCATTGCCGGTGCGGCGAGAACGGCCGCGATCACGATTGCCGTCACGAGTCGCTTCATCGGATCGCGGCCGGGCGGCGGTTGCGGATCCCGAGCGTCGCCACCTCGTATGCGTGCGCGATCCGGAGAATTTTCGCTTCGGCCCAGGCGGCTCCGACGATCTGCATCGAGAGTGGGAGATCGGCGTCACCGAAGCCGATCGGCACGGCGACCGCCGGCAATCCCGCCACGTTGATGACCTGTCGCATCGCGAGGCCGGACGCGAACGTGACGTCCTGGCCATTGACCCGCGACGCGCCGGTCGCGATCAGCGGCGCCTCGCACGGCGCGACGGGCAAGACGATCGCGTCCACCACGCGCAGGATCTCGTCGAACTCCCGTCGAATCGCCTCGCGCATCCGACACGCGCGCACGTAGTCGTCGAGCGTGATGCGGCTGCCTTCGGCAAACCGCGGGTGCAGATCGGCGCCGTAGCCTTCGGGGTGCGCCGCGAACCGCGCGCGATGGAGTGTCAGGAACTCACCGCGCGACAGCGCCTCGCGCGTCGCTGGCACTTCGCTCGCGAGCCGAAACGCGACAGTCTCGATCTTCGCGCCAAGGCCAGCGAGGACGCTCGTAACCTCGTCGAGCGCGCGCGTGACGGCTCGATCGAGCTCGATGAAATGGAGGTCGGGGCACACCGCGAGTCTTATCCCGCTGACACCGGCGTCGATCTCCGCCGTGAAATCAGGAACCGGTACGTCAACCGACGTCGGATCGTGACGGTCGTAGCCGGCCATCGCGCCGAGCATCAGACCGGCGTCGCGCGCGGTCCGCGTGAGCGGGCCCGCGTGGTCGAGGCTGACCGCGTTTGGATAGATGCCGCGAATGCTCACGCGCCCGTACGTCGGCTTGAGCCCGACGATGCCGCAGCACGCCGCCGGCCCTCGGATCGAGCCTCCAGTGTCCGTTCCCGTGGCGCCAGGACACAGGAACGCCGCGACGGCGGCGCCGGAACCGCCGCTCGAGCCGCCGGGCGCTCGATCGAGCGCCCACGGATTCCGCGTCGGTCCGTACCACGGGTTGTTCGTCGTCGAGCCCGCGGCGAACTCGTGCGTGTTGCATTTCCCGATTAGGACGGCGCCGGCCTCCTTCAAGCCGCGGATCGACTCGGCGTCCTCCTTCGGCACGTTGTCGCGATAGAACGACGAGCCATTCGTCGTGCGCACGCCGGCCGTGTCGAAGATGTCTTTCACACCAATCGGAACGCCGTGAAGCGGACCGCGCCATCGTCCCGCCGCCATGTCCGATTCTGCGCGACGCGCCGCATCGCGCGCCTCTACACCCATCACCGTGACGAAGGCGTTCAGCGTCGGGTTCAGTCGCTCGATCCGGGCCAGGTGCGCCTCGGTCACTTCGACCGGGGAAACTGTTCGCGCGCGCATCAGACTCGAGAGCTCCGCGATCGAGAGGAAACAGAGGTCGTCGTTGGCCATCTCAGTCCTTTCGACAGAACGCTCGACTTGGGGCCACGCCAGGAGCAAAAGGATCGTACATCGCGAGCCTGACCAAGGTCTACTGTGCGACGGACCTTGCCGTTTTCGCGCGTGAATGGGCTTGTCGATCTTCGTCGGCCTGCGCGCCACGGAGATCGCCGATCTGAAAGTGTCGCTCGCGTCGTACCGCGAGGCGTGGCACGCGGCGGGACACACCGCGGAGCCGAGCGCGTACGTCCGCATTCCCGTCTACGCCGCCGCGACCGAGAACGCCGCGATGGAGGAGCCGCGCGCAAGCATCACGGCGTTCTTCGCCCGGCAGGCCGAGCTCGGGCGCTCGTCGCTCGGACGGGCCGGGACCGCGCCCACGGATCGACGTCGCGCGCAGATCGAGCGGATGGCGAATCTCTCCTACGACGACATCCTGGCGAGGAAGGTGGCGTTCGGCACGCCGAAGCGGCTGATCGATCGTCTGACGGAGCTTCGTGAGGAGCTCGGCATCGACGGCATTCTCATGGAGCCGAATCCCGGCGGGCTCATCCCGCGAGAGCTCGAGCGGGAGAGTCTCCGCATCGTGACGCACGAGGTGATGTCGGCGTTCAGGTAGGCCGAGCGTCCACCGGGAACAAGAAGATGTTGGCGTCGACCTTCAGCGTCGCGGCAGCGTTTTCATCTGCCGGACGTTGCCAGAGCTCGACGTTTGGGATCACCCGCCAGCGGACGCAAACCCCTTATACTGCGTAAGAGGGCTACGCCTGGATATCGATGAGATCCGCGACCTGTTCAGTCAGGGAGCGTACGAGTTGAGCATGCACGCGCAGCAAGAGCGACTTGAGGAGGATCTCGACCTCGTCGACATCGACGAAGCGATCACGAATGGAGTGATCTTGGAGGACTATCCGGACGACCCGCGCGGATCGAGTTGTCTGATCCTGGGGACGCGCTTGGGCGTCCCATCCACTTGGTAGTGGGCTGGGCACGCGAACGGGGAGCGGGACGCCGCATCCCGCGGCTGATCACCGTCTACGAGCCGCAGCCTCCGAAGTGGATCGATCCGCGAACGCGTGGAGGCCGCCCGTGACTGGGTTCGGAGACTGCAGCTTCTGCGGAGGCGCCGTCGAGGAGCGAAGAATCGAGTACGATTACCGGCGGCGCGGTCGGCTCCTCATCATTAGCGACGTTCCGGCTGGAGTCTGCCAGCAGTGCGGGGGAAAGTACTTTCAGCCGGGCGTCTTGAAGAGAATGGACACCATCTACCACGATATCTTTGACCATGGCTGCCCGCCAGCGCGCGTCCTCGAAGTGCCAGCAGTATCGTTCTCATTGCAGTAGAGCGCTCGCGCGATGTGATGCGGTACGCTCGTCGCGTGTTATTCCCTCTGCCACGCACGCGAAGCGGCTGCTCGCCGAGGCACTCCTGCAGATCGAACGGATGCAGGGGGGGGGCCAGAGCATAGACGGGACAAAGGCCCTCTTGACGTAACATCCCTTCTCGGCAGTCCCGCCCCTCCCGCGTGACCGGAACGCGGGAGCGGCCGATTCTTGCCGTTCCGCCCCAGGTACAGCCACCCCGGACCATGCTGTTGATGCTGAAGTTCTCCACGGAGCCTCCAAAGGGCCGAGCCGCATTGGCGTGGGCGACGACGGCCGCGGGCGCGAGCGCATTGGCGTGGTCGTCATGGCCACCAGCGGGATGGTCAACGAGCGTCTTGCCTCCCGCGCGTGGACGCCGTTCGAGTTGCTTCAGTTCGCGAGCGAGTGTCGGGTAGTCGAGGAGTTCAATGCGCCCCTGAGCGAAGAGCGGCTCGACTTCAAGATAGGCCAGGCTCTTGTCGAGATATCGTTTCGTTCCGGGTTCGTTTGGCACGCGCACTTCCGGCTCGGAGTATCTGATGCCCTCGCGCTTGAAGGCATCGCGAACCCACTGCGCGGCATAGCGATCGCCGTACACCGTCGAGCATCGATAGCGCTTGGCGATTGTCGCGATCTCGCGGACGACGCTTTCGAGATCCACGCTCTCGCTGCCCCGGCGGGACCACCCGCGGATCACGTTGTGAATCACGCGACGCTCGGTGCCCTGGCCTTCGGCGTGCACGATCGCGAGCGTGAAGGCGTCGGCGCCACCGCCGAACGGATCGACAGCCGCGACGTACCGGACACCATCGCGAGACGGAAGCTCGTGCCGGCCAGCGACAACGGCGCCGTCGACACACGCGTAGGGGAGAAATGCTTCGAGGTCTTCGGCGAACTCGGCCTCGTATTCGCGGGCGAAGCGAAGCGGATCGAGACGCTCCTCCCGCGCCAGTCGTTCCGCGCGAAGGGACGGGTTCATCAGTGCCGAGGGCGCTCGCCACACGAGAACATCACCGGAGTCATGCCCGAAGTAGCGCTTGAAGTCGTCGTAGAGCACGCCGGTCTTCATGTACGGCGTGGAGATCTTCACGATGGCGGTCGACAAACGTGCTCATACCGGCCATTCTCACTCAACCTCGCGGCGACGCCACGATCGGAATCGTACGCAACGACCGCGATCGCCGGACTCCCCTGTTTGGTTCCGGCTACGCCGGGTTAGGAGAAGGAGACATAAACGGCCATTCTCGAAAGTCGCCGCTCCCCCCCGGGCGTTGTTGGCACGCACCAGCGGCTGGCTCTTGCCGCCAAGCCCCAGGTACAGAAGTTCAGGCTGCACACAATCGTGCCCGCCAGCTACCCCGGCCGCACGAGCCAGTTCCACGTGAAGGTGCAGGGGCCAGCCGGGCGCCCCTCTGGCGGCCCAGCTTCGCCTTCAGCGCGGGAGAGGACGTGACAGCTCCGGGCGGGCCGCCATCAGCGGGGGCAGCCGAGCACGTCGATCTCGAACGCCCACCGCTCAGTTCGGCCCGTGCCTGCGCGCCCTCATCGAGGACCCACACGTCATCCAGGCCATCCACTCCGGACTCACGTCGCTCCTCGAGGAGGCCGACCGGGCGCCGCCTCCCGTTTCCTATCGACAGGCTTGGAGCCGTCCCAATCGCTGACGATCCACGGAGCCCGCCTGGCTGTCGGCGTATCACTGGACCGCGGTGGTCGGCCAGATCTTGTCTCTTGACGACGGTGCCGTGGCTGTGCGATTACGACGCCCAGCGGAACGTGAGTTTGCGGAATACTCCAGCGCGTAACCAATGATGGTCGGCCGACGGTCAGCGCCGACAAAGCTTACGACTCGGACCAGTTTGTCGACCCGCTGCACGAGATGGCCGTGACGCCCCACGTGGCGCAGAACACGACGAACCGCGCCACTGCGATCGCACGAGCGTACGACGCGGCACCCGAGCTCAAGTGCGGCGGATCGTGCCCATCACATCTGACTCACCGGGATTTACTGCCGATATATGAACGGTGATCTTCTCCGGATTCTAAGTGGTAACCAAGCAGCTGCACTGACTTCAGGTGCGGCGATACTCGGCACTTTTTTGACAGTCATATTCTGGCCCACGATCCGCGCCATCCTCGCAGCCGTTTACGCTAACGCAATTGATCGTATCGAGCACTCCCGTGAAGAGCAGGACAGGCTTGAAGCCACTATCTGGCGCTCTCGGCACCTCCCAGCGCTGCCCAGCACTTTGTTATCCGTCAAGACATCACAGCCCCAGGAGCTAGATGCTTTATTCGTCTCAGTCACTCTATCCGGTTCGGGCGACCCAGAACCCACTACACTTGAGGTGGCGATCCAAAAATACCCCGCCATAATGCTTCTCGGTGGGCCCGGCGCTGGAAAGACAACAATCGCTCGGTTCCTGGCATTAATGTGCGCGCGGGCGCGCCGGCATGTCGTTCGTGAAGCCGTCGAACGCCTGAAATCTCGAGAGGCCCGTCACTATATTACCCGCGTTCTCAGACTCAGGCGGCGATATTTTCCGGTCTTCATATCGCTGTCCACGTTGAATAACCTCGCGACTGACGAGACGTTACCATCGCTACTCCAGGGACAGTTATCGGACCGCACATCAATCGCCTCTTAAGGCGTGGCGCTTTTATCTTCTTACTGGATGGCTTAGACGAAATCTCCGACATGGCTCGGCGCGAGAATGTCATAGCGCAGATTAGTTCGCTCGTGAGCCGGGCATTGCCACGTGGTAATCGGATTGTCTTGACCTGTCGAACGGCAGCCTACCACGGCGAGTTAATCGAGCATGGATTCCGCACGGGAACCCTAGAACCCCTAACAACGGCCCAAAGGAGCGCACTCCTCACTAAGTGGCTAGCACTCCTAGGGAAGCCGGGCTTAGCAGTCCGTGGTTAAACTCTCGGCGCTCAGCCCACTCGCACGGGAGTCCATGAGGTGGACAGGACGCGCGGTCGTAATCGGGAGACGCCCCAGCAGCGTCGGGCGACCCTCCAGACGTGCGCGAGGAGCCGTCCGAAGACAATTTCAAGCGCGGAGGGGTCGCAGGGGCCGTCTTGCAGCCCGCGCGGCGTCCCGCGCCCGAACGCCCGCCGCATGAGTACGCCGAGGTTGAAGGCGCTCGCGTGCACGAGCAGTCGTTTGAGAATGTTCTGATGCCCGCGCAAGTGGGTGCGCCGCACCCCGCCGGTGTCGTACACGTGGGCGAACGAGCGCTCGACGTACTCGCCCCGTTGCCGCATCAGCCGCTGGCCGCGCACGCCGCGGACCCGCCGCCGATTGCCGTAGACCGGGGCCTGCGCTTCGGGCGTCTCGGTCCAATCGCGTCGGCCGCGCTCGGGCTCGGCGATGTAGGAGCGCACCCCGACCGCCGCGAGATCGATCATCGTCTGGTTGCTGTGATAGCCCTTGTCCGCGATGATCTCGGTCAGCCCCGGCGGGGTCGCACTCGCCGCGTGCGCGGCCTCCACCTGTTCGGCCGCCGCGATCGCGGTCTCGACCAGGCTCGTCGTGTCCCCGACATTGGCGCCCTGCAGCGTCACGGCGACGAGCGCGCCGCTCTCCAGATCCACGGCGTGCTCGGCCTTGTGCGCGAGGTGCGTGCGCCCGTCCTTCATCTTGGTGATCTTCGCGTCCGGATCGAACGGGTTCTTCCACTCCTTATTCGAGGTCCGCTTCTTCCGGCGCCGATCGAGGCGGGCCAGGGCCTCGCGGGTCGGCGTCTTGAGGCCCGACGCCGCCGCGAGGCGCGTCAGGAAGTCCTGGTAGCTCTCGCCGGTATCGCGCCGCACGATGCTGCGCATGGCGGCGTTCGCCTCCAGCGTCGTGGCGTCGATCGCCACGGTGCGCCCCTGGAGCAGCCCGGCCGCGACCAGGCGCT